>JAZRQU010000044.1:0-197352 GCA_045650045.1 Candidatus Egerieisoma sp. | reverse complement strand
ACTCGTTACCGCAGAGTTCGCAGCGATAGCTGTGGCTCATAATATCCGAAAAATGATATCGAAGGGCTATTATGTGTGCTCTGAAGTGGCGGTAGGGTAAGTTTGGATGGCGTGGCCGCCCGTGGCCTCGTGAACGGGAGGGGCCCGCGACGAAGTCGTGGGAGGGATGAAGTCGGAACTCGTTCCGACGGAACCAAGCCAAACTTACCCTACTGCCACTGTCGTCATATCCATATAAACACGAAAGGAGGTGACTAAATCACTTATTAGTCACCTCCATTTTTTATAGTCAAACATATGGCAGATTACAGTAAAATCATTGCAGAAGCAGACGGTGACCTACCGTTTGGTGATTGCGTAAGTGCAGATATAAACTACCGCAAGGAATTGGTGATAGAGTATATAACCACCGATTACAGGACAGAGATTGAAAGCAGGAAACTGGCCATTGTAGATGCCGAAGATACCGCAAAGATGGCAGCCTTCCTTAACGTGCCTATAGAACAACTGCCTCAGCGTATTATGGATGAATGCGGAGACACCAGCGATATATGCACACCCTCCGAGATAAAGGGCATCTTTAAGGATGTGCTGGATTACATACTGGATTGCGGAGTGAGGTATACTCTCAAATGAGTTACCTCATCAACCCCTCAATAACCCCCGGTATCTCCCAGTTCTTGAAGATTCCGGCAAATTTCTCTGCACCTGCGCCGTAGGCGAAGATTGGAACTACTGTGCCGGTGTGGCCTTTGGTGCTGAAGGTGAGGTTTACGGGTACCTGCTCGCCAACTGCATGCCCTTTATAGCCTACTGCGGTGCCTCCGGTCTCGTGGTCTGCGGTTACTACAAGAAGGGTTTCAGGGTGTTTGTTCACGTAGTCTGCAAGGATCTTCAGGGTTGTGTCAAACTCCTTCATCTCCTCAATCATCCCCTCTGAATCGTTGTTGTGGCCGTAGCCGTCTATGATGGCGCTCTCAATCATAAGGAAGAAGCCGTTAGGGGCATTTTTTGAAAGTTGCTCAAGGGCTTTTGTACAAGCCTTCCCAAGGTATTCTACCGGCTCGGAGAATCTTACTGTATCAATATTCCCAGCCTCAGCGGCAAGTTTGGCGGCAAGACACACCTCCGCACCATCAGCGGCAGAAGCGGTTTTTGAAGACTTGTTCCTGCGGTGTACATCGCCCATTTCCAGTATCCCGACAAATTTTTCAGAATTTGTGTTCAGCACAGATTTCCAGTCCAAGTATACATCGTAACCTTTCTCAATAAGTACTGCGGTCATATCCACCGAATCGGGGCGGTTGATGAAGGCTGAGAGGCCTGCGCCAATGGCCACGTCAACGCCGCTCCGGGTGAACTGTTCTGCAATCTTGTAGCTCATTGAGCGGGATGGCACGCCAGCGTAGAATGCGCCGGGGGTTGCCTCGGTAAGGGTGGTGTTCACCACTATGCCGGTTTTCTTGCCCATAGCCTGTGCTTTCTTAAGAACACTTGTAAGCTGTATTGTATCCGGATCTACTCCAAGGAAGCCGTTGCAGGTACGTGTGCCTGTTGCAAGGGCGGTACCGCCGGCAGGGGAGTCGGTTACGTAATTGTTGGCAGACTGTGTCTCGTTGAGGCCTATGACCGGTGCCATTTCAAAGCCTGTCTGGCCGTTCTCGCTCAACAGTAGTGATGATACGGCACCAAATCCCATGCCGTCTCCAATGAGGTAGATTACATTCTGCGGTTTTTGCGGCTTGTTGCAGCACGATGCCAATACAATTGCTGCCAATGCAACCAGCAGCGTGGAAAGTCTTTTCATACAGGTTAAGGGTTATTTCATTTTTATTATTTTTCCAAAAGGAGGCTTGTATACAATCCTGGAAATGAATCTTATTATCATAATCAGGCACAGTATTACAAAAAGCGATATCTCTGCAAACAGCTGTTCGCTGATTCGGGCTTGGGCTGTGATTATTTCCGGATCTTCCTTAAGGATATCCTGGATATTGTCAATAGGGTAGTTTTCCCTTGCCCATTTCTTTATTATTATACCGCTGTTCACATATGTGAGTCCTCCGCTGGAGCGGTTCAGCGAGATTACAGCCTTGTAGTCTGAGTAGAGGATGGAGTATGTCCTGCCGTCTTCCTTTTCATACGGTTCAAACAGGGCCTGGGTAGTCTCTACAGTGTTGGCGCTTATAATGTAAAGCTGAAGGTTGTGTTTGTAGAGGGTGTCGGCCAGTGTCATTATCTTCTTTATGGCGCGCGGACCAAGTGATCTGGCGTTGTATATTGAGATAAAGAATACGGGCCCTTTTTTCTCTACTATTTCATTTCCTACGGGGTTCCCCTGTGCATCCATAAAGGAGAAGTCTACACTTGCATCTTCAGATGCTCCTCTCACCAGTACGGTCTTTGCATCTGTAAAGGTCCAGGTACTGTCGGGAAGATCATTGATTGTGAACTCTTTTTGTACACCGTTCCTGGTGTAGATGAAGGTGGTTTCATATTCTCTCTCCTGATACTTCTGCTGCCGGGCAATAAGATCTGTGCCGGGCTTGTAGATGCCAAAGTCTATTTGGGGAATCTTTATCAGCGAGTAGATCTGCAGGCCAGTGATGAGGATGGAGTATATGACAAGGTAGCCCCATTCAACTTTTGGACGGGCAATCTGGTGATATTTGCCCCTTTGGAAAAAGATTACCAGCGCTGCCCCAAAAAGGATAAGGTTCTTGAGGAATGTTGCCCGGTTGCTCAGATGGATGGCCTCTCCAAAGCATCCGCAGTCACTCACCGGGTCGGTTAATGTTATCCATAGGGTGAGGAGTGTGAAGAAGCTTATGAATACAAGGGCTATCTTTGAGAAAAGTTTCATTCTCAACCCTTTGAGTATGGCAACGCCTACCAGGAACTCGGCCCAGGTTAGGATAAGTGCCAGCGGGATTGAGAGGAAATCAAATGAACTGAGGTGGAAAGCTCCAATGTATTCCTTTATCTTCAGGGCTGTGCCAATAGGGTCAATGGCCTTGAGGAATCCTGCAAAAATAAACAGGAGTCCAAAGGCGAATCTGCTTATGGCCCTAAGAAATTTCATAACCTAAAACAGTTTGTCTACCTGCTCTTTAATGTTTGCAAAAATGTCTGCCGGAGGGAGCATCTTGCCGTCTGCATCCTCGCAGCACACCTTCACAAAGTTGGCATCAAGCTCTGTCTGCTGAAGATAAATCTCCCTTACCGAGATCTGGAACCTGATGTCTGCCTCGTGGATATCCTCTTTGCCGTTGAGGTAGTCCCTGTCATCATCACCGCTGCGGCTCTCCTTAAGCTTGGAGTCTACAAACTCAATTGGAACGTTAAGGAAGAGGTTCAGATCAGGTTTTGGAATGCCGTATTTATTGTACTCGGTGTCAAAGATCCAGTCTCTCAGATCGTTGGCAAGCTGCTCGCGGTTCTGTGCAAACTGCGGCTGCATCATTATTTTTGAGCACTGGTAGGCAATGTTCGAGTATACGTAGCGGTCCAGCAGTACGCAGTCGCCTGCTGCAAGCCACTCCTTTATGGTTGCGGCCGCGTCCATCCTGTCCAATGCAAACAGGAGTGCCACAATCTGCGGGTGCACCTGCTCAATGCTTCCAAAATCCCCGCGGAGATATTTTCCTATAAGTTCTCCATAAAGTGGGGAATCATACCTTGGAAAATGGAGGTATCTTAAGTTTACACCTTTGCTTACAAGATATTCTTTCAATAATTTTACCTGGGTGCTTTTGCCGGCACCATCAAGGCCTTCCAGTACTATGAGCATTGTTTTTCATTTTTATCCAATTAACAAAGATATAACTTTAAAATGAGAAAATACTTCTAAATTTGTGAAAGATTTTTTCTTCATTTTCCCGACAATTTATTGCAGATTTTATGGTACTATCCACACACGCACGCCCTCAGGTTATGGGCATCATAAATGTGAACAACGAGTCATTCTTCAGTGGCAGCAGATTTGTTGCGGCACAGGAGGTCGTTTCCAAAATTGAGGAGATGGCCACCCAAGGTGCTTCAATCATAGACCTTGGCGCATGCTCCACACGTCCGGGCAGTACACCGGTTTCCCAGAAACAGGAGTGGGAGTATCTCAAGGAGGTGCTTGAACTTGTGGCCCGGGAGAATTTGTCGGGAATAAGAATTTCAATTGACACCTTCAGAAGTGATATTGTGCGCCGGGCCTATGATATTGTTGGGGAATTCATTGTGAATGACATTTCTGCCGGTGAGGATGACCCTGATATGCTTCCTGCTGTGGGTTGCCTTGGATTGCCTTATATTGCAATGCACAAGAGGGGGACTCCAAGTACCATGCAGCAGCTGTGCGATTATCCTGATGGGGTAGTGGAGGAGGTGACAGAGTATTTCAAGGCTTTTGAGGCCAGGGCTGCAGCTTGTGGAATTAAGGAGTATATTATGGACCCCGGTTTTGGATTTGCCAAGAATCTGGAGCAGAACTATACTTTGTTCAAGGGGATGCCCCAGATGAAGGCGGAGGTTGGAGCCTTTGCCGGTGTGGAGAGGAAGCTTCTTGTGGGAATCTCACGCAAGGGGATGATATGGAAACCTCTTGGCATTACTCCCGACGATGCCCTATGCGGAACGTGCGCAATGAACCTTCAGGCACTTCTTCTTGGTGCCGATATCCTAAGAGTGCATGATGTTGCTGAAGCGGTGCAGTGTGTGAAACTGTGGGAATGCATGCAGGGGTAGCCGCTATTTCTTGAATACTCCAAAGGTGTATGCGAAGTTTACGCTGAACACCTCCTGAAGCTGTACCCTTTTTACCATGATGGTCTCACCCAGGTCATTTACCCTGTTGCTGGCAATAAGGATGTTGTCGTCGTAAATAAGGTTTGTCCTTATGCCGGTCTGCATGTACTTGTTCAGCTTGTATGAAAGCTGGAGATCCCAGTTGACCTGCATGTTCTTGGGTTTGTTGAGGTAGTCTGAGAACAGGGTAAGTGTGGAGTTCACCTTA
Organism: Candidatus Egerieisoma sp.; assembly: GCA_045650045.1. Lineage (GTDB taxonomy): Bacteria > Bacteroidota > Bacteroidia > Bacteroidales > UBA932 > Egerieousia. The sequence continues at coordinate 192,347 of JAZRQU010000044.1, read as the reverse complement.
AGGTTCTTTATCACATCCTTGCTCAATGTGGCCTTAAGCTGGGCACCAAGCTCCCATCTTGCTGCCTGGTTCTTCTGGTTACCGTATTTCTCCCTCAGCTGTGTGTCCGTTACAACTACAAGGTTGCCTGTAAAAGGGGCTATGTTTATAGAAAGCTCCTTTCCGTTGCCCGGCTTGTAATCAATACCCAAACCCAATGATGTATATGCGGGCGCAAGGAATTTGGACACCTTGCCTGAACCGTCAAAACCAGGCGAGAACTGTGTCCTGAAATTGAAGTTGGCTGAGAAATAGAACTTGTTGATGGCTCTGTAGCCCCATTTGCTGTCTATTACAATCTTGTCGCTGCTTTTTCTGTAACCCTCTTCGTATGACTGGATGAAACCGTATGAAAGTTGTATCCTGTTGTCCCAGAACATACTCCCCTTGGCGTAGTTGGCGTGGGCGTTCACATAACTGTTCAATGCTACGGACCCTGATCCACCGGCTGCCCAGTTGGTAAGTGATACTTGTGAGAAGCCCAACTCGGTGAGCATACCGTTTGTCCAGAATTTTGGAGGAGTTACAGGTTCATAGCTTATCTCCGGAACGGCAAACTGTGAACCTATAATCCTGCATAATTCCTGTGCGCTGTTGAGATTGGAAATCCTTGCCTGCTCAATGGCTGCCTCATTCACATTGCTCTTCTTCTTGTTGTTGTTCCAGAATTGGGCATGCAGAGGAAGAGATGCTGCAAACAGCAGCACCAAAGCCATAAAAAGTCTCTTTTCAAGCAAGGTTTTCTTCATCATATCAGTCGTTTTCAAGTACGTCATCTGAGTTGTATTTGTAACCCATACGTTTTCCGGTCCTCATTTTTGCACTCTCAATTTTTGCGTTTATCTGATCCACGCTTGCAACTTTTACAAGGTCGAACGGCGGTACCAGAAGATCGAATGAAAGTGCATACATCATTGCAGACTCAACAAAGCTTACAAGCTCCTCTTTGGTCAGTTCCACCTTTCCAAAGTCTGAGATTTTTTGTCTTGTCTGCCTTTTTCCTTCAATGAAGAACTTTTTGTCTTTGTTTACAAACATCCTTGCAACCAGATATCCCAAGTCCTCACTTCTGTTGAACTTGATGGAGTCTGAAAGGAAGTTGTACACGCTTATGACGCCGCAATACGAGTTGTACGGATCAGCCTTGGTGTAAGGGTTTTTCCATACAGCGTGATCTCTGTCAAACTGGAAGATGTCCGTGTGCATGCTGAACATGAGCACATCATCTGCAAATTTCAGTTCCGCCTCAAATTTTCCCCTGTCCCTGTACTCCAGTCTTATCTTGCGGTTTGTCTCTGTCTCTGCAAGGATGTCGTTGAGATCGTTGCTTATCTCACCCAAGATTTCCTTGAGCTCGTTGAAAACCTCCAATGACTGGTCATATACGCAAGACTTGATGTGGGCTTTTACCTGTAGCCCCTCAAGTATTTTCTGCTGCTGTTTCGGTAAAGGATCTGCTGCCATAAATTTTTGACTCTTTTTGTTTAGTATGATCTTGCAAAAATAACTCTCTGGCTTGAAGGTTTGCCTGAGTAGATACATTTGCCCTCTTCCATAACTACGTTTGTATCCAAAGGAATGCAACGGATAGTTGCTTTTGTCTCCTCTTTGATCTTCTCCTCTGTCTCAGGGGTACCATCCCAGTGGCATAGAAGGAATCCTCCTTCCTCAATCTTCTTCTTGAACTCCTCCCAAGTGTCAACCTGAATGGTCTTGGCTGCTCTGAAGTCAAGGGCTTTCTGGTAGATGTTTTCCTGGATTGCATCCATAAGGGCATTGATTGCCTCAGCTACCCCCTCAACTGGCATTGACTCTTTTGTAAGGGTGTCCCTTCTTGCAACCTCAACTGTGCCGTTTGCAAGGTCTCTAGGTCCCATTGCAATTCTCACTGGAACGCCTTTAAGCTCCCACTCCGCAAATTTGAAGCCACTTCTGAGGTTGTCCCTGTCGTCAATCTTAACTGAAAGGCCGAATTTCTCAAGCTGGGATTTTAGCTCCTCCATTTTTGCAATGATTGCTGCATGCTCCTCCTCAGTTTTGAAGATAGGAACCATAACAACGTGGATAGGAGCCAATTTTGGAGGAAGTACAAGTCCGTTGTCATCCGAGTGGGCCATAATAAGTGCTCCCATCAAACGGGTTGAAACGCCCCAAGATGTTGCCCATACATACTCCAAAGTACCCTCTTTGCTTGCGTATTTCACATCAAATGCTTTTGCAAAGTTCTGGCCAAGGAAGTGTGATGTACCTGCCTGAAGTGCTTTTCCGTCCTGCATCATTGCCTCAATGCAGTATGTGTCAAGAGCTCCTGCAAACCTTTCGTTTGCAGATTTCTTTCCTACAACTACAGGAACTGCCATGTACTCCCTTGCAAATTTTGCATATACATTTACCATTTTTTCTGTCTCCTCAATAGCCTCCTCCATAGTGGCATGGGCTGTATGGCCCTCCTGCCACAAGAACTCTGCAGTTCTCAGGAAAAGTCGGGTTCTCATCTCCCATCTCACTACGTTTGCCCACTGGTTGCAAAGGATAGGAAGGTCTCTGTATGAGTTGATCCAGTTCTTGTATGTGTTCCAGATGATTGTCTCTGATGTAGGTCTTACAATAAGCTCCTCCTCAAGTTTTGCTGCAGGGTCAACTACAACTCCGTTTCCGTCGGGATCCACCATAAGCCTGTGGTGGGTTACAACTGCACACTCTTTTGCAAATCCCTCTACGTGCTCAGCCTCTCTGCTGAGGAATGATTTGGGGATGAATAGTGGAAAATATGCATTCTGGTGTCCTGTCTCCTTGAACATCTTGTCAAGCTGCGCCTGCATTTTCTCCCAAATTGCATAGCCGTACGGTTTGATTACCATACATCCTCTTACTGCAGAATTCTCTGCCAAGTCTGCCTTTACTACAAGGTTGTTGTACCACTGTGAGTAATTATCCTCTCTCTTTGTAACCTCTTTTGCCATTATGTTGTTGTTTTTTCTGTATTTTTCTTCTAAAATTCCCCAAAATATTGTTGGCCCGTTTTTTGCGTGGCTTTCAGTAATGGAATAATTTTTGATATATTTGTAATATATATTGGATGACAAAAGTACAAATAATAAATTAAACACAGGAGGGAAAAATGAAAAACAGCAACTTATTTCTATTGGTGGCAGCACTTTTTGCCTTTGTCTCTTGTGGCACGGCAAATCTTACAGCCCAATGGGGCGCTTCGCAGTACAGGAATGGAATTTACTACTCTGCAACTGCGGTATCCAATGTGCAGGCAGCGCCTGTACAGCAGTATGTTGAATATGCGCAGACCCAGCCTGAGCAGGTGGTACCCGCTGCGGTGGCCCTGGCTGAAGGCGAAAGTTATGAAGAGCGCTTGAGAAAGTTTGATTCTCCGGTATATGTGGTTAATGTGGAATATGTAGACCCTTATCCTTGGTGGACGCTGGATTTTGCATGGAGCAGCCACAGCTGGAGATGGTACCATTCATGGTATGCAAGGCCTTACTGGTATGATTATCACTGGTATAACCACCATTGGTACGATCATTATTGGTATGGACACCACTGGTATTACGACCACTGGTACGGACACCACCACTGGTATCCTCATTACGGACATGTGCATTATCCGTCGCACCACCGTCCTCACCAGCCGGCAAGACCTGTATATTATGGCAAGAGAGACTACAATCCTTCTTACAGGGATATGAACAGAGGCTATGTTTCAAGTCCTGGTGGAAGCAAATCACCTATGGGAACCCCTTCTGGCAGTGTTACAAGAAGGGCTGCCGGTACCAGAAGCAACTCTGCAGTTGTAAATGGTCAGTCAGCAGGTTCACAAGGCCAGCAGGGAAAACAGGGGCAACAAGGCCAGCCTCAGTACAGGAGAACCACAGGTAACGGTACTCCAGAGAAAGTGAAGTCTTCTGCAACTGAATCAAAGAAGGAAAATGTTGCACCATCAGGTCAGCAGAAAAAGAACCAGCAGACTGAGTACAGGAGGAGCAGCAGCTCGAGCCAGTCACAGCAGTACAACAGGAGCAGTTCATATTCGTCGGGAAGAAGCAGCTATGGAAATTCCGGCGGAGGCAGCTCACGCAGCGGTGGAAGTTCATCAAGCTCTTACAGAAGAAGATAATTGACTTAAAGTTATGAAAATGACCAGAAAAATAATATCAATGGTTGCCTGTGCCTTCATGGGTGTGTCGGCAATGGCACAGAATGTGAATGATGCGCTCCGTTACTCTGAGCAGTTTGCTGAGGGCACTGCAAGGAGTGTGGCTATGGGCAATGCTTTTGTGGCGCTGGGTGGTGATATGGGAGCATTGTCATTGAACCCTGCATCAAGTGCTGTGTACAGGTTCTCTGAGGTGGTGCTCACCCCTTCTGTAACGGTGTCGCGCAGCGAGGCTGATTATTTGGGCGGTATGCAGTCGGGTTCAAAAACCAGAGCGGGCATATCAAATGTGGGATTTGTAACCACAGTAAATACCGGCAGGGCCAATACCGGCCTTTTGAGCTGGAATTTTGGAGTGGCGTTCAACAAGCAGAACAACTATACATTTGCAAAAAAAGCTTATGGTGTTACGGACAAGACAAGTTGGCTTTCATCTTTGGCATATGATACAGATGGAGTTTTTGCTCCAAATATGGATATGGGCGGTGGAAATGATCCGTTCTATTACAGCGGGGCGTCGTGGAATTCTGTGATGGCATGGAACAACTCGCTGCTTGATACATTGCCCGGAACAAATGATATGTATATTGGAGCTACCGAGAACCTGTATGGTTCAGATATATCTGTTGGCGGACTTCTCAGCCAGAAGTACAGGAGCTCGTCTGTAGGAAACGTTACTGAGGCAGTTATAAACTGGGGCGGAAACTTTTCAAACAAACTGTTTGTAGGTGTGAACCTGGGTATCCAGAGCCTGTATTACCGTTATGAGGAGAGATATGCGGAGGAGGCTTTTGACAGCAGAGATTTCCAGACAGGTTTCATGAATTTTTCCCAGGGTTACAAATACACAGCAACTGGAACAGGTGTAAACCTTAAGGCCGGTATGATATATGTTCCGGTACAATGGCTGAGACTGGGAGCCAGCATAAGTACACCAACCTGGATGTATATTGATGAAGAGTGGGAGGGCGGCATGAATGCCCAGTTTGATGACGGTTACCGTCAGAGTCTCATTTCTCCTGTGGGAACATACAATTACAGGTTGCACACTCCGTTCAGATGGAATGCCGGTGCGGCACTTGTATTGGGTTCACTTGGCGTGCTAAGTGCCGATTATGAGAGTGTAGACTATTCAAGGGCAAAACTCAAGGATATGGACTATGAGTTCGGCTATGACCAGGAGAACAGTGAAATCCGCCAGATGTTGGGCAAACAGGATATTTTCAGGATTGGAGCTGAGATAAATGTAAATCCTTTATGTGCCCTAAGGGGAGGATACCAGTACTATTCGTCACCATATGCAGAGGCTTTGGACAGTGATGTCAAGGAGATTGTTTCGTTGGGTGCCGGTCTTTCAATTCCTCAGCCTGCAGGCGACATCTTTGTAGATGTGACATTCCAGAAACTGCTGGGAAAAACAACCCAGGAGTTCACCCTTTATGGAGATACGGATATAGCTGCACCAGTGGGTGTGAACAGAAACTCCAACTGGAAACTGCTGCTATCTGTAGGATACAGATTCTAGATAAGAAATTGCATTCGGCCCTTCATTGAACAGAAGGTCCAATATGGTAAGATTTGGGACAAAGCCCTGCTTGTTGGTGAAAACCTGCCAGTAGGGCTTGTTCAATTGAAGCCTATCCAACAGACAGGATTCCCTTTTGGGATGGATGGAATCCCTGAAATCTGAAATCCCCTCCTGCGCAAGAATCTCAGAACCCGGCATGATGAATTCTCTTCCCGACAGTTCTACAGGTGTTTCAATGCCTATCAGTTCCGCAACTTTACGGGTGAGGGCAGTATTCATGGCAAGAAGACTCTCCTCCCCGCTATCAAGGATTTCATAGATGTCATCCATATAATATTCAAAGAACGGGGATGACATGTAGGCTGCCTCAAGTGCCCTTTTGTGCTGCAGAAGCCAAGGTTTTGAATAGTCTATCTTAAGGTCTGCTGTAGGCATTTTATGGCTGCTGGCCCCCTCTTCCTTAAGGGCACTGCGCAGTACCGGCAGCGTAAGAACAAGAAGCCCGTTGGCACCATTTATGTGACAACGGGTTCTGTATGACTGTTTCTGATACATCTCCCCGCTCTCAATTTCTGCCCGCCTGGAGTTTGCAATCACTGCAAAATATTCAATGGGCGGAAAATACGCCGTACTTAAAAGGGATGTCTCAAAAATCATTTCAATTAATGTTATTCGTCAGCAACTGCCTTAGGGTTGTATCTGATGATACCTCTCTTTGAACGGTTGATGAAATCAAGGATAGTTCTCTTCTCTACGCTCTCCTCAAACTCCTCCTCAACTTTCTTGCAAGCCGCAGATACGTTAAGGCCGCTCTGGTAGATAACCTTGTAGATCTCCTTGATTCTGTCAATCTGCTCAACAGTGAATCCTCTTCTGCGTAATCCGACAATGTTGATTCCGCAGAATGAAAGTGGAAGCTTGCTTGCCAAAACATAAGGAGGTACGTCTTTGCTGATGCGTGAGCCGCCGCCTACCATTGCGTGTGTACCGATGTTTGAGAACTGGTGCGCAGCTGATGCGCCGCCAATGATGGCCCAGTCGTCAACTACAGTCTCACCTGCAATTCCCACGTAGCTTACAAGGATACAGTTGTTTCCAACCTCACAGTCGTGGGCAACGTGCGCATATGACATGATAAGGGTGTTGTTTCCAATCACAGTCTTGTACTTGCCGCTTGCAGCAGTACCTCTGTTGATTGTAGCGCACTCCCTGATTGTAACGTTGTCTCCAATCTCCACCCATGTAATCTCGTCTGAGAATTTAAGATCCTGAGGAATCGCACCTACAACAGCGCCAGGGAATACCTTGCAGTTTTTTCCCATCTTTACGTAATCGTAAATGATTGCGTTTGGTCCAATCTCACAACCGTCACCAATCTCAACATTCTCTGCGATGTAGCAGAATGGTCCGATCTTTACATCCTTGCCAATTTTTGCATTTGGATGGATACATGAATTTTGCATAATGTATTTATGTTTAATTGTTATTCTTTGTTTTTGATTACCTGAGCTACCATATCAGCCTCGCATGCAAGGGTGTCGCCAACATAAGCCTCGCCATGCATACACACTATAGACCTTCTGATAGGCTGGGTGATGGTAAGTTTAAGAACAAGAACATCACCGGGCACAACTTTCTTCTTGAACTTTGCATTGTCAATTTTTGCAAAGTAAGTTGAGTATTTCTCAGGCTCATCAACTCCGTGCAGAACAAGGATTCCGCCAGCCTGGGCCATAGCCTCAATGATAAGGACTCCAGGCATTACAGGTTCCTGAGGGAAGTGTCCCTGGAAAAAGCTTTCGTTCACGCCAATTGTCTTGATGCAGACAATATAGTTCTCGCTTACTTCAGCAACTCTGTCTACCATAAGGAACGGCGGACGGTGAGGAAGCAGTTTCTTGATTCCGTTCACATCAATAGCCGGCACAGCGTTTGGATCGTACTTAGGTATTGCGTTGTTCACCATATTGGACCTTTTTTAGTTTTTATTATTCTGTTCTCTGATAATCTTTGCAAGCTGGGTGTTGATTCCATGGCCAGTCTTGTAACCGATCACTTTAGCCTTGATAGGACATCCCACCAGTGCAAAGTCTCCAAGGATGTCAAGCAGCTTGTGTCTTGCGCACTCGTTTGCAAATCTCAACTCAAGGTGGTTGAGGTATCCCTCTGGAGCGCGCTCCAATGATGATGTGTTGAATACACCTGCAAGACGGTCAAGCTCCTCCTGTGGAACAGGGTGCTCAACAATTACAATTGCGTTGTCCAGGTCGCCGCCTTTGATAAGGTTGTTCTTGAACAGCGGCTCCAGTTCGTGGAAGAATACAAACGTTCTGCAAGGTGCAATGTCCTTTGCAAAATCTGTAGTCTCATCAAGTCTTGCGTACTGGTTGCCCAATACTTTTGAGTTGTAGTCTATCATAAGGTCTACCGAGAAGTGGTCATCCGGCATGATGATGATCTCAGAACCGGTCTGCTCGTTCCTGTAGACAATCTTGTCTTTAAGCTCAAGGTAATGCCTTGGGGCATCCTGCTCCTGAAGGCCGTCTTTGCAGATCTCCTCCACGTAAGGTTTTGCGCTTCCGTCGAGAATAGGAACCTCCTGCGCATCTATACAGACAAGTGCATTGTCAATGCCAAGGCCGCTGAATGTTGCCATAAGGTGCTCCAGTGTGGAGATCTTAACCTCGCCCTTCTCAAGGGTGGTTCCTCTGGCTGTAGTGGTAACGTAATCCACAACTGCATCAATGACGGCATCCTCACCCAAGTCAACCCTCTTGAACTTGATTCCATGGTTTACAGGTGCCGGCTCAATGGTCATGGTTACGTTTCGGCCCGTGTGCAATCCTTTTCCTTTGAATGTATATTTACACTTTAATGTATGCTGTCTGTTGTTCATTTTTGTGTTTTCTGTATTGTTACAATCTGCAAATATAGTGAATATTCTTATTTGTTAGGGAGTTTGCGGAACAGGGCATAGCATTTCAGGTACTGCTTGTAGTCAAATGCAGGGCTTCCCATAAGGGTCTCTCCCTCTTTCTTGGTGCTGCCCAAAATGCCGGCCTGAGCACCTATGCTTGTCTTGTCATGGATGCTTATGTGGCCTGCAATGCCCACCTGGCCGCCAATAATACATTTTGCACCAACTTTGGATGAACCTGCAACACCAGACTGTGCAGCCATTACTGTATGCTCGCCAATCTCCACGTTGTGTGCCACCTGAATTAGGTTATCAAGTTTTACACCCTTCCTGATGAGAGTTGTACCCATTGTAGCCCTGTCAACAACAGTGTTTGCTCCAATCTCCACATCATCCTCAATGGTAACGATACCTGTCTGAGGAATCTTCTTGTATGAACCGTCCTCCCTTGGAGCAAATCCGAAACCGTCTGAACCTATCACCACATTTGCGTGCAGGATACAGTTGTTTCCAATCTTGCAGCCGTCATACACTTTAACGCCAGGGAAAAGTATGCAGTTCTCGCCAATTTCAACATCATTGCCAATGTACACCTGAGGGTAAATCTGGGTATCCTTGCCAATGCGGCTCTTCTTCCCGACAAATGAGAAGTCTCCCACATACACACCTTTGCCCAATTTGGCACTCCAGGCACATCTTGCCCTCCATGATTTTCCGCTCTTCTTGGATTTTTTGAGGGTGTTGAGCAGATCCAACAGCGAGGCAACTGCCTCATATGCGTTGTCTACAAGGATTAGTGTGGGCTCAACCGGTTCCTTAGGCTGGAATGACTTGTTTATGATGATGATACTTGCCTTGCATGTATACAGGTACTGCTCATATTTAGGATTGGCAAGGAAACAGATGTTTCCCGGTTTGCCGTTCTCAATCTTGGCAACGGAAGAGACTTTTACGTTTGGATTACCAATTATCTCACCGTTAAAATGTTGTGCGATTACTTCTGCTGTAACTTCCATGGATATGGTATTATATATAACTGAGCAAAAGTAGCAAAAAAATATATAATATGGAAGAGTGGCGATAATTTGCATATTTCATAAATTTTTCTTTCCTTTGCGCTTGAAATGAAAGGCTTGAAGGGTGACCGCGTGCGGTTGCCCTTTGTTATATGCGCAAATATTATGATAACATCTGAAGCATTGGGCAATACAATTGCCAATTATTTGAACGACAACGGATTGTTTCTTGTTGACATTGAAATCTCAAAAGACAATGACATTACCATTGCAATTGAAAGCAGGGAAGGTGATGTGAAAATTGACAACTGCATTGATATAGACCGCATTGTTGCAGCTGCCTTTGACAGGGATGTTGAGGACTATTCGCTTACTGTAACTTCTGCCGGTCTGGACCAACCTTTTAAAGTTCTGGACCAATACATCAAGTTCATCGGCAGCGAGGTTGAGGTAGTTGTGAAAGGTGGCGGAAAGATGAAGGGTATCCTTTCATCTGCAACAGAAGCCGGTTTTGAGGTTACCGTGAGCAAAATGGTGAAAGTTGAGGGAAGCAAGAAAAAGGTGCAGCAGGATACTGTTGCCGCGTTCACTTATGACGGCGTAAAATCATGCAAGCCTGTAATCAAATTCAAGTAGAAATAGTAACGAGAAATAAAACATAAAAATGGAAGGCCTTAATTTAATAAGCACATTTGCAGAGTTCAAGGAGCTTAAGAACATTGATCGTCCTACAATGATGAGTGTATTGGAGGACATTTTCCGTACCCAGCTTGCCAAGATGTATGGCACAGCTGATAATTTTGATATCATCATCAATATTGACAAAGGTGACTTTGAGATCTGGAGAAACAGGACTGTTGTTGAGGAGGTAGAGGATCCCAATACAGAGATTTCAAAGGAGGAGGTTGACAAGATTGACAGCTCATACGAGATTGGTGAGGAGTTTGCAGAGGAGGTGAAGCTTGCAAGCTTTGGAAGAAGGGGTATCCTTAACTTGAGACAGAATCTGTCGGGAAGAATTATGGATATTGAGAAGGCAAACCTTTACAATGCCTACAGGGACCGTATTGGTGAGATTCTTGTGGGTGAGGTTTATCAGGCTTGGAAAAAAGAGGTTCTAGTACTTGATGAGGAGGGCAACGAGCTGCTTCTTCCAAAATCAGAGCAGATCCCTTCAGATTTCTTCCGCAAGGGTGAGTCTGTAAGAGCTGTTGTTTCAAGAGTTGAGATGAAGAACAACAACCCTGTGATTATCCTTTCAAGAACTGCTCCTATGTTCCTGGAGAAATTGTTCGAGCAGGAGGTTCCTGAGATTTTTGACGGTCTTATCACCATCAAGAAGATTGTACGTATCCCAGGTGAGAGAGCTAAGGTTGCTGTTGAGTCATATGACGACAGAATCGATCCTGTAGGAGCATGTGTGGGAGTGAAAGGCTCACGTATCCACGGTATTGTAAGGGAGCTTAAGAATGAGAATATTGATATCATAAACTGGACTTCAAATACCCAGCTTCTTGTTCAGAGGGCATTGAGCCCTGCCAAGATCTCTTCCATCAAAGTTGAGGAGGGCAGAATCAGCGTATGGCTGAAACCTGGTGAGGTGTCTTTGGCCATTGGTAAGAACGGTAGCAACATCAAACTTGCAAGCATGTTGGTAGGCCAGGAGATTGAGGTGTTCAGAGAGCTTGATGAGGAGGAAGAGGATGTATTGTTGAGCGAGTTCAGCGATGAGATTGAGCAGTGGATCATTGATGCCCTTAAAGGCATTGGCTGTGACACAGCAAAGAGTGTGCTTGCACTTTCTGTACAGGACATCATGAAGCGTGCTGATTTGGAGGAGGAGACAGTTGTTGAGGTACAGAGCATCCTTAAATCCGAGTTTGAGGACGAGAAATAATTTTTGTAGAATTTAAATTGGGGGAAATAATATGACAGAGAACGACAACATCAGAATTAATAAAGTACTTAAGGAGTTCAATATAGGTATGAGTACCTTGGTTGAGTTCCTTCGCAAGAAAGGTATTGACATTGAAGCAAATCCTAATGCCAAGCTTTCTGGAGACCAGTACTCGCTAGTAGCAAAGGAGTTCAAGAAGGAGCAGATTGTGAAGGCGGAGTCGAAGAAGGTTGCCATTAAAGTTAAGGACATTACAGAGAAAGAGCCAAAAGCAGTTGAGGAGAAAGAGCCTGAAAAGGAACTTTTTGTAAAGACCACAATTACTGAGGTTAAGGGACCTAAAATCCTTGGCAAGATAGATTTGGACAAACCAAAGGCAGAGCCTAAACAGGAGGTAAGACCGGAAGTGAAGCCGGAGCCTGTCAAGGAGGTTAAGCCAGTGGAGAAACCGGCTGAGAAGCCTGAGGTTAAGCCACAGCCGGAAGTTAAGGCTGTGCAGACCCCGAAAGTGGAGCACACACCTGTACCCCCAACAGTGAAACCACAGCCTGAAACACAGGCAAAGGAGTCTGAAAAACCGCAGTCTACACACATTGAGACAAAATATGAGCAGCTTGCAGGTGTAAAGACAGTAGGCAAGATTGACCTTACTGCCTTTGACAAGGACAAGAAGAAAGGAAACTTTGCAGAGAACAAGAACAAGGGCAAGAGGGAGAGAATCCACAAGAAGAACGAGAAGGTTGACGTTGTTAAGGAAGCAAAACAAAACAATGGCAAGCCCGGCAACAACGGCCAGAACAACGGCAAGCCAGGTAACGGCGGAAATCCTAATGCTGCAAAACAGCAGGGTGGCAAGAACCAGAACAACGGCAAAGGCAACAAGAAGGAGAAATTCAAACCGGTAAAGGTTGAGGTTGACGAGGATGCAGTACAGAAGCAGATAAAGGAGACCTACCAGAGAATGGTTGAGGGCAAAGGCAAGACCAAAGGCTCAAAATACAGAAAGGAGAAGAGAGAGCAGAATGTTCAGAGAATGATGGAGGAGGAAGAGTTGGAGATGATGAACAGCAACGTACTCAAAGTTACTGAGTTCGTTACTGTAAATGACCTTTCAACAATGATGAACACTCCTGTTATCAAGGTTATTGAGGCTTGTATGAACTTGGGTCTTATGGTGTCAATCAACCAGAGACTTGATGCTGAGGCCCTGGTGCTTGTTGCAGAGGAGTTCGGCTATAAGATTGAGTTTGTAACTGCAGAGATCCAGGAGACCATTGAGGAGGGTAATGAGGTTGATACACCTGAGAATCTTGAGGAGAGACCTCCAATCGTTACTGTAATGGGTCACGTGGACCACGGTAAGACATCATTGCTTGATTATATCCGTAAAGCTAACGTAATTGCCGGTGAGGCGGGTGGTATTACCCAGCACATTGGTGCATACAACGTGAAATTGCCTAACGGAAGAAAGATTGCATTCCTTGATACTCCAGGTCACGAGGCGTTTACCGCAATGCGTGCCCGTGGAGCAAAGGTTACCGACTTGGCAATTATCATTGTTGCTGCCGATGACGCAATAATGCCACAGACCATTGAGGCAATCAGCCACGCACAGGCTGCAGGATGTCCAATGATCTTTGCAATCAACAAGATTGACAAACCTGCTGCCAATCCCGACAAGATCAGGGAGCAGCTTTCTCAGATGAACATCCTAGTAGAGGACTGGGGCGGTAAATACCAGTGCCAGGAGATCTCTGCAAAACAGGGTATAGGTATTGAGGAGCTTTTGGAGAAGGTATTGCTTGAGGCAGATATGCTTGAGCTTAAGGCAAACCCTAACAAGAAAGCTGTTGGTACAGTCATTGAGTCATCATTGGATAAAGGTAGAGGATACCTTGCAACAATCCTTGTTCAGGCAGGTACATTGCGCGTAGGTGATGTTATGTTGAGCGGATGCTACACCGGTAAGGTTAAGGCGATGTTCAATGAGCGCGGACAGAAAGTTGCAGAGGCAGGTCCTTCAACTCCGGTGTCAATCCTAGGATTGAACGGTGCTCCAAACGCAGGTGAGACGTTCAATGTATTTGATGACGAGAAAGAGGCAAAGGATATTGCAAACAAGAGGGAGCAGCTGTTGCGTATCCAGGGCTTGAGAACCCAGAAGCACATTACATTGGAGGAGATCGGACGCCGTATTGCAATTGGAAACTTCCAGGAGCTTAACGTTATTATCAAGGGTGACGTGGACGGTTCAATTGAGGCATTGAGCGATTCATTGATCAAGCTTTCAACAGAGGAGATTCACGTAAATGTAATCCACAAGGCTGTGGGTGCAATCTCGGAGTCAGACGTACTGTTGGCTGCAGCATCAAATGCAATCATCATCGGATTCCAGGTAAGACCTTCTGCAAACGCAAGAAAGCTTGCTGACAACGAGGAGATTGAGATAAGGCTTTACTCTGTAATCTACGATGCAATCAACGAGGTTAAGAGCGGTATTGAGGGTATGCTTGCACCAGAGGAGAAAGAGGAGGTTACAGCAACAGCAGAGGTACGTGAGACCTTCAAGATCTCTAAAGTTGGTACAATTGCCGGCTGTATGGTTAAAGAGGGTAAACTTACCAGAAACGCAAAAGTGCGCGTAATCCGCGACGGTATCGTTATCTACACCGGAAGTCTTGGTTCATTGAAACGCTTCAAGGACGATGTTAAGGAGGTTAACAGCGGTTACGATTGCGGTTTGAACATCGACGGCTACAACGACATTAAAGTTGGAGACATCGTTGAGGCTTACCAGATTGTTGAGATCAAGAGAACATTGTAATAATTGCAAGTTGAATATACACAGAGGGTGGTCTGCTTGACGCGGATCACCCTTTTTTTCTTCCCGACAGTTTTCTCCCGGTTTTGCAGCCGGAATGAGGATATTTTGTTGTTGCGGTGTGTTTTGTTCCGGTTTTATGGTCTAAATAAGGATGTTTTGTTGCTGCTGGCGTGTTTTGTCCATGTTTTGCGGCCTAAATGAGGATATTTTGTTACTGTGATGCGTTTTGTCCCGGTTTTGCAGCCGGAATGAGGACGTTTTGTTGTTGCGGTGTGTTTTGTCCCGGTTTTGCGGCCTGAATGAGGATATTTTGTTAGTGCGATGTGTTTTGTCCCGGAATTGGGTGCGGAATGAGGATGTTTTGCTGACGCATAGGATTTTATCCCGGGAAAACGCTCTCTTCCGGGAAAAAATACTCATGCAGGCAAAAAAAGTGCCCATTAGGACAACGTCACAATGGGCACTTTTTATATGTTCTTGTAGGAATATGTGCTCTTAGTATCTGAACTCGTAGCAGTAAGGATGGCGGGCGTAAACTTTGAACTGGCCTTCCTCAAGGATGCTTGAGTAGATTTCTCTGATGGACTCCTCAGGGTTGGCAATGGCCTTAACAGAAGCCTCGGCCCCCTGGAGCATCTCAAGGATCTGCTCTACCTGTGTTTTTGCCTTAGGGTACTCCTCAATCCTGTAATCGGTAAGGTCTGCGCAGGCTGCTGCATACTGGATGGCGTCTGTAAGGCCACCAATTTCGTCTACAAGTTTGTTGCGGAAAGCATCGGCACCGGTCCATACGCGGCCCTGGCCAACTTCGTCTACATACTCAACAGGAAGCTCGCGTCCTTCAGATACCAATGCGGTGAATTTGGTGTAGATATCCTCAACCATTCCCTGCATGAAGGCAACCTCTTTGGCATCCAGCGGGTCAACACCGTTCATCATGGTGCTGTGGGTGTTGGAACCTATGTTGGCAGTGTTTACATGAAGATGCTGTTTAAGACCTTTTCCGTAGTTCATGGACATGCTGAACACACCAATTGAACCGGTTAGGGTAGTGTTGTCTGCAAAGATTTTTTCAGATTTTGCCGAGATCCAGTATCCGCCTGAAGCAGCATACTCACCCATACTTATAATAAGGGGTTTGTTTGATCTCAACAGCTGAAGCTCCTTGTTCAAGATCTCTGCAGCCTGAGCGTCTCCACCAGGAGAGTTCACTCTCAGCACTACAGCCTTGATGCTTGAATCACGGTTAACCTCTCTTATGATAGGGTAGAATTTTTTTGCTGAAAGACCTTGCTGGGCGTCCATGGTTATCTCACCGTCTGCGTAGATTATAGCAATTTTCTCTTTGGATCCAAGGTTAGGCTTTACTTTTGCATCGGCGTATTGTGCAAGTGATACAAACTCCAAATCGCTGTCCTTTTCAACATCAAACAAAGTGCATAGGATTGAAGCCATCTGGTCTTTGCTTACAAGCTCGTCTACAAGGCCGTGCTTAACCATAGACTCTCCGGAGAAGAGTTCAAGATTGTCAACAAGCTTGTTGAACTCCTCAATGGAAATGCCTCTGCTGCTGCAGATCTCCTTTGCCCAGCTCTCCCAGATTGAATCAATCATCTCCTTGTTCTGCTGGTAGTTCTCCTTGCTTATGTTGGAAGCTATGAACTGCTCTGCCGCTGCCTTGAACTTACCGTGGCGGATAAGCTGTACCTGAATTCCCAATTTGTCGAGAAGATCCTTGAAGAACATCATGCTGCTGCCAATACCCACAATTGGGGCAGATCCGTCCGAGTTAAGGTAAACCTTGTCTGAAACTGATGCCAGGTAGTATGATGCCTGTGAATAGTTATCTGCATAAGAGACAATTCCTTTTCCCTGCTGTTTGGCAAATTCAAGGGCATTTCTCACCTCTTCCATATTGGCCATGCCAATGTTCATGCTGTTGAGGTTAAGGTATATGAACTTGATTGCCGGGTCCTCTGCTGCAGCCTCAATGCCTTTTACGGCCTTAAGGATGCCAAGAGGTTTTGACGAACTGAAGTCAAGGCTCTTTAATGTAGCCATTGCATCCTCCTCTCCAAGCTCTGTAACAGGGTTTGAAAGGTCCACTTTAAGGATTGCCTTTGCTGGGACTGCTGGCTCTGATTCGCTGCCTAATGAGGCAACTGCTCCAATTATGCCAAAAAACAGAATAGAGCAGATGAACATGGCAATAAAAGTTCCTACAATTACTGCCAAAGTGGTCTTAAGAAAATTTTTCATAACCGTTATTATGTTTTTTATGTATTATCACTTTAGTGAGTATCAATACAAAAGTAGAAAATTTTTATTACTTTTGCCCCCATGAAACAAATAATAAGGGATATGTTGTTCATCATGGTAGCCACATTGTATGTGGTCTCAACCATGGGTTATGGCGTGCACAAATGCAATGCCGAGGGGACCGCATCCCTTATTCTGCTGTTTGGTGAGACCCCATGTGAGTATGTCCATTCCCACACAGACAGCAACGGCAACACATATACACATGCCCATCATCCCGATGATCACAGTTGCTCCCACGGGTGCACACATCAGCACGATGCCGCACCTCAGCATGAAGGGGGGAATGGCCATGAAGGCTGCTGTTCTACAAGTGTATATGTTCTTACACAAGACCAGAATACAAATGATTCCAGCCAGTGGGACGTCCCTCAACCGCAACTTCTCGCATCTGTAATGTGGGATGCCGGTGCATTGGAACTGATGGACCCGTTCCAGATGTGTGTAAAGGATATTGAGTGTTGCGAGCCTCTACAGTCCAAAGGTGTTGGCCTGCAGGAGGAACTGTGCACTTTCAGAATATAGTGTCTATATATAATTCTCTGAGTATCTGTAAGATGTAGATACTGTTCCTTTTTAGACACTTTTAACCCAATTATAAGATGAAAAGATTTTTAACACTGATTCTATTGGTGTGTGCGTGCAGTACATTTGCCGCAGCACAAAAAATAAACGGTAAAGTTTACATTCTCAATGCCCTTAAGGAGAAAGAGCCGGGTGCATTCTCAAATGTATGGTGGATGGAGCAGAAAAGCGTTGTAGAGGCGGATGAGGAGGGTAACTTTACTTTCAAGTCAATCAAAGGTGACAACATTACCCTTATTGCCGCATATGTAGGTTACAAGGCAGATACAATAAAATTGTATGAGAACGGCGTGAACCTCCTTCCTGGAGCTGCAATTGAGTTTGTCCTTCAGCCGGAGAATGAGCTTGATCAGGTTACAATTACAGGACGCCAACAGTCTAACTTCCTTTCAAAGACCACCAGCATCAAGACTGAGGTGATTTCAGCAGCAGGCCTTTGCAAGATGGCATGCTGTTCATTGGCTGAGAGTTTTGAGAGTTCGGCAAGTGTGAGTGTGGGTTACTCGGATGCCGTTACCGGTGCAAAACAGATCAAACTGTTGGGACTGTCGGGAAGCTATACACAGATGTTGGATGAGACCCGTCCTGTTATGAGGGGACTTGCTTCTCCATTCGGACTTACTTATATCCCTGGCCAGTGGTTGGAGAGTATCCAGATTGCCAAAGGTCCTTCTTCTGTGGTGAACGGTCTTGAGGCCATTACAGGTCAGATTAATGTGGAGCACAGAAAGCCTACAGCTGAGAATCCGCTGTTTATCAACCTGTTCCTTAACAATAACATGAGGGCGGAGGCAAACGTTGCTTCATCTCTTCAGCTGAGTGACAAATGGAGCACTGTTATGATGGGTCATGTTTCAAAAGACAATATGGTTCATGACGGCAACGATGATACCTTCAGGGATGATCCCCTTACACAGCAGTTCAACTTTGACAACAGATGGTTGTACTTCAACCCTAACGGTACTCAGGTGAGATTTGGTGCAAAGTTTGTGAATGATACCAGAATTGGAGGCCACAAGGATTATGAGGAGGGTATGAATGAGAGAGGTGAGGGAACTTCACTTCTTGGAAAGGCTTATGATATGGGTATCTGGGGTAACGAGATCCACAATACCGGTGTGAGCGGTTTCTTTAAACTTGGCATTCCGTTAAATGAGGACCAGACCAAGAACGTGGCTGTGGTGGCTGACTATTCGTATTATGATATGGAGAGTACTTATGGTATCAAGGATTTTGGCGGATACCAGAATATGGGATTCTTCAATGCAATGTACCACCACACAGTAAATGACAATCACCAGTACACTGTTGGTTTGAGCGGAAGACTTGATGATGTGCATAGCGCTTATGCGGATTTTACCGGTTATTCAAATAATCTTCCTTCTGGAGGTGTTGAATATATGGCATTCAAGACTGATGAAAAGGTAATTGGTGCATACGGTGAGTATACATACACTCTAGATGAGAAGATTTCATTGGTTGCCGGCTTGAGGGCTGACTACAGTTCACTTTACGGATGGCAGGTGGCTCCAAGGGCAAGTTTCAAATACTCTTTCTCAGACCAGACAATTGTAAGGCTTACCGGTGGAAGGGGATTCAGGACTCCATATATCATTACCGATAATCTTGGTGTGATGTCGAGCGGAAGGGGCTTGAACATTTCAGACAAGATTACTGCTGAGGACGCATGGACATTCGGAGGTAACTTTACCCAGTATTTCAATATTGGAGGCAGGGAGAGCAACTACTTCAGCTTTGATTACTTCAGAAGCACTTTCAACCACAAGGTAGTTTATGACTGGGATTCGGGCTTGGCCGGCAATACCGTTGATATCTACGATATTACCGAGGCTACAATGGGCAACAACCAGGCATATACAGATACCTATCAGTTTGATTTGTCGGTAGAGCCAATTGAGAGATTCACCGCTATTGCAACCTTCAGATACAGCAACGCAAAGATGTCTATGAAGAACCAGGGATTGGTTGATGCACCTATGACAAGCAAATACAAGGCGGTATTGAATTTGCAGTATGCAACTCCAATGAACAAATGGACATTTGACGCTACAGCACAGTTGAACGGACCTTGCAAGCTGCCTCAGTTCATGGGTGGCGGAGAGAGCGACATCTATCCTATGATGTTTGCCCAGATTACCAAGAAACTCAACCTTGTAGATGTGTATGTGGGTGTTGAGAACATCACCAACTACACCCAGAAGAACCCAATTATGAATGCTGCAACCCCTTATGGCAAGGATTTCAATGCATCAATGGTCTGGGGCCCGCTTATGGGAAGGATGTTCTACATTGGAATGAGATACACCATGTGGAAATAAAGAAATAAAGGATTAAAACAACATATAAACTAAACGGATATGAAAGCAATTAAATTTTTGATGGTATTTGCTGTAATGTTTTCAGCATTTGCATTCAACGCCCAGGCTCAGGGTAAAAAGAAAAAGAACATTGAGGAGGTTACATTCAACGTATTCCTTCACTGCAACGATTGTGTAAAGAAAGCGCAGAGCGTGGTTCCTGCTGCAATCAAGGGTATCAAAGACTTTAAAGTAAGCCTTGAGGAGCAGACTTTCTGGATCCAGTACGATGCTACCAAAAATACAAAGGAGAACATTGTTGCTGTATTGGCAAAAAAAGGTTACGAGGTAAAAGAGGTTGTTAAAGGCGAGGAAAAACACACTCACCACGACAGCTGCTGCGACCACGACCACAGCAAGGATGAGAAACATACTACCGAGCACAAACACGAGCATAAATAACATTTTGCGGCGGTGCGGGTGACGCATAAAAGGGCCGGCTGAGCATTTCAGCCGGCCCTTTGCATTATATAGGCCAGATTCCATCAATTCCACTTTTCAATATATGTAAAATCTTACTATATTTGTTGATTATAATAATTTAGGATAAGAATATAAAATATGAAAAGGCTGTTGTTTCTAATTGCCATGTTGGTTTGCAGTTTGCAGCTGGTGGCACAGAAGTGGGTGAGAGTGAATAGTGTGGGCTATCTGCCTGCAGATGTGAAGGTTGCAGTATTCATTTCTACTGATGAGGCTCAAGCAGAGCAGTTCAATGTGTGCGATGCGGCCACAGGTGAGGTTGTGTTTACGGGCCATACAAAAGCTGTAAGCGGCAAAAAATGGGGTATGGCTTCTGCGTACAGGTTGAATTTCAGCAGCTTGGTGAATGAGGGCGGGTACTATATAGAGTGCGCAGGTGCAAAATCTCCCAATTTCAGGATTGGAGCTGATGTTTATGATGGCCTTGCAGACTTCATGCTTGTATATATGAGGCAGCAGCGTTGCGGTGACAACCCTTATACAGATACCCTATGTCACCAGCACGACGGCTATATAGTGGATCATCCTACCCGTAACGGCGAGAAGATAGATGTAAGGGGCGGATGGCATGATGCAACAGACTATCTCCAGTACCAGACAACTTCTGCTACAGCAACTTATCATATGATGTTCGCCTACTATATGGCGGAGGACAAATCAATCTTTAAAGATGAGTATCTTGCAAACGGAAGAAAAGGTTCAAATGGTATTCCCGATATTCTTGATGAGGCCAAATGGGGCTTGGAGTGGCTCAACAGGATGAATCCTGAGGATAAAGTGATGTTCAATCAGGTTGCAGGAGACAGGGATCATGCAGGATTCAGGGTGCCTCATAGGGATTCTGTGGATTACGGTTGGGGTCCCGGTACAGGAAGACCCGTGTACTTTGTTACCGGCAAACCTCAGGGACTGGGCAAGTACATTAACCGTACAACAGGCGTGGCATCTACTGCGGGCAAGTTTGCATCAACTTTTGCTTTGGGCGCAAAACTGTTCAAGGATATTGACCCCAAGCTTGCCAATGTGATGCAGATTAAGGCAACACAGGCTTTTGCGTTTGGAGAGGAGTTCCCGGGCAATACACAAACAGCATGTCTCGTTTCACCATACTTTTACGAGGAGGATTCTTATGTTGATGACCTTGAGCTTGCAGCGGCAACCCTTGCTGAGTTTACCGGCATGCCTGAGTGGAAGAAGAAGGCAGACTATTGGGGAGACCTTGAGCCTGTAACCCCTTGGATGGAGACCGGCAGAAGGGGTGAGTACCACCACTACCAGTGGTATCCTTTCATCAACTTGGGACACTTCCTCCAGTCGAGAAGTACCGATGAGAAAGTTGCCAAGAAATACCAGCGTTTTATGAGACTTGGTCTTGAGATGTTGCAGAAAAGGGGTGCAGATGATCCGTTCATGCATGGTGTTCCTTACTTGTGGTGCTCGAACAATCTTACTTCGGCAGCTGTGAGTTATGCAAGATTGTACAATATTTCGTCGGGAGACTCAACATTTGTGGAGATGGAGATGGCACTCAGAGACTGGTTGCTTGGATGTAACCCTTGGGGTACAACTATGATTGTGGGGTATCCTGAGATTGCTGATTATCCTCAGTATCCTCACTCTTCATATCTTGTGGTGTGGAATGACATTACCCCGGGAGGTCTGATTGACGGTCCTATCCAGAAGGATCTTTTTGAGGAGAGGGCAGGAGGTTCCCTTACCAAACCTGATGAGTATGCAGTATTCAATAATGGTGAGGCGGTTTACCATGATGACCTTGGAGACTATGCTTCAAATGAGCCTACAATGGACGGTTCGGCAGGCTTGACATACTATTTTTCAGCAATGGCAGATATGGGCAGAAAACAGAAGAGCCTGAAAGTGGAGAAGGATGCTTATGACTGCGTGGTCAGAATCAATCCTGATAAAAAGGACATCTATCTTGTATTTACGGCAGATTCATTGTTCCAGGGTGGAGAAGCAATTGTGAAGACCCTTAAAAAGAACAAGATAAAAGGCTCGTTCTTCTTTACTGGCAATGCGTTGAGACTTGAGGAACACAAAGATATCATTGAGAAGATAGTTAAAGAGGAGCATTATGTTGGCGGACACTCGGATTCACATATGCTTTATGCCGAGTGGGGCAACAGGGATTCGCTGATTGTAACCTATGACCAGATTCTTGAGGACATTAAGGCCAATGCAAGGGAGTTGGAGAAGTTTGGAGTAACCAAGCAGAACTCCCTATGGTTCCTGCCACCATATGAATACTATAACCGTGAGAGTGTGCAGCTAACGGAGAGCTTGGGATACAAGGTGCTCAATTACACACCGGGTACCGCTACTCCTGCAGACTACACTACCCCTTCAATGAAAAACTACAGGAGCTCGCAGCAGCTGATTGACAAGCTTTATGAGTTTGAGAAGAAGAACGGTTTGAATGGAGCAATAATCCTTATCCATCCGGGTGTGTCGGAACAACGTACGGACAGACTGTACAACCGTTTGGGAGAAATGATTGCTGAGTTGCAGAAGAGAGGATACAGCTTCAAGTCCCTTAATGAAATTGAATAAATTGTAACAACTATGTATAAGATTGTAAGAAAAGAAGTACTTAGCCCGGTAATCACCTTAATGGAGGTGGAGGCCCCAAGACTTGCGGCATCAGCAAAACCGGGCCAGTTTCTTATTGTCAGATCAGATAATGAAGGTGAGAGAATTCCTCTGACCATCTGCGATTATGACAGTGTAAAGGGAACAGTGACAATAGTTACCCAGGCAATTGGAGCCAGCAGCAAAGAGATTTGCGCCAAGGAGGTGGGTGAGCATTTTGCAGATGTTGTGGGTCCATTGGGTCAGCCGTCTGAATTCATTGAGCTTCCCGACGAAGAATTGGCAAAAATGTCTTTCGTCTTTGTAGCGGGCGGTTTGGGTACCGCACCAGTTTACCCTCAGGCAAAATATTTTCATGACAAAGGCGCTAAGGTGGATGTTATCCTTGGTGCAAAAAATGCAGAGATGGTGATCCTTGAGGAGGAGATGTCCAAGGTGTGTGACAACTTGTATATCTGTACCGATGACGGATCAAAAGGATTCAAGGGACTTGTAACTGCAAAACTTGAAGAGCTTGTAGCAGGCGGTAAAGAGTATACCCAGGCTGTAGCCATAGGTCCTATGATCATGATGAAGTTTGTTACCCTTACAGCCAAGAAGTTCAACCTTCCATTGGTTGTGAGCTTGAACACACTTATGGTAGACGGTACCGGAATGTGCGGTGCGTGCAGGGTAACCGTTGCCGGCAAAGTGCGTTTCGCATGCGTAGAGGGACCTGAGTTCAATGCATACGATGTAGATTTTGACGAGGCAATGCGCAGACAGGCAATGTACAGGGAGATTGAGGTGGAGGCTGATCACAAATGTAAAATTGGGAGGGGCAAATAATGGCAAGAATACCTAGAATACCGGTAAGGGAGCAGGATCCGCAGATAAGGGCAAAGAATTTTAAGGAGGTTTGCCTTGGATATACAGATGAGGAGGCAATGCTTGAGGCAAGAAGATGTCTCAAATGCAAAAAGCCTGCATGTATGACAGCATGTCCGGTATCTGTAAAGATTCCGTTCTTTGTTGAACAAATTGCAAAAGGCAACTTTGAGGAGGCTGCAAAGATTATAGCAATAGACAGCTCGCTTCCTGCAATCTGCGGAAGGGTTTGTCCGCAGGAGAACCAGTGCGAAGGCTCATGTGTCCTTGGTGTAAAGGGCGATGCCCTGTCAATTGGCAAACTTGAGCGTTTTGTAGCTGACTGGTGCAGGGAGAACAACGTTTCTGTAGCAACAAAAGCACCTGCAAACGGCAATAAGGTTGCAGTGGTAGGCAGTGGCCCGGGAGGTCTTGCATGTGCAAGCGACTTGGCAAAGATGGGTTATGATGTAACAATCTTTGAGGTGCTTCACAAAGCTGGTGGTGTACTCACTTACGGAATTCCTGAGTTCAGACTGCCAAAAGATACCGTAGTGGCACACGAGATTGAGAACGTGAAGAAACTGGGTGTAAAGATTGAGACCAACGTTGTAGTGGGACGTACCCTTACAATAGATGATATGTTTGACAAGGAGGGCTTTGATGCTGTTTTCATTGGCAGTGGAGCAGGTCTTCCAAAATTTATGGATATCCCTGGCGAGAACTTTAACGGTGTAGTTTCAGCCAATGAATTCCTTACCAGAAGCAACCTTATGAAGGCTTATGAGGAGGGTTCAAGAACCCCTATCTATGTAGGCAACAAGGTATGTGTAGTAGGTGGCGGTAATGTTGCCATGGATGCTGCAAGAACAGCTTTGCGTCTTGGCGCAGAGGTTACTGTAGTATACCGCAGAACTGAGAAGGAACTTCCTGCAAGGGCAGAGGAGGTTCACCATGCAAAAGAGGAGGGGGTTAAATTCCAGCTTCTTACCAACCCTGTTGAGGTGGTTGGAGACGAGAAAGGTTGGGTAACCGGCCTCAAATGTGAGCAGATGGAGTTGGGCGAGCCTGATGCAAGCGGCAGAAGATCTCCTATAGCAGTTCCGGATTCACATTTTATAGTAGACGCAGATGTGGTTATCATGGCGTTGGGTACAGCACCTAACCCGCTGATTGCCCAGACAACCAAGGGTCTGGAGAGAAACCGCAAAGGTGGAATTCAGGCAGACGAGAACGGTATTACAACCAGAGAAGGGGTATTTGCCGGCGGAGATGCGGTATCTGGTGCAGCAACCGTAATTCTGGCTATGGGTGCCGGAAGAAAGGCTGCAGCAGCAATTGATGAATATCTAAAGAACAAGAAGAAATAAGATGGCTCAGAAACCAAGCATTCCAAAGGGTACGAGAGACTTTGGACCTGCTGAGATGGCAGGAAGAAACTATATATTTGATACAATCCGTTCAGTATTCAAAAAATACGGATTCAACCCACTTGAAACCCCATCAATGGAGAACCTTTCAACATTGTTGGGCAAATATGGAGATGAGGGAGACAAATTGTTGTTCAAGATTCTTAACTCGGGTGATGCTTTCTCAAAAGTTCAGCCTGAAGAACTTGAAAACAGCAATGCCCTTTCATTGAAAGTTTGCGAGAAAGGTCTCAGATACGACCTTACAGTACCGTTTGCAAGATATGTGGTGCAGCACCAGAATGAGCTTGCATTCCCTTTCAAACGTTACCAGATACAGCCGGTCTGGAGAGCAGACCGTCCTCAGAAAGGGCGCTACAGGGAGTTTTACCAGTGCGATGTGGATGTAATCGGAAGCAAATCACTCATCAATGAGCTTGAACTTGTACAGATTGTAGATGAGGTGTTTGCAAAATTCGGCATCAACGTATGCATCAAGATCAACAACAGAAAAGTCCTTCAGGGACTTGCAGAGGTTATTGGTCATCCCGACAAGCTTGTAGACATTACAGTTGCAATTGACAAGATAGACAAAATTGGCCTTGACGCAGTAAAGGCTGAGTTGACTGAGAGAGGAATTGATGAGAAAGGTATAGCAACCATTGAGCCTGTACTTACATTGAGCGGCACAACTGCAGAGAAACTTGCAACAATGAAAGAGATCCTTGCGTCAAGCGAGGCCGGACTTAAAGGTTTGGCAGAGCTTGAGGAACTGTTCGGATACATTGCAGTGGCAGGAATCAGACAGGAGGTGGAGATTGACCTTTCACTTGCCCGCGGCCTGAACTACTACACCGGAGCAATCTTTGAGGTAAAGGCAAAAGACTTTGCAATAGGCAGCATCTGCGGTGGCGGAAGATACGATGACCTTACCGGCATCTTCGGTCTTCCTGGCATGAGCGGCGTAGGTATCTCATTTGGAGCAGACCGTATCTATGACGTGCTTCAGGGCTTGGACAAATTCCCTAAAGAGGCAATTGTGGGTACAAAAGTGCTCTTCTCAAACATGGGAGACGCAGAGGTGGCATACACCCTCCCAATCATTGCAGGCTTGAGGGCGCAGGGAATCAACTGTGAAATTTATCCCGACAAGACCAAACTCAAGAAACAGTTTGATTACGCAGCCAAGAAAAATGTTCCTTACTTTGTAATTGTTGGTGAGCAGGAAGTGGCTGACGGAACGGTAGTTATAAAAAATCAGACAACAGGTGAACAGACAATTTGCAAAAAAGATGAAATAAAATTTGCATAATTAAAAAATAAGCTCTACTTTTGCAGTCCAATTCGGAAACAATAACCCCTCGGGGTAAGACATACATCGCGGAGTGGAGCAGTTGGTAGCTCGTCGGGCTCATAACCCGAAGGTCGTAGGTTCGAGTCCTGCCTCCGCTACTAAAAGGAAAAACCTTGCAAACAGCAAGGTTTTTTTTATGACCCCGACGAATTATCAACTGCTTGATTTACAACACTATATGTTAAAGGGCCATAAGTAAATGGAAAAATAATAACCCATAAATCCCCATAAATCTTGCAAAAAAATGTGACCATATCTGTGACCACAAAAAAACAAGGTCACAAATTCTCAATTAACTATCTGTCCAATAGTGTGGTAAAGTAACAATTACACCTCAACAGAATACAGCATATACCAACAGAACTGGCAATGTTATATTAGGGTGTGGTTCAGACTTTACACAGACCATAAATATTACCCAAGAAGCAGCAGTTCAACAGACAACAGTTCCACCAGATAGCCCTATTACAATTTGTAGTGGTAGTTCTGCATCTGCAGTTGTTGTATTGGAATCAAATTATGATGCTGAATGGCGTGTTGAAAGTATAGAAGAATGGTTAACAGCAACAATTACAAAGAAAGATGAAGGTGATTCTAGATTGGTATTGACCACCAAAATAGCAAATAATACAGCATCAGTAAGAAGTGGTAAAGTTATTATAAAGGCTGATAATGGTGATGAATATACGTAACAATTAATTTTATTAAATTTGTAGAACTTTAAACACTTAATATTATGGAAATAAATAAAATCTCATCAACCACACCAGATAAATATTCTGTGGGTAAATATCTAAAGTATTACAGGCTAGATGATGAACATATTGTATTAGTGGATGATTCATTTGGTAAGGTATTCCCCATAAATATAGATTATGAAACCATAAATAATTATATAGCCGAAGACTTTGATATTTGTTGTTATAATTTTGAGGATAGAGGTGAATACTGGGAGTTCATAGAAGAGGATGAAGAAAATACTAAATATGACTATGAACCAGATGATGATGATTATGCAGAAGAACTTAAGTTGGCTAAACTTGATGAAATAGATAGAATAGAAGAACTTTTAATAAAAGTCATAGATACCAAACAACCTCAATTTTTTGATGATACTGAACTCTGTGAGTTAGATATAGAGTATAATGATGTTGAAGTTGCAGTAGTATATAAATTTGAAAATAAACCCGTAAAATATTTCCCTATAAAGGAAAATTATAATAGTCTTTTAATAAAAGGATATAGAAATGATATTCTATACCCAATTGCAGAACAAATATATAACTTTTATTACGGAGTAGAAGAAGATTATGCAGAAGTAAAAGTAAAAGTGGATAGATATGAGGAAGTAAGAAGGATAGAAGAACTTATTGCTAAATCCATAGATGACAAGGAACCTCAACCATTTGATAAATCTGATGCTTATGAGATAGATATAGAGTATATGGAAGAAGAAAACCATAATCTGTTTGAGGCTGCAGTAGTATTGAAATATTGTAATAATCCAGAAAGATATTTCCCATTAAAGGATATTTATAATAATATAAGTACTGTACTTAAGGGAGAAGAGGATGATATACTATATCATATTGCTCAAGAAATATATACCTATTATTACGGAGAAGAAGAATAAAAAGACTTGTTATTTTCAATTTAAAAATGTATATTTTATATGAATGAAGTTTTTTCATTCATCATAATAATAACATAATAAAGGATTTTTTAACTGGTCTGCTGTGAAGTACACCAGTTTTTTTATTAACCTTATTTATTCATTCATTATGATTGACGTGCCAAAAACATTATTAAAGAGTATAAGAGAGGGTGATGCAACAACAAAAGAGTTAGTTGAGCATCTACAGTAAAATTATACCCTAAACGAAATTCTTAATGGTTATGCTGAACTACTTATAACAGCAGAAGAATACATTAACCAACCACAAATCTCTATCACCAGAGAAGAGTTGAACAGAATTGTATCCTTGTTTAAAATAAAAGGTGAAAGACTACTAAATGGGGAAATAAGAGAAGAAACAAGGGGTAGGAAAAAAATTATTAAATATAAGGAAGATTAATTTGCTAGTTGTCTGGATTTCATTGACTTTGTGCTGTCAATTGTGACTGATAGTTGTTTGAGATTAGCAATAAGCAAGGCTACAGATATACAGAGGCTGGATATTATAGAGTAAAATCGAGTCCTGCCTCCGCTACTACCAAGAAAAAGAGCAATTCGGAAGAGTTGCTCTTTTTTGTATATTCACAAAAATAAATTGGTGAGAGATATGGAAAACATTAAAAGAATTTCGGTACATTTTGATGATGCGGATATTATAATTGTTGATCCGTGTTATTTCATAAAAGATGACGGTACTTGGGAGAAGTATTGTGACGACTTTGCTGAGAACAGGAGTCTCGAAAAATTGGGATGCAGTAAAGGGATATGCCTTTATGTGGGTGATGTAAGTCCCAGCGTGCTTGTAAATCCCTATGATGGAATGGTGTATGATGGACAAATATGTACCGACAGCCATTTGCTTGGCTGTTTCAGATTGCAGGATGTGCTTGCCCATAACCCTGCATATGCTGAGGATATGGAAAATTATCCTTCAAGCCATTACGTAATCAGAGAGTTCACAGGAGATGTTGCCTTTGAGGTGAAAGAAGAAAACTATTATGATGAGATTCTGCCTGTTACAACAATTACAGGTACTGGAACGCATTGCTTCCATTCAGCATTCATTGATGATGACGGTTCAGTAAAATTGCACCTGAGAGATTGCAGCATGAATTGAAATGTCCCAGGAAACGCTGCAAATCCGGGAGGAAAATGAACACCTGCTCCAAAATGATGGGGCAGGTGTCTTAATTTGATTCCGGGCTGGGAGCAATCAATTCCAAATCCCAGAGGAATTTAGTCAAAGTCCGCTTTAACCAGTTTGAATGCACTGTTGAATGTAAGTTCCACTCTGTTAGAGAGCTTTACATCGTAATGTCTGTCGTCCTTTTCAATCTCAATGATCTTCACACCAGGGTACTGGGCCTGTGCATGGCTGGCAATCTGCTCCGGAACTATTCCAGCGGGAATGCCTCCTTTGCAGCTGATGCTTGTCCACTCACCGTTTCTGTTGAATTCGGCTTTGTCTCCATTCTTGAAGACTACGTCATAGTTCTTGTCAAACATATATCCCTCAACTGTAGAGAGCATAATCTCAGCAGATGGAAAGTGCTTCAAAATAAGCTGCTGTGCTTTTGAGGGCATCTGTTTTAATGTTACCGGCCTGTTGTTGTCTGCTTGGGCATGATTGCATACCATAAAGCAGCTGATAGCCGCAATAAGGAAAAGTGTAAGTCTAGAAGTTTTTTTCATGTCCATTTTTTTATTGGGTTGTTAATTGTCCTATTTCAAGTGCTGCTCCTGTACTTTGCCTTTTGTGTTCACCTTTATCTTTCTGGTGTTGTTTTTAGGATAGATGATGCATACATCGCCTGAGCATTCCCAGATCTCAGTGGTTCCCGATGATCCTTTCTTCTTGAGTGTGCCATTGTAGAAGAATTTGATGTTGCCGCTGGTCATAGATTTGCTTGGTTTGTTGCCTTTGAACTTTGCGGTTCCATGAGACCAGTCTGCATAAGCCATTGTAGGTCCTACAGTGAATGACAATGTAAGAACAGCGATGATTGCTAAAAGTAATTTTTTCATAACAGTCGGTTTTAAGTGTCAATTAAAATATTTTTCCTGTTCTGTTCATGTGGATGAATGCCTCGGCACGTCCGCATCTGAATTCCATGCCGCGGAATTTCTCCATCATGCCGTGTACATCGTCATACCAGTCTGCCGGATCCTGGCTTTTGTGGCAGAATGTGGCCTCGCGTTTAACCTCTGCGGCAGGGGTAATGTCCACCCAGTCTGTAGGGTTGAACAACTGGCTCTGTACTCCCGACATCACTTCAAAGAAATAGAGTTCAAAGTTGTAGCCCAAGCGGCGCCATGCGTCAAAAACCAAAGTGAAGCAGGTCCTGTGGTCGGGATGGGAATCCATTGGCCAGTGTGTAAAGACCAAGTCAGGCTTTTCTGCTGCAATTACCTCTTTCATCTCTGCATAGCGCTCTTTTGTAACTTCGCTGCTGCCGTCAATCTGGGTCATGAACAATGGTCTTACATCCATTACTTTGCAAGCCTCTGTAGCCTCTTTTACCCTTATTGCAGAAGACTCTTCGTGGGTTTTTCCTTTAATGCCGGCTTCACCTCTTGTCATGTATACAGATACAACTTCCCAGCCTGCCTTGCGGAGCATTACCATTGTGCCGCCGCAGCCTGTCTCGGGATCGTCGGGATGAGCACCTATTATAAGTGCTTTTTTGGGCTTGTTGCCCTGGGTGGATGCAGTGGCTCCGGATGGTTTTTCTGATGCTATTGCATCTATTCCAAATATAGTTGAGCCTGCAACTGCAGCTCCTGTCAGTTTAAGCATGTCTCGTCTGTTCATAAGTGTATGTGTTAGTGTCTAACAAATATAACAAATAATTGGTTTAAATCATTAACTTTGTAGCTTATAAATATATTAAAAATGGAGAAAGTTATAAGAGACAAATATTTCTGGATTGTACTCCTTACAAGTTTCCTTTCATTGTTCCTTTTTTTGGGCAGCAGCAATTTTCATACCAGAGGTGAGCCTCGTGAAGCGCTGGTTGCGCAGGCCATGATCAATGATTCAAACTGGACACTCCCTGTAACCAATGGAGTGGATATGGCCTACAAGCCGCCTGTGTTCCATTGGATGATTGCAGCGGCGTCTACAGTTGTGGGTGAGGTTAATGAGTATACGTCGCGTTTCCCTTCGGCACTGGCATTGGCAGCAATGGTGATTGTAGGGTACTTCTTTTTTGCAAAGAGAAGAGGTAAGGAGCTGGCATTCCTTACAGCCATAATCACACTTACCAATTTTGAGGTGCACAGGGCAGGAGTGAACTGCCGTGTGGATATGGTCCTTTCCGCTTTTATGGTTCTGGCGCTGTACCAGCTTTACAAATGGGCAGAGAACAGACTGCGAGGTATTCCGTGGATCGGAATCCTTATGCTCAGCGGTGCTTTCCTTGCAAAAGGTCCGGTAGGTCTTGTGCTTCCGTGTGCTGTTGTGGCGGCTTTTGCGTGGATAAGGGGAATCAATTTCTTCAGAATATGTTTTTCATTTATAGGAGTGGCTTTGGCTGCGTGTGTGATTCCGGCATTCTGGTATGTGGCTGCATGGAAGCAGGGTGGTGAGCCGTTCCTTCAGCTGGTGCTTGAGGAGAATGTTTACAGGTTCCTGGGCAAGATGAGCTATGCCTCACATGAGAACCCATGGCCTTACAATGTAATGACAGTGATTACCGGATTTGTGCCGTATACTATCCTGCTCATTATGTCCTTGTTTACATTGAAATATACCAAGGTGGCTTCAAAACCCCGTGAGTGGTGGGGCAAGTTCATCACTTGGGTGAAGCAGATGGACGATACCCGTCTGTTCTCCCTTTTGAGCATTGCCATAATATTTGTTTTCTACTGCATTCCAAAGAGCAAGAGGAGCGTGTATTTACTCCCGATATATCCTTTTATAGCATATTTCATAGCAGAGTATATAGTTTGGCTGTTCAAGTACAGGCCAAAATCCCTCAAATGGTTCAATGCCACAATGGCATGGCTGCTGATGGTATTGTCTGCGGTGTTTGTAGTGGCAAGATGCGGCCTTGTGCCACATTCTGTGTTTGGAACGGGAAAGCATGCCGCCGAGAACATTTCATATCTGAATGCACTTGAGACCCTTCCATTCTCAGTTGAATTTCTTATTGCACTTTTGCCTGCAGCGGTAGGCGTGATGTATTTTGTTGGGGCAAAGAGAACTGCTCAGGGTGCAGAATGCAGATGTATGGGATGCAGTTGTGGGGAGTTGAGAGTAAAGCTGGGGGGAATAATAATGGCATTTGTACTGTTTTTTGCGCTGGACGGTGTGTTCCAGCCGGTGGTACTGAACGTTAAATCAAACAAGGAGGATGCCATGAAGATTGCACAGCTGGCTCCTCAGGGGTATGTGTATTCTTATATCACTGAGACGGAGATGGCCAACAGAATGCATCCGTTTACCATCAATTTCTATCTTAACAACAGGGTAGTTCCGTTTGTGGATTTTGCTCCGGAGAACGGTTATGTGATAATTGGTGACAAGGAGGAGGCCAAGTTCAGGGAGAATTACAGCGGAATAATGGACATTGAAAGGGTTGAAGGTATAGAGTTCAAGAGCAATGATTTCAGGGACCGTACCCATGTATACAAATTTATGAAGAAGCAGCTATGAAAAAGACAGCTATAAGACGTTTTGCGGTTGCAGCGGGTTATCTCCTGGGAGTACACCTGCTGGCCCTGCTTTTCTTTGGAATCTTCCGTCTGGCGCTGTTCTGCACCACCAGCTATGAATTTCCGCAGGAGATAAAGGGTGAGTGGCTGCTGCAGGGGGTAGCCTTTATAAAGGGATTGTGGTTTGACAACGTGATAGCCTGCTATATCCTTATCCTTCCCCTTGTGGTGATGTGGATAGCGGGACTATTCAAGTACACTGCAAAATGGCTCTATAGGGCGGTTGCAATATGGTTCATTGTGCTGTATGCGGTGGCGTTCTCGTTTACTGCGGCCAATATTCCGTATTTTGAGTATTTCTTTAAGATAATCAACTCATCAATCTTCAACTGGTTTGGCTATGCAGGCACAACTGCAGGAATGATTGCAGGTGAGAGTTCATACTATTTCCCTATAGCCCTTGGCCTTGTAAGCATAGTGCTTTTTGGCATTATTGTGTACAGGATGGGTATGAAGCTCTATACCATTTCGGCTGAAAAGGCACTTCCTTACTCGTTGAAGGATTTTGGAGCGGTCCTCATTTCAGGAGTACTCCTTTGCGGACTGTGTGTTTTTGGAATCAGAGGGCGTACAGGATACAACCCCATTAAGGTGAGCCAGGCATACTACTGCCAGGACCCTTTCCTTAACCAGTTGGGTGTTAATCCAGTATTCAACCTCCTTACCAGCCATTTGGATGACAAGAGAAAGGAGAACCGCCAGTTGGATATAATGCCTGTAGAAGAGGCTGTTGCCACAGCACAGAGGCTCCTTGGCAGGGAAGGAATTGAGGGAATCTCCCCAATTGCCCGCAAGGTAGAGAGTGGAACGGCGCCAACAGGGAAGAATGTGGTGTTCATCTTTATGGAATCCATGAGTGCCAACCTGATGGGAGCCTATGGCAACAAAGGGGGCCTTACGCCATTTTTGGACAGCATCTACACGCAGTCGCTTGTATTTGACAACATCTACTCGGCAGGAATCCACACCAACCACGGAATGTACTCCACATTGTATTCATTCCCTACCATAATGAAACGCAATGCCATGAAGGGAAGTGTAATTCCTGTATACAGCGGCTTCCCGACAGTACTTGCCCAGAACGGCTACCACAACATGTTCTTCATGACCCATGAGAGCCAGTACGACAATATGAATGCCTTCTTCCGTACAAACGGATTTGATGAGATATATGCCGAGGAGAATTACCCTAAGGAGAAGATTGCAAACCATTTTGGAGTGCAGGATGACTACCTTTATGAGTTTGCCATTCCTGTGATAAATGAGAGGGCTGCCCAGGGCAAGCCGTTCTTTGCGGCGCTCCTTTCCATAAGCAACCATCCCCCTTATGTGATACCGGAGTATTTCCAGCCAAGATCTGAAAAGATTGAGGACCAGATTGTGGAGTATGCAGACTGGTCTATAAAGAAATTTATGGACCAGGCCAAGAAACAGCCGTGGTACAACAATACAATCTTTGTATTGATGGGAGACCACGGAAAACTTGTGGGAACCCCAGAGTGCGAGATGCCGCAGAGTTACAACCATGTTCCGATGATGATATTCGGCAACGGCATAGAGCCCGGCAAGGTGGAGAATTTTGGAGGTCAGATTGATGTGGCTCCAACTGTGCTTGGAATGCTTGGGATAAGCTATACCCAGAACAATTTTGGTGTAGACCTGTTGAAGGAACAAAGGCCTTGCATTGCCTATACAGCAGACAATCTCATTGCTGCAAGATGTGAAAATACCCTGTATGTGTACTCGCCAGAGACACAGCAGGAATTCAGATATGTTTACCAGGATGGCAAGATTGCCATGGCAGAGGATAACGATACGTTCAGGATGCTTAAGGAGTACTGCTTCTCAATGCTCCAGAGTACCGAGTATCTTGTGCGCAGTGGCATGATAACAGACAAACCGGCTGAAAAGGGGATAGCAGATGAAAATTAAGCCTATAATATGGGAATTTGTCCGTTTTGGGCTGGTTGGAGGATTCTGTACCGCCCTCCATTATGTGCTGTATTGGCTGCTTCAGCAGGTTATTTATGTTAATGTAGCATATACATTGGGGTATGTGACCAGTTTTGTGGCAAATTTCTATCTCACATCGTACTTCACATTTGGAAGTGCGCCGTCGTGGAAGAAACTTTTTGGAATGGCAGGGGCCCATGCCGTGAATTATCTGTTGCACATGGTTCTGCTCAACCTCTTCCTTTGGTTGGGCATGAGCAATGAACTTGCCCCGCTTCCGGTATTTGCAATTGCCATACCGGTAAACTTTTTACTTGTACGTTTTGTATTCAAACATAAAAAGAATGATGATGAAACCCGCTAAACTTGTAATTGTGGTCCCTTGTTATAACGAGGAGGAGGTATTGCATGAGACAACTTCCCAATTGTCTGCCCTGTTGGACGGCATGGAGAAGGATGGAAAAATTTCACAGGGAAACCTACTGTACGTTGATGATGGCAGTAAGGATGCCACATGGAGACTGATAGAGGAACTGTCGGGAAAAAACAACAGGGTAATGGGCCTTAAACTTGCCCATAATGTTGGACACCAGCAGGCTTTGTGGGCCGGGTTGGAGTGGGCAGCCCAAAGTGATTTTGATGCAATTGTCTCTATTGATGCAGATTTGCAGGATGATGTGCAGGCGATTGTGGAGATGACTGACAAATTCAACCAGGGATATGAGATTATCTATGGCGTGAGGAAGGAGCGCAAGACAGACACTTTCTTCAAGAAACATACTGCACAGATGTTCTACAAGTTCATGAGCTCAATGGGTGGTGATGTGGTGTACAACCATGCGGATTTCCGCCTTATGAGCAAGAGGACACTGCAGTCGTTGGTGATGCATCCAGAGAGGAACCTCTTCTTGAGGGGAATGGTCAGGAGCCTGGGCTATAGACAGGAGTATGTATATTATGACAGAAAAGAGCGCTTTGCAGGAGAATCCAAGTATCCTCTTTCAAAGATGTTGAGCTTTGCGGTGGATGGAATCACTTCATTCTCAATCAAGCCTTTGAGGCTTATCACAAGTTGTGGAGTGGTGTTTATGCTGGTAGCTATCGGGATTATTGCATATGCCCTTTACTCGTTCATTGCAGGACATGTGGTTCCTGGTTGGACTTCGCTGCTGGTGTCGTTGTGGTTTATAGGGGGAGCGGTGCTTACAGCAATTGGAATCATTGGAGAGTACATTGGAAAAATATACAAGGAGGTAAAAAGGCGTCCGCGTTATTTCATTGAAAAAACGTCAAATATCCGATAAATGCAATATGGGGGAGGCAATTTGAAAAGTTGCCTCTTTTTTACCCTTTACTGAGAGATTTTTTAGTAATTTTGCTCTTTACAAATAACAGATAAGATATGAGTATGGAGGAATTGGATTATAACACCCAGAGAGATAAGCTGCACATGCCGGAGTACGGCAGACACGTGCAGAAAATGATAGAATATGTGGCTTCCCTTCCCAGCAAGGAGAAGCGCAACGAGCAGATACAGTCTGTAGTGCAGGTGATGGGAACATTGAACCCTCAACTTAGGGATATAAATGACTTCAAACATAAGTTATGGGACCACGTGCACATCATCTCAGATTTCAATATTGACATTGACTCACCTTATGCAACCCCAACCAGGGAGAGCCTTGCTACAGCACCAAACCCCATTCCGTTGGAAAAGACTCCTGTAAAGGCGGCACACTACGGAAGGAATATCCAGAATATGATTGATGTCATTGCCCAGAGGGAGGATGATGAGGTGAAGACCCATATGATAAAGACCCTTGCAACGTACATGAAGCAGCAGTACCTTATCTGGAACAAGGATTCCGTTTCTGAGGAGACAATTTTCAATGATATCCACAAATTGTCTGACGGAAGGATTACAGTACCTGAGGGAGTGCATATTGGAATGGGCATCAACAACGGAAACAACCAGCAGAAAAATCATAAGAACAACGGGCAGAAGAACAACAGGAAATGGCAAAGAAAAGCGTAACCAAACTTTCTAAAGAGGATAAACTGAAGGCAAAGGCAGAAACGCAGATGCCCCAAAAGTGGGATGCGGTAAACCTTGTATGCGGACTGGTATCATTGGCGTTGGCGGTATTTACTTTAGTGTCGCTGATAACCTATATGTTCACATGGTCTGATGACCAGAGCCTTTTCATGAACAAGGATATGTTTGATCCGGCTGTTGAGTTGGAGAATGGTGGTGGCAAGTTGGGGCTTGTATGGGCAAATTTCCTTATATCCAGATTGTTTGGTGTGGGAGCCTTCATTGTTCCATTTTTCTTTTTTGCAGTAGCGTTGCACTGTCTCAAGTTCAAGAAATTCAAACTGTTGAGATTCTCCCTGTTGTCTTTGGCAGGATGCGTCCTTGTATCACTTCTGGCTTCATTCATATTCTCTTTTGCCAAAGCTGATGACTGGTTTGGAGGTGGAGCCGGCGGGGCATACGGATATTTTGCCGTTACATGGATGAAGAACATGATTGGAGGGCTTGGTACAGGCTCAATTGTTGGAATCCTGTGCATTGTGTGGCTGATATTTGTAAATGGAAAGATAATTGACTCGTTCTTTGCATGGGTAGACAAGGTTACAGCTCCAAAACCTGCAAAAGAGGAGGCCCCTGCAGAAGAGAGCGGTAAGGATAACCCTGCAGAGGATATATTCGCAGATTTGGATGTAGTGGTTCCTGTAACTTGCGAGGAGGCTTCGGACGAGGATGTGAACCCTAAAATTGATCTTCTTGTAGAGAATACAGACGGGGATAATGAGGGAGAAGAGTCAGGCTTGCCTGAGATTGAAATTATAGGAGAGGATGAAGCCGGGAAAGAGGAGGAAGGAGAGGAAGATGAACTGGAAGTTGAGGTGATTTCTGTTCCCGACGAGAAACCGGTAACCCAGGAAGAGGCTGAGGAGGAGTTTGAGATGGAGCCGTTCGATCCCAGATTGGACCTGTCTTCTTATCAGGCACCGCCGCTCTCGTTGCTGAAGGATTACAAGGACAAATGGTATGTTGTAACCCGGGAGGAGCTTGAGAAGAACAACAGGCAGATTGTCAAGACCCTTGCCAACTACAAGATTGGAATTACAAGGATTTCTGCAAGGGTGGGACCTACAGTTACCCTATATGAGATTGAGCCGGCACCGGGTGTGAGGGTTGCACAGATAAAGAGGTTGGAAGAGGATATCCAGCTTTCATTGGCAGCTAAGGGTGTGCGAGTTGTAAACCTTCCGGGAACCCGCACAATTGGAATTGAGGTGGCCAATGAGAAACCGAGCACGGTATCTATGCTTTCTGTCCTTGACGATGAAAAATTCAAGAACCAGACATATGACCTGCCTGTAGCAATAGGTATGACAATTACCAACGAGGTAATGCACTTTGATTTGGCCAAGATGCCTCACCTTCTTGTAGCTGGTGCTACAGGACAGGGAAAATCTGTAGGTTTGAATGCAATACTTACCTCATTGCTTTACAGCAAGCATCCGTCTGAGATGAAACTTGTGCTTGTAGACCCTAAAAAGGTGGAGCTCTCACTGTATTCAAAACTGGAGAAGCATTTCCTTGCGCAGCTTCCGGATGCTGATGAGCCGGTAATTACAGATAACCAGAAGGTTATTTATACCATGAAATCGTTGTGCATTGAGATGGATGCCCGTTATGACCTTTTGAGGCTTGCATATGTGAGGAACATTAAGGAGTATAACGAGAAATTCCTCCAGAGGAAACTCAATCCTCTTAAAGGACACCGCTATCTCCCTTATATAGTGGTTGTGATTGATGAGTTTGCAGATCTTATCATGACAGCCGGCAAGGAGATTGAGGAGCCTATAGCACGTCTGGCACAGCTTGCCCGAGCTATTGGTATACACCTTGTAATTGCAACACAGAGACCTACAACCAGTGTAATTACAGGTAACATCAAGGCCAACTTCCCTGCACGTATCGCATTTATGGTGCGTTCAAGTGTAGACTCCAAGACAATCCTTGATACAACAGGAGCCAACCAGCTGATAGGTAAGGGTGATATGCTTATTTCCAACGGTGCGGACCTTACCCGTGTACAGTGTGCATTCATCGATACCAAAGAGGTGGAGAGTGTGGTTGACTATATTGCCGGGCAGAGAGGATACACTACGGCACACTATTTGCCTGAGTATGTAGGTGAGGAGAAGGATGAAGATGGAGGCGGAGTAGGAGATGTAGATCTCAACAGGAGGGACCCTCTCTTTGAGGATGCTGCAAAACTGGTAGTAATGCACCAGCAGGGCTCAACTTCACTCATCCAGCGTAAAATGAGTCTTGGCTACAACAGGGCGGGAAGGATAATGGACCAGCTTGAGGTTGCCGGCATTGTAGGCCCTTATGAGGGAAGCAAGGCAAGGCAGGTGCTGGTGGCAGATCTGAGCGAACTTGATGCCAGACTGGCAAACATTAAGGATATTTATGGTTAATGTACTTATAAATGCTTTGGTGGCGCTCCTGGTAGGTGGCGCCACTTTAAATTTCAGTTTTGAGGCCGAATCGGATGGCGGAGCAGGTTCATCAGCTGCTGGCCGCAACTCCGGCACTTCTGGAGTGCAGTATGAGGCGCAGGGGACAATTGTAACTGAAGGTGACAACTACAGAATGGAGACCCAGGATGCTCTTGTGTATTCAGATGGCGCTGTAATGTGCATTTACCAGAAGGCAATTGATGAGGTGATCCTTCAGGAAGCGGCAGCCGGAGCAGCAGGAATTGCAAATCCGTTTGCCGTACTCATAGGTCAGGACAGCAATTATGAAGTGTCTGCTTATGAAGCCGATTCCCAAGGCATTCCCCGCAAGATTGTGCTCAAGGCCAAATCCGGAGCCAAATACACTATCCGGATCAAAGACTACAAGAAGCTGCCACAAGTTGATCCGCAGCAGTTTGTCTTCCGCGCAGAGGATTTCCCTACGGCGGTGGTTACTGATTTGAGGTAACTCCCGGTTGGCCAACCGACCGGTTGGGGGGACTACTCCTGCAGGAGGACCTCATTCGACGGTTGCGAGTTATTGCGGAGCAATGACGAAGCAGAGGAGACTGCGTCGTCCTCCGAAGGGAGTAGTCTTCCAACCGGGTGTTGCTCCGGTGGATAACTAGTAAATACTTTGTTGGGATTATAAAAGTCCTGCCTCTTCAAATACCTGCCTGATTGAAGGGTAGGTGTCTTTAAGCAGTTCTGGAAGTTCTGCGGCCGGTACCCATCTGCACTGCTGGATTCCCTCTTCAACCTGTGGCACAACAACGGAGCAGTCACCGGAGTATTTCATATTGTACCAGTAGGTGTGTTTGAGCATGTGCAGCCCGTGCATGCGGTAGGTGTGGTGGGTGATGCACAGCAGCTCTCCTTGCTCAAGGTTGCTTAACCCGCACTCTTCCTCAACTTCGCGCAATGCAGTAAGGGCAATGTCTTCACCCTCTTCCTGTTTTCCCTTAGGAAGATCCCAAAGGCCGTTGCGGTGGATGAGCAGATACTCTCCGGCGCTGTTCTGTACAAGACCGCCTCCGGCATTGATGTGGGTGAGGGTGGTACATAGGGCGTTGAGGGTGCTCTCCAGCTGGTTGTCGGGAACAGGAATATACAGCATTTTCAAGTTTTCAGCCTTCTCAAATAAACCTGGAAGCTCCTCAAGTGTTTTAGAATCTGCATGGTGCAGCACTGTGGCATTAGGGTTGTAAGAGATTGTTTCTGAAATGTTACAAATTCGTAAAATTCGGTTGTTAAAGTATATGCTGT
Source organism: Candidatus Egerieisoma sp. (assembly GCA_045650045.1). Lineage (GTDB taxonomy): Bacteria > Bacteroidota > Bacteroidia > Bacteroidales > UBA932 > Egerieousia. The sequence continues at coordinate 151,819 of JAZRQU010000044.1, read as the reverse complement.
ACATAAAGTTTTGAATGAAAATCATTATATTTGCACACAAAGATACAGATGAATTATGGAATCTATAGAAAAAATTGTTGCTAAACAGCTTTTGGATATTAAAGCTGTTAAATTGAGTCCGGAGAATCCTTTTACTTGGGCTTCTGGCTGGAAGTCTCCAATTTATTGTGATAACAGAAAAGTATTGTCATACCCTGCAGCACGTAAAGTGGTTTACGAGGCATTTGTAGAGATTATTAAGAAGAACTTCAAGGATGTTGAGGTAATTGCAGGTGTTGCAACTGGAGCAATTGCTTATGGTATGATGGTGGCAGAGGTTCTTGGACTTCCATTTGTTTATGTAAGGCCAAAACCAAAGGATCATGGTACAGGCGCGCAGGTTGAGGGTGATCTTCCTCCTAAAGCAAGAGTTGTAGTGGTTGAGGACCTTATCTCTACCGGCGGAAGCAGCCTTGCGGCAGTTGATGCATTGCATAAGGCTGATGCAAATGTGCTTGGTATGGTTGCCATCTTCTCTTATAACTTCATCAAGTCTAGAAGAGCGTTTGAGAATGCAAATGTAGAGTTGCATACTTTGAGCCATTATGAGGCACTTTTGGAGAAGGCAGTTGAGGAGAACTACATCAAGGCAGAGGATCTTAATGTTTTGAAAGAGTGGAGAATCAATCCTGAAATTTGGGGAAAATAAGGATGGGATTCACTCAAGTTAAAGGGAAGGTTGTTACAGTGGAGCAACCTTCCTATGTATTATATACCGCCTTCTCAGATATGAGGAATTTTGTTGCAGCTCTTCCTCCCGACAAAAAAGAGGCTGTAGTGGCAACGGAGGACACCATTGAAGGTGAGGTGCAGGGATTCAAGATGGGACTTAAGATTTCCCATAAGACTCCGTTCTCGTCATTGATGTTCCAGAGCTTTGGACAGGCACCGTTTGAGTTTGCAATCACTGTCTTTTTTGATGCTATTGACTCATACAGGACAGCCTTTCATCTTGAACTGAATGCAGATCTTCCAATGATGGTGAAGATGATGCTTGGCAGCAAACTGCAGGCTGGAATTGACCAGATGACTGAGCAGCTGGGTATGGTACTCAGCGGCAAGATTGATCCTTCAAAAATAGATCCTGAGGCATTTGCCGAGGAAATGAAGAAACGTTACAGTTAAAGCTGATGAAGATTAGAAACTGGTTCTTTGCACTTGTTGTACTTTGTGCCGGCGCTGCAAGTTGCGGCAAAGAGGAATTTGCAGCAGTTAAGGTGAACGCAATCGTACCTCACCCTGCAAGTGTGGAGATAAAGGATGATGGGGCATTCCTGTTGGACAGGAGTGCCGCCGTTGTTTATGAGGGTGAGGAAGCAGAAAACTCAGCAGAATACCTGCAGGAGTACCTGCAGCAGCATTATAGCCTCTCTTTGCGCAAGTGGGGACGCAGAAAGATTGTCCTTAAAGTTGCAGAGGACACTGCCGCTGTAGAGGGGGCATATTCGTTGGAGGTTCTTCCCGACAGGATCAGCATTGAAGGAAAGAACCCTGCCGGCCTTTTCTACGGAGTGCAGACTCTTATGCAGCTGCTGCCTGTGGATGCTGCTGTTGCAGATAATCCTGCATCGGGAGTTGCCGGTGGCAGCAAAGGCGGATATGCAGATGAAGGTGCTGTGGTGCAGCAGAAGACTGTCGGGAAGAAGATTCCGGTTCCGGCGGTGAAGATTGAGGATGCTCCTGCGTTCAGCTACAGGGGGATGCATCTTGATGTGGCAAGACATTTCATGCCGGTGGAGTTTGTGAAAAAGTACATTGATTACCTTGCGCTGCACAAGCTGAATTATTTCCATTGGCACCTTACAGATGATCAGGGGTGGAGGATTGAGAGCAAGAAACATCCCCGCCTGAATGAGGTGGGCTCCTACAGGGACGGTACCATCATTGGCCTTTATCCTGGTACAGGGGTTGATTCCACCAGATACGGCGGTTTCTACACCGTGGAGCAGATGAAGGAGATTGTGGATTATGCTGCAAAGCGTTATATAACCATTGTGCCGGAGATTGACCTTCCGGGGCACTGCATGGCAGCGTTGGCAACCTATCCCCATTTGGGAACGGAGTCCAATGCAGATGTGAAGCCGGCAATTACATGGGGCATCTACAACAAGCTGAATAATGTGCTGGCTCCAAGTGAGGAGGCATTTGCATTCCTGGAGGATGTGTTCGGTGAGCTGATGGACATCTTCCCTGGAGAGTATATCCATATTGGTATGGATGAGTGCTGCCACAGATGGTGGAAGGAGTCTCCAAAGACACAGGCTTTCATTAAGGAGCACAATCTTGGGGATGAGAAAGGGTTGCAGAAGTATTTTGCCCAGAGGGTCTCCGCTATGGTGAGGGCCCGTGGCAGGGTTGCAGTAGGCTGGGACGAGATGGTTGACAACGGTCTGGAGGAGGGTGTGGCCCTTACAGTGTGGCGTGGTGGAAACCGGTGGGTTCCGGCAGCACAGGCAGGCCATAAGGTAATCATGACCCCCAATGCCAAAAGCTATCTCAACTACAAGCAGAGACCTGATGAGACACGTCTGGCCCATATGTTCAGGCTTGTAGCTCTTGATACAGTATATAAATTTGATCCTACTCCCGACACCCTTTCTGCTGCAGTGTTGGAGAATGTCATTGGTGGCCAGGGATGTTTGTGGACAGAGTATTTCCCAACTCCCCAGGCTGTGGAGTATGCCATTTTCCCACGCCTGTCAGCCATTTCTGAGGTGTATTGGACCCGTGAGGATCTTAAGGATTATGACAGGTTCCTTGAGGGGATGCCTGTGCAGTTTGCCCGCTATGCCATGTGGGGAGTAGAGGAGCCTTGCAGATATATTTTTGAACAGCAGGAGGGGCTGGCTCCGGGCAAGGAGACCAAGGTTGCCAAAACTGCTGAAGACGGTGATTAGAAGATAGGACTATGGAATTGCCATTGGAATTTAGAGAGTATGCGGCGGCGGCGCTCGGAGAGGAGATTGCCGGAGAGCTGTGTTCAAATATTGAGAGCCATGAAGAACTTGCCTCGGTGAGGGTGAATCCGTTCAAGGGAGGATCTCTTGAGGGGGCATTCATGGGTGCATCCCAGATTGCATCTCAGAGCGCATCTGATGATGCTTCAAACAGTGCTCCGGAAGTGGCGGGTATTGCAACGGACCCTGTTCAGTGGAGCGCGCTTGGCCATTACCTTTCAAGCAGGCCTGTGTTTACATTGGATCCTCTCTTCCATGCTGGCGGATACTACGTGCAGGAGGCCAGCAGCATGTATATGGAGCTGGTTAAGGATGCCATTGAAAAAGATTACAGCAGAAGGGAAGATGCCTGTGAGGGAGGTTTCTTTGCACAGAAGCTGGCTGCGCTTGACTTGTGTGCTGCGCCGGGGGGAAAGTCCACTCACTTGGTTTCATTGCTGGGTGAGGACTCATTGCTTGTCTCCAATGAGGTAATAAAGAGCAGGGCAGTGGTACTTGCAGACAATATAGCAAAATGGGGCAGGGAGAATGTGGTGGTAACCAATAATGATCCGGCAGATTTTGGGGCGTTTGAAGAGCTTTTTGACCTTGTGGTAGCGGATGCACCATGCTCGGGCGAGGGCCTCTTCAGAAAGGATCCGCAGGCGGTTGGGGAGTGGAGCCCTGCAAACGTGAACCTTTGCGCCCAAAGGCAACAACGCATTCTGGCAGATATCTGGACTTCGCTGGCCCCTGGCGGCTATCTGGTATATTCAACCTGTACATACAACAAGCTTGAGAATGACGGCAACCTCAAGTTCCTTTGTGAGGAACTGGGAGCAGAGGCTGTAAAGCTTGTAGCTCCAGAAGGTTCCGGAATAATTGAAACCGTTGGGGGCGGATTCCAGTTTGTCCCTGGCCGTGTAAAAGGAGAGGGGCAGTATATGGCCCTTGTCCGCAAGAACGGCGAGTGGGAGCCGGGTGCATTTGCATCAGCGGCTGGACATGCCAAAGGTGGAAAGAAACATAAGGGAGGCAAGGATGCCAAAGGTAAGAACCAGGTGCAGTTTGAGAAAGGATGCAATTATCTTCCCGATAATTATATCAAAATTCTTCAGGGAGACCTTGTTAAAGGGTACAGGGAGGATCTTTATGAGAGGATAAGGTTTGTGGAGGAGAATCTCCGTACTGTACTGTCGGGAATAGCAACAGCAGAAAAAAAAGGAAAAGATTATATACCCCATGCCGATCTTGCCCTTACTGGAGTGGTTGCATCAATGGCGGCTTCCTCTTCGTTGCCGCAAGGAATATCAGCAGTTGAAGTTGGAAGAGAGGATGCCCTTAAGTTCTTGGCCAAAGAGCCTCTTTTGTTCCCTGGTGCTCCTATGGGGTATTTGTTGCTTGTTTATTGTGGGCTTCCGCTGGGTTTTGTGAAGAACCTGGGGAACAGGAGCAATAATCTGTTGCCTATGGCCAGGAGGATAAGGATGAATATATACTAGAAAAAGCAAATAATAAAAGGCGCCTGCATAATTCGACGGTTGATAGTTATTGCGTAGCAATGACGTATCAGAGGAGACTTCGAGCAGGTGCCTTTTAATTATTTGCTTTCTATTTTTTTTCTACTGCTGCTTGTTCAGTATAACAAGTGCAGCAATCACTCCCGGAACCCAACCGCATAGGGTTAGAAGGAATGTGATTAGGACAGATCCGCAACCCTTGTCAATTACGGCAAGGGGCGGAAAAATGATTGATAAAATAACTCTCCAGAAACTCATAATTACCACATGTAGTCCCAAGCAGGAAGGGTTACAGGAGTCTGCTGTGCAGCCTCAACAGCCTTCTCGCTCAAGTATTTTTTATTGATTACTATACGGAACATAAACTCGTCAAACCATTTGTCGGTGAAGGTAAGGTAACCGTTGTGGCCCGAACCAGCACCCCAGCTGTTCTCAAACTGCCATTTTACAGGTTTGTCGTTCTCATCGGTGTCGCAAGCCATTAGAAGCATAGCGTGTGACGAACCGCTGTAGCGGGTAAGGATTCTTGCCTTCTTGTCCATACTCAAGTCAATGCCAAGAAGAGACTCATAATCGTACATGCCAGGGTTGCATACACCTGCTTTGGTATCGCTCTCCTTGCCAACATCACAAGATGCATACAAAGGCTCGTTTGCCTTGATTGATTTAAGGGCCGCCTCCTTGATCTCCTCATTTGGAAGGTTAAGGTAAACCCAGTTTACACCCTCAATTGTGTTGCGGTAGTTTGCAATGTCGTAAACCTTGTAGTACTCGCGGGTAGGGTCGTTCATAATCATGATGTAGGTCTGGGTGTTGTAATTGTCAGGAACAAGACCTTTGTAGAACTCCTGTGGAGTTGTCTTTACAGTTACAACCTCACCTTTGTCATTCTTGTATTTCCAGGTGAACTCTGTAGGTGGCTCGCCAAGGCAAAGAGCAAGGATACGGTATACATCCTCCAGAGCCTCCATTTTTGCAGCCTTAAGTGCTGCTGCAAGCTCCTCCTGTGCCTTCTTGTTGTTCTTTTTCATATTTGCAGTTTTCTGCTCGTACACCTGTCTGATGTCCCATCCTGCTTTTTTAAGTCTGCGGTTGATTACACCTGTCATCTGTCCGGTGTTGTTTGAGTGTGCAGTCTCCGGCATAACCTCTTTAGGAACAACACCGTATTTCTCACCCAAGTTGAAGAAAAGGTTCCATACGCCGCCGTCACCAACAGGACTCTGCAAGTACCAGGTAACCTCCTGGTCTGTGATCTCCTTGCCGGCAGTTCTGATGATGTTCTCTAGATACAGGTTTGATTTCTCAAGCATATCCCAGAAATAGTTGTAGTTGTGCGAGAAGTCAAACTTGCTGTAGCCGTATTTCTTCTGTGCTGTAGGTCTGATGGCGTTCATGGATGTGAACATCCAGCAGCGTCCGGACTGAAGCTGGTTGGTAATCCCCTTTACATCCGCACGGTATTTGAAGAAATGGTCTACCTCATTGATTTTTGAAAGATCCTTTGTCTTGTTCTTGATGTTGTTGTCGCCCAAAAGGATATTCTGCACAGCAGTAGTGTGCGCATCCTTTACAAAGCTCCCCTTAAGCTGGCCAAGCTCCTGCTCGCCCAGGTTCTGTGCGCTGGCAACAGCAGTTGCTCCACATAGAAGCACTCCTGCAATTAAATAACGTAGTTTCATATCTGTGATTTTAAAAATCGTTTTGTGAGTAACTACAAATATAATGTTTTTCCAGATAATAGATTTCCTGTAGCCACAGATTCTGTACTGGATCTCACCCCCAACGCCCCTACATGTGTGGTTTTGAGGTGAGGGGAAAAAATTCTTGAATTCAGGGGCTAAAATATTGCATTTTGCCAAAACCTGTCAAACCTCCCCTTTACCTTTGCGGCAAAAAGGAGGTAATTATGTTTGCAGTTTTGGTATTTATAGCTTTAGTGGTAAATGTTCTTGGATCAATTACTGGGAAAGGGGACAAGTGGGGGGAGTAAGGGATTACTCCCGATAGGATTATTTGCAATAATTTTCTTCGTAGTAAGGTGTTAAGTCAAGTTCTATAAGATATCATTTTTATTGTTAGAAGAGATATTCGATGTATGAATCAAGTTGATCTCTAATCTTTTCAAAAGGTTGGTTTAGATCGATTGTATGAACTATTATGTGGTTCCCACTGATATAGATATCAATTGGCTCCGATATTTCCTCTTTAGTTTTTGCATATAGCAACATCCCTGTTACATTACCTGAATTTGTGTTGTCCATATTCTTAACGTAACTGAATATCTGATACATGTTCGCAGAACTAATGGCCTTTTTCTCAAATTTGCTTCTTAAAATTTCTCCGTAATATTTGGTGTCAATGATAAGTACTTTATTAGCTTTCCTTAGAACGATATCTGTCTGCATAGATGGCAGGAATTCAATTCCATGGGTGTGTTTTTCTTGGTCAATATTCCAATCAAGCTTCTCAGAATTGGCTTTAATATTCTTATGATGTATACGATAGTACTCCAGGATAAAACGTTCAAATAAACGGTGCATATGCTCATCTGAAAATGCTGTCATTCTGTAAGCTCCACTTTCAGTTGTAAGCAACATTCCATCAAGAATAAAGTAACAGATATTCATCAGCATTCTGTAATTCCTGTTATTACGCTTGTAAGTGAGTAGCCCCCATTTAATTGCAGAAGGAGCTATACTCTCCACGTTGATAAAGAACGGCATTAATGATTTTAATGCAGCTTTTCTATGCACCTTAACAGTTTTTTCACGTATGAGAACATCTATTGTGGCTTTTATGATTCTATTGAAAGAATTATCTTCACTTAACTCGTCAAATTCACAACTCACATGCTGTTTCCTTTGTATTCGCGCTTTTATAGTTCCATTAATATCCAACTTGCCTTTAAGTAAAGATATAGTGTCTAATCTCCCTACATATTCTCGGTACAGGCCTTGCTTGAGCTGCATAGACACGCCCTTATACAGGATCTCTGCGAACAAATCATGAATATGCTCGAAATCCTCTTTGGCAATATCTTCATAATTATTTTTGCTTAGCTCTTGAAAGGCATAAGCAAGCATATGATAGATATTTCGAATAAATATCCCTTTATCTTCAGTCATTCAATACCTTAGTAAGTTTCTCAATCCAATCTGCAGCTTTCTTGTCGTTATCGAACCAATACTCTCTTATTGTTGGAAAGATATCATACTTTACAATCTTAACTATATATGAATCTGTTATATCTTCAGGCTTACCACAAAAGTAGCTATGTCCAATTTCAAAGCCACTTCCCAGGGAATCATCATTAGATATTTCAGAATTAAGTTCAGAAATCAGTTTAATCACCTTTTCAAATTTCTCATTTCCAACAGCTTCAAGATGTGCCTTAAAACCGTCAGAGCCAAAGCCTGGTTTCATATCAAAGAAACTGAATCTACGCCTAAGAGCATAATCAATCAAAGCCAGGCTTCTGTCAGCTGTATTCATCATACCAATGATATATAGATTATCAGGTACATGAAATCCCTGATCACTATATGCAAGGGTTATTTCCTTCCCTCTATAGTCCCTCTCTATCATCATAAGGAGTTCCCCAAATATTTTAGACAGGTTCCCCCTATTAATTTCATCAATTATGAAGAAATAATCTTCATTTGGATTATTTGAAGCTTCAATGCAAAAATTATAAAAGACGCCGTTCCTCAATTTAAATGAGTCTCCCGAAGGTTTGTATCCCATAATGAAATCTTCATACGAATAACTCTGATGAAATTGTATTGTCTTGATTCGTCTCTCATCCTTTTTACCCATAACAGAATAGGCCAGTCTTTCGGCACAGAATGTCTTACCAACACCTGGAGCACCTTGAAGGATGACATTTTTCTTAATTTTAAGAAGCTCTACAAGTTCATCATATGAATCAGGATTCATATATACTTCACTAAGAAAGTCCTCTCTTGTATATGCAGGACTTGAAACAGATTCCACTTCTTCATCATTATCCTGCCTAATTATACCCATTATGACATTGAATTCATTTTCGGCAAGTCTGAAAAATGACCCATTTGGATTTACAAGGAACTCCATCTGCTGAAGATCAGGATGATCCTTGATAATAGCATACTCAACAGGCTCCGTAAGTGTTTTAATTTTGCAGAAAGATATCCTTTTGCCATCATTAGCTTTACTTACCTTTGCTATAGTGGTAATCTTTTTTACTGGATTTGTTTCATAGCAAATTACAATGTCATTTTCTGCCGCATCTAAGAAATTCTGAAATATACGTCTCTTATTTCCCTTCCCATTATATAGAGTATATTCTTGGACTTCACCAACTTTCCATTCTGACATTTTCCACACCTTTGGACTGGCATTGAGCCACCAATGTCGATTAGATTTTGCAGGTTCAATAGGCTCCACACTCTGTTCAGACACTTTAATACCCATAATTGTTTCAAGTTTTTGACCATAACCAGTATATTTGGATATATCTGTGAGTGTTTTCATCACAAGAGTTTCGTCCACAAGCCACTCACCTTTATGGGTCCATTCTACCTTTCTCCTGCTTCTATAATCTTCTTTAGTCTCATCATAATAATAATCTGATAAAACAACACCTCGTCCAATCAATTTTTTGCGACCCTGTTTTACAAGAATAATATCCCCCACTTTGAGATTATGCGCAAAATCAAAGATTGCACACTTATCATTTTTATGCGACCCACCTCCTCCGTAATGTTCTTCAATTGCAATAACCAGATCATTATCATTGCCATACTGTTTAAAGTTTCCTAAATCATCCCATCCTAACCCCATAGTACCATCTTTATAGAATTCTTCCCATTTTGAGGCATCCTCCCCAGGAGAATATAACCAATAGCACGGACCATCTGAGGTAACAGAATTTGTAGACCATGAAGTATATGTCGCTTTACCGGCTTCATTATTCAAGGCCAATAGATATTCATAGAATTCAAAAAGATCCCTTTCGCCTTTCTGCTCCATAAGAAATGCCTGTAAGGCAGGGATACTTTTTGATTCAGGATTCGCAAGGCCTAATTTCCCGGCAACATCAACAAGCATATCCTTTTTATATATGGGAATAAGGCTTAAGTTAGAATATAGGAATGCCACCTTCCACTTAAATACTCCACTTATTGCATAGTCGTCTTTATTGACTTCTTCTATATTGCCTGCCAGCGCAGCATTAGCTATGCGCACAATACTGGCCCGCACTATATCAAACGCCTCTTCTCTCGTTTTAGCATCATATTTTTTATACCATGCATACTTTTCATCTTCAGTGAGGACAGAGGGATTATTTGGCTTTTTATTGTATTCATATATTCCAAACTTGTAAGAGGTACCTCCCCAAATAGATCCTAATTCATATGTTTTACTCTCAACCCAATAGCAAAATGAGTCAGTGCGGTTTAGATTTGTATATCTTTCTAAAGGAAGTTCACCTAAATTTTCTATTGGAAATTCCTTTTGAAAATCTTCATATAACTTATATTTTGCGTCTTTCATAATACTAATGAGTCATTATTCATAATAAACATATTCTGGCTCCACATCAGCCCATTGCTCACATTGCTTAAGGACAATATCCATGGCATTTTGCTCTTCCTCAGGTGGATATTTATATTTCTTTAAAAGGCGTTTTATCAATCTTCTCATACCCGCTCTTGCAGATTCTTTCTTTTGCCAGTCTATTGTGCGATTTTTCCTGAGAGTATCAGTAAGTTCCTTAGTCATTTCTACAAGTTGTTCATTAGTATAGAAATCTTGTACAGCTCTAGGTTGGGTAAGTGCATCATAAAACGCTTTCTCTTCTTTTGAAAGACCAAGTTCATTGGCCTGTGACTCTGAATTGGCAATCTCTTGAGCCATTCTCAAAAGTTCTTCAATAACTTCCTCGTTAGTAATCATCCCTTTGAGATAGTTGGATAGAGTCATATTAAGCATTTCAGAGAACTTCTGGGATTGCACAATATTTGATTCTTTGTAAATGTGGATTCTTTCAGCAAGTAGTCGCTTAAGTAATTCTATTGCTATGTTTTTCTCCTTCATTTTGGAGATTTCATCCAAGAAAGCAGCATCAAAGAGTGAAAATTCTGCCTTAACATCAGAAAACAAATTTATGACGCCATTACTCTTAACACTTTGGCTTAGGAGCGCACTAATCCTTTCATTGATACTTTTCTTAGAAATAGTCCCTTTACCAGTCATCCTGTTAAGAAGAGTACGTACCGTTTCAAAGAAAGCTGATTCATATCTTTCCTCTTCCTGCAAAAGGCTTCTGCATAGGCTCACTGCATTTTTGAGCAGTCCTGCTTCTTTTAAGAAATTCTTATAATCTTCCTCCTTAGTAGGCGCAAGCATAAAGTTTACTCCACCCTTAATAATTCTTGCCCTCTCTGTATCACTACACTCTTTGAATGCGCTATAATCGTACCCATGCATTAATCCTCTACAGACTTCAAGCTTTTCCTTGAATTTTAACAGTGCTGTCTCCTTAATATTTGGGTTTCCATATTTATCTTGGTCACGTTTGGTATAATCCCTCATAGCTTCCTTAAGCGCCTTAGCTATACCAATATAATCTACGACAAGTCCACCTGCTTTATCTTTAAAAACACGATTCACACGAGCAATTGCCTGCATAAGATTATGACCGGTCATTGGCTTATACACATACATAGTGGCAAGTGACGGCACATCAAACCCTGTCAACCACATATCCACAACAATAGCAATTTTCATAGGATCATTGTCATCCTTAAACTTCTTGGCAAGCTCCTTTTTGTATTGCTTATTCCCGACAATCTCATGCCATTCTTCCGGATCATTGTTACCACCGGTCATAATTACCTTAACTTTCTCTGTCCATTCTGGACGAAGTTCCAACAACCGTTCATATATTTTCATTGCTATTGGACGGGAGTATGCAACTATCATAGCCTTACCGGTAAGTTCATACTGCCTGTTTTCTTCATAGTGCTTAAGTATGTCACAACAAAGTGAATCTATTGTTTCAGGCGCGCCAAGAATAGCTTCCATATGGGCCATTTCCTTCTTGCTTGCCTCTATCTGCTCAACACTTGCCCCTTCATTTGCAAGAAGCTCATACTCATCATCCAGCAACTTTAATGTGGCATCATCAAGATTAAGGTTAATGACACGAGACTCATAGAAAACAGCGCATGTAGCGCCATCTGCAACAGCTTGAGTCATGTCATATATATCAATATATTCACCAAAAACTTCCTGTGTATCTTTATCTTTAGCGGATATAGGTGTTCCAGTAAAACCTATAAATGACGCATTAGGCAATGAGTTATGAATAACTCTGGCCATTCCAACAGATATCTTTCCGTCTGCACTTACTTTCTCTTCAAATCCATACTGGCCACGATGTGCCTCATCAGTCATAACCACAATATTCTTCCTTTCAGAAAGAGGCTCGTCAGACTCCTGGAACTTCTGCATAGTGGTAAAGATGATACCATTTGCCTCTCTATTCCTAAGGAGTTCCTGTAGATGCTCTCTATTCTGTGCCTGTACTGGAGTCTGTCTTAAGAAATCCTTGCATTTTGCAAACTGAGCATAAAGCTGATCATCCAAGTCATTTCTGTCTGTAATGACAACAATAGTAGGCTGAGAAAGAGCCTCCTGAATCATATGCGCATAGAATACCATAGACAGTGATTTACCACTGCCCTGAGTGTGCCAGAATACTCCAATCTTACCGTCACCGTTAGTTGCTTTCACTGTTCTCTCCACAGCCTTTCTAACTGCAAAATACTGGTGATATCCTGCCAGAATCTTAGCTGCACCTTTCTCTTCGTGCGAGAAGCATGTGAAGTTCTTTATAATATCAAGAAGACGATCCTTCGTGAAGATACCCTCAAAGAATGTGTCGTAGTCTGCGTATTGTGTGCTTTCATAGTTTCCGTCCTTTGTCTTCCATTCCATGAAGCGGTCCTCACTACTGGTGATTGTACCAGCCTTAGAGCACATCATATCGCTCATCACACAGAAGGCATTGTATGTGAACATTGATGGAATCTCATACATGTAGTTCTTTATCTGCCTGTATGCAGCTGATGCGTCAGTCTCTTCACGGGATGGAGACTTGAGCTCAATCAATACCAGTGGCAGACCATTCACGAATACAATCAGATCGGCCCTCTTTTCAGACTTCTCTACATATGTCCACTGATTGATAATCTGGAAAGTGTTCCTATGCGTATTCTCGTAGTCAATCAAATATACGATGTCATGTCGTATCTCTTTCCCGTCATGATATGCTACCGGAATACCGTTCTGCAGGTAATCCATGAAGATGCCATTCTTCTGGGCCAGATCACCCGAATCAATATTGGTGAGTTTCTTGATAGCCTCTGCAATGGCATTATGATGTTTTGAAGGATTGACAATCGGCAGGGAAGCCCATATCTGATTAAGATAATATGGTTCCTGATAATTCCTTTCTATATCCGGTCCATACGCACTCTCATATCCCATCGACTTGAACAGTCCGATGAGTGCCTTCTCATATGAATCTTCTGTGAAATGTAAGAACATGGTATATGGATTTCTTAAATAATTATTCGTGAATAAGTTAAGCTGCTAATTTGCTCCGTGTAAATGTTAAATTATCATTTATTTGTTTGTTAACAGTGAGTTTGCCATCTATTGATAACAGGATATCCATAATCTTATTTTGAATATCGATTGGCGGTATAGGTAATGCTACCTCACGAAAAGTTGAAGTTGGCCTAGCAAGTGCTGGCACGCCAACTTGTGAAGCATTCATTAGTATCTTATGCTGACCAATTGCAGTGTGGAAATAGTATACTAAAAAATCAGGGCGTACAATATCTCTTTTAAGCTTAAGTCTAAATTGACTCTGTGATATCACATATCTTTCGTATTTAGAATCAGATGGGATATATATGATTTGACCTAGTGTGCCACGATGGGTTATTACTACATCTCCGCGATATGCATTTGCCTTGCCTAATGAATTAGCCTTTTCTTCGGAGACATAGTTAAATGATTCTTCATTTAGCTTATATCCTTGTAGGTTTGAACCGTTAAGAACAGGTATTCCTTCGCTGATGAAATTCTCAACTTTAATGTTGGATCCAAATGGCCCCATTGATATTTCATCAACAATATCTGCAATCTTATATATGTTCCACTCTTTCATAAATGAGAATTTAGCAGTCTATTTCATTAATTTTAAGTTCTCCTGACATCAGTTTAGGTAGGAGCGTGTCTCTCATCTTTGTCAAACGACTAGATTCTTCTAAGTTGCAATCAATAATTTTGTATATGTCATTAAGTTTTTTGAGCTTGTCATCAATGTTATTTTGAGGTACCCTAAAACTGAAGTTTGCGATATTACCTTTTGTGATAAATTTAATTACGCTGCCCCTGCTACCTCCAGTTATTTCTGGAAGATAATAATCAATCATAAGATATAGGAAGGTATGAAATTTTTTCTCATGTGGAATAAGGACATAGGTTCTTTGATAAGCTTCAAATTTTCCAATGTATCTTTTTACATTGAAATCTCCATTGCCAGCAACAAGAATGGCATGTCCATCGAAACTGTATGATGGAGCTTTTAAAATATCCTGAGAACAAGTAAAGAAAGGATACGCACCCTCTGGGGTTGAGTAGTTTGCATCTTTTTTACCTGTAATGACATCAAAATAATCTGACAGAGATTTTTCCTCCCAACTTTTCTGTGGTGAATTAATGAACCAGGATTTGAATAATTCACGTGCCTGCTGCTCTAAATTATCATTTATTTGGCGGTTAATGTAAATTTTGTGATCTAAACTACCCAAGATGTCAACTATTGTGTCTTGAACATATTTAGGTGGTAAGGTTATACTGATATCGCCAATATCTTTTGTTGATAAGTTTGCCTGGCTAGCACTTCCTTTGGCACGAGATGCTAGTGAATACAAAACATCAGGCTGTCTGAAGTAATAATAAAGATATTTGGTGTTTACCTTATTTCCCTTATTAACGATTTTACAAGTTCGCTGATTCAATAATGCCTTCTCTGTTTGGTTATAAATAGATACTCTGCCTACCCAACTGAGTTCGTTGGGCTTACTTACAGGGTCCCCTGTGAGAGCAAATAATACGTCACCTTTTTGAACATAAAACTTCTCAAAATATCCTAGATCTCTATTAGTAATGTCAATTGATGCAGTGTCATCAAAGAATTTGACAAAGCCATTTTTGAGTTCTTTAATTTTGATAATCTTAAATTCTCCATTCTCGGAGAAATGCTCGGATTTGAAGGCGTAACCATTTTGAAAGTCTACCAGTTCATCAAGTTTATATGTTCTCCTTTCTTTCATAAATGAGAATTTAGCAGTCTAAATCGTTAATTTTAAGTTCTCCCGACATGAGTTTTGGTAAGAGAGTATCTCGTAAATGCACAAGGTTATTTATTGCCAAGTTATTATTCTTAATGGCTTCATCTAGGGCCTTTACTTTTTCCTCAAACCTCATTATGACTTCATGTGTCGGAATCAGAATCGTCTGATGTTTAATATCACTTTGAGTGATTAGTGGCTGAGTCGATCCTCTATTTATTGCCTGATAATCAATGTTTTTTAAATTAAAATAGACAAAATGATAGTTATTAGATGAAATAATTAAGGTGTTATCCGAAGGCCATGACTCGGAATTAATCTTCTGGACTATACCTAATGTTCCCACCCTGCCAATTAGCAATATAGGTGTATCATATAATTTGTCTTTTGTATATGCCAATATACCAGATGCTCCTAAAATAGGAACATTATCTGTTGTTGTTGGATGCTCAGACTTAGTGATGGGCCTTTTGCCACTAGTGATATTTATAATCTCAGATAATTCCCCAACTCTCCATCCTTCCGGGATTAAGCCTTGTTCGGAATCAATAAAATCCCCGTCTTTAAACGGCTCAAAATCAATAAACCAAGACCTATATAACGCTTCTGCTTGCTGCTCTAAATTATCATTTCTGCGTCTGTTTTGACGAGAAAAACGAGAACGATTGTATCCATATGTTTGATAATTCAGCATCAGCCTATAAATTTTCTGTGTGATAGTTTTACGTTTGTCTGGTTCACCATTGCATAGTGCATTGTAGTGTCAATCTTTACATGCCCAAGCAGTTTCTGAACCTGTTCTACCGGCATTCCTTTGTCAATTGCCATTGTTGCCAGAGTTCGCCTAAACTTATGCGGATGTATTCTCGGCAGTTTCACTCTTCGTCCCAACTCTCTCAATCTTGTCTCCACTCCAGATATCTGAAGTCTTCTATATGGTTTGGCTAGTGAGACAAACAATGCCTGGTTCTTATCTTTTCGTGACTTTAAATACTCTTGCAGATGAATCTTTGCCCTTGCATTGAAGTACACTATCCTTTCTTTATTTCCTTTTCCAAAGACGATACACTCGCGTTCTGCAAAGTTTATATCGTTTCTATTGAGCTTAACTAGCTCTCCAACTCTAATTCCTGTCGATGACAATAAATCAATGATGGCCAGGTCGCGTATATTCTTGCACTTATCTCGAAGCAGTTCCAAATTCTCATCTGTCAGCACTTCCTTTACCTGTGTACCGGTCTTCACCTTGTGAATCCTTCTTACCGGGCTCTTCAAGATAAAGTCTTCCTCTTCGAGCCATGCAAAGAATGATGAGAAAATCCTGCGGATATTGTCAATAGTTACTTTGCTGGACTTGTGCTTCCTCTGGAATACTGCCAGATAAGCTCTAATATCTTCAGTTGTGTATTCCGAGACGTTCTTCGGCATTTTCTTGTATAGCTGCCGAATGGTTGCCTCATAATATTTGATGGTCTTTATTGAGCATCCTTCAACCTGCTTTGCCGAGAGGAAAATCTCAAGGATTCTATTATTGTTCTTTACATCCTCTTGAACTTTCTCTCCATTATCTACAAGTTCATATTTACTGATTATCTGCAACAGTGCATTGTTCAGTTCCACCATCTGCTCAAAGTTGAGCACCTCGCTCATCGCATCCGCGACTTCATTGATAAATTGTTCTTTCATATTCTCTATGGTTTTGATTACCATAAAAGAAAGCACTATTTAATCGTAAACCCAATAGAAGCAAGCTGTTTCTTGATCTCTGCCTCAAGTTCGTGAGACTTTGCAAAAAGTTCTGAGAGCTCTCCTGTCAGTCTTTCCATCTTCTCCTGGAAAGGCTCTCCGTCATCTTCAGTCTCCGTGATTCCTACGTAACGTCCAGGTGTAAGGATGTAATCCTGCTTCTCAATCTCGTCCATGCCGACAACAGCGCAGTATCCTTTCTCGTCCTCAAGAGTACCTGCAACATAATCATCGTATGTTCCTGCAATCTTGAGAATATCTTCCTCTGTAAGCTCGCGAAGCTTTCTGGTCACCATTGAACCCATATTGCGTGCATCGATGAAGAGCACCTTACCCGGCTGCTTCTTCGCCCTGTTCAGGAACCAGAGACATACTGGAATCTGAGTAGAGTAGAAGAGCTGTGAAGGCATAGCTACGATACATTCCACGAGATCCGCTTTGAGGATGTTCTCACGGATTGTTCCCTCGCCGCCACTCTGAGATGAGAGTGAACCATTGGCGAGGACCATGCCGATCTTTCCGTTAGGAGAGAGGTGATGAATCATGTGCTGAAGCCATGCAAAGTTGGCATTGCCTGATGGCGGAATACCGTATTTCCATCTAACGTCGTCCTGAAGCTTGTCTGCACCCCACTCCTTCATGTTGAACGGTGGGTTCGCCATAACGAAGTCAGCCTTCAGTGTAGGATGTACGTCCTTGAAGAATGTGTCTGCGTTGAAGTCACCAAGATTAGCCTCGATACCGCGAATGGCAAGGTTCATCTGAGCCATCTTCCATGTAGTAGGGTTGTACTCCTGTCCGAATACAGAGATATCGTTGATCTTGCCTTGATGTCTCTCGATGAATTTTGCTGACTGTACGAACATACCTCCTGATCCGCAGGCTGGGTCGTATACTCGACCATGATAAGGCTTGAGCACTTCCACAAGTGTCCTTACGATACATGATGGGGTATAGAATTCACCTGCATTCTTGCCTTCAGCCGAAGCGAACATAGAAAGGCAGTACTCGTATGTTCTTCCGAGGATATCCTTGCTTTCGCCCTGCTCCTTCATCTGAATATTTGTGAAGAGATCCACAACATCACCAAGCTTCTGCTTGTCTAGTTCCGGACGGGCGAAATTCTTTGGCAGAACGCCCTTCAGTCTCTCGTTCTCATTCTCAATAAGACGCATCGCCTCGTCAATCACGAGACCAATCTCTGGCTTGTGCGCATTCTCTGCAATAACAGACCATCTGGCTTTCGATGGGACATAGAAAATGTTTTCCGCAGTGTACTCATCTTTATCCTCCTCCATACCATAGCTCTCGTTTACGAGTTCCTGATATTTAGACTCAAATCGATCTGAAATATATTTGAGAAAGATAAGTCCAAGTACAACGTGCTTGTATTCGGCAGCATCCATACTGCCTCGTAATACATCGGCCGCATTCCAGATTTGTTTCTCAAATCCTACGTCGGCAGTGTTTACTTTTGCCATAAAGTATTTGTTGTTTTTTTGCTTGCTTTATACAAATTTAAGAAAAAACTTCCGGATTCAAGGATGTGGGGCAATATACAATTACCAGTCCTGAGATATGTAATTAATGTAACTTAACCTAAAAGTTAAGATTATTTTGAGATAAACGATTGTTAGTTAGATGAATATGCTTACCTTTGTGAAAATATTTATGGTATGAGAAAGGTGGAGTTTGAGCCGTATTTGTTTTCAGAGAGTGTGGAGATATATGCAATAAAGATTAAAGGTGATCTTTGTTCTGAATACAGGAAGTTCTTTATCAAGTATAAAGATTCAGAAGATAAGATATTGAGATCTGATTTGGCTGAAATTGTAAAGTCAATAGAAAAGATGACGCAGGAGGGTGTTCTGGAATCTTATTTCAGAAACGAAGGAAAAATGAAGGACAGAGTGTGTGCAATTCCAGTGGATGTCGTTTGGAGAAATAAGAAAAAAGGAGCTTTGCGTGTTTATTGCATTAGGGTTTCAGATAGGTTGATTATTCTTGGAGGTGGAGGCCATAAGAAGACTAAAACTTATCAGGAAGATGAGGAGTTATTTGAGAAAGTTAAGTTTTTGCAGATGATTGATGAAAGGCTGATGCTGTTGGAAACTAGTGGTGTTGATATCCATAAAGAGATTATAAATATTGAGTTGAATATTGATTGATATGAGAAAAATCACTTATATAAATCCAGAATTTCAGGAGATGCTGGATTTTGTGCCAAAGCATATTGGCAGGAAGGTTGACTTGTCTTTTGATATTGCTAAAAGAATTTACGATATCTTAAAACGAAAGGGATGGTCTCAAGCGGATTTGGCAAAGGCTGCCGGTAAAAAAGAAGCGGAGATCAGTAAATGGATGAGCGGACATCATAATTTTACCATTGGTACAATTGCATTTATTGAGTCTGTATTGGATGAAGGGATTATTTCAGTGAAGCAATATAGGGGTTTAAAGTCTGATGAAACGGGAGGATTTTACAGAAACAAAAATCATTCTGCATATACGTCTGGACTTTTGAATGATGAGGGAGGAGAGTATGTTTCGCCAAAAAAAACAGAGCGTAAGCGTTAGACTTATACTTTGTGTAAGTTAAAAATTGTTTGATTTAAGTATTGAGGAGTGATAACAGATTGGTCTAAGTTAAGGTATATAAATCCTCTCTTCAAGGAGATGCTTGGGCAAATTCCAGTTGAGGAGAGACGTGAATCTGATCTTTCTGCAGGTATAGCATGTAAAATAGGTTATATCCTGGAGCGTAAAGGCTGGTCGCAGGCGGATTTTGCAAAGGCCGCGGGGAAGAGAAAGGATGTTGTCAGGAAGTGGATGTGTGGGCAGTATAATTTTTCTTTGCGTACTGTTGCATTTATTGAGTCGGTGCTGGGGGAAAGTATCCTTTCTGTGGGGGAATGATATTGCTGTGTTGACATTTCCTCCCGGAAACGGAGTATCTTTAAGGAGGATATACTTCTCCAGAGGGAAAATGTCCTGGAAAGCACCCCAAAACCGGGAGGAACTGCGGCTGCAGAGGGGAAATGTCCCGGGAAACACCCCAAAACTGGGAGGAACCGACGCTGCAGAGGGAGAATGTCCCGAGAAGCACCACCAAACAAGGAGAAACCGTTGCCGCAGAGGAGAAATGTCCTGGAAACCACCCCAAAACCGGGAGGAACTGCGGATGCAGAGGGGAAATGTCCTGGAAAGCACCCCAAAACCAGGAGAAACCGCAGCTGCAGAGGAAAAATGTCCCGGAAAACACTCCCAAACCAGGAGAAACCGCCGCAGCAGAGCGCAGAGGGAGCACAGATGCAACAAAAAACGCCCTCCCAATCAAGGGAAGGCGTTTTTTATTTGAACGGCAGTGGTGAATTAACCGCCGAAGTTGTCGAACAGGATGTTCTCTGATGGAACTCCAAGGCTGTCCAATAGGTTTACTACTGACTGGGCCATCATTGGAGGTCCGCACATTAGGTAAAGGATATCCTCCGGAGCCTCGTGGTTCTTCAGGTAAGTCTCGTAAAGAACGTTGTGAACGAAGCCTGCTACGTATGGAACGCCGGCTTTGTCTGCCTCTGGATCCGGTCTGTCAAGTGCCAAGTGGAACTTGAAGTTAGGGAACTCTTTCTCAATCTGTGCGTAGTCCTCAAGGTAGAATGCCTCTTTCAAGCTGCGGGCACCGTAGAAGAAGTTGACTTTTCTGTTGGTTTTCTCAGTCTTGAACAAGTGCATGATGTGAGAACGCATAGGGGCCATACCAGCACCACCACCAATGAATACGAACTCCTGGTCGTCCGGACAGTTGTCTGGAACGAAGAACTCACCGTAAGGACCTGAGATGGTTACTTTATCGCCAGGTTTCAATGAGTAGATGTAAGATGAGCAGATACCAGGGTTAACGTCTGCAAAGCCGCCTTTCACTCTGTCGAATGGAGGGGTAGCGATACGTACGTTCAACTTGATGATATTGCCCTCTGCAGGGTATGTAGCCATTGAGTAAGCCCTTAGGGTAGGGGTAGGGTTAACCATCTTAAGGTTGTAAACACCCATCTTCTCCCAATCCTCACGGAACTGAGGGTCTACGTCAATGTCTTTGTAGTCTACGGTGATTGCAGGTACGTCTACCTGAATGTAACCGCCTGAACGGTAGTTGAGGGTCTCTCCATCCGGAATCTTAACGCAGAACTCCTTGATGAAGGTTGCAACGTTATTGTTTGAAATAACCTCGCACTCCCATTTCTTAACGCTCAATGCGCTCTCAGGTACCTCAATCTTCATATCCTCCTTAACCTTAACCTGGCAACCAAGTCTCCAGTTGTTGAGGATCTGTTTTCTGTTGAAGAAACCAACCTCGGTAGGAAGGATGGTTCCGCCACCCTCCATTACGCGGCATTTGCACTGGCCGCAGCTACCTTTACCGCCACAAGCAGATGGAAGGAAGATTTTCTCGTTACCAAGAGTACCAAGCAATGATCCGCCAGGAGCAACCTCCAAAACTTTAGAACCATTGTTGATATCAATTTTAACTGTACCGCTAGGGGTAAGTTTAGCCTTTGCGAATAGCAACAGCCCTACAAGCAATAGGGTTACCACCAAAAAGGCTACTACTGAAATTACAATAATTTGTGTCATATCTTTTTACCTTTTTAGTGATTATAGCTGAATACCCATGAAGCCCATGAATGCGATACCCATAAGGCCTACAATAATAAATGTGATTCCCAAGCCTTTTAGAGGGGCAGGCACATTTGAGTATGCCAGTTTCTCTCTGATGGCTGCAAGTGCAACGATTGCAAGGAACCAACCGATACCTGAACCAAGACCGAATGTTGTAGCCTCTGCCAAGGTCTCATAACCTCTCTGCTGCATGAATAGTGAACCACCCATGATTGCGCAGTTTACTGCAATAAGAGGAAGGAAGATACCTAGCTGTGAGTAAAGTGCCGGAGCAAATTTCTCCACAACCATCTCTACAAGCTGTACGAATGCAGCAATAACGGCAATGAAGATGATGAAGCTAAGGAAGCTCAAATCAATTGTAGCGTACTCCTCACCCATCCATGCCAAAGCACCTGCTTTAAGAACGTACTCGTTCAAAAGGTAGTTAAGGGGAACAGTAACTCCCAATACGAAGATTACTGCCGCACCCAAACCTACTGCGGTCTTTACATTTTTAGATACTGCCAAGAATGAACACATTCCCAAGAAATAGGCAAATATCATGTTGTCCACAAAAATGGACTTTACAAACAAACTGATTAAATCTTGCATAATAGAATGTGTTTATTATTTCTTATTCTCTTCTTTCTGGAAGCTTCTCTGCAACCAGATAAAGCATCCTGTAATGATTAGGGCCATTGGAGGCATGATGAACAAGCCGTTGTTCAAGTACCAGCCACCCTCAGCAACATACCAGCTTGCAGGGATAATCTGTGCACCGAACAAAGTGCCTGAACCAAAAAGCTCTCTAATGAATGCGATGGCAATTAGAATAAGGCCGTAACCTGCACCGTTTGCCAAACCGTCTACCAATGAAGGAAGTGGTTTGTTTCCAAGTGCAAATGCCTCAATTCTACCCATGATGATACAGTTTGTAATAATAAGGCCAACGTAAACAGAAAGCTGTTTGCTCACCTCGTAAGCGAATGCTTTAAGGATCTGGTCAACTAGAATTACAAGAAGTGCCACAATCACCAACTGTACTATAATACGGATTCGGTTAGGAATGGTATTACGTAGCAGTGATGCGATAAGGCTGGCAAAACCTGTTACAGCAGTAACAGATATAGCCATTACACACGCCGGCTCCAACTTTACAGTTACTGCCAACGCAGAACAGATACCCAATACCAATACAGTTACAGGGTTGTTCTTTAAAATTGGGTTTGTAATCAAATTCTTATCCATTACTGTTGTGTTTAGTTATTCTCAACATTCTCCTGGGTTGCAACAACCTCTCCCTCAATAGGCATAGGGGTAGCTGCAAGAGCCTGAAGTGACTTGATGTAAGGAAGGTAAGCCTCCAACCACATTTTGATTGAAGAATCCAAAGCCTTACTTGTAATAGTACCGCCAGAGATAGCGTCAACCTCGTTTGTGCTGCCCTCTTTGGCGCCACCTTTTACAATGGCAATTGAAGCAAACTCACCATTAACAAAAATCTCTTTGCCGGTGAACTGGCCTGCAAAAGCAGGAGTTGCAATCTCTGCACCCAAACCTGGAGTCTCACCTGAGTGGTCAAATTTTACTCCCGATATTGTATTCAAATCGGTCTTCAATGAAACCCATCCCCAGATTGGTCCCCAAAGGCCTGCTCCGTATGCAGAGAAGATGTATGCCTGTGAACCGTCGGGAAGAGTAGCCACGAATACTGGAAGCCTCAACTCCTCTTTTGGAGCGCCGTCCTTGATTAGGGAAGCCTGCTCAGAGGTGCTGATGTTGAATGCCTCGCTTGCAGCAATGTTTGAGGTTGCGGTGTTTACAACGTTGCCGTTGCCGTCAACTACAATTGCCTCGGTGATTACCTGGTCGAAGTTGGCATCTGCGCCAAGGCCAACGCTGGCAAGAAGGTACTGTTTTTTCTCGTTGCTGATATTCTCGTTCTGTTTGTCTTTTAGGCTTAGAGAAACAAAAGCAAGAACTGCAGCAACCAATACAACCATTACGATTGAGTAGATGATGGTATATGAATTTTTATTTGTATCCATTTCTGTGTTGCTTATTTGATTGTTGATCTTTTGATTCTCTTCTTGATGTTGCCCTCAACTACGTAGTAGTCAATTAGCGGTGCGAATGTGTTCATAAGAAGGATGGCAAGCATCATTCCTTCAGGGTAACCTGGGTTGAACAGACGGATGATAACTGCAAGGGCACCTACAAGGAAACCGTAAATCCATTTACCTTTCTCTGTCTGTGCCGAGGTTACAGGGTCTGTAGCCATGAACACTGCTCCAAATGCAAAACCGCCAAGGATAAGGTGCCAGTATGCAGGAACTGCGGCAAAAGTGCCCGGCTCTGCAAAACCGTTGATAAGGAATCCTACGCCTAGAGCACCTGCAACGCAAGAAACCATGATTTTCCAGCTTGCAACGCCTGTCCAGATAAGGATTACAGCACCAATAAGGATAGCGATTGTTGAAGTCTCACCAATTGAACCTGGCATTGTACCAATGAAAGCCTGCAATGCTGTTAGAGGCTCACCAGTTGTAGTGGTGAAGTCTACTACGCCGTTTGCAGCCTGTCCTAGAGGGGTTGCGCCAGAGAAACCGTCCACTACCTGCATTGCATTTGCTTTGGCTGCGTTCAAGCCCTCAACCCAGATGGTGTCACCTGAGATCTGTGAAGGGTAAGCGAAGAATACAAATGCACGTGCAATAAGAGCAGGGTTCCAGATGTTCATACCTGTACCGCCAAATACCTCTTTACCAATGATTACTGCAAATGCAACTGCAAGTGCAAGAATCCATAGGGGAACGTCTACCGGCATGATTAGAGGAATGATCATACCTGATACAAGGTAACCCTCATTAACCTCATGTCCGCGAAGCTGGGCTGAGATGAACTCAATTCCCAAACCTACAACGTAAGATACAATAATTAGAGGAAGTACTTTCAAAAGTCCGAACCATACTTTCTCAATGAAGTTCATATCCAAACCGAATGCAATTGAATGCTGCTCTCCAACATTCCATATACCGAATGCCAAAGCTGGCATAAGGGCAATGATTACAACGGTCATAACTCTTTTAAGGTCTACACAGTCTCTGATGTGCGAACCGCTTTTTGTTACAGTGTTTGGAACAAAAAGGAAGGTCTCAAAGGCATCAAAAGTAGAGTGCAGGAAACCCAATTTGCCACCCTTGCTGAAGGTTGGCTTAATTTTTTCTACAAAATTCAAGATTGATTTCATACTACTCTGTTTTAAGCCATTTCTTTAATCATTGTTGCAATACCTTTGGCAACGATATCCTGGATGTCAATCTTGGATGGACATACATACTCGCAAAGAGCCAAGTCCTCCTCAATTACCTCGTAGATACCAAGCTGCTCCATCTTGTCAATATCCTCTGCAAGGATTGCCTTAAGAAGATAAACAGGATAGATGTCCATAGGAAGCACTTTGCCGTATACGTCAGATACCACAAATGCTCTCTGGCCACCGTTGGTATTTGTATCAACTTTATATTTCTTTTTAGGGGTCAACCATGAGAAATAAGATTTTGAGAAGCTGAACTTCTTGCTTCTGATTGGTTTAACCCAACCGAACATCTCATAGTAGTTACCCTCAGAAATTACAGAAACCATGTTGCTGTAGAAGTCCAATGAACCCTCAGCTCCTACATTGTTTCCTGTAAGTACGTTACCGCTGATATAACGGCATCCGCACTCCTGGTCGCAAATCTCAACCTCTTTCTTGCTTACAAGGAAATCAAGGTCCTTGATCTGGGTACCTGGAACACAGGTTACATAGCAAGGTTTTGCAACCCTGTTGCCTGCAACTGCAATGGTTCTGGTAACATCGTAGATTCCTTTTGTGAAAAGCTTTCCTAGAGCAACCATGAACATAGGGTCGATAGTCCAGATAACCTCACCCTTGTTGATAGGGGCGATGTTGTTGATCTGAACACCAACGTTTCCTGCAGGATGTGCACCTGAGAAACCGTAAACCTTAACGTTCTGAAGTTTGCTGAAAGGAGAATTTGCAGCAGACTTGCCGTTCACGCCAACAAATACACCGCCTTTGGTAAGTTTGTTGAGGACATCAACTGCAACCTGAAGGTTTGCAGCCTCATCCTTAAGTGTGAAGTTGTAGTCTGGAGCAAGAGGTGCAGAATCAAACGCCGAAACGAAGATAGCCCTTGGCTCGTCTGCAGGGTTTGCAACAGTACCGTAAGGTCTCTGTTTCAATGCTGCCCACAAGCCGCTCTCCAAAAGAACTTTCTTAATCTCCTCTGCAGTGGCCTTGCCAAGCTCTGGAGTCTCAAATTTAATGTAATCTGTAGTCTGGGCAGCCTTTACGCGAACCTCAAGGAGTTTGCGTTTCTCGCCTCTTACTACTGACTCAACTGTTCCGCTTACTGGGGAAGCAAAGCCAATCTCAGGACGGTATTTGTCTACAAACAAAATACTGCCAGCTTTTACCTCGTCACCCTCTCTCACCATGAGTTTTGGGGTAAGGTTCTTAAAGTTGACAGGTTTTACAGAAACTACCTCCGAGATAATGTTTTTTTCAACTTTCAGCTCTGCCGCTCCCTTAACAGGAATGTCCAGTCCTTTGTTTAAGTGAATATGTTTAATCATTATTTCAGAAATTTTGCGCAAATGTACACAATAAATTAGTAATAAGTAAGCATTTTTGGTTTTGTTTTTTGAAATTTTGGGTAGTAGTTTTGCACCATTATGGAACAGGTAGTGGAGCAAATTTTTAAGGGGTTGAATCCCGCACAATATCAAGCAGTTAGCGATATTGAGGGGCCGCAGCTGATAATAGCTGGTGCAGGTAGCGGAAAAACTAAAGTGCTTACTTGCAGAATTGCAAACATATTGAGCCAGGGACATGATCCGGCATCTATACTGGCACTTACATTTACAAACAAGGCGGCACGTGAGATGAAGGAGCGTATTGCATCCCTTATTGGGGAGGGCAGGGCGCGCCGTCTGTATATGGGTACATTCCACTCCATCTTCATCAGATTCCTCAGGGATGAGGCTGAGCTTCTGGGCTTTCCAAAGACCTTTTCCATTTATGACACCACCGACAGCCGCAATGTGATCAAGGCCTGCATAAAGGAACTGCAGCTGGATGACAAGATCTACAAGCCAAACGAAGTGCACAGTCGCATCTCAATGGCCAAGAACAACCTTGTTACAGCGGAGTCATATGGCCGCAACAGCACCCTCATCCAGAACGACTCGGCTGCAAAGAAACCGAGGATTTGGGAAATCTACAGGGAGTATGCAAAGAAATGCCGTCAGGCAGGTGCCATGGATTTTGATGATATCCTCTTGTATACCAATATTTTGTTCAGGGATTTTCCCGATGCTCTTGAGCGCATCCGCAGCAGGTTCAAGTTTGTGATGGTGGATGAGTATCAGGATACCAACTATGCGCAGTATCTGATAATCAAGAAACTTTCAAGCGTGCACCAGAATATCTCGGTTGTGGGAGATGATGCGCAGAGCATTTACAGCTTCCGTGGTGCAAGAATTGAGAATATCCTCAATTTCAGGAAAGACTATCCGGGTGCCAAGGAGTACAGGCTGGAGCAGAACTACCGCTCTACGCAAACTATTGTGAATGCAGCAAACTCCCTCATTGCAAAGAACAAGATGCAGCTTAAGAAAAAATGTTTTTCGGAGCAGGAGAGGGGTGACCTTATAGAGCTTATCAGTGCCTATACTGAGCAGGAGGAGGGTTTCCTTGTAGCTTCGTCCATTATGGACCAGGTGCGCAGGACCCACGAGCCGTACAGCAGTTTTGCAATCCTCTACCGTACCAATGCCCAGAGCCGTGTGATTGAGGAGGCGCTCAGGAAAAAGAACATGCCGTACAAGATCTTTGCCGGTCACTCGTTCTACGAGCGTGCAGAGGTGAAGGATATGCTGGCATACCTCAAACTCGTTTCAAATATAAAGGATGACGAGGCGTTCAAGAGGGTTGTGAATTTCCCTCCAAGGGGTATTGGTGACACCTCACTGGGCCGCCTTAAAGAGGCTGCAGCAGCTAAGGAACTCTCAATGTTTGAGGCAATTAAGGTTGTAAATCTTGAGGAGTTTGCCATAAAGGCAGGTACTGCCACCAAAATGAAGCTTTTTGTAGAGGGGATAGAGTCGCTGAGAGAGAAGATGGACTGTACAGATGCCTACACGTTGGCCATGGAGGTGAACGGCCGCTTTGGAATCCTGGACCATATGAAACTTGATACCACCCTTGAAGCTCAGGGCCGGGTTCAGAACGTGGAGGAGCTGTTCAATTCAATAAAGGAGTTTGTAGAGGATGGAGAGGCTGAATATGAGCAGCTTGCACAGGAAGGTGAGGATATTCCAATTGTTACACTCGATCTCTACCTCGAGAACGTATCCCTTATAAGCGATCTCGACGGCAAGGACAACGAAGAGGACAAGAACAAGATAGCCCTCATGACAGTCCACTCATCCAAAGGCCTTGAGTTCCCGTATGTGTACATAGTGGGAATGGAGGAGAATCTCTTCCCTTCACAGGGTATGGGTATGGCAACCGAGCAGGACATTGAGGAGGAGCGCAGGCTCTTCTATGTGGCAGTAACCAGGGCCGGAAAAGCTGTAAAGCTCTCATATGCACAAAGCCGCACCAAATGGGGCAACCACGTAAGCAACCCGCCAAGCAGATTCATCAAGGAGATAGACAAAGAGTACATCCTTAACCCTATAACAGACTGGGAGGAGGAACTCAGTACAAAATATGATGATTTTTCTTCATCCCGACAGTATCCATCCTCCAGAACCTCCCAAGGTGGAGTACCTCAGAGGGGAGGCCAGGGATACCCTTCGCAGAGGGGAGGGGGCTCCGGATATTCTCCGCAGGGAGGACAGAGGTTTCCTGGAAGGCAGGGGACACCGGGGCATGGTGCAAGTGCCGGCCGGACAGGCGGAAGCGGATATCAGGGAGCCGGCAGCGGTACGCAGCAAAGGGTTAACCCTCCGGCAGGGTTTGTACCGCAGAAGAAAGCTGCTCCGGCAAACTTCACACCGGATTCCCCTGCAGTGGTTGAGGTTGGGCAGACAATAGAGCACGACCGCTTTGGAATAGGTGTGGTAATCTCACTTGAGGGAGATGTTACAAGCCGCAAAGCCGTAGTGGACTTTAGAGATTCGGGCCAAAAAACTCTACTTTTGAAATTCGCCAAGTTTAGGGTAGTGGCACGGTAATTGTAAAATTTAAACTGAAGTTTTTCATAGTTTAAGTTTAGGTCAAGTAGCGGGGCTGTCCTTTGTAGAGAGGGACAGCCCTGTGAATTTTTACAAAAAAGGAGTAAATTTTTTTAGGAAAAAGCAAAATCAGCATCCGGTGTCCAAACTTTTTCTTTTTCAGGCATGCTTTGCTGGGACAAGAGGGTATTTTTGCCGCAAACCATTTAAAATGCAGGGAGGAAAAAGTATGAAGAAAAAGTTTTCAGGAGCAGTTGCAGTAATTGTTGCAGCTGCACTTTTGTGTGTTGTTGCAGGTTGCAGCCAGTTCAATCTCCAGCCGGTGCGGGAACCCGGATCCATTGCCTTGTCTATTGGAAAAGTGCCGGCGGATCTGATATCGGACGGTACCTT
This sequence comes from Candidatus Egerieisoma sp., assembly GCA_045650045.1. Classification (GTDB taxonomy): domain Bacteria; phylum Bacteroidota; class Bacteroidia; order Bacteroidales; family UBA932; genus Egerieousia. The sequence goes on along the minus strand of JAZRQU010000044.1, from coordinate 122,863 downwards.
TCTCAAAAGCGGTGTGGATACTGATACCAATAATTTTATCCTTACCATCTATTCTACATCGGGAGAAAAAGTCTATGACGGAACTTACGGACAAAGGCCGCAGGAAATTATAGTTCCCCCAGGAAGCTATGATGTAGGTCTCTATTCTGTGAAATTTTCTCCGCCAAAGTTCTCCCAGCCGCAGTTTGGGGATGAGCAGACCATTGTGGTAGGTGAGGGTGAGCAGACAAAGATATCTTTCATGTGCAGGCAGATGAATGCCGGAATAAGACTGAAGTTCTCACAAGATTTCATAACAAGGTTTCCAGGTAGTGGACTTCGTATAAGACAGCTTGAAAAAGATCTTGAGTATGCCTATTCAGAAAAAAGATATGCATATGTCTCTACCGATACCTTTTATATGTTGTACAGGGAATCCGGCACAGATTCGGTATTGTTGGAAAAGAAGCTGATGGCAGGCCAGATGGTTACAATGAACCTCTCATACTCAGAGAGCAATACGGCTGCATCAGTCATAAAAATAGAGGTGGATACAGCCCGGGACTGGATCTCGTACAACTATAATCTTGGACTGAAGATACCTACCGGAGCCCTATCTATAGAGGAGGCCAAATACCATATTGGAGAGAAGGTGCAGGTGTTCGGATATATTATTGGTGGAGACCCTTCCACTACAACCATAAGGGTAAGCCCTCCATTCGAATCAAAATCTGCGCTGGTCATTGCCCCTTCAATGACAGAAAGGAGCCGCAACCGGATGTTCGCCGTTGAGCTCCCAAGCGGTTCCGTTAGAGATGGTCTCAATCTTGTAACCAACCCGTACCGCCTTGGCTGCCCGGTACTTGTTACCGGAACCGTTGTTGAATCCTACTTCGGTTACATAGGTATCAAAAATACCAAGAACTATGTGCTGTTGTGAAAGGAAAATATTTGGATTAGGTAAACTATTATATCGCGTCTTGAAAATGGTAAATCGGATATCCAATTGAAAACTCTTTTCAGAATCTTCGAGAGCCTGGGAAAACGGGTTAGTGTTACAATTTTATAAATGTGTAAAGGGTGTCCCAATCGCAAGGACACCCTTTCTTTATTGATACTCAAAACTTTCGTGCTGAAAATTATTTTGCCACAAAGTGGAAGTGAGAACCGAATCTCTCGAATGCAGCCTTGTCCAACTCCTCGCGTGCATCAGGATGTGCAATGCTGATCATAAGTTTTGCTCTCTCCTGAAGTGATTTGCCGTATAGGTTAACTGCACCGTACTCAGTTACAAACCAGTGGATGTGGTTTCTTGTAGTTACAACACCTGCACCTGGGGTAAGGATAGGGGCAATCTTGCTTACGCCTTTGTTGGTTACAGCTGGCATTGCGATGATTGCTTTACCGCCCTCAGACATTGAAGCACCGTAGATGAAGTCGATCTGTCCGCCTACACCTGAGTAGAATTTTGTACCAAGTGAGTCTGCACAAACCTGACCTGTAAGGTCTACCTGAAGAGCAGAGTTGATAGCAGTTACTTTAGGGTTCTTTGCAATTACAAACGGGTTGTTGGTGTATCCTACATCCATCATTGCAACCATAGGGTTGTCGTCAATGAAGTCGTAGCAAGTCTGTGAACCCATAAGGAATGTAGAAACCATCTTGCCTTTGTCAATGGCTTTGTTTGCACCGTTGATTACACCTTTCTCCACTAGAGGAAGAACGCCGTCTGCAAACATCTCGGTGTGGATACCAAGGTTCTTGTGGTTGCCAAGCTGAGCAAGTACTGCATTAGGAATGGCACCGATACCCATCTGAAGGGTTGCACCGTCCTCAATAAGGTTTGCACAGTGGATACCGATAGCTGTCTCAATCTCAGATGGAGCTGAGAAGTGAGCCGGCTCAAGGATTGAATCATGCTCAACAAAGTGGTCGATCATGCTTAGCGGAATCATTGCATCACCGAATGAGCGTGGAACGTTCTTGTTCACAACAGCAATTACCACTCTTGCACACTCGATTGCTGCAAGGGTTGCATCAACTGAAGTACCTAGTGAAACGTAGCCGTGTTTGTCGGGAGTAGAAACCTGAATCATTGCAACGTCGCAAGGAAGGGCGCCGCTGCGGTAAAGTTTCTGGGTCTCGCTAAGGAAAATTGGAATATAGTCTGAGTAGCCTGCCTGAACGCTCTTTCTTACGTTTCCGCCTACAAAGAATGCCTGGTGGAAGAAGATTCCCTCATATTTTGCATCTGTGTAAGGTGCCTCTCCCTCAGTGTGAAGGTGGTGGATTCTTACATCTTTAAGCTCACCGTTGTCACCTCTGCGGCAAAGTGCGTCAATCAGTACTTTAGGGGCACTGGCAACACTGCTGAAATGGATATGGTCTCCGGACTGTACATATTTTACAGCCTCATCAGCGCTGATAAATTTAATGTTGTGCATTTTAAGTCAATTATAATGTGTTAATATTTTCTTTTATCACACAAAGATATAAATTTTTATCTTTGTACCACAGGGGTTTTCCCTATAAAGTTGGTTATAAAAACATAAAAGATATGAAGAAAGACAGAACCAGGGAACTTGAAGCGTTTGCGAGGGTTCTTGATGTTATGGATGAACTCAGGGAGAAATGTCCTTGGGATGCAAAACAGACAATTGAGAGCATCAGGCCACTTACCATTGAGGAGACCTATGAGCTGAGCGATGCAATCTTGGACAATGATATGCCAAATGTGTGCAAGGAGCTGGGAGACATTATGATGCATATTGTCTTCTACTCAATAATTGCCAAAGAAAAGGGCGAGTTTGATATAGTTGAGGTGATGAACAAGATGTGCGACAAGCTCATCTACCGCCATCCTCATGTCTTCTCTACAGAGAAGGTTAAGGATGCGGAGCAGGTGCTCCAGAACTGGGAGCAGCTCAAGACCAAGGAGAAGGACGGCAACAAGACCATCCTCAGCGGTGTTCCCGAGAGCCTTCCTGGTATGATAAAGGCATACAGGATGCAGGACAAGGCCCGTGCTGTGGGTTTCGACTGGGCCAACAAGGAGGATGTGTGGGCCAAGGTGAAAGAGGAGATTGCGGAGATTGAGGTGGAACTTGGAAAATTGTCGGGAGCAAAGGACACCATTGGGGAGGAGAAGTATAAAGATTTGGCGGAGAAGGAGTTGGGAGACCTTCTGTTCTCCATTGTAAATGCTGCAAGGTTGTATGACCTTAATCCCGACAGCGCATTGGAGGCTACCTGCAAGAAGTTCCGCCGCAGGTTCACATACCTTGAGCAGCACACCATAAGGGAAGGAAAGAACTTGAGGGAGATGCCGCTTGAGGAGATGGATGCAATCTGGAACGAGGCAAAAAGATTGGAGAGGGAGTAATGGAGCAGTGGCAGGAGAGGACCTCAATGCTTTTGGGGGAGGAGACTTTGGCAAGGTTTGCTTCCAGTAAGGTGATGGTTGTGGGGCTTGGCGGCGTAGGTGCATACGCAGCTGAGATGCTCTGCAGGGCTGGAGTTGGGAATATGGTAATTCTGGATTCCGATACCGTAAGCGTCACCAACCGCAACCGCCAGCTGATAGCCCTGGAGAGCACCATAGGGGAGCTGAAGACAGATGTCGTTGCCCGGAGGTTGCGGGATATCAACCCGGCAATCAATCTTACTGTAATACCGGAGTATATTGAGGAGAGCAATCTTGAGGAGATTTTCCGCACAGCGGGTGAGCTGGATTATGTGGTGGATGCCATTGATACCCTTGCCCCTAAAATATCACTTATAAAATATTGTGTGGAGCACAAGATTCCGCATGTTTCAGCTATGGGTGCCGGAGCCAAACTTGATGCAACCAAGGTAAGGATAGCAGACATAAGCAAGTCATACAACTGCCCGTTGGCATATATCCTCCGCAAGAAATTGAGGAAGGAGGGGATATCCAAAGGTTTTAAGGTTGTATTTTCAGAGGAGCTTCCCGATAGGGATGCCATTGTTCCAATGGAGGAGCGCAACAAGAAGAGTCAGGTGGGTACCATTTCATACCTTCCGGCAGTGTTCGGATGCGTGTGTGCACAGGCTGCCATTGAATATCTGATAGGAGAGGAGAAATAATTTGCACATATCATATGGAGATTACAGTAAGGGAAGTACAGGGAAAGAAGGAGCTGAAGGCGTTTTATCAGTTCCAGAACAGGCTGTATAAGGGCTGTCCGCAGTATGTTCCATCATTGGATGCAGACCAGAAGAGCACCATTACTGAAGATCCTGCCCTGGAGTACTGTACCCGCAAGATGTGGCTGGCGTACAAAGGGGAAAAAGTTGTCGGGAGGATACAGGCGATTGTGAATCCCCGTTACAATGAGTTCTATTCCCTTAAGAGGGTGCGGTTCGGGTGGTTTGATTTTGAGGAGGATATAGAGGTGGCCAGGGCTTTGCTTGATGCTGCAAAAACGTGGGGAAGGGAGCAGGGGATGACTCAGATTCATGGCCCGCTGTTCTACAATACGCTTGGCAAGCAGGGGATGCTGGTTGAGGGTTTCGGGAATACTCCTCCGTACAACTGCATTTATAACTATCCGTATTATGTGGATTTTATGGAGCAGTTGGGTTTTGTAAAGGAGGTTGACTGGATACAGTATAAGATTGACGGTTCTAAAGGTGCTCCCGAAAAGCTGCAGCGCTTGAGTGACATACTTGTCCGCAAGTACAATCTCCGTCTGCTGGATCTGAGGAAGGTGAAGGGGGAGTTGAAGAAGGAACTCATAGGGAAGTTCTTCAATGTTTATAATGAGTGCTTTAAGGCGGTCCACAATTTTATTCCGCTTACACAAAAGGAGATTGAGAAGACCGGCAATGCATATTTTTCATTGCTCAAACCGGAACTCACCTGTATGGTGGTGGATGAGAACAATGATATAGCGGCTTTTGGGCTTTGTTTCCCTTCTTTGTCCCAGGCGCTGAAAAAGGCTGGAGGAAGCCTGTTCCCTTTAGGTTGGTACCATATTCTCAAGGCATACCGCAAATACGACACTATAGATCTTATGATGGTGGGTTCCAGCCCGGCCTGGTCGCAGAAAGGGCTCTCGGCAATTTTCCATAGCCAGTTGGCAGCAAATTCAAAGGAACGCAATATACGGAACTGCATTACAAATCCTCAGATTGAGACCAATACAGCTGCTGTAAAAGTGTGGGACAGCTATGATAAAGAGCCTTTTATGCGGAGAAGATGCTGGATTGCACAGCTGTAGTTTTTTTAATAAAAAATATTGAGTATTTTTGCGCACTTTTAAGTTATACAGGAAAATAACAAATTACATTATATGAGCGAGAACAGTTTATTGGCTAAAATTGAAGGACTGTACGACAAGTTCAACACCCTGCAGGAGCAGCTTTCCGATCCTGAGGTGATGAGCGACATGAAGAGGTTTGTGCAGCTGAACAAAGAGTACAAGGAGCTTGACCCAATTGTTAAGGCGGGTACCAAGTTCAAGAAGATGGTAGAGGATTATGAGGCTGCCAAAGATATTCTTCAGAATGAGAAGGACGAGGAGTTGAGGGAGATGGCCAAAGAGGAGGCTGCGATGTTGGAGGAGGTCCTTCCACAGATGGAGGAGGAGATCAAACTGTTGCTTATCCCTGCAGATCCGCAGGATGCCAAGAATGCCATTATTGAGATCCGTGGCGGAGCCGGTGGTGATGAGGCTTCTATCTTTGCAGGTGACCTGTTCAGAATGTACTCAAAATATATTGAGCGCAGAGGCTGGAAGATGGAGATTACCAGCCAGAGTGAGGGTACCAGCGGCGGATTCAAGGAGGTTATCATGAAAGTCAGCGGTGAGGGTGTTTATGGCGTGCTTAAATATGAGTCCGGTGTTCACCGTGTACAGCGCGTTCCCCAGACAGAGACCCAGGGCCGTGTGCATACTTCAGCAGCATCTGTGGCAGTATTGCCTGAGGCTGACGAGTTTGACATTGAGCTTAACGAGAAAGATATCAGAAAAGATACATTCTGTTCATCGGGTCCTGGTGGACAGTCGGTTAATACAACCTATTCTGCTATCCGTCTTACCCACATTCCTTCAGGTTTGGTGGTACAGTGTCAGGATGAGAAAAGCCAGTTGAAGAACTATGACAAAGCTCTTGCAGAGTTGCGTACCCGTCTTTATAACCTGGAGTACGAGAAATACCTAAACGAGATTTCTGCAAAAAGAAAGACTATGGTATCTACCGGAGACCGTTCTGCAAAGATCAGAACCTACAACTACCCTCAGAGCCGTGTAACCGACCACCGTATCAACTGGACCATGTACAACCTTCCTGTTTTCATGGACGGTGCTATTCAGGAGGTGATTGACCAGCTTCAGATTGCCGAGAACGCAGAGAGACTTAAAGAGAGCGAGAGCAACGATTAACGGCTTCCTCTTCAGAGAACCCATCTGTAAAAACATATTCACCCTGTTTTCCAACATCTGTCGGGAAGCAGGGTGTTTTCTTTTAATATATAAAAGTGCCCATTGGGACGACGTCCTGATGGGCACTAAAAAAAAGCCACCCGGGTTGGGTGGCTTGCTTATATCATAAGGTGATGTTAATTTTCTTTCTCAAGAATATGTAGCCAGAATGAGAGTGGCTGGTATGGACCTATTGGGGAGCTTCCCTCGTAGTCGTATCCATATTTGGATCCGAACATTGTAAAGGCTTTATCTCCGTATCCCATCTCCTGGATTGCCATACAGAAACCGGTTACCAGACTGTTGTCCTTCTCCATTACATCAATATCACCGCTATATAAAACATCAAGCGGCTTGTAATCGTTCTCTGAGCTATATATACCGTATTTCTTTGCTGTATCGGCAATGTTTGTATCAAAAACCCAACCGTCAAGTAGTCTTCCTACATAGTACACCTTAACTGTCTTGCTGTTCTCAATTGTATCTTTTGGAATGTCGTTAAGCTTCTTGAAATAGAAGTTTGAGCTCAAAGTGTCAAGTCCTGGATAGTGGATGTTGGCATAGGCTTTCATTGTGTCCTCTTCCCACTTGAGGATATTGGTAATTACATCGGTAAGCTCAACATCATAGATTAAGCTGTAGTTTGTACCCCACTTGGGCTCACTTCCGGTTACGGTAAGCCATGGTGGAAGGATGAATTTTGCCTTTGCACCCACTTTCATCCCCTCAAATACCTCCTCAAGACCAATGTAGGTTGATTTGTATCCCATCTCAAACAATACAGGGCCATAGTAGTTTGTGTTGTCAAACAGGCCTAAAGTGTCTGAAAGTTTCTCATCAGTGGTGTTGATGTATTCTCCCGACAGGTTCTGGGTGGTATACTCAAAGTATCCTGCCTCGCGTGAATCCAAAGTCTCGCCTGTACCCTGGGTGAACTCAAGCATTACGATTCCGCTCTCCCAGAACTCTGCATTAGGATATTTTGCTTTGAAATCCTCTGTATTTACGTATGCGTTCAGGATCCTTTCCTGAATGCTTCTGTTGCTGTCGCTTTTGTCTTCTGCGCAAGAAAACAATGCAAGGGCCATGAAGGCCACAATTAGTGTCTTAAATGAATGTCTTACCATAAGGGCGCAAATATACAACTAATTTTTAACAATATCTTCTACCCAAACCTCAAAAATGAGAGGGGTGAGTTTGGGAACATTATAAACTACTGTGTTGTTGAAACCATATTTTGCAGAGAATACAACGTCGCATTTTTCTCCAGCCTTAGCCCCAACAAGACCCTGGGCAAGACCCTGTACCATACTGCTGTTGCTGAGCACGCACTTGTGTATGCCCCCCTGTACAGGATAGCCTGCTGCCTGTGCCACTTCCGGGTTGTTGGTGGCAAAGAGTTGTCCCTTGTTGCCGGAGAAGATGTATCCTGCGTAGTAGAACTTTATGGAGTCTCCAATGGCAAGTACCTCTTCAGATGTCCCTTCTGTGTACACAATCCTGTTTGAACCTCCGTTTCTGGCAATTCTCACACCGGTAAGTGAAGCGATGTACCTGTCAATGCTCTCTTCCTGGTTTACAATTGTGTTCTCCCTGTCTTCCTTTGTGCATGACAATAGGGCAAGTGCCGCAAATATTCCCAATATAATTCTTCTCATCCTGCCGTATTTTTTACAAATGCTGTGCCTGTTTTTCGTTTTCAATGAATTCTTCCAAGGATTTTATGAAATAATCCTCCACTTCCCCAACCGGTATGTAAAGTCTTCCTCCAGCAGCCCTCTCATGTCCGCCTCCGTTGAAATATGCGCGGCTGAGCCTGTTTACCGAGAAATCGTCCTTTGATCTTAGCGATACTCTCAAAAAGCCGTTGTCCTCTGTAAACAGTGCTGAAACCCTTACACTCTTGATGTTGAGTGCCAGATTTACAAATCCTTCAGAATCTCCATCGGAGAAATTGTACTTCTCCTTTATTGCCTTGGTAAGCACCATTACTGCCGCATTGTATTGCGGTATGAGTTTCATGTTCTCGTGGAGCATGTAACCCATCAGTCTCATCCTCTCTGCACTGTAACCTCCAAACACCATTTTCTGCACCCACTCCTTGTCTACACCTGCCTCCATAAGCTCGCCAGCCATCCTGAAAGTTGAAGGGAGTACAGAGTTGTTGAAGTTGTTGGTATCTGTCATCATTCCGGTATACAGGGCAATACATGAACACATAGGCATGTTGCTTCCCAAAATCTCCACAAGATCCTTGATTATCCAGTATGTGAGTTCGCATGCGGATGACATATGCGGGTATGAGTATACATAATTGAATAAGGTATCCGGCTGCGGATGGTGGTCTATGAGCGCCTTTGGAGCAGCAGCCTCTGCTATCACCTGTCCCAGAGCGTCAATTCTCTTGAGGGAGTTGAAGTCAAGACATATTATCAATTGGGCTCCCTTCACCTTCTCTTCAATGGCGTGGGGCATCTCAGAATATGTCAGAACCTCCTTCTCCATATCCAGGAATCCCAAGAATTCCGGGTATGGAGAAGGAACTATCGGGGTAACTTTCTTCCCGATGGTTTCAAGATATCCCTTCATTCCCATGAGGGATCCTATTGAATCCCCGTCGGGATTGACATGTCCTACAAGAATAATCTCCTCAGCTTTGCTGATTGCCCCTGCAAGAAGGGGTGTGTCTGCTATGTTGCTCACCTTATTTATATAATTTAGTGGATGCAAATTTAAAAATATATTGCAAGGGAAAAATATATTTTTTACTTTTGTGCGATTATTGACAATAAAATACATATTACAATAAAAATGAAAAAGATTTTTACATTTCTAATTCTGCCATTGGCTATCGTTGGTTTGGTATACGCCATTTGGCAAAGCGTTCAGGAGCCAGTACAGTTCCAGAAAGACCAGAAAGCCAGAGAGGCAATCGCTATCCAGCGTCTAAAAGACATCCGTGACCTTCAGGATGCATTCAAAGGCAAATACGGCCACTTTACTGCAAGCATTGATTCATTGGTAGATTTCTACAACAATGGTCAGGTAACTATCACCAAACAGATTGGTTCAATGGATGACTCAGCAGCAGTAGCAAACACTGAGGCTATCAAGAAGAGAAATAGAAAAATCACTAACGAGCAGTTGTTGGCTCTTTACGAGCAGGGCCAGAACCTTGTATTGTCAATTGATGTGAATATCCCTGTAAAGGATACTTTGCTTAAGAGAGAGGGTTTCAAAGTTGAGGATCTTAAAACCATTCCTTTCTCAGGCAAACCAATCATCATGGATGCAGTTATCAAAGTTGTATCTGGTGTAGATGTTCCTTTGTTTGAGGCTTGCATGCCTTATGAGGATTACCTTGTAGGTCTTAACCATCAGCTTATCGTTAACCTTAAATGTGAGGCTAACAACATTGGCAAATACCCTGGTTTGAAAGTTGGTAGCGTAGACGCACCTAACAATAACGCAGGTAACTGGGAGTAATTTTATTCCACCCTATATACAAAGGGTGACCAGAACAAGGTCACCCTTTCTTTTTTTACAGCAATGGGCAAATATATCTTTACAGAAAAATTCACGTTGATACCAAAGGAGTTCTATACCCCGGAGCAGGGTAAGGAGGCTCTTATGGCACAGTTCTCCATTTCCGGGGATGCTCCGGTTCTGTCGTATGAACTGGAGGATGAAGGTGCTGTGGTGGTTTACTCTGCCCCTTTGCACCAGGCGGACGGGGAACCTCTGCCGCCATTTGTGGTAAAACTTGTCAGACATGCCAAAGCTGTAGAGGAGTTCAACAAGGTGGTTTTACATTACAGTGCCCATAGGGGTATCTCACATATAATAATATATGCGGGGGAGGAACTGAAGCTTGTAAACTCTTTTAGGGTAGACAGTTTTGAGAGTGCCCTTTACTTCCTGTTCCTTTCCATCAAGGGGCTGCAGATGAATCCGCAGCAGTGTGTGGTGAATGTATGTTGGGCAATCCCGCAGCAGAGCATTGATATGGTATCAAGATTCTTTAAAGGTGTTGAGGTAACAGATTTGGATATACATATAGTACAATGAGAATTATAGGAGGATCCCTTAAGGGGAAAAACATATTGCCGCCGGCAAACTACGGAGCAAGGCCCACAACCGACTTTGCTAAGGAAGGGTTGTTCAACATTCTTATAAACGAGTACGATATTGAGGACCTTTCTGTACTGGATCTTTTTTCCGGTACAGGCAGTATCAGTTTTGAATTTGCTTCCAGGGGTTGCACAGATATAATAAGTGTGGAGATGAATCCTATGCATGCAAAATTCATCAAGCAGGTAGTTCAGGCATACAAAGTGAAGGGAATGCAGGTGGTAAGGCATAATGCATTTGATTTTATAGAGATCTGTACCAAAAAATTTGACATTATTTTTGCAGATCCCCCATATGCAATAGAAGGTTTGGATACTATTCCCGACAAAATCTTTGAAAAACAGCTGCTTAACCCTCAGGGATACCTTATTTTGGAGCATCCTGGAACCTATAATTTTGAGGATCACAAGTACTTTGTGAAGGAAAGAAAATACGGAAATGTGCATTTTTCTTTCTTTGAACTGAAATAATTTTTGGAGATTAAAAAATTATCTCTATATTTGCAATCCCAAAACGGGAAAACTACTACTGGTGCGGTAGTTCAGTTTGGTTAGAATACCGGCCTGTCACGCCGGGGGTCGCGGGTTCGAGCCCCGTCCGCACCGCAAAACAAAGATGCAAGTTGTAATCCTCAATATTGCAGCCTTTATGGAGAAATACAGGATTGGTGCGGTAGTTCAGTTTGGTTAGAATACCGGCCTGTCACGCCGGGGGTCGCGGGTTCGAGCCCCGTCCGCACCGCCAAAAAGAGCAACTGATGAAGTTGCTCTTTTTTTGTTTGACAATATAATTGATCAATAAAATACAATGAAACTTAACTTCAAACATTTCTCATATCTGCTTTTGGCTGCAGGTATGCTTCTAGTAGGATGTTCTAAAGATTCTACTACTCCTGAGGGAGATAAACCGTCGGGAGAAAAGCTTTCTTCAAACAATTCCTTTTCAAACTTTTCATTTAAGGCGCAGTCAAACTCGTCTTTGGTTTCAAATGTTTCCGCTGTTTCTGGTGGAGGTGTGATTTACATTACTGTAAAGGATGGTGTAGACCTCAGCTCTCTTGTTCCTTCTTTCAAGATTCATGAGAAGGCTGTAGCTAAAGTTGACGGTAAAGTGATTAAGAGTGATTCATCTGTAGTTGACTTTTCAAAGACCGTTATTGTTAATGTTACTGCAGAGGACGGCAAGTCTGCGTCATATCAGATTCTTGCAAGGAATGGAAATGAAGTTGTAGACAAAAAAGTATATAATTTCATGATTAACCATTCATTGCCTGGTGTGTCTGTTGCAATCAGCAAGGATGAGAAGACTGTATATGTGGGCTCATATGGATATTCAGACAAGGAGAGAAGAGTAAGGGTACATGAGAACACCCTGTTCAGATTGGCAAGTATGTCAAAACAGCATGCTGCAATTGGAATTATGGAGCTGTACAGAAGAGGCCTTTTGGATATTGATGATACAATTTTTGGAGAAGGTGGCCTTTTGGAGGAGATGTACGGTACTGAAATGGGAGCACAGTGGAAGAGAATTACTGTAAGGGATATCCTTTCTCACAGTAGCGGTATCCAGACAGACTGTATTTTTGGAGGAATTTCTGCATATAGCGGCAAGAGTTCTCAGGAGAGACTGAGGACCCTATTGAACAATAATGCTGTTCCCGGTTACGAAGTTGGCAGGAGGTTCTCATATAATAACTCAAACTTCCTTATTGCAGGCGTTATAATTGAGCATATTACAGGAAAACCGTTCATGCAGTTCCTTAAAGAGGAGATTTATGGTCCTCGTGAAATTAATGATATCTACGCCGGTAAGAACTCTCAGGCTGAGAAAATGGAGAATGAGTGTGTATACTACGGCCAGGACGGAAAGAATCCTTATGGTAATGATGTTGAGGCTGGCGTTGCTGCAGGTGGTGTAGTTGCATCTACTCCTGCTCTTATGAAGCTTATGGCAAGTTTGGATTATAAGCCTGGTGTTGAGGATATTTTCCATGCAGAGATCCTTGATCTTATGTACACAGCAAAAGCAGGTATGGTAGATGGTTCGGGTAACGTATGGGACAGATACGGTCTTGGATGGAGAGTAAACTACCCTGTAACAGGATTCTCAAACTGGACATCATACCACGGTGGTACACTTGCAGGTGTATGTACAATTTGGTCAAGAGGCAAGAACAACGTGAACGGTGTTGTTTTGTGTAACTCACGTAGCTACAACCAGGCTATCGATGACAGAATGTGGGAGATGTTGAGAGATATCCAGGATATATTCAGCAATTAGAACATAATCTGATCATATTGCATAAAAATGAAAGAACGGGTAATCCCAAAGGGTTGCCCGTTCTTTTATTATAAAGTGCCCATTGGGACGACGTCCAAAAGGGCAATTTTATTTTGTGGTGAGTGTTATCTCTATCTGGGGGTACTTGTTGCGGAACTCATGCAGGTAGGGTTCCATGAGGTTGTGGATGTTGGCGTTGCTGGCTGTTATTTCCACGTTTCCCTCAAGTTCTCCGGCGTGCAGCTGCATCTGGCGATCGAGGATGGCATAGTCCTCTACAATCCTGGTGGCGTGCTCAAGAAACAGCTGGCCCTGGCGGGTGAGGGAGATTTTTCCTTTCTGTCGGGAAAAAAGGGGGGTGTTGTATGAACTCTCAAGCTCCTGGATGTGCTTTGATATGGCAGGTTGGGAGATGTGGAGTTCCTTTGAGGCTTGCGTGAAGCTCAAATGTTTTGCAACTGCTATGAATACTTTAAGTCTGAAGTCCATTTTAGAAAACGCTTATTCCAAGTTCTGTTGTGAAGTCTGCAAGGGTGGATATGCCTCTGCATGAGTTGCCGTGGGTGTTGAGTTCGGGGCTCCATACTGCTACGGCCAGTTTGCCGGGGATTACCGCTACTATGCCTCCTCCTACGCCGCTTTTGCCGGGAAGTCCTACGCGGTATGCAAAATCACCGCTCTCATCGTAGAAGCCGCAGGTGAGCATTAAGGCGTTAATCCTTTTTGCATCTCTTGAATTTATTACATTTTTGCCGTTGAGAGGGTTCACGCCCCTGTTTGCAAGGAATACAAATGCCTGGGCCAGCTGCTCGGTGCTCATTTCAATGCTGCAGTGGTTGCAGTAACATCTGAAAACTTTGCTTACTTTTCCTTTGAAGTTCCCAAAACTCTTCATCAAATGGGCCAGAGCCTTGTTTCTCTCGCCTGTTGCATATTCGCTATTGGCAACTTCTGTGTTGAAATTGATGTTCTCATCGCCTGCGAGCTCCCTCACATATTGCAGCAGGGCGGCATCCAAATCAGGGAATTTCTCCACCAGTTTGTCTGTAATCACCAGGGCACCGGCATTTATGAAGGGGTTCCTTGGAGTCCCCTTTTCATATTCCAGCTGCACAAGGGAGTTGAATGCATTTCCCGACGGCTCTTTTCCAACATTCTTCCAGATTTCTTCACCTACCAGCGGTGCCAGCATTGAAAGGGTGAATACCTTTGAGATACTCTGTATTGAGAACTGCTCCTTATAATCTCCAATGTTTATTTTCTCCCCGTCAATTGTGCAGATTGATATGGCGTATTTGTTGGGAGAAACCTTAGCCAGAGGGGCAATATAGTCGGCTACCTTCCCAATTCCGGTACTTTGTGCGTATGTGGAGTAAATTTTTTTTATAATGTTTTCCATCGCAAATGCCTTTAAATGTTAATGCATTTTATGAAACTGGTTTCAAATTTAAACAAAAATCTTTAAAGTGTAGAAATAATGCATTTATCTGCAGTCTTTTACAATGAAACAAATTGTTACAACCTGTAATATTTTTTGTTAAATTTGCTTGATAAGCCTCTTGTTTTCAAGGGGTTTTTTGAACTTAAATCTACTTAACAAACAAGATGGTATTATGGGAAGAGCAGAATCGGCTATAGGCTCAAAAATCAAGAGCTTGAGAGAGATGAAACAGATAACCCTTGAGGACATTGCACAGCAGAGCGGCCTTAAGGTTCAGTATATTACTGCCATTGAGCAGGGCGGTCAGGTACCTACAATCGGCGAGCTTATTCAGATAACAAGAGTGCTGGGTGTACGTGTAGGAACAGTACTTGATGATTTTACAAACGACGGTCCTGTAATCTCAAGAGCTGCAGAGTGGAAAGAGAACCCTGTATTGAGAGGCAAGGAGGGTGACTGCAGCCCAATGAGCTATTTCAGCCTTTCAAGCAAGAAGCAGGACAGACATATGGAGACATACATTGTGAACCTTCATCATAAGGATGGGGACAAGCAGCTTTCATCACACGAGGGAGAAGAGTTCATGTATGTTATGGAGGGTGAGATTGAGGTAAGATATGGCAAGGAGGTTCACCAGCTTTCTGAGGGTGATACAATCTATTACGATTCTATTGTCCCTCACCTTGTATTGCCCCGCAACGGAAAAGATGCAAAACTTTTGGCTGTAGTTTATATACCTGTATAATTGACCTATGAGCACATTACCTTTATTTGACAAGACCATTGGCCAGTGGTTGGAGAAGTGGGCAAGTGAGACCCCTGAAAAGGAGGCTATCGTCTACTCCGACAGGAATCTGCGCTTTACCTATGCCCAGCTGAATGAGAGGGTAGACAACATTGCCAAGGGATTTATGGAGATTGGCGTAACTAAAGGGTCGCACGTGGGAATTTGGGCAACCAATGTGCCCGACTGGCTTACTGTATTGTATGCCTGTGCAAAATTGGGTGCAGTTGCGGTTACGGTAAACACCAACTACAAGCTTTCTGAGCTGGAGTATGTATGCAAGCACTCAGATATGCATACCCTATGTATAATTGACCGTGAGCGCAACAGCGATTTTGTGAGCATGGTATATGAGATGGTTCCTGAACTGAGAACCTGCAGAAGGGGAGACCTCAAATGTGGGAAACTTCCGGTATTGAAGAATGTGGTGTTCATCGGTCAGGAGAAATACAGGGGAATGTACAACATTCCGGAGTTGCTTCTTTTGGGCAAGAACAGCCTCAGGGATGAGGAGTATGCTGCCATCAGGGAGAACGTGAGCTGCTACGATGTGGTGAACATGCAATATACGTCGGGAACAACAGGATTCCCTAAAGGTGTTATGCTTACCCACCACAACATTACCAACAACGGTTTCCTTACCGGTGAGCACATGGGCTTTACGGCAGATGACAAACTTTGTGTATGTGTCCCTTTGTTCCACTGCTTTGGTGTGGTATTGGCAACAATGAATGTAATTACCCACGGTTGTACCGAGGTGATGGTGGAAAGGTTTGATCCGCTTGTAACTTTGGCATCTATCCATAAGGAGAGATGTACTTCGGTTTACGGTGTCCCTACAATGTTCATTGCTGAGCTTAACCACCCAATGTTTGACATGTTCGATCTTACCTCCTTGAGAGTAGGTATCATGGCTGGTGCATTGTGCCCTATTGAACTTATGAGAAAGGTGGAGGAGAAGATGCACATGAAGGTAACCAGCGTGTATGGACTGACCGAGGCAGCTCCAGGTATGACACATACCCGTATGGACCAGAGCTTTGAGGAGAGATGTACAACCGTAGGTTATGAGTTTGAGCATACAGAAGTAGCTGTCCTGGATCCGGAGACTGGCCAGGAGTGTTCGGTTGGAGTTCAGGGAGAGCTTTGTAACCGTGGATATAACACCATGAAGGGGTATTACAAGAACCCGCAGGCAACAGCCGAGACCATTGATGCCAACGGCTGGCTGCATACAGGCGACTTGGGTGTTAAGGACGAGAACGGCAATTACCGCATTACCGGCCGCATAAAGGATATGATTATCCGTGGCGGTGAGAACATCTATCCGCGTGAGATTGAGGAGTTCCTGTACAACTATCCCGGCATAAAGGATGTGCAGGTGGCAGGAATCCCTTCAAAGAAATACGGCGAGGAGGTTGGTGCTTTCATCATTCCTCATGAGGGGGCCGATATTCATGAGAGCGATATCAAAGAGTTCTGCAAGGGCAAGATTGCCCACTACAAGATACCGAAATATGTACTGTTCGTAAAGGGCTTCCCTTTAACCGGCAGCGGCAAGATCCAGAAGTTCAAGCTTAAGGATATGGGCCTTCAGATGCTGGCTGAGCAGGGAGTTGAGGTTGTTTAAGGTTATAGCGGGGGCATTAATGCCCTCCGCTACTTATATTATCTTCACCTTTACCCCAAACGACAGTCCGAAGATATCCCAGAACTTGAGGTATCTGTTGGTGGCTTTGCTTATGACATACATATCCGCGGTGCCGAATTCGTAGAAGAGGGAGGCATACCTCAAGAGATTGCCGCTATCGGGAGCAGAGTAAAAAGTAAAGCTCTCACCAATGAAGATATTTGCCCTTATCTTGGTGGAGAAGCCGTAGTAGCTGCTGGGATAATGGTCGGGTTCCTTTACCCAGAAGTCGCGGCTGATTATGGAATTTAAATAGAGGCCGCAAGTGAGAGGCTCAAACGAAATACGTTCGTTTATCTGAATGCTCCATGGGGTATATGTCTCCTTGAGAGTTACTGTTATATATCTTTTGCGTCCTTCCTCCCGTGGAATGAACCCTGCAAGCAGGGAAGTCTCCCACTGTCCGCGGGAGCCGTGGTCCCATCCTATGCCGGCAGAAACAAGTCCCATATTGCCTGCAAACTGTGCAATGGCCATAGTGGGGATAATCCTGTTTACTCCGGTATACTTGATATGCAACCGTTTGTCTTGTGTACGCCCATCTGTTACCTTTACCGTATCTTTGGGCAATGACTTCATATAGGCTGAAGGCTGTGCGTACAGGAAACCTGCAATAAAAACAAGCACGGTTGTCCCCAATATTCTAAAACTCCACAATCTCATACTCATAACCGTCCTCCTTAATGTTGAAGATGTAATATTTGCGTTTGTCTATATTTGAAACCCCGTAATACATGGTTCCGTTGCCAAACAGATCTTCCTGCATTATTGCGTGTTCGTGTCCAAAAAGGCAGAACTGAACATTTGGGAAGCTCCTTACATAATAGTCAAATATATGGGCAACGTTATTGTTGAAACCATAAGCAAATGGTCTGGCATGCATAAGGAATACCGTTTTCTCCACGTTTGGAGGGATATTCTTTATGAGTTTGCCCAAAAAGCCGAAATCAGGTACCGGTGTGGAATAGTTGAACTCCATGGCGTTGGTGTTCAGGCCCACAAACAAAACATTGCCGGCAGTAAAATGGAAATTCTGCTCTCCAAAAACAGCTTCAAATGCCTGCTCACCCGATCCCAGACAATCATGGTTCCCGATAACAGTTACCCACGGCACATTGAGTGTGCACAGGATATCCCTCTGCCACAGGAACTCCTTTGTGATTCCAAAATCTGTAAGGTCACCTCCGTGCAGCACAAAATCCACCCCGATGCCATTGATGTCTGAAACAGCCTCCTGGGTCTGGTCGTACCACCTTTGGGTGTCGCTTATGAATGCAAATGAGAACTCTTTCTTGCCAACAAGCGACTGCTCAATGCGGGCAGCATTCCTCCTGTTTATATCCCGTTCCCCCTTAATGTTGCAATCGTACGGATGCACGTCAATCATATTGCACCCGCACAGCAGCAGGGAAATTATTATCATCACCATTTTCATAGCCGCGCAAAAATACTCACCTTTCCGGGAATGGTTCCATCCATAAAGATTCTCAGTACATATTTCCCAATTTTTGGACCATTCAAAGACGGTTATAATGGGATTTTTGTAAATTTGTAGCTTTCCTATTCAAACCGGGACTTTAAATTGGAGGATTATGAGCAGCGTATTTATTCCGCAGGGCTATGTGTCAAAGCTGGATGTGTGGCAGACAGAGCGGGCAATCAAATTCATCAAGGATACTTTCCAGCAGCACCTTTCGGCACAGTTGAAACTCCGCAGGGTTACCGCACCTCTTGTTGTGGAGTGCGGAAAGGGATTGAATGACAATTTGTCGGGAGTAGAAGCTCCTGTCTCTTTTGTTGTGGATGGATTGGCTCCCGGGGCAAAGGTGGAGATTGTGCAGTCGCTTGCCAAATGGAAAAGATACACCTTGTGGAGGCACCACATTGAGGCCGGAAAGGGTATCTATACAGATATGAATGCTTTGCGTCCGTGCGAGGAACTTGACAATATCCACTCAATTTATGTAGACCAGTGGGACTGGGAGAAGGTGATGCTTGAGAGCGAGCGCACCGTGGAGTATCTTAACCACACCGTGGAGTGCATCTACAAGGCCCTCAAGCACACAGAATACCTTTTGTGTGAGCAATACCCTGTATTCCAGCCGTTTCTTCCCGATAATATTACATTTATCCACTCCGAGGAGTTGAGGCAGATGTACCCCAACATGACCCCAAAGGAGAGGGAGTATGCAGCATGCAGGAAATATGGTGCAGTATTTCTCCGTGGCATTGGCGGCTACCTTGGGGACGGCACAAAACACGACACCCGTTCATCTGACTACGACGACTGGAGCACCCTTACTCCCGACGGTTTTGAAGGTCTTAACGGAGATATCCTAATCTATAACCCGGTGCTGGATTCTGCATTTGAACTCTCATCTATGGGTATAAGGGTAAACCCGGAAACCATGGAGAGACAGCTGGAGATGTGCGGCCACCAGGAGCGGAGGAAGCTGATGTTCCACTCACTGTTGCTGGAAGGCAAACTGCCGCAGACTATTGGTGGAGGTATAGGCCAGAGCCGCTTGTGTATGCTCCTTATGGGCAAATGCCATATAGGAGAGGTGCAGAGCGGTGTATGGGATGAAAAAACCCGCACGGCATGCAGCAATGCGGGGGTATATCTTTTGTAAAATATTTGCCCATTAGGACGTCGTCCCAATGGGCACTTTTTTTGCGGCAAAGGATCACTTCTTGAGCACTTTCTTATAGAACATCCATACGCAAAGCAATGTGAATACAGCTGCTACAGGATATCCCATTGAGTGGCTCAAGTGCATGCCGCCTTGTTTATGAGGGGCAATGAGCAGGTAACACACACTCACGAACGTAATGAACACTGCCGGCAGCGATACCAGCCAGTGCCCCTGTTTCCTGCTCACAAAATATGCCGCGCAAGCCCACAATGCAAGAGCTGCCAGGATCTGGTTGGTGATTCCCACATAGGTCCAAAGAATGGAGAAATCCACATTGCAGCTGATGAATGCCACTGCAAAGATTGGAACACTGATAAGGATTCTGTTTTTGATATTCTTCTGATTATATTTGAACTTGTCTGCCAATACCAGCCTCAAAGTTCTGAATGCGGTATCACCGGTGGTAATAGGACAGAATATTATTCCCAGAACTGCCAGTACGGCACCAGTGCTTCCAAGCCATTCGTTACAAATCTTATTCACAATAATGGCTGGAGTATTGCCGGCATCTGCCATGGCATTCAATTGCTCCGGCCCGCCAAAATAAGACATTGCGGCCGTAGCCCAAATACAGGTTACAACCCCCTCGGCAATCATAGCTCCATAAAAGACAGGCCTGCCGTATTTCTCATTTCCCATGCACCTTGCCATAAGTGGCGACTGCGTTGCATGGAATCCGCTGATTGCCCCGCACGAGATTACAATGAAAAGCATTGGTATAAGGACATTCTCTGCCGGGTTGGACTTGAAATTGCGTAAAGTGTCAAAAGTAAGCTCAGTCATATGCAGCTCCCCGGCAAACCCCTTAACCAGAATGGAACCTCCAACAGCCACCGCCATAAACAGCAGCACACCGCCCATATAAGGGTAGACTGTACCTATGATTTTATTTATCGGGAGTATTGTTGCAATGATATAATATCCAAAAATCACTGCAAGCCAGATATTTGCATTTACTCCCGACAGCTGTTGCAGCAATCCCGCCGGACCGCTTATAAAAGATGTTCCCACTGCAAAAAGGAGCAGCACCACAATTAGGGTAAGGAGTTTGGAGAAGAACGGTCCCAGGTACATTCCCACAATATCATTGAGGTTTGCCCCCTTGTGTCTGATGGAGAGCATCCCGGTAGTATAATCATAAGTGGCTCCCATGAAGATACATCCCAGTACAATCCACACATACGCCAGCGGACCGTATGCGGCTCCCATTATGGCTCCAAAGATTGGCCCCAGTCCGGCAATGTTCAGGAACTGGATAACGAAAATTCTCCATGGTTTTATAACCTGATAGTCCACTCCGTCTGCAATCTCCACAGCCGGAGTCCTGCGGTTGGAGTCCGATCCGAAATATCTGTCTACAAATTTTCCATATGTAAAGTATCCCGCTATAAGCAGGGTGATTGAAACAAGGAACGTAATCATGCCGGTATAATTTAACTGCTACAAATTTATTATTATTTTTTGACATGCCTCAATCCGCTGTAGAATTCAAATATTTTGTTAACTTGCGCAACTAATTTTGATTTATGGGAAAATATACATTTCGTCTATTGTTGGGTTTTTTGTGCCTGGTGATGGCTGCCGGTTCTGCTTATGCACAGCAGCAGGGGACAACAACTGAATTTTTTGACAGCTATTCCAAGCTGCTTTCTCCGGAGAAAGTTTATTTGCACACTGATAAGGATGTGTACAGTGCCACTGATACCATATGGATAAGCGGTTATGTGGAGAATGCTTCGTATGCAGCGGAGTTTGGGGAGTCGAACTTCATATATGTGGAGCTCATGAATGATCAGGTTGTGCGCAATGAAGGTGCCGCCAATTATACCAAGGCGGTGAAGAAGGTGATTGTGAGGAAGAAGCTCCGCAGGTTGGGGAATACATTCTCGGGTTATATTGTGGTTCCTGAAATGAATTCAACAGGAAGGGCCATTTTGAGGGGATATACCTATTGGATGCTGAACAGGCCTGTTGACTATATGTTCTACAAGGAGCTGGAGCTTACCAATCCTATGAAGGACAAACTTGTAGATGCAATGGGTGATAAGAATATCAAGCGCAAGGCCGATTATGTCCGCATTGGAGAGCTTTCTCCAGAGGATAGGGCCAAGCTTGAGAAGAAGGAGCAGAAGCAGGAACAGGAGTATGATGTGCAGTTCCTTCCCGAGAGTGGAAATGCAGTGCAGGGTGGTAAAGGTGTTTATTTCATAAAGAGCATAAACAGCAAAGGGGCAGGTGTGAGCGTGTATGGTGAGGTCTCGGACAATGACGGGAATGTGCTTGCCGAGTATGTTACCGATTCATTGGGATTTGGAAAGATTGTTATAGCGCAGCTTCCTGCGGGGGCCATGAGCGCTTCTGTAAATGATGCCGGCGGTTATAACAGCAGGGTGAAGATTGCAGCACCTCTTGCCGAAGGAGTGACAATTAACGGAGCAATGAGTGTTGTCTCTGCACAGGAGTATGGAGAGAAGGATGTGATTCAGTTTACTGTAAACGTTTCAGCTTCTTTATTGGGAAGAGGGCTTTCTGCCATCCTTCACAACGGATCGGAGATCTATTACAGCAAGCCTGTTACAAGGTCTGTTGAAAGGCTTTCGCTAAAGCCTATGGCTTTGAATGAAGGTATCCATTCAATTTCCGTCATTGATGCCGGAGGGAATGTGTATGCCGAGAGACCTTTTGTGGTGCTCCCTTCAGGTAAAGAGTCACTTGCAGTGGAGACCCAGAAGAAGGAGTATGGCAAAAGGGAGCTGGTAAATGTTACCCTTACATTGCCGGATGAGATGGCTGAAACCGGAAACAGCTTCTCTGTAGCGGTAACCGATGCATCGCTGGTTGAAAATTTTGAAAAGACTACCATAAAATCTTATATGTTGCTGAAGAGTGAGCTGCAGGGCTATATTGAGGATATGGATTTCTATTTCAACGATACCGTTCCACTTGGCCGGAGGATGCACAGGGCGGATTATCTGATGCAGACACACGGATGGAGATATTATGATCTTGAGAAGATAATCAAGGGCAAGAATGAGGTTCCTCATTTTGGCAAGGAGTATTCACAGACATTGTTGGGCAAGGTGGTGAACATGACTGGAATTGCAAACAGGGCAATAGTCTCGTTCCTTGCACCTTCAATCAACTTCAAGGCTATGGGACAGATTGACTCGGGATACTTTGTGCTTCGTGATGTAAATTTTCCTGAGGATACAAGGTTCATCATCAGTGCGGTGGGCAAGAACGGAAGGAGTATCAGACAGACTCCTGAACTGATGCAGGAGTATTATGCCCCAGTCTTCAACTATCCTATGAAATCCGGTAAGGTGACATATTCAGACAACTACCGTTCTACTATTGAGAATATCTACTACAACAATGATGATGGAGAGCACGCAATGGCTTATGAGCTTAACCCTGTTGTGGTTACCTCTCAGCTCATTACCCCTAAGAATTCACCATCCCCTATAGCCAACTATCCTATAAAGAGGGAGTGGTACAGGGATACAATGGAGATGAAGGCTTATGCGCAGACTTATAATGTTGGTGCTTATGTAGCGCAGACATATGCAGGTGTGAGGGAGTTCATGGGCGGTTCAGCAGACGGCATTGCAGTCCCTTCGTATGAACAGGGACATCTTTTGGATACCACTTCGGAGTCTAAGGGAATTCCGTCGGGAAGCCTTATAGGTCCAAAACCTTCTGCCGGCTCAATGGCAAATATGGCTAACGGAGGAGTCACCACACCAAGCAGATACGGACTTGTGCTTGTGTATCTCAACGGTTCGTTTATCCCTGCAGATGAGGCGGTGTTTACAGTACTTTCGTTGCCGCTTTCGGAGGTGGAGTCCATGATCTATGTTTCCGGCGTGAGTGCGGCACCGTTCCAGCCGTCGTTTGATACTGGTGACGTTGCCCCATATCCGGTACTTATGGTGCGTACAAAACCAGATTCAAGAGGCAAGTCGCTGCCACCTAATGTCTCAATGGACTATCCTTTGGGATGGCAGAAACCTGTGAAGATGTATACCCCTAAATACGACAATGCAGAGGCCCGCAAGAGCGGACCAAAAGATATCCGCCTTACCCTTTACTGGAACCCTTCTGTGCAGTTTGGTCCCGACGGCAAAGCCTATGTAAGCTTCTACACCTCAGATTCAACCTCAGACCTGAGGATTGAGATTGAAGGAAAATCTGCCACCAGGCAGTACCACTATGTGGAGAAGATAATTCCTAGGAAGAAATAGTTTTTTCTTCCCGACAGATATGGAGATGGCGGCCTGCGGGGCGTCATCTCTTTTTTTTGCTGCAGTGGGGGATTTTGTCCTGGAAATGGGGGTATTTCCGGGATGTTTTGCAGCTGCGGGTGTGTTTTGTCCTGGTTTTCGGGATGTTTCCGGGATGTTTTGTTGCTGTGGGGAGATTTTGTCCCGGTTTTGGGGGTATTTCCGGGACGTTTTGCTGCCGCGGGGGTGTTTTGTCCGGGTTTTGAGGGTATTTCCGGGATATTTTGCACGCAGGGGATTTTGTCCTGGAAATGGGTGCGGAATGAGGATGTTTTGTGCTGCGGATGCGTTACGTTTGGCAAAGGGATGAATTTTTTGTAAATTTACCCGGTTTAAAAATCAGAACAGATATGAGAAGAATTTTCGGTTATATGGCGGTTGCGGCAATGTCTGCGATTGCTTTTGGTGCTAATGCACAGGAAGGCACTCTAGTGGTAAAAAGAGGTCAGGTTGATACAGTTTACAAGGCTAAACATCAGGTGCTTGGACTTGCGGCATCGCAGGCGGAGGTTGTAGTGAACGGCAAGGCAGTTAAGGCTTACAAGACCGGCAGCTGGGGAGTTGAGATTGAACTTAAGGAGGGTGATAACCCAATTGAGGTGAAAAGCGGTAATGAAAGCAAGAGCTTCAACGTATATTACAGTAAAACCAGAAAACCTTTGACAGAAGAGCAGAAGGCTGCTGCAAAGGCAAAACAGGCTGCAGAAGAGGAGAAGGCAAAATTCTACCCTACAAGTGTTAAGGTAAAGAGCAAAAAATACTCTTATTTGAACTATGGTGCCGGTACCGACCGTTTGGGCGGTGCAAAGATCAACTATCTTTCTGAGGGTATTGAGATGTATGCAGATGCGGAGAATGCAAACCTTTACAGGGTAAGGCTTTCGCAGAACAGATATGCTTACATACCAAAGAGTCAGGTAGAGGTTGTCGGGAAGGCAAATGAGGGTTATGACTTCATGCAGGAGAATGTGGTGCTTAGCGGAAGTTCTACAGCATACAATATGGGTTCTTATGACAGGGTATCTCTTGGCATAGGGGGCAAGAAACCTTACATTGTTAAGGAGTACACAGATCCCCACAAGATTGTGGTTGATGTTTACGGTGTGCAGTGCAACTCAAACTGGCTTACCCACAAGAGCGGCCTCAAGAGCGTAGACAACATTGATGTTGAGAGCATTGATTCAGATGTTACAAGATTCACCATATACCTCAAGACCAAGTCTTCATGGGGATTCAGTGCAGACTACAGCGGCAACAGCCTTAACATTGATATCAAGCATGTTCCTGAAAAACTTTACCTGAAGAACCTTACAATTGGTATTGATGCTGGCCACGGCGGACCTCAGAGTAACGGAGCGGTAGGCTTGAGCGGCCTTAAGGAGAAGGACATGAACCTTGATATGGCATATAAATTGAAGGCTATCCTTGAGAAGCAGGGAGCAAAGGTTGTCCTTACTAGAGAGGAGGATGAGGGGATGAGCATCCGTGAGAGACAGGACAAGATGATTGAGAAGAAGGCTGATATAGTTATCTCAATCCATTGCAATGCAGGAGGTAGCCCGCTTTCAACTTTGGGTACAAGCACATATTACAGATACAACGTCTACAAGCCGCTGGCAGAGGATATCCTCGGTTATCTCCTTACAATGGAGGACGTTAAGAACTTTGGTATGGTGGGCAACTTCAATTTCTCATTGAGCGCCATCACCGAGTTCCCTTGCGTGCTTGTGGAGACCTTGTTCATCTCAAGCCTATGGGAGGAGGAGCAGCTTGCAGATCCAGCTTTCCGCCAGGCAATGATGGAGAATGTGGCAAAAGGTTTGAACGACTACATTAAAGAGTGCAGAATACTTGAGGGTCAGGCAAAGAAATAGCCTTCCCATAAAATAATAATCTTCCCGACAGATGGATTTCAAGATTGAATCACCATACAAGCCTACGGGCGACCAGCCTGCAGCAATCCGCGAGATTGCCAAGGCCATACAGGAGGGGCAGGAGGCGGTAACCCTTTTGGGAGTTACCGGTTCCGGCAAGACCTTTACTATGGCCAACGTGATTGAGAAGCTGCAGAGGCCTGCCCTTATCCTGAGCCACAACAAGACTCTGGCGGCGCAGCTGTATGGTGAGTTCAAGGCTTTTTTTCCAAACAACGCGGTGGAGTATTTTGTGTCGTACTACGACTATTACCAGCCCGAGGCCTACATGCCGGTAACCGATACCTACATAGAGAAGGACTTGAGCATCAATGATGAGATTGAGAAGTTGAGGTTGAGCTGTTCGAGTGCATTGCTATCGGGAAGAAGGGATGTGATTGTGGTGAGCAGTGTCTCCTGTCTGTACGGTATTGGCAATCCTGCCGATTTTCATTCCAATACGGTGAGGATTAAGGTGGGGCAGGTGATGGCCCGCACGCAGTTCCTCTACAAACTGGTGGACAGCCTCTATTCCCGCAATGATGTGGAGTTCAAGAGGGGAACCTTCAGGGTTAAGGGAGACAGCATAGACATCTACCTTGCATACGGAGACAAGGGTTGCAGGGTGATCTTCTTTGGAGATGAGATTGAGGAGATTGAGATGTTCGATCCCGTGAGCGGCGGTACGCTGGAGTTTGTGGATGAGATTGCAATCTTTCCGGCAAACATCTTTAGCACCACCAAAGAGAGGATAAAGAGTGCGGTGTGGAACATCCAGGAGGACCTTACCCGCCAGTGCGAGTTTCTCCACAGCATTGAGAAGCATGCCGAGGCCAAGCGACTTAAGCAGAGGGTGGAGTATGACCTGGAGATGATTAAGGAGATAGGCTACTGCTCCGGCATTGAGAACTACTCCCGCTATTTCGACGGCCGAAGCGCCGGAACCCGCCCCTTCTGTCTTCTGGATTATTTTCCCGACGATTTTGTAACATTCATAGACGAAAGCCACGTTACAATTCCGCAGATAAGGGCGATGTACGGAGGAGACCGCTCCCGCAAGGAGACACTGATTGAGTACGGATTCAGGCTTCCGGCAGCGGCAGACAACCGCCCGCTGAAGTTTGACGAGTTTGAGAGCCTGAGCCGCCAGACGGTTTTTGTGAGTGCCACCCCGGCGCCATACGAGCTGGAAAAGAGTGGAGGAGTGATTGTGGAGCAGGTGGTAAGGCCTACAGGACTGTTGGAACCTCCTATTGAGGTAAGGCCTACGGCAGACCAGATTGATGACCTTCTGGAGGAGATCCAGATAAGGGTGGAGAAGGATGAGAGGGTGCTGGTTACAACCCTTACCAAGAGGATGGCCGAGGAACTGGACAAATATTTGCAGAAGATGTATATCCGGTGCCGTTATATTCACTCGGATGTGGATACGATGGAGAGGATTGAGATTATAGAGGATTTTCAGGCGGGGAGGTTTGATGTGCTGATTGGTGTAAACCTTCTGAGGGAGGGACTGGATCTGCCGCAGGTGTCGCTAGTGGCAATCCTGGATGCAGACAAGGAGGGCTTCCTGCGCAGCGAGACAGCACTTACCCAGACGGCGGGTCGTGCAGCCCGAAACATTAATGGACTGGTTATCATGTACGCGGATACAATTACAAGGAGCATGAAGCGTACAATAGATGAGACCAACCGCCGCAGGGAGAAGCAGATGGAGTACAACAGGGTGAACGGCATTGTCCCTACCCAGGTACTCAAGAAAGAGAGGAATGTATTGGATAGGGTTCCGGCAGGTGTAGGATATGCCGAGGAACCTGAAAAGGTGAATGTCCTGCAGGACCCTGTAGTGCAGAACATGAGCAAGGAGCAGTTGCAGAAAGCATATGCAAGTGCAAAGAAGGAGATGGAGAAGGCTGCCGCAGAGCTTGATTTTATGCGGGCGGCCAAATTCAGGGATGAAATGAAATATTTGGGAGAATTGATTTCTAAAAAGTGAGGCGATTATGATACCGGAGAGTTTGAACAGCATTTTACAGAACTGCTCAGTTGAGCAGCGGGATTTGGTGGAGAAAGCATACAGGTTTGCCCATCAGGAACTTGAGGGGCAGCTGAGGGGGAACGGTCATCCGTTCATTGAGCACCCGCTGGGTGTGGCCCTCATTGTGGCAAACGAGATAGGTCTTATGCCGGAGGCGGTGGCTGCAGTGTTCCTGCATGAGGCTACCAGGGGAAATGATGAACGTTTGCAGGAGGTTGCCAGGGGGTACTCTGCAGAGATCATCACTATGGTAGAGGGATTGAACAGGATATCGGGAATAACCCCAAAAGATACCAGACTCCAGGCGGAGAACTACAGGAAACTGATTGTTTCATATTCAAAGGACCCAAGGGTAACCCTCATAAAACTGGCAGACAGGCTGGAGATTATGCGTAACCTTGATATCTTTCCAAAGAGCAGCATCATGCGCAAGGTTACCGAAACAATCATGCTGTATATCCCGCTGGCCCACCAGTTGGGAATGTACAACCTCAAGAGCGAGCTGGAGGATCTTTACTTCAAGCACTCCGATCCGGAGAACTACCGTGCCATCACCAACAAGCTTAAGGCTACGGAGAAGGATAGGGAGAAACTGGCTCAGGAGTTTGTGAAGCCTTTGGAGCAGTCGTTGAAAGAGAGCGGAATCAAATACAAGCTTAAGGTGCGTACCAAAACCGCATACTCTATCTGGAAGAAGATGCAGAAGCAGAATGTGCCGTTTGAGGGTGTCTATGACGTTTTTGCAATGAGGTTTATCCTGGATGTGCCCCTTGAGAAGGAGCACGATTACTGCTGGGAGGTGTACTCTCGCGTAACCCAGGAGTACAAGCCTGATGTGAAGAGGCTCAGGGACTGGATCACCAATCCAAAACCCAACGGCTACGAATCACTGCACACCACCGTGGAGAACAGTGAGGGTACCCATATAGAGGTACAGATCCGTACGGTGCGTATGGACGAGATGGCAGAGAACGGCCATGCCTCGCACTGGAGCTACAAAGGGATAAAGAGCGTACACGGCCTTGACGAGTGGCTGAAAGGGGTGAAGGCGATGCTGGAGAGTTCAGACCCCAACCCATATACCAATGCAGTACAGAAAGAACTTGACGAGATATTTGTATTTACTCCCGACGGTGACCTCAAACAGCTCCCTAAGGGGGCCAGCGTGCTGGATTTTGCCTTCAATATCCACTCAAACCTGGGTGTGAAGTGTTCCGGTGCAAGGGTGAACGGCAAGATTGCATCCATCAAGGATGAGCTCCATACCGGAGACGTGGTGGAAATTATGAGCAACAAGAACCAGAAGCCCTCTGTAGATTGGCTTAAGATTGTTGTCTCTTCCAAGGCCCGCAACCGCATTAAGGCCAAGCTGAAGGAGGAGGAGAACAAACTCATGAAACTGGGCCGCGAGATGTTGGAGCGCCGTATGAAGAACTGGAAGCTGGAACTCAATGACGATGTTCTTGCAGATATTGCCAAGCACTACAGGATGAAGGCCTCTGCAGAGGTGTTCCTGGCAATCTATCAGGAGAAAATAGACCTGTTGGAGCTTAAGGATTTCCTCACAAAAGGGGCGGAGGAGGAGAGTGCTCTTCCCGACAGCAGACCGGAGAAACCTTCACCCAAGCAAAAAGGCAGGTCATCAGACGGCGACTATTTGATTATCAGTGACAAACTGAACAACATAAGTTTTTCAATGGCCAAATGCTGCAACCCTATCTTTGGAGATGATGTGTTTGGGTTTGTATCGGCTACCGGTGGCATAAAGATCCACAGGATATCTTGCCCCAATGCCTCAAGGCTTATAGAGAAATACCCTTACAGGCTCCAGAAGGTGAAATGGAGACAGGTATCCAATACCACCCAGTTCCAGACCGGTTTGAGGATTATCGGTGACGGTGATACCTCAATAGGTGCCCAACTGATAGAGTGCATCACCAAACAGGAGGCTTCAATGAGGTCTTTCAATATAACAGAGCGACGCAAGCCGGGCAACATGCTTGAGTTTGTGGCCGAGATAGGAATTTCGGTAGGAAACAACGCCCATTTGGACAGGGTTACATCTGCCCTGAGGAGGATAAGGGAGGTTAAGACAGTGTTAAGGACAAGCCAGAAGTAGGAAGATGAGTGGAAAAAAGAAACAGGAATATATCTATATAAAAGGGGCGAGAGCCAACAACTTAAAAGGGATTGATCTTAAGATACCACGCGGCAAGCTGGTGGTGATGAGCGGTTTGAGCGGCAGCGGAAAATCTTCGCTTGCGTTTGATACCCTATTTGCGGAGGGGCAGCGCCGCTTTGCCGAGAGCCTCTCTTCATTTGCCCGCCAGTTCCTTGGGCGCATGCAGAAGCCGGCGGTGGACAAGATTGAGGGAATCCCCCCTGCCATAGCAATTGAGCAGAAGGTAAATACCCGCAATCCCCGTTCAACAGTGGGTACCACAACGGAGATCTACGATTATCTACGTCTCCTTTTCACCAAAATAGGCCGCACCTATTCCCCAATTACCGGTGAGGAGGTGAAGTGCCATACGGCAAATGATGTGGTGGAATTCATCGGGAAGATTAAAAATGATGGTCCCGACAACATCACTGCATATATTCTTGCCCAGATTGACTGGGTGGAGAACCCAAATAAGGTGGAGAAGCTCCTTTCGGTGAAGGATGCAGGATATTCCAGACTTTTCTCTGCGGAGAAGGGGATGGTGAGGCTCGATTCGGTGCTGCAGGATGTGGATGCCTTTGCGGGAGAGCCGCTGTACATAATGGTTGACAGGTATCTTGTGGCGGCTGGAAGTGGAGCGGGACTGGCTGAGGAGGATTTTACCCGTCTGATGGATTCTGTGCAGACCGCATTCAATGAGGGAGGCGGGAAGCTTGTGGTGGCGTGTCAGCAGGGGCGTGCCGGAGAGGTTGCAATTCATCAGTTTTCAAATCTGTTTGAGGCAGACGGTATCCGCTTTGAGAAGCCTACCGAGCTGCTGTTCAGCTATAACAATCCTGTTGGAGCATGTCCGGTGTGCGGCGGTTACGGCAGTATGATTGGTATTGATGAGAGTCTGGTTATTCCAAATGCATCACTCTCGGTTTATGAGGGTGCTGTTGCATGCTGGAGGGGTGAGGTGATGGGCAAGTTCCAGAAGGAGTTCATCATGGTTGCCCATAAATTCGGGTTCCCTATCCACAAACCGTATGCAGAACTTACCAAGGAGCAGAAGAAGCTCCTTTGGAACGGGAACAACCAGTTCATGGGAATCACACCGTTCTTTGAGATGGTGGAGACTATGCGCTATAAGGTGCAGTACAAGTATCTGCTGGCGAGATATTCGGGCAAGACCGTGTGCAGGGAGTGTGAAGGAAGCCGCTTGCGCAAGGAGGCCACTTATGTGAAGATTGCCGGCAAGACAATCATTGATCTGATGGATATGAGCATCACTTCCTTGAATGCGTTTTTTAAGGAGCTGGTGCTTGACAAATATGATGAGGCTGTTGCGGAACGGGCAATAAAGGAGATCTGCAGCCGCCTGAACTATATTGAGAATGTTGGGCTGGGGTATCTTACCCTGAGCCGTCATGCAAACACTTTGAGCGGTGGAGAGAGTCAGAGAATCAATCTTGTGAGCTCGCTGGGCAGCAGCCTGGTAGGTTCGCTGTACATTCTGGATGAGCCGAGTATTGGACTTCACCACAAGGATACAGGAAAGCTGATTAGGGTAATAAAGGATTTGAGGGATCTGGGAAATACTGTCCTTATTGTGGAGCATGATGAGGAGATTATCCGCTCTGCAGATGAACTTATTGATATTGGTCCATATGCAGGTGTGAACGGTGGCGAGGTGGTGTACCAGGGTCCTGTGGAGGAGGGAATACAGAAGGCCATTGAGAAGTGCAAGGATGGGAAATGTACAGGCAGCGGATCACTTACGATAGATTATCTGTCGGGAATAAAGAAGATTGACATTTCCGGAAAGAAGAGGGAGTGGAAGTATGCGGTGGAGGTTTGCGGTGCTATGGAACACAACCTCAAGAATGTGTCGGTGAAGTTTCCTCTTGGGGTGATTACGGCCATTACAGGTGTGAGCGGCAGCGGAAAGTCAACCCTTATTGGGGATACCCTTTACCCGGCGCTGGCAAGGCATTTCCAGCAGTTCGGGCTCAAGCCGGGTGCATTCAAGGAGCTGAAAGGTGATCTTGACAAGATTGCGGGTGTGGAGTTTGTAGACCAGAACCCTATTGGCAAGAGTTCCCGCTCAAATCCGGTTACTTATCTGAAGATTTACGATGATATCCGCAAACTTTATTCCGAGCAGCAGTATGCCAAGGTGAACGGTTTCGGACATTCCCATTTTTCTTTCAATATTGATGGGGGAAGGTGTCCGCAGTGTTTGGGCGAGGGTATGATCACTATCCCAATGCAGTTTATGGCAGATATTAAGATGGTGTGCGAGGAGTGTGGCGGAAAGAGGTTCAAGCCTGCGGTGCTGGAGGTGAAGTATCAGGGCAAGAGCATCAATGAGGTGCTCGACTTGAGTGTTGAGGAGGCGATAGCATTCTTTGGAGCGCAGAAGGAGTCTGCAGCCAAGAGGATTGCAGCCAAGTTGCAGATTCTGGATGACGTTGGCTTGGGCTACGTGCAGCTTGGCCAGAGCAGCAGCAGCTTGAGCGGCGGAGAGAGCCAGAGGGTGAAGCTTGCCCAGTTCCTGAGCAAGGATTCCAGCGGTAAAAGTGCCGTTGCCGGCCCTACGCTTTTCATTTTTGACGAGCCAACCACCGGACTGCATTTCCACGATATAAAGAAACTTCTTGCAGCATTCAATGCCCTTGTGGAGCGCGGCCATTCAATCATTGTGGTTGAGCACAATCAGGATGTGATTGCCGCTGCCGATTGGGAAATTGAACTCGGCCCGGGTGGCGGCGATGCCGGCGGCACGGTCTGCTACGAGGGATTGCCAAGGAGGTAATTTTTATATACATTTGTGGCATTATGAAACAGATTTTTATGACACTAGGTGTGGCGGCAATGATGTTTGCCGGTTGTACACAGGGCAAGGAGGAGGGAAAACCTGCCATTGATCTTGCCAACTTTGACAATACCGTGGCTGCGGGTGAGGATTTCTACCAGTATGCTTGCGGTGGCTGGATGGCCAACAATCCTTTAACTCCAGAGTATGCCAGATATGGCATTTTTGACCAGTTGGACAAAGAGAATCAGGAGAAACTTAAAGCGCTGATTGAGGAGCTTAATGCAAATGTGCAAGAGCCGGGCAGCGTGGGTGAGAAGATCCAGATCATGTATGCTTTGGGTTTGGATACCACCAAACGCAATGCTGAGGGTGCAGCTCCGGTTATGGAGCAGATTGCAGCTATCAAGGGCATTAAAAACATGGATGAGCTTTCTGCAATGATTGCAAAGATGCATGTGGAGAGTGCAAGTCCGTTCTTTGGTTTTGGCATTGGTGCAGACCAGAAGAACAGCACAATGAACCTTTTGCGTTTTTCTCAGGGTGGACTTTCAATGGGTGACAGGGACTATTATCTTTTGGATGATGAGAGCTCTGTCAAGATCCGTGAGGCTTACAAGGAGTATATGAACAAACTTTTCCTTTTGGCAGGATATTCTCCAAAAGAGGCTGGAAATGCTGCAAAAAGTGTTCTTGCCCTTGAAACCAAAATTGCTGAGGTATCTGTAGACCGCGCAACCAGAAGGGACGTTCACAAGAACTACAACAAGATGCCGGTTGAGGAGTTCAAAAAGAATTACGGCTTCATCAACTGGGATATCTTCTTCAAGGAGGTTGGAATCAAAAACTCAACTGAGTTGAACGCTTCCCAGAAACCTTTCTTTGAGGGTATGACCAAAATGATGAAGAAAGTTTCCCTTGAGGACCAGAAGGAGTACTTGGTATTCAAGCTGTTGAATGCCGCTTCAAACTATTTGAGCGATGAGTTTGTGCAGGCAAACTTTGCTTTCTACGGCAAGGCAATGCAGGGCCGTGAGGAGCTTCAGCCGCTTTGGAAACGCTCGCTTGCTGTTGTGAACGGCTCTTTGGCAGAGGCTTTCGGACAGATGTATGTGGAGAAATATTTCCCTGCATCGTCAAAGGAGAAAATGCTTGAGATGGTAAGCAACCTTCAGGTTGCCCTTGGCGAGAGAATCAATGCCCTTGAGTGGATGAGCGATGAGACCAAGGCAAAGGCTCAGGAGAAACTTGGAACCTTCATTGTTAAGGTTGGTTATCCCGACAAATGGAAAGACTATACAGCTCTTGAGATTAAGAATGATTCTTATTGGGCAAACATCTGCCGTTCAAACATCTTCTCACACAATGAGATGATGGAGAGGGAGGGTCAGCCTGTAGACCGCACAAAATGGGGAATGAGCCCTCAGACTGTAAATGCGTACTACAATCCAACCACCAACGAGATCTGCTTCCCTGCAGCAATCCTTCAGCCACCGTTCTTCAACCCTAATGCGGATGATGCTGTAAACTACGGCGGTATTGGTGTGGTTATAGGACACGAGATGACCCACGGCTTTGATGACCAGGGCCGCAACTATGATAAGGACGGAAACATCAGCGGCTGGTGGACAGCAGAGGATGAGGCCAAGTTCAACGAGCGTGCACAGGTGCTTGTTGAGCAGTTCAACAAGATTATTGTAATTGATACCGTTCATGCAGACGGAGCATATACACTTGGCGAGAACATTGCAGATCAGGGCGGTCTTCTTATTGCACATCAGGCATACATGAATACATTGAAAGGCAAGCCGGTTCCTGCAGACATTGACGGTTTCAACCATAACCAGCGCTTCTACTTGGGTTATGCAAACCTTTGGGCACAGAATGTACGTCCGCAGGAGATTCTCCGCAGAACCAAGACCGATGTACACTCATTGGGCAAATGGCGCGTAAACGGTGCTTTGCGCAACATTGACGGTTTCTATGAGGCATTCGGAATTAAGGAGGGCGATGCAATGTGGATGGCTCCACAGGAGAGGATCAATATCTGGTAGAAAGTTACGTCGTCTTTTTGTTCAAGTCCGGGTGGGAATTTCCTGCCCGGATTTTTTTGTGCAGTTGCGGGGTTTGTCCCGGAATTTGTGGCGATTTTGGGACATTTTGTTGTTGGTGGATGGTTTTGTCCCGGAATTTGTGGCGTTTCCGGGACATTTTGTTACAAGCGGAAGGTTTTGTCCTGGTTTTGTGGCAGAAATGAGGATATTTGGATGCTGTGTGGGGAAATGGGGTATTTTGTTATCTTTGCACCCTGTAAATTTTTAATCCCGATGAATTTGAGTGCACATATGAGAAGAATGGCCATTTTTGTGGCAGTGGCAATGTTGTCTGCCGTGGCGGCATTCGGGCAGGTGCATACATCAGATACTTACAGGTACCTCCTTACCCGGGAGGGTGCCATGGATCATCTGGAGTATCTCACATCTGAGGAGGTGGCAGGAAGGGAGGCCGGTACTGCCCAGGCCATGAGGACAGCAGAGTATATTGCTGCATGCATGGAGAGTTATGGGGTGAAGCCCTTCAGGAGTGTAAGCTTTTTCCAGCCTTTCAATCTCCCTGCAGGTAAAGGGGGTCGCCAGTCATATACACAAACTTACAGGGAGATTGCCGGTAACAGTCATGGAGTAAAGATTGAGAAGAAGGGGCACAATGTGGTTGGGTATTTGCCGTCGGGAAGAAAAAATGCGCCCTATGTGATTGTGGGGGCACATTTTGATCATCTTGGAATCATTGACGGAAAGGTGTATCCGGGAGCCGATGACAATGCTTCGGGGGTGACTGCTCTGCTCGAGTTGGCAAGGATGTTTGGAAAGAGGTATCAGGAGAGGGGCAATCTTGAGGCGAATATTGTGTTTGTGGCATTTGACGGGAACAATTTTTCGTTGCAGGGGAGCAAATATTTTGTTTCCAGGTTGGGGATTTCTCCGGGGAACATTACCTGTATGGTGAATATGGACCAGATTGGAAGTACACTCTCTCCTGTGGGTAAAAACCCTGAGTATCTGCTGGTTCTGGGAGGTGATAAACTGAAGGGGTGGCAGAAGGAGCAGCTGGATTTTACTAATGAGTATTTTGGACTGGGGCTGGAATTGGATTATTCTTATTACGGCAGCCAGGATTTCTATGATATTTTTTACAGATTGTCCGACCAGCAGAGTTTTACGGCTGTGGGAGTGCCGGCGCTGCTGTTTACGTCGGGAATAACGAAGCATACCAACAAGGAATCTGATAATGTTGACAATCTGGATGTTGATGTGCTGGTTAAGAGGATTGACCTTATCTACCGTTTTATTTGGATGATTTTGTAACATGAAGAAAAAGAAGGGCTTCAAGTTTTTCAGATGGCTGTTCCTTTATATCCCTTTGTGGTTTGTGGCCATTACTGTGCTGTGGGTGTTGGTGCTCCGGTGGGTACCGGTGTATGTTACCCCGCTGATGGTTGTGCGTACCTGCCAGAACTGGGACGATGATTCTTTTGTTACCCGCAAGAGTTGGCAGCCCATGGAGAAGATTTCTCCCAATCTTGCCAAGGCGGCAATTGCTTCTGAGGATGCGAGGTTCTTTTCCCATAACGGGTTCGACTGGATTGAGATAGACAAGGCGCTGGATGCACACCGCAAGGGGAAGAGACTCCGCGGGGCGAGTACCATCAGTCAGCAGACCGCCAAAAATGTGTTCCTGTTTCCGGGGCGCAGCTGGGTCCGTAAGGGCTTTGAAGTCTATTTTACATTTCTTATTGAGACTTTATGGGGCAAGGAGAGGATTCTTGAGGTGTACCTGAATGTGGCCGAAATGGGGTGTGGCATTTATGGTGCCGAGGCAGCCGCAGAGCATCTTTTCTGTACCCGTGCAGCCAAACTTTCTTCCCGACAGGCATCCCTGATTGCCGCCTGCCTCCCAAATCCCCTTGTCCGTAAGGCCAATGCCCCTTCTGCAGGGGTGCGCAAGCGTGCTGCCGATATCCGTGTGATGATGGGCTCTGTGGCGCTGCCGTGGTAGGTTTTATTTGTCGGGAAAAATATTTGCCGGTTGGTGAACTTTGCCCTTCTGCGGGTGTTTTCCATATACCTGAAATTTTGTGTATATGGACATTTCAAATATTAAAGCAAGAGAAATTATAGATTCGCGCGGAAACCCCACTGTAGAGGTGGAGGTGTTCCTCAATGACGGGTCATGGGGACGTGCGAGTGTGCCAAGCGGTGCATCCGTGGGAATTAAGGAGGCAGTTGAGTTGAGGGATGGAGTGAAGGGGAGATATGGCGGGAAGGGTGTGTTGAAGGCGGTGGCCAATGTGAATGAAATTATTGCGCCGGAACTGGTGGGGTGTGATGTGTTCGACCAGAGGGCTGTGGATGAACTGATGATTGCGCTGGATGGAACTGCCGACAAGTCGAGGTTGGGAGCCAATGCCATACTGGGTGTTTCCATTGCGGTGGCCAAGGCTGCTGCAGATTCCCTCAAGATTCCGTTGTTCAGGTATTTGGGCGGTATTGATGCTCATGTGCTTCCTGTCCCTATGATGAACATTGTAAACGGTGGGCGCCATTCCAGTGCCCCCATAGCTTTTCAGGAGTTTATGATCAGGCCGGTTGGGGCTCCTACGTTCAGGGAGCGGCTGGAGATGGGTTCCAATGTGTTTTACAGCTTGCGCAAGGTGCTACTTAAGGCAGGGCTGAGTGTGAGTGTGGGGGATGAGGGCGGTTTTGCCCCAAACTTTGCCAGTGCGGAGGAGGCGTTGAACTATATTGTTTATGCCATCCAGAATGCCGGATATGTCCCTTCCAAGGATGTGACCATTGCCCTTGATTGTGCCGCCTCTGAGTTTTATGTACATGGACATTATAATCCAAGCGGGGAGTGGGTTCACGGGTATTATGATTATTCCCGCTTTGAGCAGGAGAATGGTTTGAGGCGGAGTACCCCGGAGCAGATTGCCTATCTGAAGGGGCTGGTTGAGAATTATCCGATTGATTCAATAGAGGATCCTCTTGCCGAGGATGACTGGCAGGGGTGGAAACAGATCACTTCCGAGTTTTCCGGCAGGTGCCAGCTTGTTGGGGATGACCTCTTTGCTACAAATGCGCGCTGGCTGGAGCAGGGGATAAATGAGAAGTGTGCCAATGCAATCCTGGTTAAGGTGAACCAGATAGGCACCTTGACGGAAACCTTAAAAACTATAGCGTTGGCCCAGCGGCATGGTTATGCCTGCATCATTTCCCACCGTAGCGGAGATACCGAAGACCCTTTCATTGCCCACCTTGCCGTTGCCGTAAACGCCGGCCAGATAAAGACCGGATCGGTGTGCCGCTCGGAGAGGACTGCCAAGTACAATGAACTTCTGAGGATTGAGGAGTTATTGTAACAAAAAGTGCCCATTAGGACGTCGTCCCAATGGGCACTTTGGCGTATATTTTGAGGTGTTCTCTATTTTGTGTAGATTTGCAAGATAGTATGAACAGACTTAAGAAACTTTTTTGTGTGGCCATTCTGGCAATGGTTTCGGTGGCGGCACAGGCGCAATACGATATAGACCAGTTCTTTTACCGTGGAAGGCAGATGCTGATAGACGGAAAGTACTCAAGCGCCATAGAGAATTTCAATATCCTGGCAAGGCTGGACAGTACCCTTTTTGATGCGTACTTCTTCAGAGGAATAGCCAAATACAACCTTGGCGATTATATAGGTGCCGAGAAGGATTTCAACACCTCGCTCAGGCTTAACCCTATCTACACTCCGGCGTACCACTACAGGGCCATTACCCTAAGCCGTACCGGAAAGTATGACATGGCACTCAAGGATCTTGCTGAGGCTGTAGACCTCAGACCAAGTTATACCGGGTTGTACTTTAGCCGTGGAGTAACCTATTTCCTCTCACAGCAGTTTGAGAAAGCGGTAAAGGACTTCAACCGTTTCATAAAGGCAGAGCCCAAGGCGGCGGATGCGTACCTTAACCGCGGAGCCTGCTATCTCTATCTTGGAGACACCACCAAGGCCCTCAATGACTACAACAAGGCCATAAAGATCAACACCTTTGATCCGGAGGGATACATCAGACGTTCCAGAATCTACGCAATGCAGGAGAAGACTGATGAGGCCCTTACAGACCTTGACAAGGCAATTGAACTGGATTCCCTAAATACTTTTGCATTCTTCAACAGGGCACTTATCAGATATGAGAAAGAGATGATACAGGGAGCTTTGGAAGATTTGAACACCGTACTGGAGCAAGAGCCCGGCAACGCCCTTACCCTTTACAACAGGGCAATCATCAGGGCCCAGATTGGAGACTACAACAACGCGTTGGATGATTATGACCGTGTAATTGCTGTGAATCCCAACAACGTGCTTGCATACTTCAACCGCGCGGGGGTGTTCCTTGAGATGGGAAGGTTCAGGGATGCTACTGATGATTACTCAAAAGCCATCAGCCTTTATCCCGATTTTGCAAAGGCATATATGAACCGTTCATACGCCAAAAGCCAGTTGGGACAGTTCACCTCTGCAAAGAAAGATGCGGAGATTGCACAACAGAAAATACGTGAATATCAGCTGCGTACAGGAGACAGCCTTGGTCAGGCCATGTTTGCCGACACAACCCGCAAATATGACAAGCTCCTTGCTCTGGATGCAGATTTTGCCAAGAAGGACTTTGACAACGAACTGCTTCAGCACCGCGATGTTGATATCCGTCTCAAACCGCTCTTCAAGTTCAACCTCAGCAAAAGCAACAACATAAGGATGGCCCTTGAGAGCAAGTGGGAGGACAAGGAGATAGAGAAGTTCACCGGGGAGATACCTCTTCCTGTGGAGCTTAATTCCACTAAAAATGCAGTTGTTCTTCCCGACAATTACCATATGAAACTGGCCCAGATTATGGAGGAGCTTTCAGACAAGGAGAAGGCCAAAGTACAGGGGGCAGAGATATCAAAACTCTACTTTGCCAAGGCTGTAGCCGACGGAGTTGACAACCGATATAACTCGGCTCTTGAAAACTATACCCAAGCCATCAAGAACGAGCCTGAGCAGACATTCTATTACATAAACAGGGGTGCCCTCCAGGCGGAGATGATAGACTTCATATCATCAATGGAGAACAACGTGCAGATCCTTACATTGGACAATTCCGGTGCTGCAAGGGCCCGCGTGAAGGAGCGAAGCTCAATGAGCTACGATTATGCCCCTGCCATACACGATATGAACAAGGCTGCCAAGCTGATGCCTAAGCTGCCGTTCACATACTATAATCTGGGTAACCTGTATTGCCTCTCTAGTGACCTGCCTGAGGCCATCAACCAGTACACAAAGGCAATTGAACTTTATCCTGCACTGTCACAGGCATATTTCAATAGAGGACTTGTTCTTATCTACTTGAAAGATAAGGAGAAAGGATGTATAGACTTGAGCAAGGCCGGTGAGTTGGGTGTGCAGGATGCCTATAGCGTAATAAAGAAATATTGTATAAAGGAAGAGTAATAATTAAAAATTGAAATAATATGATTCAGAGAATTCAGAGTTTGTATCTGTTGGCTTCGTCGGGATTATTGTTCTCGTTGTTTTTCAGGCCATTGATGAGAAATTTGGATGGGGAGACCATTATGAAATTTACCCAGTACTGGCCATTCCTCATTTTTGTGATTGTAACATTTGTCCTTTCATTCTTCTCAATCTTCATCTACAAGAGAAGAATCCAGCAG
Organism: Candidatus Egerieisoma sp.; assembly: GCA_045650045.1. Classification (GTDB taxonomy): domain Bacteria; phylum Bacteroidota; class Bacteroidia; order Bacteroidales; family UBA932; genus Egerieousia. The sequence continues at coordinate 82,470 of JAZRQU010000044.1, read as the reverse complement.
ATGCGCATTTGTATCTACAACATGTTGGTACTGTTGGCTTTCCAGGGTTGGATTGCCTATATGTACTTTACAAGGTTGGATGGAGCAGTCTTTACAATTTCAGCAGTATTCCCTATAGTTGCAGCTATATTTGTATTCATGGCATTCAGAAAAATTTCTGAGGACGAGGCTTTGGTACAGGGAATGAACTCACTTAGAGATATGACCAAAAACAGGAAAAAATGGAAAAAATAGGTGCTTCAGAGCTCATTATCAACAGTGACGGGTCTGTATTCCACCTTCACCTCAAACCGGAGGAACTTGCAGACACCGTAATCCTGGTTGGAGACCCAGGCCGTGTGGAACTTGTATCATCATTCTTTGATACCGTTGAGGTGCGCAAGGCCTCAAGGGAGTTTGTATCCGCAACCGGAACCTACAAAGGATGCAGGATGACAGTCCTTTCCACCGGAATAGGATGCGACAACCTCGACATTGTAATGACAGAGCTCGACGCCCTTGTAAACATAGATTTTTCATCCCGACAGGTTAAGGAGAACCTCCGCAGCTTGAGAGTTCTCCGTATAGGCACCTCCGGGGCCATCCAGCCCGATATACCGGTGGGCTCTTTTGTCTTCTCCCACATTTCTGTTGGTGCAGACGGACTCCTTAACTGGTATGCCGGACGTGATGAGGTTTCTTACCGCGAGATGGAGGATGCTTTTGTGGAGTTTACAGGCTGGGACAGCCATCTCCCTGCGCCGTATTTTGTACGTGCCTCGCAGGAGCTGATTGACCTCTTTGCCGACGTTACCGTTAAAGGTGTTACCATTTCCGCTTCCGGCTTCTACGGCCCTCAAGGCCGTGTTTTGAGGGTGCCTCTTGCAATGCCCGATATGGTGGAGAAGTTTGAGAAGTTCCGCTTTGACCACTGGCGCATAACCAACTTTGAGATGGAAGGCTCGGCCCTTGCAGGTCTTGCCGCCAAACTCGGTCACCGTGCCGGCACAGTGTGCTGCATCATTGCCAACCGCTACCACAAAGGTGCCGAACCTGATTATAAGGAACTGGTTAAGAATCTTGTGGTTCTGGCTTTGGATAGATTGGCTGGAGACAAGTAGTTTTCAGTTACACTATTGTGTAATAAAAATAGGAGCAGTGGATATATTTTATTATTTTTACAAGGTATTGAAAATCTGGCCTTATGGAAAATAATATACAGATAGGTGATTTCTTTTCGCTTCTTAACACCGTTGAAAGTATCAATGATACTGACTACTCAAATGTAAACCTCCTCATAAGGGCGGCAAAGTCATTTGAGAGGAGCACCTACCAATGTGTTTACATTATAGACTACCACAAGAAAGATTTTCTGTATGTTTCAAGCAACATAGCAAAGCTTTGTGGAGTGGACGCGCAGCAGGTAAAGGATTTTGGATACAGATTCTACATAGACTATGTTCCGGAAGATGATCTTCAGATGCTTCTTGAGATAAACGAGAAAGGTTTTGACCTGTTTGAAACTATTCCGCTCAACGAGAGGCAGGACTATACAATCTCCTATAATTTTCATATAAAGAGAGGAAAGAGGAAAAGGCTGATCAATCATAAGATTACCCCGCTTGTGCTTACAAAAGACGGAAAGATGTGGTTGGGAATGTGTACAATTTCACTGGCAGCGGGCAATAAGGCCGGCAATGTGATTATGAAGAAGCCGGGTGCAGACACATTCTACGAGTACTCCCTGGATTATCACAAGTGGGAGAAAAAAGACGAGATAGTGCTTTCGGAGACAGAGAAGGAGGTCTTGTCGCTATCAACCCAAGGATATACCATGAACGACATTGCAGACAACATCTGCAGATCTGTAGATACCGTAAAGGCATGCAAAAGGAGCATCTTTCAGAAAATGGATGTAAAGAACATTGCAGAAGCCGTTACCTACGCACAGAATCATCAGTTGATATAAATAAAAATGACAGTTATTCATAATTGTCTATTTTTTCTTTGTTCCAGCAGAAGTTTCTATCTTCCTCCCGATGATCTTTTCCGCATAATGATACTGTCTTGCAGCAGATCTTCCCTCCACCTCAATGCGGTATTGCGAGTCTGAATCGGAGGTGTAGAAGCTGATTGTAGTCTCACCATTCTCATCAAGTTTTACCGCAGGGTTCCAGTACAAGGTAATTCGGTTATCTTTAGCCTTGGATTTCTTGCTCTCTGGAGTGTCGTATTTTGGAGAGTAGAATCTAGCAGGTTTTTGCCAGCCCAGAGGATTAGCCTGCGATACATTATATGGTATTTCATCTGTTCTAACATGAGGTTTAGTCCTTACCATTAGTACCGGAGATGGAAACATTTGGCCTAATTTCATACCGAATTGAAATGGTGCTGCAGATAATCCAGCTACATATATTACTGATTCAAACTCCCCAACTGGCGTATTTAATAAAGTTTCTTTTTCATGACTTAAGACTTGCATCCTATTGAGATAAATATCTACTATCCCCTCTCTATTAGTACGACCGGATGCAATCATACTGTTCATTGTAATTTCATTTATTTTATATCCGTAAAGACTCCCATTTCTATATTTTACACCAGGATAAGTTTCAGCAATGTACTCACCCAACGTACAACTCCTCGTATAAGGTTTCATGTCAACAGAGTCTCTGTACCAGTCTTTACGGATTGGATAGTTTGGTATAGGAGACGGCGAGTTTTTAGGGGTAATAAGCTGCGAAGTTACAATTACCGGATTCAGTTCAAATGCCATAGCATGCTCTCCATCTTCATCATGGCTGTAGTATATGGTCTCCACTATTTTCTGGTATTTTGGAGTGTAGACCACTTTCTCCGGACTTACAGGATAGCTCATTATTGGCGCATAGTAGTCATTCTGCATTATAGGCATATGGCTGGTGCTCTTTCCGTTTTTACCGGTTGCACTTATAATAAATTCTGTATCTTCTGGGAAATCTATATCCTTAAGTACCCAGTAACCGGAATCAATTTGTCCCATTGCCTTAAAATTGATGGAAGGGGCCACAAATGCTACGGTTGCTTTTTTTGTAAGGGTAAGTGGATTCACTACTTTTCCAAATAGAGTCTGCTTGTATTCCCTGCCAAAATGAGGCATTTCATTTTTAGCCTTCATAATCTTCTCCACATCATAATACCTCCAGCCTTGAGTCTGCATAAGCATGTCTGCCCTGTGCATTCGTGCAGCCAATGAGATTGTATCATTGAAATACCAGTCTATATTCTCTATATGTCCTCTAAGTTCACTTTTGAGAAGCATATAAGATTGCATGGTAGTCTTCTCGCAGTTATCAATTATACCCATATCAGTAACTGATACTGAAAAGTTGGCAGAATTGTCAAGCATTTCTTTTGGCAGACTAATCTTTACATTTACCTGCTCTCTTTTGCCAAACTCCTCTTTCTGGGCTGTCAAATCAAGGGCTTCTTTTTCAGCAGGCAATACAATAAACGGTCTTTCAGCATACACATTGCCGGCATTGTCAACAACGCTGACAGAATGTATTCCTGCTGTAAGAGGTTTGAGACTTAATGTGATGGATTCAGAAATTTCATTTATAGGCTTGCTGTAGTATATTTCAGAGCCATTATGAAGACAGATGCGCAAAGAGTTACCCAATAGAGAAGGAGATACTGAGAACTTTAAAACCATATTATCATTATCTCCATAAATACTTTCTGTACTTACATTAAAAGCTCCATGAATAGCAACGCCCTCTTCAATTGCCTCAGGAAGCTTTACTTTCTTACCTTCATAACCAAATGAATCCTTTATTGTAGCGTATAGTTTTCCCTGTGGAAGAGATTCAAACTCAATCTTGCCAAAGCCCAATGAATCTGTGCTATATTGTGCAATAACCTTCTCATTAGAATCCATTACCTCTCCAAATATCTGAACTCCAGCTCCACCTCTGCCTATAGCTTTTATATATATCACGCTATTGGTGCCTTGTATATAGTTTCCACTTTCTGGGAGGAACTGCACATCATACCTTTCTTCCTCCTGTTTCTCCTTCTCAAAAGGCGATTTCTCTCCAAGACGGATATATTCTTTCTTGTTCTTTACCTTCTTTTCAGCCATAGCTGAAACCAACTTATCCTTCATGGGATTGGTAAGCTCCAGCTCTTTATAGAACATATATTCTGCAGGCCTGTTGAGCATCCAGTATGTGTACGCCCTAATAACAGCCCTTCCAGTGGAGTGCATTTCAGGAACTATAATATATCCCTGAAAACTGTTGCCAATGCGACGGATTTTCTTTCTTGCAACTACATCCGGCTCTTTAACGGAAAAGTTTAGCCAACTGTTGTAATCTCTGAAAAGCTGGTCGCCTATAAGCTCCACATAAATATAGTTTGACTCATCAAACTCACTCGCATAAGAGGCATTCTCCACATAGCCGCTGAACCAGATCGTATCAGTGGCAAAGTAGACATCTTTGTCTGTATGAAGGTATACTTTTTCTGGAGAAAGTAGTTTTGAGTAATTGTGGAACATTTCCTGCTGTTTGTCCTGGGCGGAAATGTTGCCGGTGATTATAAGTTGTGCCAGAATTATGGCAAGATAGAGGAAATGTGACTTTTTCATATGTGTTGATGTTTTTGTCTTTACTGCAAAAATATGTTAAGGAAACCTCTTGAATATTGCACAAAAGTGTAATTTTAAAATCTGAATTGTTCGAACCGGTTATTCGTTTTTATTTTCAGCAAGGCGTTGGATTGTATGTCCGGTTTTCTGGCTTACATATTTGGCCCATTTCTTCCACTCACCGGTGTGGCACATGCCGTGGGGAACAGTATGGAGCAGTTCGTGGATGAGGGTGTTGCGGATAGATTTTTCGGGGTTGTTCAGGGTGTATCTGGAGATTTCTATGTAGTAGTCGTATTCTGTATACTTTTTTCTGCTTCCTTTAGCGCAGCATCTGCCAAGGGTGCGTCTGGTGCCAATGAGTTTTACCGTTGGGCATACGGAACTTGAGACGGGAACATTCAGTTCCTTGAGCAGTGCGGTACATTCTGCCAGCATCCGGTTTATGCTGGCATCGGTCTTGACATTCTTCTTTTTGGTGTCCGGTTTTTGGCCGGTCTTGAGCGCATTGTGGCGGGGCACTTCTGCCGTATCCGTATCAAATAATGATGGAGTTATGAATGCCAGGCACAGCATTGTCAGAAGTATCAGGATTACTATGTACCACATGATTACCCGCTAAAAATATTTTATGATTTCCTGGAACCATTCCACCGGGTTGCCCAGAATTTGGGCAGGGTACTTCCAAAATACCCTCTGAACAGCATTCAGCACCCCACCTTTTGGGATTGCCAAAATCAGGGCCAATACTGTAAAATGGACAAACATTATGAAGGCTGCAGATCTGCCCGTTCCACAGTTCTCAATATCGGGCTGCGAGAGCCTGGTCTGTCTTATGAACATATGGATATGGAATGCGTAACTGAACGCAATCAATGCATCAAAGACAATCATATAGCCTGCATCTCCCACAAATCTGAACGGGAAAAGCATGAATGTGTATACAGGGATGCAGTATGGCGCCAATGTGACTGGAATATAGCCGATTGGCCCGCTTTTGTAATTCACATAACAGTCCCTGTCCCTAACTACAAATTCCTTAATCCTGGCAAAGAAAAGCAATGCCACCAGCGTATGGGCGAGTTCATGTGTAAACTTCATGAACCAGTTGAGATTATGTCTTACCCTTGGGATAATGAGTGAGATCAGGAACATCCCGTAAGCAAAGAATCCGGCCCACAGCCCTACATAATTGCCAGGGTGCCTCCATGCCCATCCAACCCTTACCATCATGTCAATGAGATTCTTCCCCACAGAGGTGACCAGTACGCAGAAAAACAGTGCTGCAAGCATGGAGAATGCTGCAACGGATACTCTGTATCCCCATTGTTGCAGTTTATTTTTCATCGTCATCGGGATTGAATGCAGCCATCATGAAACCTTCATCGGAGTTCTCCTTCTCCTCTTCCAAAAGTGCCCTTAAGGCAGCCCTTTCCACAGCATTGCGCACAACCTCCTCTGCAAACTCATCATTTTCAATGAGCATTTTTCCTATTTCCTTGAATTTGTTCATACACTTGCTCTTTTTGGTTATGGCAGAATCGGCATTCTTCATACCCATTATGCTTGCAATGTCATCCATTGGCTTGCGGTCCCAAATGGAAAGTTTCAATATTTTTTGGCAATCGGCAGGGATGGAACTGTAAATCCTGTCGAGATACTCATTTTGGGTCCTCTGTTTCTCTTCTGCAGAAATTTCCGGGTCCTGATTGAGCGTTTTGTCAGGTTCAGGAATTGTATCTTCAAGAGTGACCTTGCTTTTCTTCCTCATTACATTCCTTGCCAGATTGTTTCCTGTAGTGACAAGGAAATTGAAAATGCCGTTCTTCTGGTTGGACTCAAATTTTTCCTCCTTTACTCTCTGCATGAGGATAAGGCACGATTCCTGGAAAATATCCTCCAGATCCTGTGGGTTTATAAAAATGTTCTTCTCCCGCACCTTTGCAAAAATTCCTGCTTTCATATTTCTGCAAATGAACCTCCATGCACGCTCATCATTGTTAAGAATACCTCTTACTAACTGTAAATCTGTCATCACCTTCACTTATTGCTAACTTTATGATGTAAAGATAGCAATTTATAATGTCATGAAAAGTCAGATACAACCGGGGTTGGTGGAAATTTTTTTCTCTTCAATTCAACAACCAGCCTCTCAATCCGCTCCGGTTTGGCGGACCAGGCTTCGGATGGGGATGTGGTGAGGGGGGAGGGGAGTATTACGGCCAAGGATGCGGCATCGTGTTCAGTCATCTCTTTTGCCCTACAATGGAAGTACTCACGGGATGCGGCTTCAACTCCATAAAGTCCCCTTCCAACCTCTACTACATTCATATATACTTCCAATATCCTTTCTTTATTCCAAAAAATTTCCATTAATGATGCCCAATACAGTTCCATGGCCTTGCGGAGATATGTGTTGGAGGAGAAGGTGAAGCAGTTTTTTGCCACCTGCTGGGTGATGGTGCTGCATCCCCTCAATCCGGCATCGCCGTTTTTATAGGAGCGCAGCATCAGCTCAAGTTCAACAAGGTCTACACCGTGGTGTTCCATAAACCGCTGGTCTTCACTCATTACAATTGCCTTTATGGCATTTGGGGAGATCTCCTGCAACGGAACCCAATACATCTTGGATACCGTTCCTGTACCCCTGAACTGCCATTCCCGTTTAAGCATTAGCGGAGTCCATTTAATAGGGCCGCTTTTGAGGGCATATATCAGCACCAGACTGGTGATGAGGAAAACTGCAGGGAAAAAAATGAGGATATTGGTAATTGTTTTTTTCATATTACTGCATCACTTCCCCTTTTGCGTTGAGGATTACCTCCGAATAATTGTCGAGCAGTTGGGCCCTGAAGATGTTTTCGGTAACTGCTGTTATATCAGTGTATAGGGGCTCTGTGAGTCTCTTGCAATTCTTGTCCATCAGACCCATACGGCCACCTACCTTATAGTAGTACATGCCGGTTTCCACAGTTTTAGATACCGAGCAAACCTCGCCGTCGTTATTTTCATAATATTCATTTCTTTCATAAGTGAGTTTGTAAATGGCATCAACCACGTACTCGTTGATGACTTTGCCGTCGTACTGCATCTGGGCCCTCATGCCGGCCTGTTTTACCAGGGCGTACTCCTTGAATATTGAGATGTTGTCATATACAGGATCTATAACCCATTCTCCCTTCAGGTTTATCACTCCGCATTTTCCTGTTGAATCGGCAACCACGCAATGCCCGTTGCTGAAGATGAAATCAGACAATGGATTGCCGTAGTATGGGTATTTGAAATCTATGGCTACCTTACCGTCGGGATGAAGGAAACCTATGTAGCCGTTCATCTGCACTGCGGCAACCCCTTCCGAAAAATTCCAGGCCCTTCTGTATTTTGGTTCAATCACAATTTTTCCGGAGTTCACATTGAAGTAACCCCTCTTCCCGTCTGCGCAGAAGACTGCCAGTGTGTCTATTCCCGACGAAGATGTCCAGTCCACTTTGATGTCCTTGATGGTGGTCTCTCCGGTTACAATGTTCTTGATGGAGATTTTGCCGTCATCCTTTTTTACAACGGCAAGATTTTCATTTCTCACATACTCTTCATAATTGAATGTGGCCTCTTCACAAGGTTTCTCTTTGGTGCATCCGCCCAGGAACGGAACGGCCGCAACAGTTGCAATTAAAGTTGCCGATACAATAGGCAAGGCAAGTCTGAATTTGGTTTTCATATAGTGGTTTTTTAAAATTTCTTATGCAAAATTCCTGTAAATATTATTGAAAATCAAGGATTTTACGGGCGTGTGTACCAAATGGAAAACTGGTGTACAAGTTTATATTCCGCAGTTGATTCCGTACATTATATTTTGATTTCGTACAATTTTCTCAATAATGCATTTTGAGGTAGAATAATTGCGTAACTTTGTTGGCAGCATTTGCCATGAGACGATTCATCATCATATCCAAAGGGACAGAACTGCTGAGAATACCGGCAGATAGCCTTATGTTTGTCTCGTCTGACGGAAACTATTCAAACATTACAACTGAAGACGGAAGAACCAAACTGGTAACGCTCCAGTTGGGGCAGATAGAGGATATCCTTCAGGACCAGCTCTCAGATGCCGACAGCAATTTCCTGCGTCTGGGAAGAAGCCTTATAATCAATACCAACTATATATACTTTATAGATGTTTCAAAGCAGGAACTTGTCCTATCCAACTGCTGTGGAAGTTATCACGTTCTGTCGGCCTCCAGGGAGGTGTTGGTGAAACTTAAAGCATATATGGAAACAACAATTAATAAAGCGGATGAAAAATAATTACGACATAAAGGATGACGAACTGAGGGTTATAGGGAAACCGGCCAACCAATTGGGGGATGCCGGCACTTCAGAATATGCATCACAAAACAAATCCCGGAAATGGGGCTGGTGGATTCTGTTTGCAGTGGTTGTCGTTGCCGTTGCGGGGATAATTGCTGTAATTGTAGGAAAGAAAAATGCTGTAGAACAGGAAATTGGGTTGTTTGAAGAGGTTCCTGTGCAGGAAGTTGCATTGGCTGCTGTGCAGGAGAAACAATGGCTTGGGATGGTGGTGGATTCTTTGGCTGCAGGTTTTGCAGAGAAGATAGATACCACTGTAAATGATGTTCCGTTGAGCATTTTTGTCCCCCACAATGCTACTGCGGAGTTGTGTTTGCGTACTCCCGACATAAATGACCCCGATATCATTTTCTGCGCGCAGGCTGCCGATATAAGGAAAGACAACAGGAAGATTGTGGGTGCCTTTGTGCTGAAAGGGGAACCTCTTGCCTGGGGCCTTTCAAAGAAAGGGTATTGCGGTATAATTGACGGTAAGATATTAGTTGGAGTGGCAGACAATTCGCCATTATTTGAAGAGGCAACAGAGAAAGGTGGATACTTCTTCAGGCAATATCCGCTGGTAGACAACGGTGTACTGGTAGAAAACGAGCCCAAGAACAAATCTATGAGGCGAGCATTGTGCGAGAGGGCAGGAGAGATATTCGTGGTTCTGGGCAATACTCCCGAATCCTTTCATGATTTTGCCCAGGCCCTTGTGGATCTTGGAGTTGACAATGCAATCTACCTTGTGGGAGGCGAATATGCAAAAGGTTGGTACCGTGATGCCTCTGGCGAAATGACTGATTTCTCCAAAGGGCGCAGAGACCGGTACAGGTATGAGAATTATCTGGTGTGGAGAAGATGAAAAATGCCCCGGTTCAGTCAAAATCTGAGCCGGGGCCTGTTTTTTATTGTTTATGGTGCGGTAATCAGGAAGCCGCAATCTCATCTGCTACTTTGAGGATAATGTCATGGAGCTCCAAAGCCTGTTCCAATGAGTATCCGTCGGGAGCAAATAGATTACATTCCTTCAAATGCTCATACCCATAAATTGCCCCCATGATGTTGCCTGAGATAGATCCGGTGGAGTCACTGTCGCCGTTGTGATTGACTGACGCAATTATTGCATCTTCTACGCTCCCTATATGCTTGATGGTGCAATAAAGTGAAATTGCCCAAGCCTCCTCTCCGGTCCAGCCCTCTCCCAATTGGGCAATTGCCTCATTTTCCGGAATGTCTGAAGCCGCCAGTTCCATTGCTTTTCTGCTCAGTTTGCGCATTACATCCTTGGATGTCCCATATTCACCTTTGTAGATCTCATCAAGCAGGTCAAGGGTTTCTGATACAATGCTTTCTATGTTTTCTTCCACCTGGCCGGCAGTTAGAGGAACTACTTTATAAACCAGTGCTGCCATGAGGGAGGCCGGAAGGAACCCCAGAGGGTGCTGATGTGTTATCTCTGCGGCATCACCTGCCATCTGCGCAACTTCAGCAGCGCTCATCCGCTTTCCTACGGCACCATACAATCCCACTGGAGCCACCCTCATAATTCCGCCGCACCCCTTGCTGTTGTTTGCCGGTTCTGATCCCATAAGGATAGCTTTCAGCGCTGTGAGGCATGTAGTTCCCGGTGCACGTGTACTGTAGAGCTCCTCCACGTTGCTGAGCCAGCAACTCTTCTTGAACGTTTTATTGGTATATCCTTGTGTCAGCAGCCATTCTACATACGCTTTTGCAAGAGCATGTTTTGTCTGCTCACCCGAATTTGCCGCATTCAGAAGTCCATTTGCTGTAAAGAGGGTCATTTGGGTATCATCGCTTACATTGGCTTTTCCTGTTCCCTCCTCCAAATAGCATCCTTTGTCCAATTCAAATCGGGTAATGCCACGCTCCCCATACTTTTTTTGGATAGCCTTCAAACTCATAAACTCTACAACATATCCAAGGGCATCACCTGCCGCTCCTGCAATAAGGGAACCTCTGATTTTGTCTTTCATTTCCATAATACTCCTCTATATGATTATCAAATATAATTTTTTTTTTAGTGTAGGGAAACTATTCTGTTACATAATATAGAGGTGAATTGGGTTTATTGTCTATCACTTGCGGTGATGTTGTGTTGAGGTTGATGGCTGTTTATTTGCATGGCCTGTTCCTTGGCCCATTCCTGCAATTCACCGTGGGCATTCCCCTTTGTTCTATGGTGTTGTGGCGGGGGTGTGTGCCCACGGTGCAACAAATTTGTTCTGTCGTGGGCATTGACCCCTTTCAGAGGTGTCTGTGGTGAGGGGTGTTGCCCACGGTGAATTGCAGGAGAGGCAAGGGTGCAGGATTATTGGATTTTTCCGGGATAAATCGCCCAAAACGGGATTTTGCCTTCCGGCATTCCCTTCCTCCTCGCCGGAGGGGCGCTATCAAGCAATTGTTATGGAAGAGGATGCGAGCAGCTTTGCTGCTCTTTCTTTTTTTATGCATTTTCACTCCCCTGGAAGTGAACTTCCGGGAGTTGCAATGCATAAAAAAGGCACCGCTGATGCGATGCCCTCTTCCATTTTATTTTCTTGAGCGGAAAACGGGGTTCGAACCCGCGGCCCTCAGCTTGGGAAGCTGATGCTCTACCAACTGAGCTATTTCCGCAAATGCAAGTACAAATATAACAACTTTTGGGGATATTGTGTTCCGGGATGATTGATTTTTCCTAAATTTGTCCTGTTATGATACATCATCCGGAGCAGATAAATCATCAGGAGCAGCTGTTTGTAATCAGAAAGCTGGAGGGGGGGCACCCGGTTGCCCATCCTGGGGGACATCCTGGCCTACATCCTGGCCACAGTCCTCATCCGCATACCCAATCGCGTTCTAATGCCACCATGCCGCCTCACCGTTCGGCAATCCATTCTTTTTTTCTTCTTTGCAGCGGTACGGTGTTGGCCGAAATAGGGGGGAAGACTTATCTGATTAAGGAGCGTGAGCTTGTTATGATACCGGCAGGGCAGGTGTTTTCTATAAAGTATTTTGAGAACAGCCAAGGGTACATGGGAGGCTTCCATCCAAAGCTTTTTCCTAATGAGAACCTTTTTGCAAAGTATGATTTCATGAGGGTGTGGGGATCACCTAAAATTGAACTTGACAACCTCTCTTTTTCCCGACAGTATCCTCTGTTTGACCGTATGTATGAGGAGCTTGTTCAGGATAAGCCCAATATGGAAATCATCAGGGCCTACATGAGTGCCGTGTTGGCTGAAGCAGATGCTGTTTACAGGAAAACCATCAGGGAGGTGGTAGTGCACAACAACAGTATCTGCAACAGGTTTCTTGAAATGCTTTTTTCCGAGGCTGACAGTGCTGCAGCCCTGCAGGTTGCAGAGTATGCACAGACCTTGAACATTACCCCTAACCATCTGAACAAGATTGTGAAGGGGGCAACAGGAAAGTCTACATCAACCTGGATTGAGGAGGCTGTTATGCAGAGGGCCAAGGCGCTGCTTGCCACAACGGATCTCCCTTTAAGTGAGATTGCGGCCCGCACGGGCATTATGGACCAGTCTTATTTTGCCAGAAAGTTCAAGAAACACGAGGGGGTTTCACCGTCAGAGTTCCGGCAGAGGAGATGACGGAAGCTCTGGCCGGTAGTGGATGATTGATTTGTCCTAAATGAGGATGCCATAATGCCAATGGAACTCCCGTAGAATACATATTTTTGCACATTAAATTTTATGAGAATGAGAATGTGTTCAAAAAAGGTGTTGGCAGCGGTGGTTGCCATGATGTGTTTCGGCGCAAGTGCTGAGGCCGGAAATATTGGCAATATAAACTGTCGGGAAGAAAATAACCCAAATAAAGATACTGTTACTGCCCTTGCGGAGGTGGCGGTGATTGCCAGGATGAAACAGAAGAATGATTTGAGGCAGGAGCCCCTTTCGGCTACGGTTATAAAGCTGGGTGATATTGAGAGGAAGCAGGTTGCCTCTTTGTCTGATATGGCTATGCAGACTCCAAACCTGTATATCCCGTCTTACGGTTCCAAGATGACCTCTTCAATTTATGTGAGGGGATTAGGCAGCAGGATTGACCATCCTGCAGTGGGGTTGTATGTGGATAATGTCCCTTTCCTCAACAAGAACGGTTTTGATTCGGACCTTTGGGACATTATGCGTATGGAGGTGCTCCGTGGTCCGCAGAGTACTTTGTACGGGCGCAACACCGTTGGCGGTATCATAAACATCTATACCCTTTCTCCAATGGTTTATCAGGGGGTGAGGATTCAGGCAGGTTACAGCAGCGGAAATACATACAATTTCAAGGGCTCTGTATATGCAAAACCTGGTGAGAAGTTTGCCTTCAGTATTGGCGCAAACTACAGGAAATCAGACGGCTTCTTTACCAATGCCACTTCCGGCGAGAATGTTGATTGGGAGGAGGGAACCTCTGTTAGGGCCCGCCTGGTTTATACTCCAAGCAGCCGTCTTACCATAGACAATTCCTTTATGGCCGGCAAAATTGACCAGGGCGGTTATGCCTACGGCCTGTATAATCCGGCAACTGGGGCAACTGCACAGGTTAACTACAACGATCCTTGCGGCTATGAGCGTACCACAATTTCTGACGGACTTTCTGTAAGTTACAATACAGGCAAGCACATCTTCTCAAGCGTTACGTCGTGGCAGATGCTGGACGACTGCATGACATTGGACCAGGATTTTACCCCTGCAAGCATGTTTACCTTGCAGCAGGCACAGAAGGAGAATACCTTTACCCAGGACTTTACAGTAAAGAGGACCGAGGATGGAAGGAAATGGCAGTGGTTGAGCGGCCTAACCCTTTTCTACAAGGATATGGAGATGGATGCTCCGGTAAACTTCAAGCAGGACGGTATCAACGGCCTTATCCTGGGAAGCATCAACGGTATGTTCCAGGGGATGCCGGCACCAATGAATACTGCCAAACTGCAGTTTGCGCAGCCAGAGTTCCTTCTTTCAAGCAAATTTGATCTTCCTGTTTACGGTGCCGCGCTGTACCACCAGTCGCAGTTGAATTTGGGCAAGTTCACCCTAACAGCAGGTTTGAGGCTTGATTATGAGAAGGCCAAGATTGACTATATTTCAAACAGTGCAGTAGACTATATCTACAGCATGAAGATACAGATGGGCCCAATGCTCAGGGAGATTAAAGTGGAGAGCGGTGTGAACACCACCTTGGCAGACAAGCTTGAGCAGGATCACCTTGAGCTGCTTCCAAAATTTGCCCTGCAGTACTCACTTGAGGAGAAAGGCAATCTTTATGCCTCAGTTTCAAGAGGTTTCAAGGCAGGTGGCTACAATACCCAGATCTTCTCCGATATCCTCCAGAACCAGGTGAAATCAGACCTTATGGCAGACCTTATGAGCAAGGCCGGAGGCGCACTGGGCTCAATGGGTGGAGCAATGGGCGGCGGTTCCCAGGCCCCATCGTACACTGTAGATGAGATCATCACCTACAAACCGGAGTACAGCTGGAACTATGAGGCGGGAGCACACCTCACATTGGGCAAGGTTACAGCAGATGCATCTGCATTCTACATAGACTGCACCGACCAGCAGCTTACTGTTTTTCCCGACGGCAAGACAACAGGCCGTATGATGACCAATGCCGGCAAAACCAGAAGCATGGGAGTGGAGTTGGCACTTAATGCACAGGTTACCCCAGCATTCAACCTTGGCGCAAGCTACGGACACACAAATGCGGAGTTTGTAAAATACAATGACGGTATAAATGACTATAAAGGCAATTACGTTCCATATGTACCGCAGAATACCCTTGCTGCAAATGCCTCATACACATTCTACAATGTAGGCAGGATTGCAGACATGGTACAGATGAGAGTGGGTTATAACGGTATAGGAAAAGTGTACTGGAATGAGGCCAATGACATGAGCCAGAGTTTCTATTCGCTGCTCAGCGCATCGGTATATGCCCAGAAGGGCCCGGTAGCAGTTGAGTTGTGGAGCAAGAACCTCTCAGACACAGACTATAACGCATTCTATTTTGTTTCGGTGGGCAACGCATTTTTCTCAAAAGGAAGACCTGCAGAATTTGGAATTACATTATCTTTGCAACTATAAAATCTAAACCGGTTAACATAATGGACAAGAGACTAAAATGGGGGCTCACAGCCGTTGTTCTTGCGGCTGCAGCAGCTTGGGGTATATACTCCCAGTTGCCACAGGAAAACCAGGAGCTTGCTGCAGCAGACAAAGTGTCAAAAGCCCAGCCCAAGAAGAACATCCTCAATGTAAATGCAATCATTGCAAAACCACAGACCCTTTCAGACAACATCTTCATTAATGGAAGCCTTCTTCCCGACGAGGAGGTAGACCTTACCTTTGAGACCTCCGGCAAGATTGTGGAGATCAACTTCAAGGAGGGATCGTATGTAAAGAAAGGTGACCTTCTTGCAAAGGTGAATGACCGTCACCTCCAGGCACAGCTTCAGCGCCTTACAGCGCAGTTGAAACTTGCAGAGGACAGGGTTTACCGCCAGAGCACCCTTTTGGAGAGGGATGCCGTGAGCCAGGAGGCTTTTGAGCAGGTAAAGACAGACCTTGCAACCCTTAAAGCAGATATTGAAGTGGTTAAGGCAAATATTGCACTTACTGAGCTTAATGCCCCATTTGATGGAGTAATCGGTCTTAGGGGAGTGAGTGCGGGTTCTTACGCTACTCCTTCAACATTTGTTGCAAAGCTTACAAAAGTTTCCCCTATCAAAGTTGAATTTGCAGTACCTGAGCACTATGCAGATGATGTTCAGGTAGGATATAACGTAGAGTTCTCACTTCCTGGCAAACTTGAGCCGTTCAAGGCAAAAGTTTATGCAAAGGAGTCGAAGATTGATCCGGAGACCCATACACTTACAGTAAGGGCGTTGTATGACAATCCAAAAGGGGAGACCCTTGCGGGAAGATTTGCTTCTGTTAATCTTGAGAAGCAGAGAATTGAGAATGCCATTACAGTTCCTTCAGAGGCAATTGTACCTGAGATGGGTGTAGACAAGCTATATCTGTACAAGAGCGGCAAGGCACAGCCTGTAACTGTTACCACCGGTATACGAACCGATGGCGCCGTGCAGATTGTGAGCGGTATCAGCCAGGGTGATACAGTAATTGTATCAGGAACACTCCAGCTCCGTATGGGATTGCCTGTAAAACTTGATAACGTAGACTAATCTGCCCTATGAACATATCAGAATTAAGTATCCGCCGCCCCGTACTGGCAACGGTTATGACCGTAATAATTCTCCTCTTTGGAATTATCGGCTATAACTCTTTGGGCGTTAGGGAGTACCCTTCGGTGGACAACCCAATAATCTCGGTACAGTGTTCGTATGCAGGTGCCAATGCAGACGTAATTGAGAATCAGATTACCGAGCCTCTTGAGCAGAATATCAACGGTATTCCGGGTATCCGTTCCCTTTCCAGCGTGAGCCAGCAGGGATCTTCCCGCATTACAGTTGAGTTTGAACTTTCAGTAGACCTTGAAACTGCAGCCAATGATGTGAGGGACAAGGTTTCCAGAGCACAGCGTTTCCTTCCAAGGGACTGTGACCCTCCAACAGTGTCAAAGGCCGATGCAGATGCCCGTCCTATCATTATGGTGGCTCTCCGCAGCGACAAACGTTCCCTTCTGGAGTTGAGTGAGATAGCAGACCTTACCGTTAAGGAGCAGTTGCAGACCATTCCCGATGTGAGTGGTGTGAGCATTTGGGGTGAGAAGAAGTACTCTATGCGCCTGTGGCTGGATCCCATAAAGATGTCGGGATACGGTATTACCCCAATCGATATAAAGAATGCTGTTGACAGGGAGAACGTGGAGTTGCCGTCGGGAAGCATAGAGGGAAATACTACAGAGTTGACTATCAGGACTTTGGGCTTGATGCATACCGCGCAGGAGTTCAACAACATCATCATTAAGGAGGTTGACGGCAAGATTGTCCGCTTCAGCGATGTGGGACGTGCTGAACTTGGCCCAGCGGACATAAAGAGCTACATGAAGATGAACGGCATCCCTATGGTGGGTGTTGTAGTTACCCCTCAGCCGGGTGCCAACCATATTGAGATTGCAGATGCCGTATATGAGAGGATGGAGAGGATGCAGAAGGATCTTCCCGACGATGTGAAATATTCATACGGATTCGATAATACTAGATTCATCCGAGCTTCAATCAACGAGGTTAAGGAGACTGTGTACGTTGCGTTTATTCTTGTGATTATCATCATCTTCCTCTTCTTGAGAGACTGGCGTGTTACACTGGTGCCTTGTATTGTGATTCCGGTTTCACTGATTGGTGCCTTTTTCATCATGTACCTTGCAGGTTTCTCAATAAACGTCCTTTCCATGCTGGCGGTGGTGCTGGCGGTAGGTCTGGTGGTGGATGATGCCATTGTAATGACCGAGAACATCTACGTGAGGATTGAGAGGGGTATGAAACCAAAAGAGGCCGGCATTGAGGGTGCCAAGGAGATTTTCTTTGCAGTAATCTCCACCACCATCACCCTTGTTGCAGTATTCTTCCCGATAGTTTTCATGGAGGGACAGACAGGACGCCTTTTCAGGGAGTTCAGTATTGTGGTTTCGGGTTCAGTGATCATCTCATCATTTGCAGCCCTTACCTTTACCCCAATGCTTGCAACCAAGCTGCTTGTAAAGAAGGAGAAGAAAAACAGGTTCTATGAGATGACCGAGCCTTTCTTTGTAGGGCTCAATAACCTTTACAGCCGCTCTCTTGAGGCATTGCTTAAAGTGAAATGGGTTACCATACCGTTTGTGGTTGCAATGTTTGGTATTATTGTGTGGTTGTGGAGCACTATTCCGGCAGAGACCGCTCCCCTTGAGGACAGATCGCAGATAAACATCAACACCAGCGGTGCCGAGGGTATCACATACGAGTACATAAGGGATTATACAGAGGATATTAACCGCCTTGTGGATTCACTTGTCCCTGATGCCAAGGCTGTTACTGCCCGTGTATCAAGCGGTAGCGGTAACATCCAGATCATGCTTAAGGACATTAAGGAGCGCGACTACACCCAGATGGAGGTAGCAGAGCAGATTACCAAGGCTGTAAGGAGCAAGACAAAGGCAAGGTCTTTTGTACAGCAGTCATCTTCATTTGGCGGACGCCGCGGCGGTATGCCTGTGCAGTATGTACTCCAGACAACCAGCATTGAGAAACTGCAGGAGGTGTTGCCGGTGTTCCTTGCAAAGGTGTACGACAACCCTACTTTCCAGATGGCCGATGTTAACCTCAAGTTCAGCAAGCCTGAGGTGAGGATCAACATCAATCGCGACAAGGCCAACGCTATGGGTGTAAGTACCCGTAACCTTGCACAGGTGCTCCAGTACGGCTTGAGCGGCCAGCGTATGGGATATTTCTATATGAATGGAAAGCAGTATGAGATCCTGGCCGAGATAAACCGTCAGCAGAGAAATACCCCTGCCAACCTCAAATCAATCTACATCCGTACTGATAACGGCGATATGGTTCAGATGGATAACCTTGTTGATCTGGTTGGTGGCATTGCCCCTCCAAAACTTTACAGATATAACCGTTTTGTATCGGCAACAGTCTCTGCCGGCCTTGCCAAAGGAAAGACCATCGGACAGGGTCTGGATGAGATGGACAAGATTGCAGCAGAGGTTCTCGACGATACATTCCGTACTGCACTGTCGGGAGAATCAAAAGAGTACAGGGAGAGCTCTTCCAGCCTGATGTTTGCATTTATGCTGGCAATTGTCCTTATCTACCTGATTCTGGCTGCCCAGTTTGAGAGTTTCAAGGATCCTCTCATCATTATGCTTACTGTCCCTCTTGCAATTGCAGGTGCCCTTGTGTTCATGTATTGCGGTGGGGTTACAATGAACATTTTCAGCCAGATTGGTATCATCATGCTTATTGGACTTGTGGCAAAGAACGGTATCCTTATTGTGGAGTTTGCCAACCAGAAGCAGCAGGCCGGAATTGAGAAAGTGAGGGCCATAAAGGAGGCTTCAATGCAGCGTCTGCGCCCAATCCTCATGACCAGTGTATCAACAATCCTCGGTTTGCTTCCGCTTGCGTTTGCAGCGGGTGAGGGTGCCAACCAGCGTATTGCAATGGGTGTGACTGTAGTGGGAGGTATGCTTGTTTCCACAATCCTTTCAATGTATGTGGTTCCGGCAATCTACATCTACATCTCTACAGATTTGTCCAAAAAGTACAGTGCAAACAAATAACGGTTAAGCGATGAAAAGAGTGATATTATATATTTCATGCATCCTCTTGGGTGCGGCGGTTACCGCCTCTGCGCAGGGGGCTTCGGTTGCCCAAGATCCATACTCCGGCAAGGAGGGGGCTTCTGTGCAGAATATATCTTCTGCGCAAGGGGATTCAGCTGTCGGGAATAAGGTGTATACCCTGCAGGATTGCCTTATGGAGGGGTTGGAGAACAATTATTCCCTTAAGATTGAGAAGAATTCGCAGCGCATTTCAGACAATAACGCCACCTTGGGCAATGCAGGTTTCTTGCCTACATTGAGCGCCAGCGGCATGTATTCAGGTTCTGCGCAGGACAATGAGACAAAACTCAGGGATACCCGCGAGATTGTTAAGGAGAACGGAATTTTCAACCAGACAATTGATGCCGGCGTAAACCTCAACTGGACAATTTTCCAGGGCTTCAATATTATGACAACCTACAAGAAGTTGAAGGAGCTTCAGGCTCAGGGTGAACTTGAGACCCGTATAGCAATTGAGAACCTTGTGGCAGACATTACTGCAGAGTATTACAACTATATCCAGCAGAGCATCAGACTCAAAAACCTCAATTATGCGGTTGGCCTTTCTCGCGAGAGGCTCCGTATTGTGGAGCAGAGATACCGTATAGGTAACTTTTCCGGTCTGGATTACCAGCAGGCAAAGGTGGATTTCAATTCCGACAGCTCTGCCTTTATGAGACAGCAGGAGGCGTTGCAGAGTTCAGCAATCAGTTTGAACAGGCTGCTTTCAAGGGCTGATCTGAATGTGCCTATGGCAGTTGCCGACACCTCAATAAATGTGATGGTGAGCCTCTCAAGCGACGACCTTATGAAATCAATGCTGGAGAACAATGCTACTTTGCAGAATGCTCAGATAAACAGCAATATTGCCAAGTTGAACTACAGGATAAGCGCTTCACAGACCTATCCTTACCTAAGGATGAATGCCGGCTACGGGTATACCCTCAACAAGTATAATAAGGGTACCAACCTCCAGAGAGGAAGCATGGGCGCAGATTTTGGCCTTACTCTTGGATTGAACATCTTTGACGGCGGCAATCTTCGCAGGGAGAGGAAGAATGCCCGTATCAACATTGAGAATGCCCAGTTGCAGCTTAGCGATGTTGAGCAGAGTGTGAAATCAGATTTCTACGATATCTGGCAGGCATACCAGAGTAACCTTCAGATTCTTTCACTGGAGAAGGAGAACCTGGTTACCGCCCGGTTGAACCACGAGATTGCCATGGAGAGGTATATGCTTGGAGATTTGTCGGGAATAGAGATGAGGGAGGCGCAGAAGAGTCTTCTCGATGCCGAGGAGAGGCTTCTCTCTGCCAGTTACAATACCAAGTTGTGCGAGATTTCCCTGATGCTCATCAGCGGCAGGGTACAGGAGTATCTGCAGTAAGAGTTTCAATTCAGCGGCACGTCTGGCGTGCCGCTTTTTTTTTGCGTGGCGAGATGTGTTTTTCAGCAGAGGTATTTTCTCCCGGTTTTGTGGCCTAATCGTGGATGTTTTGTTGCCGCCGGTGAGTTTTCTCCCGAAATTGTGGCGATTTACGGGACATTTTCTTTCGGCGGAGGTGTTTTCTCCCGGTTTTGCGGCCCAATCATGGATGTTTTGTTGCTGACGGTGTGTTTTCTCCTGGAATTGTGGCGCTTGCCAGGACATTTTCTTTCAGTTGTGGATTTTTTCTCCCGGAAGAACAGCCTTAATGAGGATGTTTTGTTCCTGCAATTCGTTGAGCACGGTACCCCCGCTTCTATAGTGCTCTGGAGGGGGTAGGTGTGGCAGATTCAACAATTTTGTTGAGTTGTCCACGCTTACCCTCGTTGCAGGCCCTTCCAGGGCATGTTGCTGTGGCAGATGAATTGCAGGAAGTAAAACTCTTCGCTAGACTGTCACATTTTTGGTGGTTTCTGTGACAATGGAGGGATTTTTGGTGGGGTATTGTCACGGATTTGGGTGATTTTGTGACGTTGCTGGTTTATTGTGGTAGTATTGTCACTTTTTTAGAGGTTTCTGTGGCAATGCAGGTGATTATGGCCTGAATTGTCACAGAATATGTGTCTTTTGTGACAGCAGCGTCTCCGTAGTGCGGAGCAGCTGCCGATATTGTTACGGTGCAGCCTCCTAGTAGTGCGGGTCTACTCCCTAGTTGTACTTCTGGAATTTATACCCCAAACGTTTGAGCTGAAGGGCAGCGCCTATCTTGTACATCACTTTCATGGTGCGGGCAAGCATGTAGAATGCTTTTTCTGAGCCGGGCTCAAAGTCTTCTTTCATGATCATGGCAATTGCTTTCTCGGCGCAGGTGATGGTTACATCCCTTATCTGAACCTCTTCTGGAGAACCAAGCGGGAAGCCAAGGATGTTTACCATAATGTTGTCATCCATATCATCCCAGCCCTCTACTCCATAGAATTTCTCGTATGGATTGTTGCTGTTGGCAAGCCAGTCGGTATCCCACCACTGGGCAACAGCCATGCCCATGAATGCAGGCCATGCGATTGAAGCGTTAGGGTATTCGTTCACCTGCTCAATGGCATCTGCCATGTATGGGGTTGCATAGTCGTTCCATTTTTCTGTAATGTCCTCGCTCTCTGCAAGAACGGGGTCCAATGCCTCCAGGCTGTTGCAAAGCTTGAGCAGCTCAAGCTGCAGACGCTCCTCAAAGCTGTTATAGTATTCCAAATCGTTCATTCTTGTCCGTTTTCCTTTAGTTGAAACAATTCATTTGTTGCGTGGATAAAGATACACCTTTTTGCGTATATTTGTATAAACACAGAAATATAACAGACAAAATAACGGCTATGAAAAAGAGATTCGCACTTTTGGCCCTTTTGGCGTTGCTTTCTTTTGGTGCATTTGCCCAGAATGATTCACTTACATTTGTGAATGCCAAATGGAATGTAAAAAAGATTGCAAAAGGTATTACCCTTAAGGAGTTCCACTTTACCGGAGATTCAAAGATATTTGATTCCAACCAGTATGTTTCAATTATTGAGATAGACGCCAAAAAGGCTAAAGGCCGTTTCT
Source organism: Candidatus Egerieisoma sp. (assembly GCA_045650045.1). GTDB lineage: Bacteria > Bacteroidota > Bacteroidia > Bacteroidales > UBA932 > Egerieousia. The sequence continues at coordinate 60,205 of JAZRQU010000044.1, read as the reverse complement.
CCCTTGCCAGCAACCTGGGCTACATCACCGCAACCAGCAAGTTTGCAAAAGACAGCGGTGCAGTTGTGGCAATGAACGGCTCTTTCTATAATATGAAGAAACCTTACAATAGCGTATGCTACTTCAAGAAACATGGTGTTGAGGAGTTCGTTTTCAATGAGAAAATGGCCCAGAGAGACAATGGCGCAGTTGCTATCTCTGCCAAAGGAAAGCTGGCAATCTATGCTGCTGACGAAAATGAGCCAGGAGGAATTGCTTCAGAGCAGACTTGGCCTCAGAGACTTGATGCAGTTTCAGTAGTTTCCAGCGGTCCAATCCTTATCGTAGACGGCAAGGATGCTCGTCTCGACGAGAATTCATTCAACCGTAACCGTCACCCTCGTAGCGCTGTAGGAACAGCAGGCAAGAAGGTATGGCTGGTGGCAGTTGACGGCAGAAACGCCGATAACGCACAGGGTGTGAGCCTATGGGAGTTCACCAAAATCATGCGCTGGATTGGTGCAGAGGATGCCCTTAACATGGACGGCGGCGGCTCAACCACCCTTTACGCAGAGGGTGAGAACGGCAGCGGCATTGTAAACCACCCTTCAGACAACAAGAAGTTTGACAGAGAGGGCGAGAGACACATTGTTAATGCGTTGTTGTTCATCAAGAAGTAATCAGAACATTTTTTTGCCGATAAGTTTGCTTGAATAGCTATATGTTATTGCGCACACTACATCAAGCGGTAGTCCCACAACCAGCATGATTGTCAAATAATAGCTGAATATATTGCCATCGTTGAATAGGAATATTTCAATGTCGTAATATGGTAGTTGAAGCTTGGAGAGCAGGTGTGCTGCTATGATACCAAAGATGTATGTCCATCTGGCGCACACCTTTTTCCCAGCATAAACTTTCCGGCATATTGGGAAGAAAATAGTGAATTGTGCAATTATAGTTATGAGTTCCGAGTGTTTGGATCCGCTCATTTCTGCTATGAACATAACACCAGGCACTATTGAGAACAATAGAACTAGAAAAAATAGCAGACCATATAGTCTCTTTTTGTATGAGTAAGGCATTTTGAGCATAGGACAAAGTTAAAAAAAACATACTTGTCTCATCAAAAACTATGCGCAGAAAACTCCATTTTATAGCACACACCAGCCTACCAGTGTGTAGGAAATGCCTTTTTACAGTGCAAAGGGTACTCCGTAGGGGGCATATGTGCAGAATATCGAGGTTTCCCGCACATCCATGAGCGGGGAGCAGCGCCCACAGCTGAAGAATGTCTGGTATCTCCTTTTTTTATATCTTTGCATTCATGAATTTCAATTGGTTTATAGCAAGGAGGATTGGCAACAAGGCGGATGCTACGGGGAGGCTGAGCAAGATGGGAACTGTCATTTCGGTGGTTTCCGTGGCGGTGAGCGTGGCGGTTATTGTGGCGGTTACGGCGGTGGCGGACGGTTTCAGGAACGAGATTGCCGGTAAGGTGAGGAGTTTCTCTGGAGATGTGGTACTGGCTGCGCCGGGGAGCGATATCCTTAATGTGGCCAAACCGGTTGATGCCCCACTCTCATATTTGCAGAAACTTCAGGAACTCCCTTTTGTGGAGCGGGTGAGCGGTGTAGCCTACAGGCAAGGTGTGATAAAGGGTGAGGAGGAGATATCCGGACTGATGCTCAAGGGGGTGGACTCGTTGTATAACCTTGAGTCTTACAGCGGTTCCCTTCTACAGGGAGCCCTTCCAAAACTTAATGGCAGGGCACCTTCAAATGAGGTTGTCATATCAAGGAGCCTGGCTGATGCACTGAAACTTGATGCAGGAGACAAGATTACCGCATATTTTCCCGACGAGCAGCTGAAAGTACGAAGGTGCTCAATCTCAGGAGTATTTGATACCGGCCTTGAGCAGTTCGACAAATATCTGGCCATAGGGGATATCCGTCAGGTTCAGAGGTTGAACGGATGGGGCAACCAGCTGTCGGGATACGAAATATTCCTCAATAATGAGGCGGCAGGAGTTACTCTGGAGCAGGAGGATGCCATTGCCCAGGTAATTTATGAGAATTCCCGTACGGAGGATTCCCAGGTGGCGGCAACTGTGCTGCAGGAGAAGTATTATACTCTTTTTGATTGGCTTAACTTGCTGGATCTGAATGTGGTGATTGTCCTTTCCCTCATGATTGCCGTTGCAGGGTTCAATATGGTTTCGAGCCTCCTTATCATGCTGTTTGAAAGGATTTCGCAGATTGGCCTTCTCAAGGCGTTGGGCATGACAAACCGTGCGGTTGCCAAGGTGTTCATAGCCAAGGCGGCAATGGTGGTTCTGCAGGGAATGTTTTGGGGAAATCTCCTTGGAGTGGGATTCTGCCTGCTGCAGGGAAAATATCATATCCTTACCCTTGATCCCGACAATTATTTTGTCCCATGGGTACCTGTTTCCATTGAGGCATCTTCAGTGGTTGTGATGAACCTTGTGGCATTTGCAGCCATTATGGCAATTATGCTGCTGCCGTGCCTGTTCATCTCAAAAGTTGATCCGGCAACCACCATGAGGGTGAAGTAGGCGGATCATTTCTTTACGCTCTGGCAGTACTGCCCGTAGCGTTCCATTATCAGTTCAACAAATTTAAGTGTTTCACCGCCGTTGAAACGTCCCAGTTTTACTGCGTCGCTGTTGTAGTGTTCCTCCTCGCGCAATAGGGGAATCACCTCGGCTATATTTTCCCATACCAGCGGATCCAGCCCTTTTTCCTGGGCCAGGGCCATACAGTCCTGCATGCGCCCTTCACCACAATTGTATGAGGCCAGGGTGAGTTTTATGAGGTTTGTGGAGTCGGCTCCGGCTTTCCTGTAGAGTTTCTGCAGGCGGGCAAGGTGTGAGATGCCGGCCTTGATGTTGTACTCCGGGTCGTAGATGTCGTCTATGCCATATTTCTGAGCAACCTGTTCCTTAATCTGCATCAGTCCAATCGCTCCACGGCTGGAACTCACTCCCATCTTGAACTTTGATTCCTGATAGATAAGTGAGCAGATCAGCCTCCAGTCCCATCCTACAATGTGGGCGTATCTCTTTACATAGATATCGTAAGGGGAGATGGTGGTGCGGGAGATTGGGGCTCCGTTACGGTTCTGTATCCTGTAACTCTTGTGGTAGCGTTGGGTGTGCTCATACTCCTGGGTCTGCCTGAAGTAAGGGAACCATGAATTGAGGGTCTGGATGATGTTGTAATTGTCTTTACGTACAACACATACATTGTCTTTGCTGTCGGGAATAACGGTTGAAACCACTTCGTCTGAGTAGACTGCGGGTACTGTGTCCCTCTCCGAATTGAGGACCAGCATATCATATCTGCCGGCTATAAGGTTGTCCCAGTGGGTCTTGGGATCATTGTCGGAGATGTTGATATTTATTTCGCACCTGTGGTGCTGCTCAAAATTCTGGAACAGTTCGTAAAGGTATCCTATGTTGTAGCCGCGGGCTCTGATGGTCTTGTCCAGCATTATTGAGCACTCAAGGGTGTCGGAAGCAAAGAGCAAAGGGGATGGGGCATCTGTTTTTTCATGCTCCCAACGGGGAAGCGAGACAAAACAGAATGCCAGGATAAAACTTAACGTGTATTGGAAGTATTTGTTTCTCCAGGCTTTGCCCATCTGTTGTTAATTTGTGTAAAACGGCCAGTTGATGCCCAGTTTGAGTGCCTTCTGCGATCTTATGTATCTGAAGGCGCTGAAGTAATCGTTGTCTGGCCAGCCTTGAGCTGCGTTAATGTATTTTACAAATATGCTGGCACGTTTCCACTGCATATTTACAAATGCATCTATGTATGGAGTGTTGCCAATTTTTTCTGTCCTTTGGTTGTAGAATACTCCCAAAGCAGGGGAGTATCCAGGTGCATAGTACTCGGTTGTGAAGATTGCGTTTGCACCAACCTGCACATCAAGCACATTCTTTACCAATGCAAACTGGAAGTAGTACCTCAAATCAAGTGCCACAGGAGGAAGTGGAACAACCTTCTCATCTGAAGATACCTGGAAGAGGACTTTGTTGTCCAAGTGAAGTTTGCCCAGCTGGATATCCTTTTTCACATACGCGCTCAGAATGCTCATTGCATCAGGATTCTGCCTTACAATTGAAAGTGAATCAAAGTATGTGTTGTTCTTCAATATTGCATATCCTACAGAAACCTCCATTTTCCAGTCGGGAATATCAAGCTTGCCCTCAATTTTGGTAAGGGTGCTCTTCTCAAAGTTGTTGCTCCAGATGTAGTGGTTTGTATATGCGTTGTTGTAGAAGTAGTTTGGCCTCTGCTGTGATATATGGGCTTTGGCAGTAAGATGTATTCCCTGCGGCATCCTCCTGGGGTAAGATGAGAATGTCATCTTGCCGTCAACGGAAAAATCGTTCTGGTAGTAGCCTGCAAAGTCATATTTGGCCATACCGCTCCAGTTGAAATATCTCTTCAGCTTTCCACCAGCGCCAAAATACATATACATGTTGTTCTGGCTCTCATTTGCGTTGCCCTGCAGGAAGTAATCAGGCTTGAATCCGTAAAGGCTCAGATACTGGTGTCCTATACCAGCACTAACATTTGAAATGATAGCCTCTTTGGCCCATGGCTGAAGGTTTATGAAGAAACGGTTCTCAAGCTTGAATACCCTCATAGAATCTGCACTCTCTGTTGGGTTTATGAAGAAGTTGTTATGGTATAGTGCCCTTCCTACTGAGTCAGACAACGGGATGTTGTCTGTATATTTCTTGGTATAGGCAGTGGCGTCAAAACTGTGTCCGATATACGCCATGGTTCCCTCACCAAGCTCTTTTTCAATGGCTTTGCCAAGCGAGTCCTTGGGCTGGAGGAACTTGAACGGAATGCCGTATGAATGGGTAAGGAAGAATGTCCTTCGCTTAAGGTCATTGTGGGCCTTCTTCAGGGCAATGGGAATAACCTTTGCATCCAGAAGTGTGTCCAGCACCATAGAAGGGTCTGAAACACCGCCGTTCTCATCTCTTTTAATCCTGTTGTAGATGAATCCGCCTTGGGCCACATATCTTTTGCCAAGGTAGTTTCCGGTAATTGCAACGGTCCTGTTGTTTGTATTCTCATTCTCCAGCATACCGGCACCACCATATCTCACAAACAGGAAGTTGAAGTTCAATGAAGGGGTAAAGTTCTGTGTGGTAAGGAATTTGATATTTGATTCCTCCATCTTCTTGTTGGCAAACAATGTGCCCCAGTAACCCATCTCGGTATAAGGGGTCTTTGTGTTGTAGAACGGCAGTGTCTCCGGAGTATAAGTGTATGGAAGATAACCGTCAAAGAACGGGAACACCTTCTCCTGAGGTCTCATGAACCAGTTGTTGTACTGCATTGCAGATCCCGACATTCCCAGCCAGTTTGCTCCAACATCATTCCTGCTGTGGGGCTGCTCCGAGAACCACTCGTGGTAGGTTGTATCAGGACTGATGCTTACAGGCTTGTTGAACCAGGTATCTGCATTCCAAAGGAACATCCTCTTGTATTTGGTGGTATCATCAAACACATAGGTATGCAGCAGCCTTGGGGTGTTCCTCAACACGCTGTCCTTGTAGTTCCAGATGCTGTCGCGCTGCATCCTCTTGAGTTCCTTCTTTGAAATCTGTTGGGCCACAGCCACACTGTCGGCCTTCTGCACAGCAAGAGAATCCTGGCCGGCAACGGCCTTAGCTGCAGCCACAGCAAGAGAATCAATCTCCTGTGCACCTGCAGATGATGCCGCCATAAAAAATGCAGCAAACAGTGCAATCATTAAAACTTTTCTTCCCGACAATATTTTCTTGGTCATTCCAATAGTCATGTATTAGTTGTTCTTAAGTTGCAGGTACATCTGTTCTGCCTGCTGCAGTGAATCCAGCTTGCCCACATCCACAAGCTGAAGGTCATTCTTTACGTACCCTTTAATTATGTATTTGTCTGCCATAGCCAGATAAAAATCTACAATGGCAAACCTCTCAGGCCACTGCGCCATGATGTTGAAAACTTCCGGCGAAATTACATGTGTTCCGGCAAAGGCATATTTTTTCAGTCCATGTTCCTGAAGGAATTTCTCTGCATCAAACCCCTCAGAGGGCTCCCTTCTGAGTTCTGCATATGGGGATTTTACCTCTCCGGTAGAGACATTCATCCATCCCTGCAGATTGTTGTTTGAATCAAACAGGAAATACCTCGATGTCTTGCGCTCACTCACAAGCAATGTGGCGAGCGGCGTGTCAATTGAGATGGAATTGCTGTAGTGGTAATCCAGAAAATCCTCAAAATCCAGGTTGGAGATAATGTCCACGTTATGTACTAGGAACGGTTCATTACCCTCAAGCAGTGGAGCTGCATGTCTTATGCCGCCGCCTGTCTCCCTCAAAATGTCTGTCTCATCCGAGAACTGCACATCAATTCCAAAACTGTTGTTTGCAGCCACATATTCCCTTATTTTCTCTGCAAAGTGATGGAGGTTCACCACCACCTGGTCAAATCCTGCCCCCTTTAACTTTTCAATGAGAATCTTCAACAACGGCTCCCCCGCTACAGGAACCAGTGCCTTGGGCATGGTGTCTGTAATGGGTTTGAGTCTGGTTCCCAGTCCTGCTGCAAAAATCAGTGCCTTCATGTCTGCTTCTAGAATTCTTGTCTGATATCCTGTTCCCTATGGTAAACCTTAACGGTAATGTTGTATTTCTTGGCAAGGTACTCCGCAAGGTGCTGTGCGCAGTACACAGAGCGGTGCTGGCCTCCTGTACAGCCGAAGCTGAACATGAGGTTGGTAAACTTGCGTTCCATATAGCGGGTAACATGTGCATCTGCCAGCTCATAAACGTGGGAAAGGAACTTGGTAACTTCTCCATCCTCCTCAAGGAACTCAATCACCTCTTTGTCCAAGCCGGTAAAATGCTTGAAGTGGTCATATTTTCCTGGGTTGTTGATTGCGCGGCAGTCAAAAACATATCCTCCACCGTTTCCGCTGTCATCAACTGGAATTCCCTTCTTGTATGAGAAACTGAAGATTCTCACCTCAAGTTTCTTCTCAGCTCTCAAATCTGAGAACTGGCGCATATTTGTAAGCTCAGTAAGCAGTTCCTGAACATAAGGGTACTCTGTAAACGGCTGCTCGTTGATGAGCTTGCGGAGGTTGTCAATTGCAAAAGGAACGCTCTGAAGGAAATGAGGCTTCTTCTCAAAGTAGCCCCTGAAGCCGTAAGCTCCAAGCACCTGCATTGTGCGGAACAGTACAAACAGCCTCAATTTCTTGTAGAACTCCTCCTTAGGTATCTGTACATAAGGCTCAAGTGCCTCACGGTATGTCTCAATAAGGGTCTCCTTAAGCTCGGTAGGGTAGTTGGCCTTTGCCTGCCATACAAACGAAGCCAGGTCATAGTAAAGAGGGCCCTTTCTTCCTCCCTGGAAATCAATGAAGTAAGGCTCATTGCCCACAAGCATCACGTTGCGCGCCTGGAAATCCCTGTACATGAAAGTCTCTGCATTGCCCCCTTCAAGAAGGTCTGCAGCCATCTTGGTCATATCCTCGTGCAGCTTTATCTCGCTGAACTCAAGGCCTGTAGTCTTGAGGAAACAATATTTGAAGTAGTTGAAATCAAACCACACATTTCTATCGTCAAACTCCGGCTGCGGGAAACAGATGTTGTAGTCCAATCCCTTGCCGCCCTCAAACTGAAGTCTTGGAAGGGTTGCTATTGTCTTCTTCAAAAGAGATACCTCGTCGGGAGAAAAATTGCTTGTATCCCTGCCCTGTGCAATGGCATTGAAAAGGGTTGCATCACCCAGATCCTCCTGCAGATAGAACTCGTTTGTGCTGTTTGCACAGAATACCTGCGGCACAGGCAATCCCTTGAGTTTGAAATGTTTGGCAATCTCCATAAATGCAATGTTCTCCTCCACAGAGGTTCCCTTTGCACCAATCAGGGTTATTCCGCTTCCCGATATTCTGAAGTATCTTCTGTTGCTTCCGCTCGATGGCAATTCCTGAATGCTCTCAGGCTTCTGTTTGGTATATTCTTCAAATAATTTCTCCAGTTCCTTCATCTCTTTCTTTTCTTACTGTACAGTTTTTCCTTTAACCTAGCAAAAATAGCACTTTCTTATGGATTTGACAATATGGAAAACAGTTATACCTTTGTGGAAACTAATTAAAAAGCATTATGAGAAAGATTTCAATAGCAATTTTTGCGTTTATGCTGTTTGCGGGGGTGCTTTCTGCGCAGGAGAGCAGGGAGTATACCAAACAGTATGGGGTTTACTCTGATGAGTGGGCCAAAGAGGTGATTGGCTTTATGGCGGATGAGAAGTTCAATGGCCGTGAGGCGGGTACAAAGGAGAACCACAAGATTATGAAGTTCATTGCAAAGGAGTTCAAGAAGATGGGATTGAAGCCTGAGATTCAGAAGATTACTTCTGAGAGCCTTACTGCTGCAATTGGTGAGCCTCGTAAGGGCAAGGTTTATCCTGCCAAGATGAACAATGTGATTGCAAGGATTGAGGGCAAGAACCCTAATATGCAGGTTGTTGTGGGTGCGCACTATGACCATTTGGGCAACAAGCCGGGTATTGGAATTCATCCGGGTGCAGATGATAATGCGTCGGGAATAGTTGCACTCCTTTCGTTGGCAAAGATGATGGTGGCTTCAGGCATCACTCCGGAGTACACAGTTGTGTTCTGTGCTTGGGACGGTGAGGAGAAAGGTCTTCTCGGTTCAAAATATTTTGTGGCCGACTGGTATGCCAACCGTACTGCTGCCGATTCTATCTGCAGATATATGAATTTTGATATGGTGGGCCGCTGTGATGATCCTGCAAAGCCAACCACTACTTTTGCGTGGAATGACAATTTCCCTTCGTTGAAGGAGGATTGCGATTTGGTGTATGAGACTATAGATAAGCCGTTTACAGTGATTTACGACCGCCGTGTAGGGGATGGAAAAGGTGGGTCTGATTATGCTCCGTTCTCCAAAAACAACATTCCGTTTGTGGCGTGGATGGAGGAGTCCCTTCATGAGGATTACCACAAACCGGGCGATACCCCAGACAAAATCTGTTGGGAAAGACTCCATAAGACAGTGCTGCTGGCTTATGGAATCCTGTACCGTTGGGTTGACTAGCCGTTGGATTGGTTAGTTTATTTCCTTTTTTCGTGCAGGTACATCTGCAGACTGTTAAAGAGATTCTGCCAAATGGAGTAGAGGGCTATTGATACCGATGCCAGAGGGTTGAGGTAGATGTTGGCCATCCAGATTCCAAGGGCAGAATTTTTTTGTCCCAGCATCTGGCCGCCTGCAACGGTATCTCCGTATTTCTTCCCGATGAGTTTTCCAACAGCAAACTGTACTGCACAGATGAATATTGAGATTCCTCCCAGTATGATGATGCTGTGGAGGTTTTCTTTTCCGTGCAGGAAGATGAAGTTGATTGTCTGGCCAAGGGTGATGGCAAGGGCCAATGACCAGAAATACAGAGACCACCCTTTGAACCTGGCTATTGCCCCGTTGATTTTTGGTGCCCACAGCTGAAGTGCAAAGGCAATGAAGAACGGGAATGCAATGATTGGGCTTACCCTCTTGAGGATGAGCCAGAAAGACTCAAAGAACGGCATCTGCTGCTGCACTCCTATAAAGGAGAAGAAAATAGGGGCAATAATTGCCACCATAAGGTTGCCAAGGATTACATGAGCCGTAACGGTCTCCCTGTTGGCACCAAGGATGCACGAGATTACAACCGATGATGCAGCCACCGGGCAGATGATTGCAATAAGTACCCCCTGTGCAATGATCTCATTGCCGCCAACCCCCTTTGCCAGAAGGTATCCTCCCAAGCTCACCAGAATCTGGAACAGCAGCAGGGAGATATTCATCCCGGTCATTTTCAGCAGTTTGAGCTGCTTTATATCAACTGCCGTAAAGTTCAGCAGCAGGATGGTGAAAATAAGGTACGGCACCCCGATTACCAGGGTAGTACACCATTGGTGGAAAAGCAGTCCAAAGAGGATTGCTATTGGAAGTATCAGACTTCTGCTCATATTTTTCTTGTTTATCCTTGTCCTTGAGATTTTACATCAATAGGGGCCTCCCAACTGTTCCAGCCGGTATGGGCCACCTCCCTCACAAACCATTTTCCGCCGCATTTTGCATATATCTTATTCCCGACAAATGCAATCTCCTCTACTTGCCTTCCTTTTCCAGGAAGTGGAAGGATAGCCCTCACGCGGCCGTTCTGGTCACACACCTGTATCCCTATTGGGGTTGCAACATAAAGGTTCCCCTCTGTATCGAATGTCATATTGCCATACTCGGTATGGTTGTGGTTGTCTGTATTGTGCAGCCAGTAGAACTGCTGGCCTGCCTGCAATGAACCGTCGGGAGCAATAAGATAACTGATAAGCCAGTTGGAGTTCTTCTCCTGCGCAATCAGCAGCTTCCCGTTAGGGTAGATTGCAATCTCCTTCCCGGATGTTTCAAGGGTATTCATCTTCATTGCTTTCTTTGCCCCCTTCTTAAGCAGATATATCTCCCCCTCAGTTGTGCTGATATACTTGTCTCCATTATGCAACGCGAGTATCTTGTGAACTTTTTTACCCCTTGGGACGACGTCCAAATGGGCATTTTCAAAGTTGCCCATTAGGACGTCGTCCCAAGGGGCGGTTTCAGACCACTGCTGGCCGTCTACCAGCAGCGACTGCAGCATGCCGTTCATGGATTTGCCGGCCTGGACCGGGGTGGGCCAGCCTCTCCAGAGCCAGCGCATGGCGTCGGGGTAGGCGCGGGTGCCGTAGTAGATGCTGTGGGTGCCGCGGTCCCATTTGTAGTCGAATTCGTAGCCGGCAAAGTTGAGGGCAGAGGACATGAGCTGGTTCTGCTCCCACCAGTCGCCAAAGATGTGGTTCCAGGTGTCGTTCACACCGTCCTGAAGGAAGATGCGGAGCGGTTTGGGCTCGGTCTTGCGGACAAGGGCAGGGTATTCGTTGCCGCCGCGCATGGCTACAAAGGTTCCAACGGAACTGTATACGCGGGCGAACAGGTCGGGCCTTTCCCAAGCTACGGTGAAGGCCGCTATTCCGCTGCTGCTGGCACCGGTGATGGCGCGGTCGTTGGGATTGTGGGAGATGAGGATCCTGTGTCCGTGGGGAGTCTCCAGATTCTCAACCATTGGAATCACCTCCTCCTCAAGGAAGGTTGCCAGTCGGTTGTCGGTGCGGTCGAACTCGTTGCTGCGGTTGTAGCGGGCAACGGTGCCGTCATGGTTGTAGCTCACTCCCGGCTGCAGGAAGATGCCAATGGCTACAGGCATCTCACCGGTGGCAATGAGGTTGTCAATCACGGTAATGGCCCCAAAAAGGTTGCCGTCGAGACCCACCACAAGGCAGGCCGGTTTTGTGCCGTCATACTGTTTGGGGATGAATACCTGCCAGTCCCTGCGGGTGTTGGGGTATATCTTTGATTCTGTGATTGTTCCGCTGAGAATGCTTCCTCTAAGGCTGTCGGGAAGAGGAATTGTTGCAGGGTCCTTTGGAGTGGATGCATTGTGCTTGTTCTGGGCAAATGCGGTGGTGCAAAGGGCTGCAAGGAGTATGATGAGCAATCTTTTCATAATGTGAAAATTATATGAAGAGTGATACTACAAACAATGTTACAATTGAGGTGATACCCATGATGAGGGTGAGGGCTGTCTGGGTCTTGTAGCCGTTCTGTGGGGTGAGGCCTCCAAAGTTGGTGACTACCCAGAAGTAACTGTCGTTGGCGTGCGAGACTGTCATGGCGCCGGCTCCAATTGCCATAACTACAAGAACGGCGTCAATTGGGGTGGTCATTCCAAGGGCAGCCATAAGCGATGCATCTGAGAAATAGAGCCCCATGATGCCCGCGGTGGTGGTCATTGCCACGGTTGAAGAGCCCTGCGAGGTCTTGATGATTGCCGCCACCACAAACGGGAAGAAAATTCCAATGCTTGATAGTGCCGAAGCATTCTGCTGTATGTACTGTACAAATCCAGCCTCCACAATTACCTGTCCAAGGACGCTTCCGGCTGCGGTGATGAAGATGATAGGGCCGGCAGTCTTCAGTGATTCCTGTGTGAGGTCATAGAGCTGTTTCCCCATTTTTGATCTCCATAGCAGCGGCAGTGCCGAGATGAGTCCCGCTGCAAGGGCAATGATAGGTTTGCCGAGGAAGGTAAGGAGTTCCCCGGTGAAGCCGTTGATCTTGGCAATTGAGGCAATGGAGCCTCCGGCCATAAGGACTATCGGGAGTAAAATTGGGGTTATTGATGCCCAAGTGCTTGGGAGATTGTGCTGGTTATATGCCTGTGAAATGCTCTCAACATCAAGGTCTTCTGCGGATTTTACCTTCTTCCCGACAGCGGTTGCAAAGAAGTATGCCGCAGTGAGGGGTAGGATGGAGATGAGGAGTCCTGCAATGATTACAAGGAGCAGGTTGCTCTCAAGACCAATAAGCCCTGCAGTGGCTATGGGGCCCGGTGTAGGGGGGATGAATACGTGCGAAACGTACAGTCCGGCCGAGAGGGCAACGGTAAGGGTTACCGATGAGAATCCGGTCTTGCGGCTGAGCCATTTGCGGATAGGGTTTACGATGATGAAGCCGCTGTCGCAGAAAACCGGCACCGAGATGATCCAGCCAATGAGCATGATTGCCAGCTGCGGATGCTTCTCTCCAATGATGCGGATGATGGCATCTGCCAGACGGATTGCCGCGCCTGTCTTCTCTAGGATGAGCCCTATGAGGGTTCCCAGGATGATTACAATTCCAATGCTGGTAAATATTGAGGAGAATCCCTTCCCGATAGTTGCAGGAATGGTATCCAGCGGAATCCCTATACCCACAGCCAGGATGAGTGCGATTCCCATTATGGCCAGGAATGGATGGATGCCCCATTTTGAGATTGATACTATCAGCAGCACTATTGCCAGTGCAAAAACTATGATTAGAGTTGTGCCTGTAAGCATTTTTGTATCAGTTTAGAGTTGTTTGAGGAATTCTACAAGGGTATTTGCCATCAGTTGAGCCCCTTCCTGGGTTGGGTGGGTGCCGTCTGTGATATACGGATTGTAATATCCGGTATATTCCGGATGGGTTCCTTTTATTGTCCTGTTCTCGTGTGGGTTGATGCCGCTCAGGTTATGCATGTCCAGCACCGGAAGATTGTAGTATGCCGCCACCTCCTTAATGGCTTGGATCCACTCGTCCCACTGGTAAAGCACCCGGGCGTTGTTTTCTGGGGTATTTGGTAAGTGCGATTTCTCTGCGTTGAGCAACTTGATAGGGGTTAGGACAACAATTTTTGTCTCCTTGCCGGTTGTGCTGTATTTCTGTTTAAGGCCTTGCAGCAGGGTGTGCCATGCCCCGTAGAACGTATCTGTGCCGCAGTCTTCCATAGTGCCAAGTTTTACACCCAGCCTTACGTCATTTGTGCCGCCGGTAACTGTAACAAGATCAGCATCATCTGACATCTCTGCATATCTTTTGCACATAGGGGTGTTTTCCGGCAGGTTGGCAATTGTAGAATCCGAAATTCCATGATTCTCCAGCTCCATATCCAGCATCTTTGCCGCCAGCGCCGCATAACTCTCCAACTGCCCCGGATGCCCCGGATAATTGCGCGGAATGAACCCGTAAGTGATTGAATCCCCCAGCGCACAGTATTTCAGTTTTTTGGTAGAGGTCATTTTGTGTATGTTTTCTACAAATGTACACTTTTTTGCCCATTGGGACGTTGTCCTAATGGGCATTTTTAAGCGGCCCTTTAGGACAACGTCAAAAAGAGCGCTATTTTTGTGGCATGGAGAGCAGTGGCAAGTTTATTTTCAATCCGGAGCATGATTTGTGCCTGGCCAGCGGGGATGTGAATTTCATTCCGCCGGCTGCGGCGGTGCGGTTTGCACAACAGGGGAAGTGGATTGAAAGGTTCATGCTGGCTCCGGAAGGGATGCAGGCGGGCGGGGGGAATGCTGCCGGGAAAATCGTACCCTGGGGCTGGAATGCTGTTCTTAAACGGAAACTCATGGAAGAGGGGTGGCCAGATGAGATGCTTCCTTCAGATGAAGAACTGGAGTTTATAAGGGAGAATTCCCGCAGGGAACTGGCGGTTGAACTGCTGGAGAGACTTCAGGTGGCAGGAGTTGAGGGTCTGCCTGAGGTATCAGCCACTCCATCTGCCCCAGCCACCCCAGCAACAATCCTTCCGCATACCTACAGAACAATTGCCCACACCCTTGAAGAGATAGAATCTTTCCTGCACCAGCACAGGAGAGTTGTACTTAAAGCACCACTGTCGGGAAGCGGAAAAGGGATAATGTTTGTGACTGGAGAACTTATGGAGACTGACCGTGGATGGTGCCGCAATACCCTGCAGAAACAGGGGGCAGTAATTGTGGAGCAGAGGATGGAGATACTCCAGGAGTTTGCCATGCTGTTTGAGTGCACACCAGCTGCAGAAAAACCGTATGGAAATGTGACTTTTAGAGGCTATTCAATGTTCTATGCCAGCAACGGCGCATACAAAGGAAACATCCTGGCATCAAATGGGCATATTGAAAACACACTCACACGGTGGATTCCTAAAGAAATGCTGCATAAAGTGCAGGAGGGGATAGCCCGTTGGCTGGATGAAAAACTGTCGGGAAAATATACAGGATTCATAGGTGTGGACCAGTTTATCTGCTCGCACAACGGTGCAGTGTTGTACAACCCTGCAATGGAAATCAACCTGAGAATGACAATGGGCCTGGTAGCCAGAAATATATACGATTACCACAAAGAGGAATACGCCCTTGGAGAAGGTTCCCATTGCTTTGAACCGGAAAGGGGAATCATTTTGCTGCCTTGCTCCGGCTCACCACAAACACTCCTGTAAAAACCATAACTGCGGCAACCACTTTCTGCCAGGTAATGCCGTCCATTCCAATGCAGATGCTTATTACTGTGGCAATTATAGGTTGCACATAACTGTACATGCTCACAAGGGTAGGACGGATGTTCTTCTGTCCCAAAGGGATAAGGAAATAGCAGACGCAAGTGGCAAACAGTACCAGAAATCCCAGTTCGAGCAGTTGTATACGTGGAAGTTCCATCCACACCGGTGAAAATACCTCCCCAAACGAAAACGGCAATGACATTGCAACAGAGAAAAGGAAAATCCACTTCATGAAGGTGACCACAGAATACTTCATGATTACTGGCCTGAAAACACCCAGGTAGAGGGCGAAAGCCACTCCGTTTAGCACCATCAGCAAAATGCCGGAAAGTTTGCTCTCCATAACTCCGCTACCCCGCGAATTGTTCATTATCAGGAAGATAATGCCACACAGACTCAACAATACACCACCACCTTTCTTCCATGTAAGCGGTTCCTTAAGCACCACTGCCGCAATGAACATGGTGTAGATTGGGGTAAGTGCACTGATGATTGAGCAGTGCATTGGGGTGATATCGGGAATAGCCTCAAGAAAAGTGAGTTGTGTGAGGAAAAATCCCAGGAAGGATGCTGCAAAAATCTTCACAAAATCTCCCCGTTCCACCTTCTCTGCCGGCATGAACAATGAAAGGATCCAGAAAAATGCGCTTGCCCCAAGCGACCTTACAGTAAAGATTGCAAGCGGCGATATGGCGCTGGATGTTGTAAGATCCTTGCACACAATTATATTTATGCCAAAAATGGCATAAGCGGCAAAGCAGGCAGCGTGCCCGATAAGTGGAGACTGTTTCATAAACGGGTATTACTCCTGACAATAAGGATACTCGCTGGAAAACTCATCAGAGGTAAAATTTGGAATAATTACCTTCCCGATAAAATCCTTTGCCCCCTGCAGATCAAAATATTTGTAGTTACCGCAAGTAAGTTCAGCGGCCCCCGGAATTGTATCCTGGGTAAGGATATGCTCCACGCATTCAAGTACCAATTTTCTCCAGAACTCAGAACTGTAAGAAACGGATGTGAGGAAATAGAATCCTGTAAGGCACCCCATAGGACCCACATACAGCAAAGTGGAAGAGAACTCCTCATTTGTCTTTGTCCTCAGATAATCTGCCATAAAGTGCTCAAGGGTGTGAGCCACCTTTGGATCCATGAACAACCCCTTATAAACCGCATCCTGCGGCCTTACAAATCTTACATCATATGTGAAAACCCCATTAACCTGGCACTCATAAATGCCAGGCACAAGTTTCTTGTGGTCTATAATGAACGAATTTACCTTTTGCATAACTCTCCTTTTTTTGCAAAGGTAAGAATCAAATCCAATAAATTCTTCTTAAATTTGTGTGCCTCGCAATGTGAAATTTGTACAATCGCATAATACACTTCAAGTCCATGAAAAAGATTTTCACTTTCCAGCTGGTTGCGCTTGTGGCAGCCCTCGTATGCTCATGTGCAGGCAACAAAACTTCAGCCCCAGAATTTGTTACAGATGAATACGGGGTAGTTGAGAAGATCAACCCCCGGAACAAGGAGGTTTACCTTGTGTTTACCGGCCATTACAGCCATGCCGATTCTGGAAGATTTGAAAATTTCGACGGCGTTGTTCCAGTTCTTAATACTTTGGAGGAGAAAGGGGTAAAAGGGTCATTCTTCCCTACAGGAGTGTGCTTTGATGTGGAGAAATATCAGGAGCCTGTACGTAGAATCATCAACAACGGCCATTATCTGTCGTCACACTCATACGCGCACCTGCTTTTGTGCTCAGAAGAAGACCGCAACATCTCACTTGTATCAGAAGACTCGTTAAGGGCAGATTTTGCAATAATGGAGAACAGGCTTGAAGGCTACGGCCTCACAAAGGAGCAGTACTGTTGGCTTATCCCTCCATACGAGGTTTACGACCAGAAAGCTGTAGACGTAATGAAGGATATGGGATATAAACTTGTAAACCCAACCAGCGGATTCCTCACAGGAATGGATTGGACCAGCCCTGGATCTCCAGACTATCACTCAACCGAGATGATACTCGAGCACCTTTGGAAATATGAGCAGGAGAACACCTTCAATGGAGTAATTCTCCTTATCCATGCCATGAATTATCCCGACAGAACCGACGCCGACCGTCCATACACCTACCTTGGCGAAATCATTGACAAGCTCAAAGCCAAAGGATACACCTTCAAAACCATGTTTGACGTGATTGAGGCGGAAAAGAACAGTACAAAATAAAGCACTTATTCTTAGAAATACAGAGGGTGACTCAAAAAGGTAAATGTTGCGTTACGCCACCTTTTGAGTCACCCTCATCAGTTAAAATACAATTGGGATGAGATTGAAAATGGACATAAGAAGTATTACAATATTGATTATGGCGTAAATAAGGAGTATTATCCAGAAGCTTATGCTGAAATATAATGATAAGGCTACAGAGATCAGGACGGTTACTATAATGGATAAAATTGTCCTGCGCCAGAAGATGGCAGCATTGGTTTTGCGGTAATCCCATGCGGTTGCAAGTATTATTCCAGGGATAATTGCAACGAAAATACCTATCAAAGACAGAAGTATTTTTTTCCACATTGTCTTGGTATCAGCTGTTTGCATAAAACTGTCAGATTCTGAAAAATCGCTGTTAGGACTTGAGACGCTCACTACCAGAATACCCATATTAAAGAACTTGATATAGTTTTTCCTCATCTTTTTGTTCTTTTCTTGTATTGTAATGGTTCTGGATTTGTTTTTGTCTGCAGATTCAGTCCTTTCTACAATTTTTGCATTTTTCAAAGCCGGCAGGATTAATGTATCCGGAATTTCATGAGCTTTGGATTTCTTTAAATCCAGACATATCATTATTACCTCAACCTCTGTGCCGTCAGCCTTCTTCAAGATATACTGAAGGGGATTCCTGATGTCGTTGTTTTCGTATGCACATTCATAACTGTCGGGAATGTCAATAACGATATTTGCAGCATAGCCGGTTGATACCTTATACTCTCTTGCACCGGCAAGAGTGCATTGCATTAGAGCAATAATTAACAGAAAAACAATTCGTTTCATAGTTTTATCAAATTAAGTTTTATTGTTGGGTACTGTAATATTTTATACCTTCCTCATCCCTTAATGCATAGGAGAGCTGAAGCATTTTATTGTATTGGCGCATATCTTTCTGGATGATGGATATTTTGCCACGCTCCATACCTGTCATCCAGCAGTCCAGCAATACTGAAGTATTCCATACATAATTCAGGGATTCTGGGTTAGCTAACTCATTTTCAAGATGTTCCCATTTTCTTTGTGCAATGCAGGATTCCAGATAACAGAATATTTCGTGTTGTTTGGGCATACGGAACTTGTCTATCTTCTCAAAGAACCCTTCTGTGTAATAATTTGAAACAGTGTTGTCTTTAAGCATGTCCATCAGCGTTTTGCCGTTATTTGCTTTTCTCGCCTTTTGTACGGCCGCCATTGACTCTTGCATTACATTCCTTGTAAAGACGTTAGGATAAACATGTTTCTTGATGTGTTCAAATGTTAAGCATCCTTTTCCCGACAAATATGAAATAATTTCCATATCGTTCATCCTTAGCAGTTCAATACGCGATTTGTCCGGATCCTGAATACTGCTGATCAGGTCACTTTTCCATAGCCACCACCCTTTATTTATTTGGATGAACAGCTTCTCAGGAGTGAAAAGATTGTCAAGGATGTGGAAGAAATAATTTTGGCATTCTTGAGCCAATGCTGAACGGAAGTCAGCCTCATACAGAACCAGAGTCTTGTCAACAAAGTCAGCTATAGCTTCATTTGCCCAATGTACTGCACCTGTAGGTTCTTCAACCGCAAGCTTTTTCAGGCTGTTCCATGCTCTGTGGAATGTAAGGTTGTCCAGTCCGGACAAATGTTCCAGGTCTTTAAGGTGTATTCCATAGGAGAATAGTGATACAAGTCCTGCCAACCTCCTGATCTGCCCCTTTTGCATAAATGAATCAAGCTGTTCCAGAAACAGGTTATATGTGTCTGTAGTTTGCTTGAAGGATGCTATGCGGTTGATAAAAGCATCCAGCTGTTCGTGTTTCACAGATTCCCTTATGTATTCGCACACCAAAAACATTGAGCGTGGATGTGACATGCATGAGCAATTGAGGAATCTGCCCATTTTGTTGGTGTCAAGATTCTTGGAGTATTTGGCCAGATAGGATGTTACAAATTGCGCCGGATTAATTGTGGAGTTCAGGGGCATTGATATTTTCTCCCAATCACCTTTAAGGCTGTATGGGGAATTATGGTTTTGGACTACAAGAATCCTGTAATCTATTTTTATGCCAAACCTTTCATTCAAATATGCTATTCCATTGCTTATATTCTTGACTATGTATAGCATGGGATTAATTATGCGTGTCCGTAATGAATTTACATTGTCCAGGACAAAACACCATTTGTTCTGCTTGATGCCTCTTATCAGTTCTTCAGTTACATTATAGTCAATCTTCCCCAAATTGCGCTTTAGCCACCCCTTAAGCCCGCTTTGTTCTGCTTGAGTCTGTTGTTCCTGTTCCAGCACTCTTTTTGCTCCTAACATAAAGAAGTCTATAAACAGCGAGTTTGTACACGGTATTTCCGGCACATTGCCGTAGATATGGATATATTTGCGCGTGCCGTTGGCGTACTCTCCTCCAAGTTGGGCAACCAGTGAGGATTTGCCGTTTCCTTCCATTCCTTCAAGTATGGCTATTGGTTTTGCACGTTCAATTACTGGAAGAAGGGCGTTAAGGACATTGTAACTGTGAGGGATAAGTTTCCTGGTGCTTTCCAGAACGCGGCAATGCTGTTTGAGCATATTCTCAGCAATCTGGATAGATTCAGACCCGGATTGGAAATTTGATGAGTGCTGCTCATTCTGCTTTTCTTCTATATGCTTAAGAATGAAGTCTTTTACCTTATCAAGATCTTCCAGCTTGGAATATGTGTACCAAGGATGTATCTCCTGTTGCCTGATTTTCTCCTTAAGAGCCTGCAGTTTGTTGAAATCCCCGTTATTCTCTTCTGAATAAGGCCTGTCTGTTTCCAATATGAAGAAGATGGCATTGGGCCTTTCGTTAACAGGAGCCCTCAGTACACCGTTCATGATTTCTATTTCAGTAATGCTGGCTCCGCCGTCAATGTCTTCCCATATTTGCGGATATGCCTCTTCTACAAGAGGAGAGAGTTCTATGGTCTCCTTTTTTAGGACAGAACCATAGCGCTCACCAAGAATTCCTATGAAAAACGGCTTTGATTCATAAAGGTATCGCATGCACAAGTCAAGAACCCTCTTGTTGCGGCTCTCTTCGTCAGTAATGCCCCATCTCAAGTCTACCTCGCTGATATCGGTATTTTGCAGATTTTTTCTTATATTAGGAAAAACAGTCTGTACAAGATAATCGCGCTCAATATTTAAATCCCTGAATGTGGAAGATATGAATACTTTTATATTTTTGTTTTCCATTATGTTTGCTTTTCCAACAAATTTAAACAAAATGAAAACGAAATAAAAGTTATCAGCACAACTTTCCTTTTTTCGTCGCCTGCTGATGTGCCCTATATCACAGGCAACTCCTCATAATCGGACAAAATGGCGGTGCCACAATCTCCATCTCCTCTTTGCGTACGGGGTGGGTGAACCTTACATGGCGGGAGTGGAGTGAGATGCTGCCGTCGGGATTAGAGCGGGGAGCGCCGTATTTGAGGTCTCCCTTAATTACACACCCTATTGCCGAGAGTTGGGCGCGGATCTGGTGGTGTCGGCCGGTAAAGAGCTCTACCTCAAGAAGGAAGTATCTCTCGGTGGCCTTGAGGAACTTATAACGGAGTTTGGCCTCTTTGGCACCCTGTTTTGGAGTAAGGCTGGTATAGGTCTTGTTCTGTTTTTCGTTGCGGGTAAGGTAATGGGTGAGGAGTTTTTCGTCCTCTTTAGGACGGTTGCACACCACAGCCCAATATGTCTTGTGCATCTGCCCGGTACGGAACGCCTCGTTGAGACGGCCCAAAGCCTTTGAGGTCTTGGCAAATATCACGGCTCCGCTCACAGGACGGTCCAAACGGTGTACAACACCCATGAACACTGCACCCGGTTTGTTGTCGCGCTGTGCCACAAACGCCTTGAGGGTGGTGCTCATGCACTCATCCTCGGTCTTGTCTGCCTGCACAATCTCTCCCGACCGCTTATTGAAAATAAGCAGGTGGTTGTCCTCATAGAGGATCCTGCCTGCTATATCATTGAATTCCTGCTGGGAAAGCCTCCTGTACACAGGAGACCCCTCTGCTGTCATACTTTTATTTATTGTATCTGCCATTATAAGTCCAATTTTCCTCTTCCCGACGATTTCTCATCTCCTCTTCAACACATATTTGCCCCGATTGTTGCTGCTTTTGGGGCGGTGGTGTCACATTTTTCGGCGATTTTGTGACAATTGCCCGCTTTTTGGGCAGCAGTGTCACAAATTAGCAGGAATTTGTGACAGTCACTTGCGGGGGTGGGGCTGCCTGATATCTGTCGGGATGATTCTAGTATGCCTCTTTCTCGTTAGGGAAGTCGCAGCTCTTCACATCAGCTACATAGTTTCTGATGGCGTTGAGTGACTCCTCGTGAAGGTTGGCGTATCTGCGTAAGAACCTTGGAGAGAAAGAATTGTTCAAACCGAGCATGTCGTGCATTACAAGTACCTGACCGTCGCAGTGAGGGCCGGCGCCAATACCGATTGTAGGAATTTTGATAGCCTCTGATACCCTTTTTGCCAAAGCTGCAGGGATTTTCTCAAGTACAATTGCAAAGCAGCCTGCTTTCTCAAGTGCAATTGCATCCTCAATAAGCTTGTTTGCCTCTGCTTCCTCTTTTGCCCTTACAGCGTATGTGCCAAATTTGTGGATAGACTGAGGAGTAAGTCCAAGGTGTCCCATTACCGGAATACCGGTTGAAAGGATACGCTCAACACTCTCCATGATCTCGCTGCCGCCCTCAAGTTTAACTGCATCAACCTCAGACTCTTTCATGATTCTGATGGCGCTTCTTACAGCCTCTTTGGGGTTACCCTGGTAAGTACCGAAAGGCATGTCGCAAACTACAAGAGGATTCTTAACGGCACGCATGACGCTCTGAGCGTGGTAAATCATCTGGTCAATTGTAATGGGAAGGGTTGTCTCGTGTCCTGCCATAACGTTGGCAGCCGAGTCGCCTACAAGAATAATGTCTATTCCTGCCTCGTCAACGATTCCTGCAAAAGTATAATCATAGGCGGTAAGCATTGCAATCTTCTCGCCTTTAACTTTCATTTCCAACAACTTGTGGGTTGTAATGACTCTCTGTTTTCCTTCTACTGACATGATTTGTGTTTTTAGTAGTATAATATGGTGCAAAGCAACTGAAAAAAAACAATAAAAGCAAACTTCTGCCACTTTGTCATATTTTCCCCTTTGGCACAAAGTTGGAGATATAGAGAGGAAAACTGAAAATATAAATTTTAAAATTATACACGATTATGGGAAAGATTATTGGAATTGACCTAGGTACTACCAACAGCTGCGTAGCAGTTATGGAGGGTAACGAGCCTGCAGTTATCATTAACAGCGAGGGCAAAAGAACTACCCCATCTGTAGTTGCATTTACAGAGGGTGGCGAGAGAAAAGTTGGAGATCCTGCAAAGAGACAGGCTATTACCAACCCTACCAACACCATTTTCTCTATCAAGAGATTCATGGGTGAGACTTATGACAACATTGCAAACGAGATCAGCCGCGTACCTTATAAAGTAGTAAAAGGTGAGAATAACACTCCTAGAGTTGATATCAACGGCAGAATGTACTCTCCACAGGAGATCTCTGCCATGATTCTTCAAAAAATGAAGAAGACTGCTGAGGATTACCTTGGCCAGGAGGTTAATGAGGCTGTAATTACAGTTCCTGCTTACTTCAACGATGCTCAGAGACAGGCTACCAAAGAGGCTGGTGAGATTGCAGGTTTGAAAGTAAGACGTATCATCAACGAGCCTACAGCTGCAGCTTTGGCTTACGGTCTTGACAAGAAGGACCAGGAGTCTAAAGTGGCTGTATTTGACCTTGGTGGCGGTACATTTGATATCTCTATCCTTGAGCTTGGTGACGGTGTGTTTGAGGTAAAATCAACTAACGGTGATACTCACCTTGGTGGTGATGACTTTGACCATGTAATCATTGAGTGGTTGGTTGACGAGTTCAAGAGCGAGAATGACGGCATTGACCTTTCTAAAGATCCTATGGCTCTCCAGAGATTGAAAGAGGCTGCTGAGAAGGCTAAGATTGAGCTTTCAAGCCAGACTTCAACTGAGATCAACTTGCCTTACATCATGCCTGTTAACGGTATTCCAAAACACTTGGTGAAGACTCTTACCAGAGCTAAATTTGAGCAGTTGGCAGATTCATTGATCCAGAGAACAATTGAGCCTTGCCGCAAAGCTCTTCAGGATGCTGGCCTTTCAGCTTCAGACATCAACGAGGTTCTTTTGGTAGGTGGTTCAACCCGTATCCCTGCAATCCAGGAGATTGTTAAGAAGTTCTTTGGCAAAGAGCCTAACAAGAGCGTTAACCCAGACGAGGTAGTTGCTATTGGTGCTGCAATCCAGGGTGGTGTACTTACCGGTGACGTTAAAGACGTTCTTCTTTTGGACGTAACTCCACTTTCATTGGGTATTGAGACTTTCGGTGGCGTGTTCACAAAACTTATTGAGAGCAACACCACAATCCCTACAAGAAAATCACAGGTATTCTCTACAGCTGCAGACAACCAGCCTTCAGTAGAGATCCATGTTCTTCAGGGTGAGAGACCAATGGCTAAGGATGACAAGACTATCGGCCGCTTCCACTTGGACGGAATCACTCCTGCTCCTAGAGGTGTTCCTCAGATTGAGGTAACATTTGATATCGATGCCAACGGTATCCTTAACGTATCTGCAAAAGATAAAGCTACCGGCAAAGAGCAGCAGATCAGAATTGAGGCTTCTTCCGGACTTTCAGAGGAGGAGATCAAGAGAATGCGCGACGAGGCTAAGGCTAACGAGGCTAAGGATAAAGAGGAGCGCGAGAGAATTGACAAGCTTAACAACGCAGACGCAATGGTATTCCAGAGCGAGAAGAACCTTAAAGAGTACGGCGATAAGATCCCTGCAGAGAAGAAAGCTGCAATTGAGGATGCTACCATCAAACTTAAGGAGGCTCACAAAGCTGCAAACATTGCAGAGCTTGACAAATTGACCGAGGCACTTAACGCTGCATGGCATGCTGCAAGCGAGGATATGGCAAAAGCAGCTCAGGCTGCAGGTCCTCAGGGCGGTGCTCAGGGTGGTCCTCAGGGCCCGGGTGCAGGTGCTCAGGGCGGCAAAGATGGCGAGGTAACTGACGTTGACTTTGAGGAGGTTAAGTAGTTTGTCTTAAGATGAAATTTTCAAAATAACAAAACTCATTTATATTGAGAAGGGGCATCCATTATGGGTGCTCTTTCTTTTTGTCCCGGGAATGCTTCCGGAACCGGGACATTTCTTGGTTGCGGAATGGTTTTGTCCTGGAAATGTGGTGGAAACCGGGATATTTCCTCTGCATTGAAGGGAAGACAATCCCTGGAATCAGTATCCCAGTGCTTTAAAGAAGAACTCGCGGCGGAGCTCGTCGGGAATATGGTGGGCCTCAATACGGGAGGTGATGCCTTCAGAGAAGAGGTTGTCGGTGAGGCGGCACACGTAGAGGGTGTCGGTTTGGGAGAGGTAGATGGTGTTGTACCGTATGTCCAGATTGTCCTGCAGGCGGAGGGCAAAGGCAACGGCCTGTTCTACTTGGGTGATATCAAGCAGGTCGCGGCAGAAGACATACAGCCCGAATTCCTGGAAATCTCCGTAGAATCCTCTGGCCACTTTCTCTATCTTGCTGGTGAGGATGCGCTGCAGCGGCTGGGCTAATGACCAGTACTCCTGCTCAATGTAACCTGTGTAGTTGAGTCCGGGGAGACCGTAGGCGTAGCCGCTCTCCACAATCTTCTGCATGTCGGCGTGGTGCTCCTCGGAGACCTGCATGCCGGCAAGTTCCTTCAGCAGTTGGTTGGCGTTGTGCTTGTCGGGTTCCATGGCACGGGTAACTTCAATGCCCAGGGAACCGTCGGGAGTCTGCAGATCAGGCCTGTCCACATTCACAAGGGTGGCATACTTGCTCCCCAGCACCCTCTCAAGGGTAAGTTGTGCATAGCGCTCAAAAAAGCAGGTGTCAAATTTCCGGTAGCCCATATTGCTGAATTTTCTCCACTAAGTTAGCAATTTTCTTCCCGATAATTTATTAAATTTACATCCGGAACAAAAAATACACATTATGAAAAAAGTTTTGATGTCAATTATGGGTTTTATGATGCTGCAAGGATGCAATACCGGTGAGCAGACTTTGTTGCCAAGCAAGGAATACTTTGTTGAGGTGGTAAAGGAACTGTCGGGAGAAGAATATTATGGAAGAAGCAATTATAAGGATGGTGCTGTGAGGGCGGCCGACTACATTTTGGGAGAGATTCAGAAGGTAGGGGTGGAGACCGTTCCGCAGGATGTTATCCTCAAGGCTTGGGAAGGGAAACAGAGGCCACAGCTGCATGCGCTTCAGCCTGAGTTCAAGAGCCTCATTACCCCTTGCGGAGAGGGAAGATGGGCTGGTGCTCCAGAGTGGAAACTATCTTATCTCCAGCATTTTACCCATTCATTGAATGCACAGAGGGGCGCTGTGGAACTTGTGGTTGACGGAGATACCCTTAACCACACAGTACAATATACCTTGAAGGAGTTTTCTCCTACTTTCAAGGGGGATTTGGATGTGGTATACCTTGATAACAAATATCTTAATCCCGACGATTTCTGCAAGTATGTGAACTCGGGAGCATTCAAGGACAAGGCGGTGGTGCTGGATTGGGACCGTTTCCGCCAGACAATGTATACATTCCCTGGAATTGAGGTGTACAAAACCTATTTTATGCCTATGGAGAATGTGGGGGCCCTTATCTGCAAGAGCGAGGAGTTGCTTCCTTACTTCAAGAGCCGTAACCACTTCAATACACCTATGCCGGTGTTCATGGTAGATTCAACTTTCCCTGCAGATGCCAAGAAGGTGCATATTGATGTTGAGGCTGAGATGGTTGAGAATGATGCGCACAACATAATTGCATACATTCCGGGAACATCAGGCAGTGAGAAACATTTCATCCTTGCATGCCACTACGACCATTTGGGTGTTTGTGGAGACGAGATTTTCTACGGTGCCAATGACAACTCTTCAGGTTCGGCAATGTTGTTGAATCTCATGCGCCATTTCAAACAGAATCCGCCTGAGTATTCGGTAATGTTCATCTTCTTTGATTCTGAGGAGAACAATCTTCTTGGTTCATTCTTCTATGCCGACAATCCGCTCCTTCCATTGGAAGATATTGCCTATTTTGTTGAGCTTGACATGATTGGTGACAACGGCAATACCGTATACTGCCAGATTTCAGACGCCGGAGAGCGTGGCTTGCAGTATTTGAATGAACTTAATTCCGCTATGCCGGTTCCGTTTGCCGAACTCGACCGTCACCCTATGGACGACTATGCAGACCACTATCCGTTTGGCATTAAAGGCGTTCCGGCAATCTATATGGAGATGAATGGTGATACCAACAAGAACTACCACTCTCCAAGAGACACATTTGAGAACTTCTTCTCAGACAACTACGACAGAATCTTCAACCTTGTTAAGGGATTTGTTGAGGGGTATAAGTAATTGTCGGGATTAAAAAATGCAGATTATGAAGAAAATTGTGGTTTTTACAGGGGCCGGGGTGAGTGCAGACAGCGGTGTTGCTACATTCAGGGATGCCAACGGGTTGTGGGCAAATTACAGGGTGGAGGATGTGTGTACGCCGGAGGCTTTGAGGAACAACAGGGCGCAGGTGGTTGAGTTTTACAATATGCGCCGCAAGGAGTCGCTTTCAAAGGAGCCCAATGCCGGACATTATGCCATTGCCAGGATGGAGGAGTGGGCAGAGGTGATTGTCATTACGCAGAACGTTGATAATCTGCATGAGAGGGCCGGATCCAAAAATGTACTGCATTTGCATGGAGAACTTATGAAGCTGCGCTCGGAGAGGAATCCTAACCTTATTTATGACATTGACGGATGGGAGCAGCCACTTGATGAAAAGGCTGAGGATGGAGCGCTGCTGCGTCCGCATATAGTCTTCTTTGGGGAGGATGTGCCAATGTTCAACCCTGCTTGCAGGATTGTTGAAGATGCAGATATTTTGGTGGTTGTGGGTACTTCGCTGCAGGTTTACCCCGCTGCTTACCTTGTGGATTATGCCAAGGCCGGCACTCCAATTTATGTGGTTGATCCCGGTACTCCCGATATCAGCAGAATCCGCAATGAGGTTATACACATACAGGAGCGCGGTGCAGTGGGTATGCCGCAACTGGAGCAGCAGTTGAAGGAGCAGTTGCTCAAGGGTTAGTACCTGAGTTCAGATACATCCTCTCCGGCCGCCATCATTGTGCGGATTTGGGTTGAGGAGATGTTTACCATGGGGGCGTCTATGTAGATGGCCCCTTTTTCGTTGCAAATTGCCTCAGTGTCAACCCCTTCCCTAGGGTATACAATGATAGGGTACCTGTTGAGGATTTCCTCTCCGCGGTACCATTTGTGGAGGATATTTATATTGTCTCCCCCCATCAGCAGGGCAAAATGCCTGCGGGGATGAAAAAATGAAAGTTTCTCCAGTGTGTTGTAGGTGTACAGAGGGGGCTCCAGGTGGAATTCAATGTCTGAAGCGGAGAATTTTTCTTCCCGACAGATATCTGTGACATCAAGCTCTAAAGTTGTAGCTCCGATAGGATTCAAATTAGTGTCCCGCCAGGGGATTGAACCTTGGTCCCCGGAATTTTCTGCATTTAATTTATCAACCACCCTCTCCAGATCCTCCCACCTCAAGTTTGCATCCTGCAGGGTATTGCTCTCTTTCAGCGGGTTTTTGGGGCTCAGTACAAAGCACAACTGCTCCACCCACGGCTGGGCGGCTACAAATTTTGCCACTGAAGCGTGCCCTATATGGAACGGGTTGAAACTTCCAAAGTAGAGGACTGTAAGTTTTTCAATGTTGGTGTGGAAGAAAAGGCGGAAGCCGGTCCTAATCTGGTTTCTGATACGGCGGAATTCACTTTTTATGAACTCCGGAGTGCCGGTGGCCTCGGATGGGTCTTCAAAGCCCATGTGCAGGCGGTGTTTCACCTTGCCGGTGAATGCGGGGCAACTCTCATTTGCCCCGCCACACACGGTTATAACATAATCCCACTCCTGCTGCAGGTATATTGAAACATCTTTTGGGGTGTGGGACGAGATGTCAATCCCGGCTTCAAGCATGGTTTCAACGGCCAGCGGGTTTACCTGTGCCGCCGGTCTGGTTCCTGCTGAGTGCACCTCAATGTTGCTGCTGAACGATTGCAGAAAGCCGTGGGCCATCTGGCTTCGGCAGCTGTTCCCGGTACATAGGATAAGGATTCTCATTTGCGTTAAGTTATTTTGCCTCAAACTCGGCAACCATCTGCTCTGCCTGTGCAAGGGCCTGCTCAAGGTTGTCGTTTACAAGCACTACATCAAATTTGCTGGCGTAGGTAAGTTCTTCCTCCGCTTTTGCCACACGGCGCTCAATTGCCTCAGCCGAGTCTGTGCCGCGTCCTACAAGGCGGTTGCGCAACTCCTCCACTGAAGGTGGCTGGATGAATACCGCAAGGGCATTCTCACCATAAAGTTTCTTGAGGTTAACACCACCTTTAACGTCTATATCAAAAATGATGATGTTCCCCTTAGCCCAGATGCGCTCCACCTCAGAAACCAGTGTGCCGTAGTAAGAGCCTTTGTAAACCTCCTCATACTCAACAAACTCGCCGTTTGCAATCTTGCTCTCAAACTCCTCAGTTGAGAAGAAGTAATAATCCTTTCCGTTCTCTTCCTGTCCGCGCGGAGCCCTTGAAGTTGCCGAAACCGAAAACTCCAGGCAACCGAACTTGCCAAGCAAATGTCTAACAATTGTACTTTTTCCTGCTCCCGACGGTGCCGAGAAGATTATCACTTTCTTTTTCATTTGTTCCGAGTCTTATATATTAAAGTACAAAGATAAGAAAGTCCCCCCGTAAACCCATTATTTTTTGAGCATAAACTCAAAGCGGAGTCCCCCTCCCGGGCGGTTGCATACAGAAATTGAGCCTCCGTGGAACAGTACGGCATGCTTTACTATGGCCAATCCGAGTCCTGTGCCGCCAAATTTTCGGGAGCGTCCTTTGTCTACCCTGTAGAACCTCTCAAACAGGCGCTGCAGCTGGTGCTCCTCCACACCGCAGCCGTCATCTTCAAACCTTATTGTGCAATGTGTGGATGTGTTTTCAACCAGCAATATGAAGATGTTCTTCCCGCCGGAGTATGCTATGGCATTTTCTGTGAGATTCCTGAAAATGGATCCTATAAGGGACATATTTCCGTTGATTGTAACATCATCCGCAAAATTGGTATGCAGACAATAGCGTTCCTCTTCCGGCATAAGGTTCAGTTCTTCTGCAATCTCACCAATAATTGAATTGATTGTCACACTTTCTTTCTCAATAAGCCTGCTCCCGTCTTCCATTCTGGTAATGAGGGAGATATCGTCAAGCAGCTTGCGCAGTCTGTTGCAGTTTATATAACACCTTTCAATGAATTCCTGCCGTTTTTCTTCACTTAGGCTTATTCCCGACAGCAGCGTTTCCAGGCATACCTGTATGGATGCAACCGGAGTCTTCAACTCATGATTGATGTTGTTGGTAAGCTGCCGTTTGAGACGGTTCTTCTCCTCCTGCTCAAGCATGGCTGCCTTATGGGCCAGGTTGCCTGTTGCAAAATAGGCCAGTATGGTCATGGCAAGGGAGATAATGATAATGGCTCCAAAGTAAGTCCAGTCCACCTTAAGCAGATCACTCAGTGAAGCGGAGTAGGGGATGGCAGAACGTACAATCACCCTTTCCCCTTTGGTGGCAGAGTAAAAATACTCCCTTCCGTCACTGACTGATTGCCTCCCTATATGGTAACCCGAACCTTTCCTCAGAGCATCATCAATTTCCGGACGGTACCGGTGGTTGTCAAGGGAGTCTGACGGTAAGGTGTTGTCGTATATTACTGCTCCCGACAGAGTAATGATTGAGACCCTTAGTTGCTCAAACGGCTGTTTCCAGGTTCTGATATAATCCTCGTAGGGCAATCCGTCCTCAACCACAGTCAACAGATTCCTGTTGTACATTTGAAGCTGGTCACTTACAAAATCATATTTGTAGTGCTTTTCCCTAAAATACTGGAATGTCATGAAGGAGATGATGATACCCCATGAAAAAGCCAGCAGCATGAGGAAAAGTTTCTTGTGGTAAGCACCTCTAATCGCTGAACCCATATCCGAAGCCTGAACGTGTAATTATGTATGAACCGTATTTTCCTATCTTGGAGCGCAGACGGGTTATGTTTACATCAATAGTGCGGTCAAGTACTACCACTTCATTGCTCCATACCCTGCTGAGCAGCTGCTCCCTGGAGCATATCTGGCCTCTGTGTGAAATGAGATATGCCAGCAGCTCAAACTCTTTTTTTGTAAGTTTTACCTCTGTGCCGTCCACCTCACACCTCTTGAATTCCAGATTGAGTTGAAGCCCCTCCACTGTCAGCATGTTGGACTTGCCGGCAGAAGCGGATGATTTGCCTCCCTGTGTGCGTCTGAGTACGGTCTTTACCCTGGCAATTACATTCCTTATGGTGTATGGCTTTACAATATAGTCATCTGCGCCAAGATTCAACCCCATAATCATGTCATCTTCAGTGTCTTTGGCTGTGCAAAAAATGATTGGGACATTGGATGTGGTAAGGTCTGCCTTGAGCATCTTTGCCATTCTGATGCCGTTGATGTTTCCCATCATGATATCCAGCAGAATCAATGAATATCCCTTAAGGTCATATGTGAGGGCCTCTTCTGCGCTATAGGCAACATCTACATCAAACCCTTCATTCTCAAGGTTTATTTTAAGCACTTCGCAGAGTGTTTCCTCGTCATCAACTACTAATATACGGTCTGTTGTCATATGTTGAAATTTATAACGGTGCAAAATTATGGAGAAAAGGGGTGCAAAAAACGGGGCAGCCGAAGATTTAATAAAAATGTAATATTTTCCGGTTTAATGTAACTCTAACGTTTTTGAAATTTTTTTGAAACATTATGTCAGTTCCTTTGCGGCATCAAAAAACTAAAAAACAAAAATTATGAAAAAGATTTTAGGTTCATTAATGGTGTTGGCAATGGTGTTTGCAATGGTGTCGTGCGGCGGCAATTCTTCAAATGGCGGGCGTGAGGCTCAGGAACTGTCGGGAGCAGGGGCAACATTCCCATTGCCTTTTTACAATGTGGTTTTTGAGCAGTTTGCACAGGTAAATGGTGATGCAGTTGCTTATGGTGGAATTGGTTCAGGCGGTGGTGTGAGGAACATGCGCGACAAGATTGTTGATTTTGCAGGTTCGGATGCTTACCTTTCTGATAAGGAGATGGCAGATATGGATCCGGTGATACATATCCCTACCTGTATGGGTGCAGTGGTGCTGGCTTATAATCTTGATGGTGTGGCAAACCTGAATTTGTCGGGAGAAGTAATTGCAGAAATTTTTGCGGGAGAGATAAAAATGTGGAATGATTCCCGTCTGGTTGAACTTAATCCTGGGGTAAACCTCCCTGCTGAGGAGATTATTCCGGTATTCCGTTCGGAGGGCTCAGGTACCACTTTTGTGTTTACAGACTATTTGTCAAAGGTGAGCGGGATGTGGGCAAGCAAGTTTGGGACAGGCAAGTCTGTCAACTTCCCTGTGGGGCAGGCTGCCAAAGGCAATCCCGGTGTTGCAGGTGTGATTTCACAGACAAGGAATTCAATAGGTTATTTGGGATCTGAGTATGCTTTTGCGCAGAAAATTCCATATGCAAAACTCAGGAATGCAAATGGTGAGATGGTTGAGCCTACTGCGGCCAGCATTTCTGCTGCAGCTTCTGGAGAGATTCCTGCTGATACCCGTACTTCAATTGTTAACTCTACAGCCCCAGGTGCTTATCCAATTGCTACTTTTACCTGGATGATTATCTACAAGGAGCAGAACTACTCCAACCGTAGCAGGGAGCAGGCAGTTGCAACACTGGATATGCTTGGGTATATCCTTTCAGACGATGCGCAGAGCATCACTTCACAGGTCCATTATGCACCGCTTCCCCATAAGGCAAAGGAGTTGAGCCTGAACAACCTGAAAAGTGTAACTTATAATGGTGAGGCAATTCTGCAGTAATATTTGTTTCCATGAATGATAAAGTATATAAAGCGTTATTGTTGTTGACTGCATTGTTTATGCCGGTAATATGCGGGGGCGTGGTTTACGCCCTCGTTACCGACGCTTATGATGCGTTTGAACATTTTGGTTTTTTCCGTTTCCTTACCTCTTCGGAGTGGAGTTATACGCAAGGGGCAGAGAAGTATGGGGCGTTGCCTTTCATTACCGGTACCCTCATGACAACATTGCTGGCCCTTATTTTCTGCATACCGTTTTCATTGCCTGTAGCACTGTTTGTTGGAGAGTACTTTAAAGGTACTCGCCTGGCTGCTGTATTGGGTACGGTTACAGACCTGCTGGCGGGTATCCCTTCAATCATTTATGGTTTGTGGGGTTTTTATACATTGCGCCCTATAATTATGGCCCTTGATATTTCACCACAGGGATCTGGTGTGTTGACAGCCTCCCTGGTGCTGGCAATCATGATTGTGCCATATGCCGCATCACTCAGTGCGGAATTCATAAAAATGGTTCCCAATGATCTTAAGGAGGGGGCCTATAGCCTGGGGGCAACAAGGGCTGAGGTTGTGAAGAGTGTGATATTTCCTGTTGCAGGCTCGGGTATTTTCTCTTCTTATGTGCTGGCTATCGGCAGGGCATTGGGGGAGACTATGACTGTTACGATGCTTATTGGAAATACCAACAACATTCCGGATTCAATTACATCTACCGGAAACTCCATGGCCTCCATTATTGCAAACCAGTTTGGTGAGGCGGATGATTTGCGACTGTCATCCCTGATTGCCATTGGCCTGGTGCTGTTTATGATAACAGCAGTAATCAATATGGCCGGAAAAATGATGATTAAACGCGCCAGAATTTAGTGATTATGATAAAGACAAACATAAAAAGACGTTTGGGGCAGGACAAACTGATGCTCTGGGTCATATGCATCTTTGCAGCCCTTACTGCTGTGCCTCTTGTTGCCATTTTGGGTGAGGTGCTCCTGCGTGGATGGGACCAGCTTTCATGGGAGTTCTTTACAGAACCTACACCAACTGCTTATAGGGCAATGAAGGCCATAGAGGCAGGGGAGAGGATTCCCGGCGGTATTGCCAACGGAATTGTGGGGACTATGCTTATGCTGGGAATGGCTGTTGCGGTTGCTGTTCCTGTGGGTATCCTTTGTGGAGTTTTCCTTGCAGAAAACGGCAAGAGCCGTTTTGCCCAGGTTGTAAGTTATCTTACAGACCTGCTGCAGGGTACACCGTCGGTGATTATAGGAATCATCACTTATATTTGGGTGGTGGTGCCAATGAAAGGGTATTCTGCCATTGCAGGCAGTGTAGCCCTGTGCATTATGATGCTTCCTCTTATTGTGCGTTCTACTGAGGAGACTTTGAAAATACTT
Organism: Candidatus Egerieisoma sp.; assembly: GCA_045650045.1. GTDB lineage: Bacteria > Bacteroidota > Bacteroidia > Bacteroidales > UBA932 > Egerieousia. The sequence goes on along the minus strand of JAZRQU010000044.1, from coordinate 26,464 downwards.
CCGGCTTCATTGAAGGAGGCAGGACTGGCTCTTGGAGCAAACAGTGCCCGTGTAATGCTGAAAGTTCAGCTTCCGGCTGCTTTTGGGGGTATTTTTACAGGGGTGCTCCTAGCCATATCCAGAGTGATTGGAGAGACTGCACCTCTGATGTTTACAGCTTTGGGGTGCTCGTTAGTGCGCTGGAGCGTTGATAAGCCAATATCTGCTGTCCCGCTCCTTATTTGGGAGTTTTTCAACGATCCCAATCTTCAGGAGCTCATTTGGGGAGCTTCCCTCTTTCTACTGCTATTTGTACTTACATTAAATCTTACAGCTAAATATCTTGCAAAAAAATGGAATCAGTAAAACCTATATTGGAATTTAAAAACACTTGTGTATCATATACCAAACAGACTATGGCAGTGAAGTATGTTTCTGCAGCCATCGGGAGAAATACCATCACTGCCATAATGGGACCGTCGGGATGCGGAAAATCCACTTTGTTGCGTGCTGTGAATCTCATGCACAATCTTTATCAGAACATCAGGGTTGATGGGGAGATTCTTCTCAATGGGGAGAACATTTTATCTATGGAACCCATTGATGTCCGCCGTAGAGTGGGTATGGTTTTCCAGCGTCCCGCTCCGTTCCCTACAATGAGCATTTATGATAATGTACTGTCGGGATTTGCCCTCAATGGAATAAAATTGTCCAAGGGAGAGAAGGATGCAACAGTTGAGAGATGTCTGCGCAGTGTGGCCTTATGGGATGAGGTGAGGGATGTGCTTAACAAGAAGGGGACATTCCTGTCGGGAGGACAGCAGCAGAGATTGTGCATTGCCCGTGCTTTGGCCATGAAACCGGATGTGCTTCTGATGGATGAACCAACTTCTGCGCTGGATCCCATTGCCACCAAACATATTGAGGATCTTCTGGTGGAATTGCAGAAGGAGGTTACAATCCTTATTGTTACACACAATATGGGGCAGGCAATGCGAATATCTTCAAAGTCGATGTTCATGTATTTGGGTGAACTTGTGGAGTATGGGGATACCGGAATGATGTTTTCAAATCCTGCAGATGAGAGGACAAAGGCTTATCTTACAGGAAAGATGGGCTAATGTCGGGCAATGGATTGTTTTGGTTTGTAAGAATTGCAGATATTTTCTATTTTTGCGCCCGCATAAAAAGTATTCATTAACAAAAAACATAGAAATAAAATGATTTCTTACAAAGACTTGGGTTTGGTAAACACCAGAGAGATGTTTGCTAAAGCAATTGAGGGCGGTTATGCTATTCCTGCTTTCAACTTCAATAACATGGAGCAGATGCAGGCTATTATCAAAGCTGCTGTAGAGACTAAATCTCCAGTTATCCTTCAGGTTTCTAAAGGCGCACGTCAGTACGCTAACGCTACACTTTTGCGTTATATGGCTCAGGGTGCAGTTGAGTATGCAAAAGAGTTGGGTTGCGAGAAACCACAGATTGTTCTTCACTTGGATCACGGTGATACTTTTGAGACTTGCAAAAGCTGTATCGATTCAGGTTTCTCTTCAGTAATGATTGACGGTTCTCACCTTTCATTCGAGGATAACATTGCTCTAACCAAACAGGTTGTTGAGTACGCTCATCAGTTCGATGTAACTGTAGAGGGCGAGCTTGGCGTTCTTGCAGGTGTTGAGGATGAGGTTTCTTCAGACCACCACACATATACTAACCCTGAGGAGGTAGTTGAGTTTGCTACCCGCACAGGTTGTGATTCATTGGCTATTTCAATCGGAACTTCTCACGGTGCTTACAAATTCACTCCTGAGCAGTGTACTATTGATCCTCAGACTGGCCTAATGGTTCCTCCTATGCTTGCTTTTGACGTTCTTAAAGCTGTTGAGGAGAAACTTCCTGGTTTCCCTATCGTTCTTCACGGTTCTTCTTCAGTTCCACAGGAGGAGGTTGCTACTATCAACAAATTCGGTGGTGCTTTGAAAGCTGCTATCGGTATTCCTGAGGAGTGGTTGAGAGAGTCTGCTAAATCTGCAGTATGTAAGATTAACATCGACTCTGACTCACGTCTTGCAATGACTGCTGCTATCCGCCAGACATTTGCTGAGAAACCAGCTGAGTTCGATCCACGTAAATACCTAGGTCCTGCTAGAGACAACATGGAGAAAATGTACAAACACAAGATCATCAACGTTCTTGGTTCAGACGGCAAACTTGATTGCTAATCATTTTCCCTTATGATAATTGAGGAAGGTGTCACCTGTGTGGCACCTTCTTTTTTATTATCTTTGCACCCGCAAAAGTGCCCATTGGGACGTCGTCCCAATGGGCAAAAATGTGCAGATTACGATGAAAGACAAGATTAAAGCAATTTTTTTTGATATTGACGGTACGCTGGTGAGCTTCAAGACGCATCAGGTGCCGCAGGAGACCAAGGATGCCATAAAGAGGTTGAGGGAGAACGGGATAAAGGTGTTTGTGGCTACCGGAAGGATGCTCAAGATGGTGGATGTGCTCAATGATATTGAGTTTGACGGCTACATTACCTACAATGGTTCATGTTGCGTGGATTCTACAAAGGAGAATGTGATTTTCAAGAGTACTGTGCCGCAGGATGAGCTTGAGGCACTGGAGCAAAGGCTTAAAACAGATCCGTTCCCGGTATCTTTCATGTGTAAGGATGAGATGTACGTGAACTATATGGATCCGCTGGTTACAGAGGTGGCCAAGGTGGTGGAGGTGCTTCCTCCTGTGGTAAGGCCTGTGGAGGAGATTATAAAGGAGGATGTGTTCCAGTTGTGCATTTATGTGGATGAGCCAAGGCTTCAGCAGATACTCAAAGAAACCCTTCCGGGATGTGTTGGCATGCGCTGGATTGAACTCTTTGCTGATGTGAATGTAAAGGGGATGAACAAGCAGTTTGGTATAGACAAGGTGCTTGAGCATTTCAATATTCCGCTGGAGTGTGCAATGGCATTCGGAGACGGTGGAAATGATATCCCTATGCTTGAGCATGTCCCTTACAGTGTAGCTATGGGAAATGCGGGAGATCATGTTAAGACGGCAGCAAAGTATGTAACGGAACATGTGGACGAAGGCGGTCTGGTAAAGGCCCTTGAGAGGTTCGGACTGCTGTAATCATTGCCATTTTGGCGGAGAGTCCCTTTTGGCAGATTATTTGCCTACCCAAAGGGTAGATTTTGAGAATAAGTAAAAAGAAAAAATATACAATCATGTTTAAGTCTAAGAAAGAGGAAGAGATAAAGAAAGAAGAGACAGTTGATACTGCGGCTCAATCGGTTGGCGCTCAGGGGAATGCGGAGAAGAGTGCAGAGCAGGGTGCACAGGACGGTGCAGAGCAGGCGGAGTCTGCAGGCGAGCAGGAAACAAAAGAGCAGGAGGCGGCACAGCCTTCAGTTGAGGAGCAGCTTACAGCAAAATTGGCAGAGGCCAATGACAAATATATAAGATTGGCAGCAGAGTTTGACAACTACCGCCGCAGGGTGGCAAAGGAGAAGCTCGACCTTATTTCAACAGCTGGAGAGGATGTGATAAAAGGTTTGCTTCCAGTTCTTGATGACTGCGAGCGTGCACTTCAGGTGCTGGAGTCTTCTACAGATTCAGAGGCTGCAAAAGCTGCAAAAGAGGGTACTGAGCTTATCTACAATAAACTTATGGGCTACCTCAAATCTAAGGGATTGGCGCCAATAGAGGCTGTAGGCAAGGAACTTGATACCGATTTCCACGAGGCAGTTGCACAGTTCCCTGTACAGGAGGCTGAGAAGAAAAACAAGATTTTTGATGTTACCCAGCAGGGATATACACTTAACGGCAAGGTTATCCGCTTTGCAAAAGTTGTGGTAGGAATTTAATTATGGCAAAAAGAGATTACTATGAGGTGCTTGGCGTAAGCAAGGAAGCCTCTGCAGAAGAAATAAAGAAGGCCTACAGAAAAATGGCCATCAAGTATCATCCCGACAAAAACCCGGGAGATGCTGAAGCCGAGGAGAAGTTCAAGGAGGCTGCCGAGGCTTATGATGTGCTCAGCAATGCCGACAAGAAGAGCCGTTATGACCGTTTCGGACACGCAGGTGTAGACGGAGCAGCCGGTGGTGGAGGATTTGGCGGTGGCGGATTCTCTATGGAGGATATCTTCAGCCAGTTCGGTGATATCTTTGGAGGTCACTTTGGTGGCGGATTCGGTGGATTTGGCGGATTTGGCGGCGGCGGACGCGGCCATAGGGTACAGAGGGGCAGTGATATCAGAATCCGTGTGAAACTTTCCCTTAAGGAGGTGATGCATGGCGTTGAGAAGAAGGTTAAGATAAACAAGAGTGTAGTTTGCCCGGATTGTAAAGGTAAAGGTGCGGTTTCTGAAGCAGATATAAAGACTTGCGACCATTGCCACGGAACAGGAACAGTTACCCAGGTGATGAACACCATGTTCGGACAGATGCAGACCCAGGCAGCATGCCCTGTATGTAAAGGTGAGGGTAAGGTTATTGCAAAGGCTTGCGGCAAGTGTCACGGAAGCGGATTGGTGAAGGACTCCGAGGAGATCTCATTCAAGATTCCGGCAGGTGTGGCCCATGGAATGCAGCTTACAGTTCAGGGTAAAGGTAATGCAGCCAAGGCTGGCGGTATAAACGGAGACTTGCTTGTTGTAATTGAGGAGGAGCCTGACAAGGAGCTTCAGAGAGACGGCAACGACTTGATCTACTCATTGTTCATCAGCGTTCCTGATGCAATCATGGGTACAAGTGCGGAGATTCCGGCAGTTGACGGCAAGTTGAGGATAAAGATTGAGCCGGGTACACAGAGCGGAAAGGTTTTGAGGCTAAGAGGCAAGGGTGTTCCGGATGTGAACGGATACGGTGCAGGAGACCTGCTTGTATACATTCAGGTATGGATTCCTAAGAACATCACAGCCGACGAGAAGAAGATGATGGAGAAACTTAAGGATTCAAGTTCGTTCTCTCCAAAACCTTCTAACGAGGAGAGGAATTTCTTTGACAGAATAAAGAGAATGTTCAGCTAATATTCATATCTTTGCGGCTCTTATAAAAGCCGGATATTACATGAACATTATACTTAGTTTTAAAAGGGTAGCAATGCTGGCGTGTGTTGCTGCCCTTTCTGTTTTCCAGTCACAAGCCCAGAGCACCCAAGGTGCCCAGGATACTCAGCAGGTGAAGTTCAGGTACCCGTTGGATGTTACAATGAGCCTGTCGGGAAACTATGGAGAGCTCCGCAGCAACCATTTCCATGGGGGAATTGATTTCCGTGTAGGGGGTGTGGTGGGAGCTCCAATCTATGCAACAGAGAGGGGATACATCTCCAGAATCACCGTTGGACCCAGCGGCTACGGTAATGCCATTTATATCACCCATCCAAACGGATATGTTTCGGTTTACGGCCATATGCACTGCTTTGCAGACCATATTGCAAAGTATGTGAGGGAGAAGCAGTATGAGAAGGAGAGTTTCAAGCAGGACCTTTCATTCACCCCCGAGCAGTTCCCTGTAAAGAAGGGGGAATGCATTGGCAAGGCAGGCAACAGCGGATCGTCGGGAGGACCACACCTCCATTTTGAGATAAGGGATGAGAACAATGTGAATACCAATGCTTTTGCAAGGGAGTATCTTACTATTCCCGACAATCTCCCTCCGGTTTTCCGCAATGTGGTGTTCTATGGCATCCACACCAGGGGAGGGGTACATGAGAGCTTTTATATAGGTATCCCCAAGGAGGGATTCATCACCCTGCCGGAGCACTCTTATATATGTATAGATGCGGTTGACAAACAGCAGGGAACAAATGCAAAGTTGGCTGTGAGCGAGTACAAGGTGTGGGTTGACAATGATCTTATCTACCATTTTACCCTTGGCGAGGTTCCGGGCAACATGGGCAGAGATATAAATTCCCTCATAGAGTTCAAGCAGAAAGTTGTGAGGGGAAAGACCTATGTAAAAAGTTATGTGGAACCGGGCAACCTGCTCAGGGACAGGATTAAAGAATCCAATAGCGGTGTTATTTCCCTCAGGGATACTCTAAAGCACAAGGTTAAGGTGGAGGTGAAGGATATTGCCGGCAACAAGGCTGCCAGAACTTATACTGTAAAGAGGAAAGATGCGCAGTTTGCAGCAGCACAGTCAGATACAACTGTAGTGAATTATGCCGGATGGTTCCTCAACAACTTCTATATAAATGAAGGAATCAAACTTTATATCCCGCAGGGAACCCTGTACAGTTCAATTGACCTTAAGGTTGATACACTTCCAACAAGGATCACTCCTTTTGCACCGGTGTGGAATGTGGCATCAGACCGCATTGCTATGAGAAGGAGCGCCTCAATAACCCTTGGTTGCAATCTTCCCGACAGCCTTATTTCCAAGGCTTTCGTAGCACATGTGTACGGAGAGGGGCATCTTGGGTATGCAGGTGGAAAATATGATACATTGAAGAGGGAAATTACGGCAAATGTGCTATCTTTGGGAAAGTTCACTGTTGGAGTTGACCTTCAGGCACCCCAGATTACTGCAACTTTGGCCAACAATGCGGTTGTAAAGGGCAGCAGCATTGTGTTCAGGTTGAGGGACAATCTGTCGGGAATAAAAAACTACAGGGTGGAGATAGACGGACATTGGGTGCTGGCGGAGCATGATGCAAAGACAAGGAGGATCATCATCCCGCTGCAGCATGCAAGGATAAAGAGGGGAGGAAAGCACAAACTGGTTTTTGTGGCTGAGGACAACTGCGGCAATGTGAGCAGGATGGAAAGAGTATTTACTTGGTAAAAGATATTTATATGGCAACAACATCTACAGGTCTGCACTACAGCGCAGAGGAAGGAGTAAGGGTTATAGGACTTATGAGCGGCACTTCATTGGACGGATTGGATATCTGTTATGTGGAGTTCCAGAAGGTCAACGGCAAATGGGAGTACAATATCCTCATTGCCGAGGATGAAGGATACTCGGATGACCTTAAGCACAAACTAGCTACAGCCCAGAACATGAGCGCGCTGGATTATGCACTTCTCAACTCCGATTACGGTATCTATTTGGGCGAGAGGGTGAAGGCGTTCATAGACAAACACGGCATTGAGCCCCATTTTGTGGCTTCGCACGGCTCTACCGTATTCCACCAGCCTGCATTGAGGTTTACTACCCAGATAGGTTCGGGTGCAGGTATTGCTGCCGAGACCGGTGTTGACTGCATATGCGATTTCAGGACTACAGACGTTGCACTTCACGGACAGGGTGCTCCGCTTGTTCCAATTGGAGACAGGAACCTGTTTGGAGACTTTGACTATTGCCTTAATATGGGAGGTTTCTCAAACATCTCTTCAGAGAGCTTTGTTGAGGGCCCTGCAGGTGAAAAGATTCCTGCCCGTATAGCATACGATATCTCTCCTGTGAACTATGTGATGAACTTCTACATGAGGCAGATTGGCCAGGAGTACGACAAGGACGGTGAGCTTGCCCGTAGCGGTAAGGTGTGCGTGGAATTGCTTGACGCCTTGAACAACCTTCCATTCTATACTCAGGAGGGACCAAAATCCCTTGCCCGCGAGTGGGTGGAGAAAGAGGTGTTCCCGTTGATTGATTCATTTGGCCTTTCACGTGCAGACATGTTGTGTACCTTCTGCGAGCATGTGGCCCAGCAGATTGGCCGTAATATTAAAGGTGGCAAAGTGCTTCTTACCGGCGGCGGTGCGTTGAACAAATACCTTGTGGAGAGGATGCAGGCAAATGCCCCACAGTGTGAGTATTTTGTTCCCGACAAACTTACAATCAACTTTAAGGAGGCCCTTATCTTTGCATTCCTGGGTGCGTTGTACGCTGTGGATGAGCCAAACTGCATGAGTTCTGTTACCGGAGCACGCTACAACTGCATTGGTGGAGCCCTTTACAAGGCGGGTGGAGTGAAAAATTTGTAAATTTTTGGGAAAAAGTTTGCAGAATTGAAAATAATGTCTACCTTTGCACCCACTAAAAACAAAGCAACCTCTTACAAGCACCTGCAATACGGTTTTTTAAGGTGTAATGTTGCACTTAAAAAATTTAAATAGAGATGGATCTAATTAAAATTGCAGAGCAGGCATTTGCCGGTGAGAAAAAAGAGTATCCAGAGTTCAGAGCAGGTGATACACTTACAGTTACCTACAAAATTAAAGAGGGTGACAAAGAGAGACTTCAGAAATTCCGTGGCGTAGTTATTCAAAGAAGAGGCGCTGGTTCAACTGAGACTTTCACTATCAGAAAAGTTTCAAACGGCGTAGGAGTTGAGAGAATTTTCCCATTCGCTTCTCCATTCATTGAGTCAATCGTTCTAGAGAAACGCGGTAAAGTAAGAAGAGCGAGAATTTTCTACCTAAGAAACCTAACTGGTAAGAAAGCTCGTATCAAAGAGAGAACTTACAGTGCACCTAAAGCTGAGTAGTCAGCTTTAACATAACGGCTCCGTAGCTCAACTGAATAGAGCATCTGACTACGGATCAGAAGGTTACAGGTTTGAATCCTGTCGGAGTCACTTTTTGAAATCCCAAGTTGTTGAAAACCAGCAGCTTGGGATTTTTCTTTATCTTATTTTTCCGACATATTTCCGACAAATTCTTTTAACTTTTTTTTCTGGACTATTTTCCTGCCTAAAATTTTACGGTTAATAATAATTTATTTTACAATTATAACATTTTGTTATAATGAAATATTTTCTATACACAAAGTTATTAAATTTTGCACTATTATGTACATAGCTATACTTTAATAGTATGAAGATATTTTAATATTACTTTGTATATTGTTAAATAAAGCTCTATTAGTCTATTTATAATAAAAGAAAAATATATTAACTTTGTGTGTGATTAAACTCAATCGGTTTTATTTTTAAATAATACAAAGTTATATCTATGAATATCCGTACTATCACAATCTCTTTATCGGATCCTGTTGTCCTATCATATTTGGATATGTATAAGGAACATTTTGAACTATCTGACGAGATAGCTTTGAGTAGATTATTATCAAGATTGGTAAAATTGCAATTATCTCACTTTGATGGTGAAAATCAAGATTTGAATCCTCATCATCCTAATTCAAAAATGAAAGTTAAACTTAATTTGGATGAATTATAAGTTATTGGATACACTAAATGAGTTCAATGTAGAATTGGATCCAGATAGTGGGGACTTCATGTATTGTAAACGTCAATATACATTGAACAATAATTTTGATTTTACAGGTAGGGAATTTATTACTTCTACGGCAGATGTAGCATTTATTCTTAAAAATCTTCAAGAATATGGCGTGGAGCATTCTTTTGCCTGTTTTGTATTGTCTGATCGTTCTTGTGTAGTACAACAGTTGGGAATGGGTGATTTTTGTTCTTGTGTAGTCAATCTGGATATCTTACGTTATACAGCTCTCCAATTAAATGCAGAAGATGTTTATTTGGCCCATAATCATCCAAGTGGAAGTCTTAAATTCAGTCTCCAAGACAAGATTATGCATAAGGCCTGCTTGAGAGTTTTAGGAGATATGTATAAAGGAAGTATCCTCATAAACACTACCTCTGGGAATTTTGCATTTATTAGAGATGCGTCAGACAAAGAAAAGATAGAGTCAATTCCATTTTCTGAGCTTACGGATATTAAAATAGATGTAATTCAATTCAGCAAGCAGGTATTCAGTAAGGATTTTAATTATAGAAAAGCATTTACAGTTTCATCTCCAGATGATATTGCCAAGTTTATTTCATCTCAAAAGTTTGGTAAAAGGAATAAGGCTGGTATGCTTATAATGAATAAGGGTATGATAATAGTAGCCAATTTACATTTACCGTTTTCAAGAATAACGGAAACATCAATTCCAGAGATAGCTTCTTATATGCAAAGGTGTATCACGGCACTTGGAGGTACAGATACTATTGTTTATTATACCGGGACTTTGTCCAAACGTATGATGCAGCTCTTAAAAAAAGAATTTATGAATGTAAGCGGACATACATTGTGTGATGTGTGCTACGACTTTAATAATGGAATGAAATCAGGTTTAAGTGAAGGGTATCTGAATGAAACCTCATTATCTAAAGTATATAAAAGTAAATCTGTCAAACTTTAATTTATATTACCATGAGAAATTTTGTTATGTACTTAGTGTTGTTAATGATGTCCCTTTCATGTTCTAAAGAAGAAAGTCTAATAACACCAGATAATCCGGTAATCGGCAATTTAAGTTTAGATAGGACATCTTATAGCGTCAAATATCTGGAGAGAGATACGCTTTTATTTCCAAATTCTATTGACCTTAATAAACTTGTGGTTCATATTACGGAAGGGGATAGTTGTGTTACATTAAAAGATAATCATATTGTTATAGGAAGAAGAAAAGGTACGGCCAAGCTTACTGCTAAATATGAAGATAAGATTGCTGTGATTACTATAGATGTTACATCAGAAGATATGATACCAGTAGATAACCTGGAATTCGATGTGAATGGAGAGAGGTATTTGTCGGGAGAAGTATCTGTATGGCAATCTTGTCAAATGGTTGATGTTAAAATTAAATATACAAATCCTACAGAGGTGTCATTTGCAGAAGTTGATGATATATCTATCAATAGTTATGATGAAAATGGAAATCTGTGGTGGAAGCCAGAAGATGTTGCAGGTAATATTCATGGTTATAAAGAGTGGAACAGGAAAGGTGAGATAGAGAGCATAGATAAAATGTCGTTCAGAATATTTCCAAGAACCAATTTTATGCTCAATAGTTCTCCATGTTTCCTTTTGAAGGTGCATATGAAGATATGGCCAGATGATTTGATTAAAACAAAATGGGATATACAGCAGATAGAAAAGGCTTATGGGCAGAATGTGCAGGGTATTGTTGAGTATAGTCATGTTTTTGCGGCTAATGAGAATTCACTAACTATAGAAAGAGATCCTTCATCGGATGAACATAAGGAGAACATCTATATAAGAGCTGGAGAAAAAAGAAATATGACAGCATGCCTTAAGGTGCCAGATGAATTTAACAATGCAGATTTTCTCACCTGGACATTGGAAGATACGCATAATGAGTATATGAATCAAGGTTATCTGAAAATATCAGAAGATGGCGTATTAAGTCTTGATGCATCATACAATGGACAGAATTATCCATACTATAACGGATTGCAGAAAGATACAGTTTACATTGGATACATAATGACATCTTTGCTTAAAGCTGGAACACAGCCATATAATCAACTTGCTAATAATTATAGCTGTGATGAAAATGAAGGGAAGATGTGCTATTCCAATGTTAAACACTGGATCAAGAAATTGCAGAAAGAGGATAAAGTTGATGTGTATTGGGTGAGAGAATATAAATAATCTCTACTCATTAGATATTGTAAATTGCTTTATATCAGATTTATATATATTGGATGTATAATTGTTGAATATGTGAAAAATAACTTAATAAGTTGATATATAGTATTATACTAAAGTAGACAAATCTTTAATCTATTATACTTTTTATGACTACCTTTACATAAATATCATTAATAACAATTATGCAAAGGTATCTGGTAGTTTTATTGACATTGATTTCATTCTTCAGCTGTTCAAAGAAAAATAGTGATATATCTATTATATTGGAAAAGGCCGAAAATTGTATGGAAGAGCATCCGGACAGTTCGCTGAATATTCTTAACACATTACAATTGAATAGCCTTACCGTTACAGAGGATAGAGCACGTTATGCATTATTAAAATCTATGGCTTTGGATAAAAATTATGTAGACGTTACAAGCGATTCCCTTATCTCAATAGCATTGGATTTTTATAAGCGATATGGTTCCCCAGATTATAAGTTAAAAGCATTTTATTACAATGGAAAAGTTAAAATGTACGCAGGGGATTATGAAGGTGCAATTGAAAATTACATTAGGGCTGAGAAATATATCTCTAATTCATCTGATTATATTGCTATTGGAAGACTATATAATGCAAAAATGAATGTTTACAGATTAATTTATGATATGGAACATGCTGTAAAGCCAGCTGAGATGTCTGCATATTATTATTCTTTGGCTAATGACACCACTAGGTATATAACATCACTAAATAGTCTATCGTCAATCTTACTGGCGGCACGGAAATATGAAACTTTGGTTAATACTTTTAACCAGGTAGAGTCATATGAAGAGTATATGACTCTATCTCAGAAGGAAGCTTTCTATGCAAATAAGATTAATTATAAAATTGCTGTAAAAGATTTATCTGTTACAGAATGCATAGATAATTATTTGGAATGTTTTGTCAATAAAGAACAGATTGTAGATTGGATTGTGTTAGCTAGAGCTTATAACGAGTTGGGTGAATATGCAAAGGCGATGGATGCCTTGGATAAGTATAAAAAATATAATTCAAAGATAGATCCACTTTACTATTATTTCGCGTCTGAAATATATAATTCTGTCGGGAATTATGAACTCGCTTATAAACATTTAAAATATCATCAAAGTAATTCAAGTAAAAAATATAATGGGATATTTAATAGTGATGCAAAATTTATAGAAGAAAGATATTTAGGTGAGCAACTTAGAAAGGAACAACGATATATTATAGTCATACTAATTTTAATTGTGATTATGATAGTATTGACGGCTATACTGGTGTCAAGATATATTAGGAGTATATTATTAAAAAGGAATAATAAATTAAAAGAAATTCAAGAACAACAGTACATCCTGGAAAATGAGTATGAAAAAGCTATTATAGAACAAAATAGATTAAGATCTTTAATTTCTAAGAATAAATTGACAAAAGATATTATTAAACTTTTGGAGGAAAGAATGAGTATCTTAAATAATTTCATTGTTTCTGATATATCCGGAACAAATATGGAAAAATCGTTGCAAGGATTGAAGAATTATTTGAGCGATAATGAAAAATTCCTTCATTCAACGAGGATGTCTTTTGAGTTGACCAACTCCAAATTTATATCATATTTAAGAAAACTTGGTTTAAATAATTGGGAAATTAGCTGTTGTTGCCTTTATTGTATAGGGCTGAATGGCAGCGAAATTGCAAATTTCTTAGATATAAAATATTTCTACAAGCAGAGTTCTGCTATCAGGAAAAAATTATGTGTTCAATCTGCTACTAATATTGATAAGTTTTTACTTGAAAAGTTAAAAGAATTTTCTTGAATTTTAATTTTATATTTGAAAAACTCTACTTTTCTTAAAATGTTGATATATAGGACTTTGTGTAAGTTTTTTAGGCAAGATGTTTAAAAGAAGTAAATTCTCTCGGGGGGGGGGGTAATATACTGGTATTCAGTGACATACGCATGGTGTCTATGGTAAAGATTTATTTTGGTGTTTAATTTTAGATGATTTTTATTTGCAGAGAGAAACACTAAAATATTTATATTATGAAAAAGTTATTGTTATCGTTTTTATTCTTTTCACTTAGTACAACCATTGTATTTGCAACTGGCAGTAGAGATGAAGATCATGGAGAAAATGAAATTGTAGAGCTAGATTCAGCCAAGTCTAAGATTGATCGGTCTGTCAACATGGTTGTTTGCACTATAGATAGAGCCGTTGGCACTATATCGGTTCAGTATGGCGGTATTGGTATGCCAATTATCAATGTGTATGACTCTAATGGTCGGTTGTATTCATGTTATTATGGATTTACAAGTTCTGGGACTATAATTATTGAGCTACCATATGAAGAAGGTGTTTATCAAATTTCAGTACAGTCAAATGTGTATTTAGGAGTAGGAACTTTTGCTGTATATTAAGATTCATTTTAAATAGGTCCTTTTTTAATTGGATATTTTAAAGATTATAAAAAGTCCGGAAATGAATGAAAATATATTTCTAAGGATGCTTTATTTGTTGAAGGTAGTGCATTCTAAGGAGGAAGCATTAGATTCATATGAGAGAAATCCATATTCTCATAGTTTCCAGGGATTAAAATCCTTACTTTCTACGTATGGAGTAGAATCGTGTGCATACAAATTTTCAGAAACAAAGATAGAAGAGATTCCTGTTCCATTCGTGGCGGAATTGTCAGGGGATTTATTTGTAATTGAGTCATATTCTGAAAGTACTGTTACAGTATTCTATAATGGACTTATTGAAAGTATTAAAAAAAGTTCCTTCTATAAAGGCTGGGATGGCTTAACTTTGGTAATAACAGATATTATTCCAGATAATAAACGTAGACAACAGGTGCTTGTTGAGAAGTTGACTATTCATTTATTTATACTTTCACTAGTGTTGAGCATTATAATAGAAGGGAATATCTCATTGCTAAAAGTCCTTTATTTGTCTTTGGATGTAACAGGCTTATATCTAAGCTATTTGACTGTCGTTGACAATAGAGATTCAATGAGAGAAAAATTCTGTAATATTATGCAATCAAGTAACTGTGATATAGTCCATAATTCTAAGTTATCTACATTTATTGGAAGATATACATTGGGCGAACTAGGCATTGCATATTTTCTAGTAAACATAATAATACAAGTATATTTCCATGAATATAACGCAGGTTTGTTTATATTAAATACTTTGTGTCTTATTTTTTCACTATGGAGTATAATATATCAAAAAATAATTGGGGCTTGGTGTTCGATTTGTTTACTGGTGCAAGCTATTGTTTTATTGAAAGCATTGCTAATATTGTACAATCATAATGCTCATTTAGTTTCATTATGGTCTACGGATGTCCTGTTTATTGGATCTATCTTTTGTATAGCATTTTATTTAGTTGATAAATATTATAATCTATATAAAAGTAATATCAAACATAAAAAAGAAGCAAATTCAAAAGTTAGGATAATAAGTAATTTATCACTATTTAAGAATTTGTCTTTGGTTAATAAATATTATGATACGCATGATGCTTCACACATTATTGTTGGCAACAAAGACTCTGAACATCAATTAACTATTGTTATGAATCCATACTGTGGCCCATGTAAAATTATGCATAAGAAATTGATGGAACTAGCAAATGATGGAATATTAAATTTATGCTGTATTCAGTTCGTATTCATGACTTTCAAAGAAGATAAACAAAATATTATACAACGTTTTATTCAGGATTTCTACAATAAAGGATATTTGCAATTTCTTGAAACTATTGATTATTGGTATGAGGAAAATAAATGCAATTCTAATGATTGTTTATTGGGTGACGAACAATATGTAATTCAAGAAATGCAGCGTCATATTATGTGGTTAAATAAATATAATATTTTTAAGACACCTCTTGTTTTATATAATGGATATACCTTCCCGGATGAATATGATATTTCAGATATAAAATTCTTATTCAAATTTTGAATAAGTTTAAAATAATTAATCCTCTTTATTAACTTAAATTATGTAATTGTTATGAAACAATTTAAAAAATTATCTGAGTTGACACTTGGTAAAGCCACAGTGTTAACAACGGAGCAAATGAGCAAGGTGTATGGTAAATCAGGTTGTTATTTAAGATGTGATCAGAATACAACTGGTGGACAGATTGGAGATAAAGGAGATGTAGGACAGACTCCTAATCCTGGTATTGAAGTGCAGGATTGTAATAGGGAAACAATTCTTAAATATTGTCCATCATTGGAGAATGCCATTTGTGGCGGTTCTGTTGGATGTTAATTCAATTGGGGTATCACTGATACCCCAATTATTCATTTTATTAGTCAAAAGTAATGAAAGTATTATTGTCTCTTGTAGTATTAGTTAGTGTATCGTTATTAGTTGTTTGTAGTCCAAGGCAAGAAAATACAGAAATTTATCAACAAATGTCTTCTACTGAAGAACAAGTAGTGACTATAGACTTGGATAAATTAAAACCTTTTAATGGACGATTATATGATTCTATGCAATTTACATCTGAGTATGTTAAAAATAAACAAGGATTTTTTACCATTAGTGGATGGGATCAAATTGTAGTAGATGAAAATAATAACATTGTGATATATAATGTTATAACGCAAACTGTATGTCTCTATGATAAGTTTGGCAATATGAAAACTCAAATAGGTAGACAAGGCAATAGGAGAGATATGGGGGAGTATTCAGAACTGAGTAGTGTGGTGATGTCATGTAGTAAGCAAGAAATATTAATATTGGATCCTGCTGGTATGATATTCAGATACAACTATGATGGAAAATTTAAAGATTACATAGATTTAACAAAGTTTATATCAGACGATAATATAGTAAGAGTGTGTGATAATTTAGTTCAGGACATAGTTTATTCTAGTAATGATGGTAATATATTAATTTATTATCCGTGGTGGGTAGGGGATAAAAATAGCAAATGTTTGATATTGGATAATAACAGTCATGTCATTTCTGAAAAATATATGAATAATAATTTTTCTGGAAATGCGAAATCTGCCATAGCTCGTACTGGATTTAGTACATATTTGAATAATAGTACCCATATAGTTAATTTGACTGATACCGTTTATAAAATTCAGGGTAAAGACTTTGTTCCCAAATATGTATTTAAACAGAAGTATTCTTTGGCGAATCTTGTTGATAGTTTAGGTAGGAATGTAGATATATTTAATATTGGTGATAAACCTATTTATGAGTTTAAATTGTGTGAAACTGATGATTATTTGCTTTTTATGTATATGAGTTTGAATGTACAACCATATAGTTATAGGAAAGTTAATTATGGACTCTATGATAAGAAAAATAAAATTTCTTATAAACTTAATAAAGAGAATTTTTCTCAACATACTCCAGATTCAATATATATAGTTAACATATTGTTTGGTGTAACTAATGGCAATTGCTATTATCTGCGCGTAAAAGCTGACGATAATGATACATTTAATTTGATTAGAGTATTTCCTAGATAGAAATTATTTCTTATGCATTTCCCGATATGCCTTCAGCGAGAATCTTCAGATTGCGGCCCTGCATGCCTGCAAATGATTTCATTATTTTATGATAAAAAGTTTTCACAATTAACCTTAAAGGAAAATTGCAATTTGTCTAGAAATGGGGTATCCTTGTTAAGTATAAGTGAAACAGCTGAAAAATTGGGTTTTAGAACTATTGGGACACATATAACCTGGGAGCAATTATGTAATGAAGCTAGGCTGCCTTGTATAGCACATTGGAATCAGAGGCATTTTATAGTTGTTTACAAGATTAGGAAAAAATTATTTTCTAACGAATATGATGTAATAGTAGGTGATCCCGCATGTGGATTAATACATTATACAAAAGATCAGTTTTGTAATAACTGGTTATGTGAAAACGCAACTGCTGAGCAATCAAGTGGAATAGCTTTGTTGTTAGAGCCAACTCCAGCTTTTTATAGTGTGACAGATACAGAGAGTTCACAAAGCTTTGATTATCGGTTTTTGATAAAATATTTAAAGCCATTCAAAAGTCATTATTTTAAGATATTAGTAGCGTTGCTATTATCGTTGTTGATAAATACAATTTTGCCATTTTTTACTCAATCTATTGTAGACGTTGGAATTGCATCCAAAGATATAAAGTATATAATATTGGTATTATTTGCACAATTAATGTTAGCATTGGGTCAGATGGCAAATAACTTGACTAAGAACTGGATAATGCTGCATATGACTATAAGAATCAATTTAGATATAATTACTGATTTTCTACAAAAATTAATGCAATTGCCTATATATTTTTTTGAAAATAGAGTGGTAGGTGATATTATGCAGCGAGTTGGAGATACAGGTAGAATCCAAACATTTTTGACAGGTTCGTTGGTGAGTGTGATAATGGCTTTAATTTCATTTTGTGTTTATGGTTGTATAATGGGCGGATATAATATTGGTATTTTATCTGTTTTTATTTCTTGCAGTTTTATTTATATATTTTGGATATTGTTATTCGTTCGAAAGAGAAGAATTTTGGATTATATGAGATTTCAAGAATCTGCTGTAAACCAAAGTAATATTGTTCAAATGATATCATGTATGCAGGATATAAAGTTGAATAATTGTGAGAGGCAAAAGAGATGGGAATGGGAAAGAATACAAGCAAAACTTTACAAAATAAACATAAAGAGTCTTTCTTTAGGCCAGATTCAGGAGGTAGGAGCTACATTTATTGAACAGACAAAAAATATTATAATGTCTTTTATAGCTGCAAGATTAGTAGTGTCCGGAGAGATGACACTTGGAATGATGATGGCATTGCAGTATATAATTGGTCAATTGAATGTACCACTATCGAGTTTTATACATTTTGTCCAAAGTTTGCAAGATGCTAAAATGAGCATGGAACGAATTGGTGAAATACATGAAAAGGAGGAGGAAGAAATAGTTAGTGATTTAAAAATTACAGAAGTACCACATGATGCTCAGATTGAGTTTAAAAATGTATCGTTCAGTTATCGTAAGGGAAACACGGATCTTGTGCTTGATGATATAAGTTTTACAATACCGACAAAAAAAATAACGGCAATAGTTGGAACAAGTGGAAGTGGAAAGTCTACTATTCTAAAGCTTATTTTGGGATTTTATAAACCAGTAGAAGGAAATGTTTTTTTGGATGGACATCCATTGGATAACTATAGTATAAGATCATGGCGTGAACAATGCGGAGTTGTAATGCAGGAAGGAAATATGTTCTCTGATAGTATTTTAAATAATATTGGGGTATGTGATCAGGTTCCTAATATAGAAAAAGTACGTAATGCTGCAAAGATGGCTGGTATTATGGAGTTTATTGAAACCTTACCACATCAATTGAATACTAGGATAGGCGCTAATGGCCAATCTTTGAGTGTCGGTCAGAAACAAAGAGTGTTGATAGCTCGAGCAATATATAAAAATGCTAGTTACTTGCTTTTAGATGAGGCGACAAATTCTTTAGATGCAATTAATGAAAAACATGTTATGGAGAATTTATATAATTTATTTACTAATAGAACAGTGATTATTGTTGCGCACCGATTATCAACCATAAAAAATGCTGATAAAATAATAGTGTTAGATAAAAGCAAGATTATTGAGCAAGGCACTCATCGAGAATTAATGGATTTAAAAGGGGCATATTATGAATTAGTTCAAAATCAGCTTGCGTAATGAGTAATGATGGTAGAGTTTTAAAAGATGAGATTATTGGAGTATTACCTGTTTGGGTGAGAGTATCTTCAATTGTAGTTTTTATCACTGTCTTATTAGTAATTCTGGCATTGTGTTCATATTTGAAGGTCCCTAATGTGGTTACGTTAGACGTTGAGTTGGTTCAAAGTCATTTAGTGACAAAAGTTTATAATAATGAAGTAGTAGTAATAGATTCAATATCTAGACCAAGCTGCAGTACTGTAAACAGTGGAGATATTATTTTTTATAATAGAAATCAAGATGTAAGACAACTGGAACTTATATTAAATGCTCATGACTTTGATGATAACATTTATGAATATGCAATGCAGATAAGTTCTATATATACTAAAATTGAAAATAGCATTCCGATAGATTTGTTGAATTTATTCAGTTTGAGTTCTAAATTTATTAATTATGAAAAGACTCGAGTTGGGTATGGCAATATTTTACGCATAAAGGAGGAGATAGCGAAAAAAAATATTCTAATAGAATATCTTAAAGATGTTGAACTAAAGCTTGAAGATTCTCAAGATGAGTTGAAAGGTATACTTCAAACACATATATGTGATTTGGAACTTGAAGTAGAAGGAAAATATAATGATGCCATTCAGTTTGAATATAATAGCAGATTTAATAGTGATGAATGTAAGAATGAATTGATTAAGGAAAAAATCAGAGTATCACAAATGTTGGCTAATTTTAAAGAGTTAAATGGGGTGAAATCATCAGCTGATGGCAGAATTTTTTATACATCTAGTTGTAGAATTAATGAGACAATACCCAAGAATACTCATTTGGCAACAATTGTGCCTTTAGAGGTTTCTCCAATGTATGGCTTGTGTTGTATATCTCAAGAAGATAAAAAATGTTTTGAGATAGGACAGAAGGTTGATATAAAGTTGAGTGGGCCTATTAATAACGGTGTCAGTATTATAGAGGGCAGAGTTGAGCATATAATACCACAGTCAGAGAAATATGATGAATACTTAGTAATGATTTCACTTAAAGATAATCTTAATTTTATAGAAGATTATTTTTTGTTTGACCGCAAAATTGAAGGTAAAATTGAGCTTATGGCAGGGGGCGGGAGCTTAATGAATAAATTTATAGAACCATTAAAAATGATATTTAAGATATGAGAAAGTTGTTTTTGTTTTGTTTTTGTGCAATAGTTGGATGTTCTACAAAAGAAATTAGTTCATTGGTACATATTGAATCTGATAAAATATTCGAAATGGAAGCTGAAAAAGTGGATATAGTTGAATTTTGTGACAGCGTAGAAACAGTTGCATTAGAGACGTCTGATGAATCGATTATTGGAGTAGTGGATGATATAGTAGCTTATGATGATAAAATAGTATTGTTGTGGGAAGGAAAATGTAGTGTCTTTAATAAAGATGGTTCATTTGTAGCAAACGTGGGGATGAAGGGAAACGGACCAAATGAATATGGGTGGTTTGAATATGTCTTTATTTCTTCTGAGGGAAATATAGTTTTGTATGATTCGTCAAAAAATAAACTCTTCCACTATGATCTATTGGGTAATTTTATTTTAGCTAATGAAATACCTGTAAGATTGAGTAATAGCAGAGGTGCTTTTATGTCTGATAAAAGCTCTATAGGCTTTTATATGCCTGATAAAGGATATTATAGTGATTGGAAGATGATTCAGTTTGTTGGTTTGAACGGCTGTATAGGTGATTCCATAGTTGTATCATCAAAATTAACTAAGCCTTCAAATGTTAATTGGTATTTTAAGGAATGTTCATTTGTTGAGTATGAAAATAGGACATGTCTTAAGTATACCTTTAATGACACTGTGTACAGAGTTATTGTCAATAAGGAAGGCTATTCATTAGATCCGGCAATGGTATTTGATTTGGGTAATTATTCTGCAATTGAAAATGCCAGGGAAAAGAGTTTCCAGGCGATGATGTCATCCACAAGATATAACCCTTTTGATTATATGGCAAAAATAGAGTTATTGGGAGAATCGGCTAAATACTTGTTCTTTGCGGCAAATGGATCCAAGGAGTTTTTTTATGACAAGAGCAAGGATGTTATCCATAGATATGCTTTTATAAATGGCAAGAGTGAAGAGATTAGACCACTCAAAATTGATAAATCTGGATATATTTGGATGATAAAGGAACAGGATAATGATTGTAATCCTCAAGTTCTATATTGCAAAATTAGATAGTCAATTTCCTAACTTTTTCTACTTGCCCATTTATTTGTTAAACAAGTGTTTATGCTATATTTCTTTGTATTTATGCATATCTGGTTTGATTGGATTAATTGATTGATTATAAGCGTGTTGTGTGTTGCAAAGGGATTAAACATTTATTTTGGCTATTATGATGTTTCTCACTATATTTGGTCATATTTTTAACTCTAAGAGTTAAAATAGTTGTATAATACATTTTACTTCTATTAAAAAATAATGAAACGGTCAGTTTTTATTTTATTATATCTCATGCTTTTTTGTGTAACATCGTGTATTCACAAAACCAATGTTAAGGAGGAGTATGAAAATTTGGAGAAATTGGGTGGTGTTGCAAATGAGGAGTGTAATATTATATATGTTGATACATTAAAAATCAATTCAAGTGAAACATCTTTAAAAGGGTATTGGTCGATAGTGGACAATAAACTGTGTTTTGCTGATGAATATATTGTAAAGGTTATAATGTATGATACATTAGGCAATAAATTATCTTCTTTTTTTTCCAGAGGAAGGGGGCCAAGAGAGTTTTTGTCGCCACCTTTGTCTTTCTTTCAGTTAGAAAATGGAAATTACTTTTACTCTGACAGGAATCAGTTTCTTTCTATAGTTTCTACATATCCTGAATTTGAGAAACTTACTGAAATTAACTTGCTCCGTGCAGTTTTACCGTTACGCAATACAGAAAATTATATTAATAATCTTTTAAAGAATCCAGATCCAGAAGACTATGCAATGTATGAGATTTGTCTGCAGAGTAGAGATTTTATGGAATATCAAGGAAGTGTCCTTTTCCCTGTATCAACAGATCATATAAAGTATAATGGGTATGAAAGGGATTTTTCAAGAAATTTTTACAGAGGTGCATACAATATTATGTCTATTGATACATCTAATTTGTGTATAAATCGATTATTTTGCCGGTATCCCAATGTGTACGAATCTAAAAATATTCCAAATTTCAAGAATTGTCATTTGGCAACAGATGGTAAATTTCTGTATGTAGCTTTTGAAGCATCACCTAATATCTACATATATGATGAGAATTATAAGATGATTGGGTATTTTGGTGAGATTGTGAGATCAATTAATACCGAATATCCTGAAACTTTCACATATGAGCAATCACGTAAATTATATAAGACTCACAGAAAAGAGTATGGGTATTATAGTTATATTTCACATTACGGAGAGTTCTTATTCAGAGAATATATTGTTCCAGGAGGAATGAAAGGCATGCAAATATATGACGGGCATAATCTTGTATGCTCACAATTGCTGAAAGACAGTGACTTTACTGTTATAGGGTACATATATCCTTATTATTATGCAGTTATGGATTGCAATTTGGACAATGAGGAATACTCAATCGTCAAATTTTTAATTGAAAAATGATTTTATGGTTATGGTAAGGAAATTTATGATGTCGTGCCTGGTGGTACTCCTGTCAGTTGTATCACTTCGTGCCCAGGAGGATAGATTGAATGAGATTGTTGTAGAGGAGAAGTTGAATGCGGAAAAACTGGCCCTGAATATTGCAAGAAATTTCATGTCCAAATATAAAGGACAATATGCGTCTGGGATATTGCATTACAGGGCGCTCTTGTCAAAGGACAAATGTATTGAATTCAATGCTCTTCAAGGAATTGCATTTGTTCCAAAGACCAGTTTCAGGACTAAAGGATGGTATTGGGACAACAAGGCCAGTTGGAGTTGTATTGCTCCACTTACCGTAATGAGGAGCAATGCCTATACGCCAGATGGAAATGTTCTGGAGCAACAATCCGTTAATTCTGAGGATAAGAGGGTTGGCTATAACAATCGACTGGCTTCCCCCGGATATCAGTTGTACAGTTCCATCCAGCTTTTTTCTCCATTGAACAAGAAGATGGTAAAGTATTATGATTATGAAATATTAAAGCAGTACCAAAATGAAAAAGGAGAGATTTGTGTATTGATCAGGTTCAGGACAGACTCTGATTCGTTTCAGCGGGGTAAGACAAGGCTATGTGGAGAGGGTACCATTTTATATAATATTTCCCGTAAATATCCAGTTGAGATATATATGAAGAATTATATTGATTTATATACCGGATTTGTCCGCACCAAGCCTTCTGCATTCAAGGGATTGTCTACAAATCATAGCATAACAGTGAGATTTGCTTGTGAACAGGACAATATATTTTTAAGCAAGATAAAGCTGGAGGTTGAATGGCCGGAGGAGACACCAGGAAAGAAAGGGCTTTTGTATTTCCTGTGTGAAAATCCAAGGCGCAATCCTTATAAACATAATTTGAGGCAGGTGGAATGTTTTGAGTATTCAGACCATATGGTGTTGGAAAGAGAAATGGCTGAAAGGCTAGAACACTATATTCATAAAGATCATACAAATTTCACTTCATTTTATTGTGCACCTTATGATAGTGGAAAATGGAAAAATGTTAAGTTTGAAGGGATGGATATCAATATAATCAAGAGGGATTTGCATATTCAAGTTCCATTTGAGGAGCAGGCCGCAAAGAATGCACTTACATCATATGAAGAGAGAATGGAAGGAGCGGATGCCAAGTTATTGGAGTTTTCGCAGAAGTATTATTTAAATGCGATAAAAGCAAGTGAGATATTATTTGACAACAAGTAGGTGTAAAATGAAACTTTTATGAAAGGATACGGATCGGGTACTCTTGCACGGTTTCTGCTTGAGGCAGTTGTTGTGTTTGGAATGGCAGTTCAAGCCTGGGCTCAAGAGGGGCTGCATGAGCAGCTGTCATCACAGCAGGCGCAGCCTTCACAATACACTTTCACCATGACCCTTCAGGATGTTATAGAGACAGCCCATAGCCAGTCTCCTTCTGCGGTATTGGCCAAACATAACTTTATTGTAAACTACTGGCAGTTCCGTACTTACAAGGCGCAGTTCCTTCCTGCACTCAAACTGCAGGGGAGCCTGGGCAACTATAACCGTTCGCTGGTTTCATTGCAGGATGCCCAAACCGGTGAGATAGGATACCTTGAGAACAACAACCTTTCCAACTCGTTGGGGCTTTCAATCAACCAGAACCTTCCGTTTACAGGGGGATCGCTTTCTGTTTTAACCTCATTGGACAGGCTCGACCAGTTTTCGCCAACAGATATGATTACCTACAATTCGCAGCCGGTAAAGATAACCTACAGCCAGCCTATAAATGGATACAACACTTTAAAATGGGAGAAGAAGATTGAGCCCAGGCGGTTTGAACTTGCCAAGAGGGAGTATCTGAGCTACATGGAGAGCATTACTGTTACGGCGTCAACCTATTTCTTTGATCTTCTGCTGGCTCAGAAGAAGGTGGAGATGGCTCAGGAGAGCTACCGCAATACAGGGCAGATGTACAAGATTGCAAAGGAGAGGTTTGCCATAGGATCCATAACAAAAGACGAGCTGCTGCAGATGGAGCTCAAGCTGCTGAACGACAGCCTTGCCATAGGAGACAACCAACTGGGGCAGAAGACAGCCATGCAGCGGCTGCGCAATTACTTGGGCTACAATGAGAAGGTGAATATCAGTCTGCAGGAGCCTCCGCAGAATGCGGATATAACCCTCAATTTTGATGATGTGATGAATCTGGTGGCCCTTCATTCGCCGGAAAATCTCAATAACGAGATACAGAGCCTCTCCGCTCAGGCAGAAATAGCCAAGGCCAAGGCCAACTCCGGACTTACCGCATCCTTCTATGCCCAGTTTGGCCTTAACCAGGTTGGGGATGACCTCCATCTGGCATACAAATCCCCATTGGATCAGGAAATTATAGGGTTGTCATTATCCTTCCCGATAGTTGACTGGGGGTTGGGCAAGGGTAAGGTGAAGGTAGCCAAATCGCAGGCCCAGGTTGTTGTGAGCCAGATTGAGCAGGCCGAGAACAAGATGCGTGAGGATATTACCTTGCAGGTGTTGAGATTTAACCAGCAGGGAGGGCAGTGCAACGTTTCCCAGAGGGCAGATGAGGTGGGCAGGAACAGGTATGCCACCACAAAGGAGAGATTCCTTAACGGCACGGTGAGCGTTACCGAGCTCAACAATGCGCAGCAGGAGATGGACAACGCCAGGTTACGCTACCTTCAGGAACTGAGCAACTACTGGATATATTACTATAACATACAGAAAGCAACCCTTTTCAATTTTATTACAAACGAGAAGGTGGATGCCAATTTTGAGGAACTTACAAATGAATAGATTGCACATCATTGGAGCCATAATGTTGGCTGCCGCCACCTTTTCATGCAAAGTCAAGGGTGAAGATGAGTCAGCGCAGCTGGCCAGGGATACATACCGCATAGAGAAAAACAGGGTGGATACCATACACCTGAGCAAAAGGGCATTCAGCCGTGAGACCATCAGCAACGGAATACTCAAAGGCGCCATCAAGGCTGAGTTGAGGTTCAAGGGGCAGGGGCTGGTGACATCTGTAGCCGTGCATAACGGCAGCCGAGTGAGAAAAGGTGATCTCATTGCAAGGCAGGAGACCCGTGCACTGCAGCTTGAGTTTGAGAGGACAGCACAGAGTCTGGAGAAAGCCAGACTTGACCTGTATGATGCCCTTATAGGGTATGGTTATGGCAGGGATACGGCCAATGTTCCGGCAGATATCCTTTCTGTAGCAAAGATCCGCTCAGGTTATGCTGGAGCCCTCAATTCATATAAAGTGGCACAGTTGGCACTGGAGAATGCAGTGCTTGTTTCACCAGTAAACGGCGTAGTGGCCAATCTTGCGGTAAAGCCCCATGAGTGGAGCCAGCAGACAGCGTGTGTTGTAATTGATGACTCTGCCTTTGAGGTTGAGTTCAAGGTACTGGAAGGTGAGCTGCAGAACATAGCTGTAGGGCGGGAAGTTGAGGTAATCCCGTTTGCAGACCCAACCCGGAACTATAGTGGTACAATAAAGGAGATAAACCCGTTTGTAGATGAGAAGGGGCAGATTGTAGTAAAAGCTTCAATAAAGAACAAGGGAGGAAAGCTTGTAGAGGGGATGAATGTTAAGGTACATGTGAAGAGTGCCGTGCAGTACCTGCACACTGTTCCCAAGAGTGCTGTTGTGATGAGAGACGGCTACGATGTGCTGTTTGTGTACAATCCTGGTACCGGCAAGGCCGAGTG
>JAZRQU010000043.1:0-2134 GCA_045650045.1 Candidatus Egerieisoma sp. | reverse complement strand
ATATATTTGCATTTGGGCAGTTCAATAACATCAAATCCATCTGGGATTTCACCCGAATAGTCCATTGCTACTTCTACACCCTGCACATATTCAGATGTTCCTGCTTTGATGTAGTTTTTAGGAAGCCATAAGCATACAGGTTCACCACTAATTGTTTTCATACTGCAAAGCAATCCCCATACATCACAACCAACTTCTTCGCAGTATTTGAAGTATTCTGTTGCTTCTTTACCTCGTTTGATAATGACCTTTCTTTCAGGTTTCTCCACTACTTGCAAGAAAACACTTTTCACTTCGCCCATATCTTGTTTCTCCTTTCTTTGTGCATATTTGATGCCATAAGGCTTGAACAGATAGATTGGAGTAGGACATACGGAATATTCATAAGGATTACACCCAAACTCTTTGTAAAATGCTCGTTGATAACCATCTACACTTTCAAACCCAGTATCAAATGCAACATCAATTATCTTCACTTTTTCATCTCGCAATCGAAGTGCCGATTTAGATAATCTCACCCGTCTGATGTAAACAGCGGGTGTCATATGGAGTAAATCCACAAAAAGTCTGTATGAGTACCAGGGTGAATACTGCGACACATTTGCCAAATCTGCCATTGTAATATTTGTGTCAAGGTGCATTGCAATGTAGTCCTGCATCTTTTGAACCGCTTCGATATGTTCATCCATTTCTGTTCATCTCCTTATGCTTATATTATAGAGAAATTCGAAAGGACTTTCTCGACTTAATTTGCTGAATAGTGCAGCCGCCCCACATATGTTCTGCCCCATTTTGTACGGACAGCACAAAAAAGCCCCTATGTAGGCAATATTTAGTTTTAAGCGGAGTGGCGCAGCGTCAGCGGCGCCACTCCAGTTTTATTCTGAATACGCTCATGGTTGTAGAAGGAAATGTATCTGTCAATCAAGTTATTCGCTTCTTTGAATGACTTTGGCTTGTGCCGGTAGATACACTCCGTTTTCAAGATAGTGAAGAAATTTTCTGCCATTGCATTGTCATAAGGGTTACCCTTGCTTGACATTGACGGTGTAATACCGTAAGATTGAGTTAGCTTAAAATATGCGTTGGATGTGTATTGAAAGCCTTGGTCGCTGTGGAGCTGCAACTCCGCAGCGACTCTCTTTTTCTCTTTCTTCATTGCCAAGCGAATTGTGTCCAGGACAAGATTTATCGTTTGCTGTGTAGCTGTCTTGTAGGCCACGATACTGTTGTCATACAGATCCCGGATCATGGACAGATACAATACACCTTCCTTGGTGTGAATGTAGGAAATATCTGTGACCCATTTTACATTTGGTCTATCGGCGCGGAACTGCCGCTTCAGCAGATTCTGGTATTTATATACCTGCTGACCAAGGTTTACCCACTTTCTGCGGCGGCGGATCTCGGATAACAGGCCATACTTCTTCATAACCCTAAGTACAGTCTTGGGATTCTTTTCGATATTTCTGTCTTTTAGCCACTTCCAGACCCGTCTGTAACCGTAAGTTTTATCGGTCTTGCTCTGACATTCCTTGATCTTTTTTGCCAGATCAGCATCCAGCTCAGGCTGGCCTAGCCGCTTCACAAAGTCATAGTAACCACTCCGAGATACTTCAAAGAACTTACACATGGCAGATATCGAATACTCGTTCCGGTGTCGATAGATTACTCCGTACTTTACCTTTGGCCTCACATCCTTTCCACGGATTGCAGAAAATCCCGCAACAATTCGTTTTCCATCTTTAGCCGTTTGTTCTCGTATTTATATTCCTGCAATGTCTTTGCAGGCTTGCGACCCCGTTGCTTAGGTAGCGGTCGATCTTTCAGCCAATCTTGTATTGCTCGACGACTGATACCATATTCACGGCTCAGTGAACGTTGGCTTTCTCCTGTATGGAATCTTGCGATAACCTCGGCACGCAACTCTGCTGGATACCATTTCATTCCCTTTTTCCCTGCCATAAATAATACACCCCCTAATGTAGTTATTATCCTACATTAGGGGGCGTTTTGTCTATTGTCCAGTTTTACTGGTTCGGTTCAATTGCACACCCGGCGTGTTTTTGTATGGAATTAAGCCAGGTAAATAGCCTTGCAGGCCAGGTAGGTGGAGTAGCAGTCCAGCTTGGAG
>JAZRQU010000042.1:0-7502 GCA_045650045.1 Candidatus Egerieisoma sp. | reverse complement strand
GGCTATAATGTTGATAATATTTACGATAGCATTATTTCAGAAAAATAATCGAAAATTTTTTTGAAAAAAATTGCAAAAAAGTTTGGAGGATTAAAAAAGAGTACATATCTTTGCAATCCCAAACGAAAAGAAAACCTCTTCACGAGGTGCTCAAAGTGGGAAATTGACATTTTGCCGATGTAGCTCAGTTGGCCAGAGCAGCTGATTTGTAATCAGCTGGTCGGGGGTTCGAATCCCTCCATCGGCTCCAAGTTTTTTGAAAAGATGCAAATAATGGGGAGATACCAAAGTGGCCAACTGGGGCAGACTGTAAATCTGCTGGCGCACGCCTTCGTAGGTTCGAATCCTGCTCTCCCCACTATTTTTGTATCCAAATGTATGCGGAAGTAGCTCAGTCGGTAGAGCATCAGCCTTCCAAGCTGAGGGTCGCGGGTTCGAACCTCGTCTTCCGCTCAAAATATTTTAAAAGCCAGTGTAGCTCAGGGGTAGAGCGCTTCCTTGGTAAGGAAGAGGTCACGAGTTCAAATCTCGTCACCGGCTCTATAAGTGTGTAAAAAATATTCAATTAAAAATTTTTTATTATGGCAAAAGAAACTTTTAAGAGGGAAAAACCTCACGTTAACATTGGTACTATTGGCCACGTTGACCACGGTAAAACTACCCTAACTGCTGCTATTACTACAGTACTAGCTAGAAAAGGTCTTTCAGAGCTTCGTTCATTCGACTCTATTGACAACGCTCCAGAGGAGAAAGAGCGTGGTATCACCATCAACACTTCTCACGTAGAGTATCAGACTGAGACTCGTCACTATGCACACGTTGACTGTCCAGGCCACGCTGACTACGTTAAGAACATGGTTACTGGTGCTGCTCAGATGGATGGTGCTATCCTAGTTTGTGCTGCTACTGACGGTCCTATGCCTCAGACTCGTGAGCACATTCTACTTGCTCGTCAGGTAAACGTTCCTAGAATCGTTGTATTCCTAAATAAAGTTGATATCGTTGATGATCCTGAGATGATCGACCTAGTAGAGATGGAGGTTAGAGAGCTTCTTTCATTCTACAACTTCGATGGCGACAACACTCCTATCATCCGTGGTTCTGCTCTAGGTGCACTAAACGGTGACGCTAAATGGGAGGAGAAAGTAATGGAGCTTATGAATGCTGTTGACGAGTACATTCCACTTCCTCCACGTGACAACGAGAAACCATTCCTAATGCCTGTTGAGGACGTATTCTCAATCACTGGTCGTGGTACTGTTGCTACTGGTAGAATTGAGACTGGAGTTATCAAAGTTGGTGAGGAGATTCAGATCATCGGTCTTGGCGAGGAGCCTAAGAAATCAACTGTTACCGGTGTTGAGATGTTCCGTAAACTTCTAGATCAGGGTGAGGCTGGTGACAACGTAGGTCTACTTCTTCGTGGTATTGACAAGAAAGAGATCAAGAGAGGTCAGGTTATTGCTAAACCTAACACAATCACTCCTCATAAGAACTTCACTGCTGAGATCTACGTATTGAAGAAAGAAGAGGGTGGTCGTCACACTCCTTTCCACAACAAATACCGTCCTCAGTTCTTCATCCGTACTTTGGATGTAACTGGTGAGATTCTTCTTCCAGAGGGTGTAGAGATGGTAATGCCTGGTGATAACGTAACTATCAACGTAGAGCTAATCTACCCAGTTGCTATCAATGAGGGTCTACGTTTCGCAATCCGTGAGGGTGGTAGAACAGTAGGTGCTGGTCAGGTAACTAAAATTGGTTAATTTATAATCAATACACAAAAATAAAAGAGCTTCCTTAGGGGAAGCTCTAATTTAGGGGCATAGTTCAAGGGTAGAATAGCGGTCTCCAAAACCGTTGATGGGCGTTCGAATCGCTCTGCCCCTGCAAACCAAAGGTTACGGTTTGGTTCAATTTTAATCACAATAACGGCAAAGCTTCCAATTGCTGTTATTATAATTAAATGGTAATGAACAAATTAACTTTGTATTTCAAAGACTCGTATTTAGAGTTGTCTAAAAAGGTAACATGGCCAACTTGGGCGCAGCTCCAGAACTCAGCGATTGTAGTTATGGTAGCTTCTGTTATTTTTGCCCTAGTCGTATTTGGTATGGACGTAGTGTTCAAGAACATTATGACCTTCATCTATAACATGTTGTACTAATCATGAGCGAGGTATCCGACAAAAAATGGTATGTTGTCCGCGCTGCCGGTGGAAAAGAGAAGAAGGCGAAGGAGTACATTGAGAACGAGATCAAGAGACTAGGTCTTACTGATTATGTTTCTCAGGTGCTTATCCCAACTGAAAAGATCTACCAGGTTAAGAACGGCAAGAAAGTGAGCATGGAGAGAATTTTCTATCCTGGTTACATTCTTATAGAGGCTAATCTTACAGGTGAGGTTCAGCATATCATCAGAAACCTTCCACACGTTTCAGGTTTCCTAACTGAGAAACAGGGAGGCAAAGACAAGGAACCGTCTCCACTTCGCCAGTCTGAGGTAAACAGAATTCTTGGTAGAGTTGATGAGCTTATAGACATGGAGGAGGAGAACGTAACACCATTCGTAGTAGGTGAAACGGTTAAGGTTACCGATGGTCCTTTCAGCGGTTTATACGGTACTATTGAGGAGATCTTGGATGACAAGAAAAAACTTAAAGTAATGGTTAAGATCTTTGGAAGGAAGACGATTTTAGAGTTAAATTTTGTTCAAGTAGTTAAAGAATAATTAAAGAAGAATTATGGCTAAAGAAATTGCCGCATTCATTAAATTGCAGATTAAAGGTGGCGCAGCCAATCCTTCACCTCCTGTAGGACCGGCACTTGGTTCAAAGGGTGTGAACATTATGGATTTCTGCAAGCAGTTTAATGCCCGTACACAAGACAAGGCAGGAAAAGTATTGCCAGTTATTATCACAGTTTTCAGTGATAAGTCATTTACTTTCGTAGTAAAACAACCACCAGTAGCAGTTCAGCTTAAAGAGGCAGCTAAAGTTCAGTCCGGTTCGGCTCAACCTAACCGTAATAAAGTTGCTTCAGTTACCTGGGAGCAGGTTAGAGCAATTGCTCAGGATAAAATGCCTGACATGAACGCTTTCACTTTGAAATCAGCTATGACCATGGTTGCAGGTACTGCAAGAAGCATGGGTATCACAGTTGAGGGTACTTTTCCAGCAGACGTAAACTAATTAATCACAACACGCAATGAGTAAGCTAACTAAAAATCAGAAAATAGCTAATGCTAAGGTTGAGGAAGGCAGAGAGTACAGAGTATCTGAGGCTTGCGCTTTGGTAAAAGAGACTTCTTATACCAAATTTGACGCAACTGTAGAGATTTCTGTTCGTCTAGGTGTTGATCCTCGTAAAGCAAACCAGATGGTTCGCGGCGTTGTGACACTTCCACACGGAACAGGTAAAGAGACCCGCGTACTTGTACTTTGTACACCTGACAAAGAGGAGGAGGCTAGAAATGCTGGTGCCGACTTTGTAGGTTTGGACGATTATATTGAGAAAATCAAAGCTGGCTGGACAGATGTTGATGTTATCATCTGTACTCCTTCTGTGATGGGTAAAATCGGCCCTATCGGTAGAATCCTTGGTCCTAGAGGTTTGATGCCAAACCCTAAGACTGGTACTGTAACCATGGAGGTTGGTAATGCCGTTAAAGAGGTAAAAGCCGGTAAAATTGACTTTAAGGTAGACAAACAGGGTATTGTTCACGCAGGTATTGGTAAAGTATCTTTCAGTGCTAGCCAGCTTGCAGAGAATGCTCACGAGTTCCTTAATACTGTTATCAAACTAAAACCACAGGCACTTAAAGGTACCTATGTTAAGAGCGTATTCCTTTCTTCAACTATGGGTCCTGGAATTTGTGTTGATTGCAAAACAATCAGTGCTGCTGAATAATAAATTGATTGGATTATGAGAAAAGAGAATAAAGCTCAGATTATTGAATCTATGGCAGCACAGCTTAAGGAGACTCCTAACTTCTATGTTACTGACGTAGAGGGTTTGAATGCGGAGGCTACTACAAAGCTACGTCGTGCTTGCTTTGAGAAAAACATCAAACTTGTTGTAGTTAAGAATACCTTGTTCTACAAAGCTTTGGAGATGAACGAGGTTGCTGACTTCCAGCAGTTTGAGAGCGTACTAAAAGGCTCAACAGCAGTAATGTTCTGTGAGACTGCTAATGCTCCTGCAAAACTTATCAAAGAGTTTTCTAAGGACGGTGGCAAACCTGCACTTAAAGGTGCTATGGTTCAGGAGTGCGCATACATTGGTGCTGAGAACCTAGAGACACTTGTTAACATCAAGTCTCGTGAGGAGCTTATCGGTGATATCATCGGATTGCTTCAGTCACCTGCTAAAAATGTTATCTCAGCTCTTACTTCACAGGGCGGCGGTAAGATCGCAGGTATCGTTAAAACACTATCAGAAAAAGAGTAATAATAATAACACATTAAAATTATACAATCATGGCAGATATCAAAAAATTTGCAGAAGAGCTAGTTAACCTAACAGTAAAAGATGTTCAAGAGCTAGCAAAAGTTCTTAAAGAGGAGTACGGAATTGAGCCAGCTGCTGCTGCAGCTGTAGTTGCAGCTCCTGCTGCAGCAGGTGAGGCTGCTGCTGCTGAGCAGACTGAGTTCGACGTTATCCTTAAATCAGCTGGTGCAGCGAAACTTGGCGTTGTAAAAGTTGTTAAAGAGCTAACTGGTCTTGGTCTTAAAGAGGCTAAAGATCTAGTTGACGGTGCTCCTAAAGCTGTTAAAGAGAAAGTTTCTAAAGCAGAGGCTGAGAGCGTAAAAGCTGCTCTAGAGGAGGCTGGTGCTGAGGTTGAGGTTAAATAAATTCAACCCCCGTTCAGCGGGAAATAGTCAGGTTTAGGGCAAGAAATTCGCCCTAAACCTTTTTGTCGTTATTTTAAGTTTATTTCCAACCAACCTATAAACAATGTCGCAAAATACAAACAATCAGCGAATTACATTTGCTACTTCTAAATCCTTGCTAGATTATCCGGATTTTCTAGAAGTGCAATTGAAGTCTTTCAAAGACTTTTTTCAGCTTGACACAACAGCAGAAAACCGTAGAAACGAAGGTTTGTTTAAGGTTTTTCAAGAGATTTTCCCTATTACGGATACCCGTAACAATTTTGTTCTGGAGTTTATAGACTATTTTATTGATCCACCTCGCTATTCTATGGATGAGTGCCTCGATAGAGGTCTTACTTACAGCGTTCCATTGAAGGCAAAGTTGAAACTTTACTGTACAGATCCTGAGCACGAGGATTTTGATACTGTAATCCAGGACGTTTATTTGGGAACAATCCCTTACATGACACCTAGAGGTACTTTCATCATCAATGGTTCTGAGAGAATTGTAGTTTCTCAGCTTCACCGTTCTCCAGGTGTTTTCTTTGGCCAGAGTATGCATGCAAACGGTACAAAATTGTACTCTGCCCGAATTATTCCTTTCAAAGGATCATGGATCGAGTTTGCTACTGACATCAACAATGTGATGTATGCTTACATCGACCGTAAGAAGAAATTACCGGTAACTACTCTTTTGAGAGCTATCGGATTTGAGAGCGACAAGGATATCCTTGATATCTTTGGTTTGGCAACTGAGGTTAAGGTAAACAAAACTAACCTTAAGAAATGTATTGGCAGCAAATTGGCTGCAAGAGTCCTTAAGACTTGGAATGAGGACTTCGTGGATGAGGATACTGGAGAGGTTGTATCAATTGAGCGTAATGAGATTATCATTGACCGTGAGACAGTGTTGGAGGAGAGCCATATTGAGGACATCCTTGATTCAGATGTAAGCACAATTCTTATCCATAACGAGGATGCGAATACAAGTGATTACGCAATTATCCACAATACTCTACAGAAAGACCAGTGTAACTCTGAAATTGAGGCTATATTCTATACATACAGACAGCTGAGAAACTCAGAACCACCTGATGAGGCTACTGCAAGAGACGTTATTGACAAACTTTTCTTCTCAGACAAGAGATATGATTTGGGTGGAGTAGGACGTTATCGTCTCAATAAGAAATTGAATTTGTCAACTCCTAATGATGTTAGAGTACTTACCAAATCTGATATCATTGAGATTATCCGCTATTTGATCCAGTTGATCAACTCAAAGGCAATTGTTGATGATATTGACCACTTGAGCAACAGACGTATCAGAACAGTAGGTGAGCAGTTGGCAAACCAGTTCAGTGTAGGTCTTGCACGTATGGCAAGAACTATCAGGGAGAGAATGAATGTAAGGGACAATGAGGTGTTTACCCCAATTGACCTTATCAACGCCAAGACTTTGTCTTCAGTTATCAATTCATTCTTTGGTACAAGCCAGTTGTCACAGTTCATGGACCAGACCAACCCTCTTGCGGAGATGACCCACAAGAGACGTCTGTCAGCTTTGGGACCTGGAGGTCTTTCAAGGGACAGGGCAGGTTTCGAGGTTCGAGACGTACACTACACACACTATGGTAGACTTTGTCCGATTGAGACTCCAGAGGGTCCGAACATCGGTTTGATTTCTTCATTGTGTGTTTATGCAAGAATCAATGAGCTTGGTTTTATTGAGACTCCATATAGAAAAGTTGAGAATGGCGTAGTTGATTTGTCTGAGAAAGGTACTGTATATATGAGTGCTGAGGAGGAGGAAGAGAAGGTAGTGGCACAGGCAAATGCACGCATTGATGAGAACGGTAACTTTACAGATGAGAGAATCAAATGCCGTTTTGAGGCTGATTATCCTGTAGTAGGTAAAGAGGCTGTTCACCTGATGGACGTTGCCCCTAACCAGATTGCATCAATTGCTGCTTCGTTGATTCCATTCCTTGAGCACGATGACGCTAACCGTGCATTGATGGGATCCAACATGATGCGCCAGGCTGTTCCAGTAGTAAAACCTGAGGCACCTATTGTAGGTACAGGTTTGGAGGCAGCTGTAGTAAGAGATTCAAGAACTCAGGTGTCTGCAGAAACTTCCGGTGAGATTGTTTATGTAGACGGTAATGAGATACATATAAGATATGACAGAACAGAGGATGAGAAATTTGTAAGCTTTGATCCTGAGATTACAGTTTACAAGCTTCCTTTGTACAGAAAGACAAACCAGAGCACTTCCATCCACTTGAAACCTATCGTTAAGAAAGGTGAGAAAGTGGTTAAGGGACAGATTCTTACTGAGGGTTATTCTACACAGAAAGGTGAGTTGGCTCTAGGTAGAAACCTTAAAGTTGCATACATGCCTTGGAAAGGTTACAACTTTGAGGATGCTATTGTGCTTTCAGAGAGAATTCTTAGAGAGGATATCTTCACTTCTATCCATGTTGACGAGTACATCATGGAGGTTAGGGATACCAAACGCGGTATGGAGGAGCTTACCTCTGACATTCCTAACGTAAGTGAGGAGGCTACCAAGGATCTTGATGAGAACGGTATCATCAGAATTGGTGCCAATGTTGAGCCTGGTGATATT
>JAZRQU010000041.1:0-1005 GCA_045650045.1 Candidatus Egerieisoma sp. | reverse complement strand
AGCATCTCGCCTGGTGAACCTGATTGAAGATATTATCCGCTTGTCGCAGCTGGATGAGGGTATGGCGCTGCCAACAGAAGAAGTTGACCTGCTTGCTTTGAGCGAAGAAGTAAAGGCGATTTTGGAAAAAAGTGCTGCGGAGAAAAATGTTAGCATTGGTATTTCCGGCAACGGATTTACGGTACTGGGCGTTCGCAGAATGCTGCAAGAGATCATCTATAATCTCTGTGACAACGCAATCAAATACAATATCCCCGGCGGCAGCATCAAAATTCATATTGAAAACAAGAAATTGACAGTCAGCGACACGGGCATCGGTATTCCCGCAGAACACAAAGATCGGATCTTTGAACGATTCTACCGAGTGGATAAAAGCCACTCCAAAGCATCCGGCGGTACCGGCCTGGGTCTTTCCATTGTGAAGCATGCAGTGCAGTATCACAAAGCCAACATAGAACTAACCAGCACTCCCGGAATGGGCACATCCATTACCATACAGTTTTGATTGCAGAGCGCATCCGTTTGGATGCGCTCTTTGCGTTTTACATAGATTTTACAGAGGCTTTGCATACCCTCTATGGTATTTACAAATGCTAAACTCTATAATGTGACCTGTCGAAATAAGAATACTTTCCGCAAAGGAGAAATATATGACAGCATATTTTTTTAAGATCATCACCCTGTTGGGTGGTTTGGCTTTGTTCCTGTTCGGCATGGACATTATGGGCAAAGCGCTGGAGCGTCAGGCAGGTGGTAAATTACAGACCATCCTGGCAAAGATGAGTTCCAATGTATTCAAAGGCTTCCTGCTGGGTCTGGGTGTCACGGCTGTGATCC
This sequence comes from Candidatus Egerieisoma sp., assembly GCA_045650045.1. GTDB lineage: Bacteria > Bacteroidota > Bacteroidia > Bacteroidales > UBA932 > Egerieousia. The sequence continues at coordinate 168 of JAZRQU010000041.1, read as the reverse complement.
AGTCCTCTTCTGCAACCACCGTCATGGTGGTCGGTTTCGTTAACTCCGGCATTATGACCCTGAAGCAGGCTGTGGGTGTTATCATGGGTTCCAATATCGGCACCACGGCCACTGCCTGGATCCTGTCCCTGTCCGGTTTGGAAGGTGATAGCTTCCTGATCAAGTTTT
>JAZRQU010000040.1:0-1302 GCA_045650045.1 Candidatus Egerieisoma sp. | reverse complement strand
TATTCGAGGCACCCGAATTATCTTGGAGAAATTCTGATGTGGTGGGGAGTATATTTGATCTTCCTGACAATGGCTGATGATATGCCAGGTTGGAAAGAAGTTCTGATACCAGCCATAGGAGCCTTGACAAATACATGTCTGTTTGTCTTTATAAGCATCCCGATGATGGAAAAGCGTCAGATTGCCAACAAGCCAGCTTACGCCGAATATAGAAGGAGAGTCAGAGTACTAATTTAATAGGATTTGAGACATTCTTATGCAATAATCCAGAGACTTGTTTGCATATTCAAAACTAATTCCTATATTTGCACAAATTAGAATAATTCAAAATAAGAAAGCAAAATAAAAGGATTAAGAATATGGAAAAGGAACTCGTACTTAAAACAATGAGAGAGGCTGGAAAGCCAATAGCTGCAGGAGAAGTTGCAACACTTTCAGGACTTGACAAAAAGGTTGTGGATAAGGTGTTTGCTGAGCTTAAGAAGACAGGTGAGATTGTATCACCAGTAAGATGCAAATGGGCTCCTGCTGAGTAAATATAAAGGTCATTTTATAGAGACAACGGTGACTTCAGGGTCACCAACCGAATAGCTGCATCTGAGGGCAAGGACTTCGTCCAGTTCCTTTCGGATTGCAGCTTTTAATATGCCGTCACCGATGAACGCTTATTAGGTGGGATATGGCATGACTGAGTGTGTCCCAATCATCACATTTGATGACTGGAAGCGGCACTTGATACAAGACCGTATATGCTTGAATCCCTTGTGATTGAGGATGACGGTGGCTTGACAGCACTCATCTATCCTGACTTCGACCAGGGAGCAAAGGATGGCATCAGCCAGAAGGCTATGGTAGCAATGATAGAAGGTTCTCTTGCCGAAGTGAACAAGGAGATTCCTAATTACGCAAGACTCAAGCGTATAGAGGTGATGTCAGAGCCATTTGAACGTACGCCAAAGAAGAGTATCAAACGATATCTCTATCAAAGAAAATAGCTTCTTAACCAAAACCTAAACCCAAGTTCCGCCCGAGCATATGCTAGAACAATGCTTGGGCGGACAATTTTTAGATGAACATCTGCAGCACCTTCCATGTAGCAATCATATGACAGATGTCTCCAAGGATGACAAATACATGGAAGACTGAATGGATGTATGGTACCTTTTTAAAGCTGTAAAGAACAGCTCCTGTGATGTATGCTATTCCTTCACCGACTACCCAAAGGACTACGGTAAGTCCACATGTGTCGTAGAAAGGCTTGAATGCAACGAGGATTGTCAGTCCCATCAGGACATAACAGGC
>JAZRQU010000039.1:0-25154 GCA_045650045.1 Candidatus Egerieisoma sp. | reverse complement strand
ATTGGCTCCCGAAAAGGGAAGGGGCCCACGCTGTGGGAAGGACCGACAGGGGCTATCGCCACATCGCGATCCGTACATATAAATAGAAAAAAAGGCTAACCTCAAAGTCTAAATTGACTTTTTAGTCAGCCTCTTTTTTTGGTCCATTCCAATTATTGCTCCCAGTGGAAAGGTTCAAATGAGGCATTCTTGTCTACCCAGCTTACCTTTCGGTTTGCGTATATTATAAATGGTATCACCACCATAACAATGCATCCTATCACAAGCACCGAGTACCATACGGCATTGCTTCCCGTTGCAATCTGTCCCGGAGGTATAAAGCTCAGTACAAATGCAAGCAATGATCCGCAGAATCCCACTCCGCCAACTATCCAGATCAGGCCGTTACCACCCTTTCCAATCCTGTAAGGGCGCTCCTCCTTTTTCATATTGTACCTCAACCTGATTGCTGCCGCAAACATCATCATGTACATGATAAGGTAGAGGATAACGGTAAGCTGGCTCAATATCTGATAGAAGCTCTGGACAGAAGGCATTATCACAAACAACAGGCTGAGCAATGTCACAATCCCACCTTGCACAAGCAGGATATTGCGCTGTACGCCATTTTCATTGGCCTTCTGGAAGAACGGAGGAAGATAACCTGCCTTACCCACAGCATAGATACCTTTTGAAGGTCCGGAAACCCAGGTAAGGACACTTGCCAGAACACCAAATGCCAAAGCTACAGCAATTACAGGTGAAAGCCAGCTGGCATGCAAGTATGCAAAATACTTGTCAAAACCAATCAGAAGACTCTGGGTAAGTGAAATATCCTTCTGCGGAATAATTACACCAAGGGCAAAAGTTCCCAATACAAAAATCACAACAGTAATCAACGCACCGGCAAAAATGGCCTTAGGGTAATTTTTGGCCGGATTCTCCATATCGGTAACATGGATACCGCCCATCTCCATACCGGCATAAAACAGGAATATTCCCGACGCCAACACAAGATTGTTGAAATTGCTCAAATCGGGGAAGAAACTTCCATGAAAATCCATCTGTGATGTTCCTCCCGACAACAAATAGACAACACCAAGCACCACCAGCAAGGCAGCAGGAATGACAGTGCCCACCATACCACCAATCTTGGCAACTCTGGCAACCCATCCCATACCTTTAAGTGAAATGAATGTAGCCAGCCAGTAAATGACAAGCACTACAACAAGCGAATAAACCTTATTGGAAGCAAGGGACATGTCATGCACCTGGTCCATACCAATGAATGCGATTGCCACCGCGCCAAATGTAAGGACTGTAGGATACCATATTGTACTCTGTATCCATTGGATCCAGATTGCGAGGAATCCCCATTTCTTGCCAAAAGCCTCGCCTACCCAGCGGAACACACCGCCCTGCTTATCCTTGAACATAGCTGCAAGCTCTGCAGCAATCAAAGAGGTTGGGATAAGGAAAACCAATGCTGCAAAAAGATAATAGAACGCCGAGCTCAATCCGTATTCGGCCTCTGCAGGCAAGCCTCTCAGGCTTACAACTGCTGTAACGTTCATGATTGCCAAGGTGAAAACTCCCAACTTGGCAATCTGCTTAGTATTATTAGCCATATCAAAACTGTCTTTTGTTTTAAAAGTGCCCCATAGGACGTTGTCCTAATGGGCACTTTCCTGTTAATGTGTAAATACTTTTCCTTTCTGCTGCTCCTGTTTTTCGTATGCAATGCGGGAGGTGGTAGGGAATCTCAACTGCTCAAGTTCTTCCACCGCTGCCTTCATGTCTGCAAGCATCATATCTGCCATATCTCTGGTGAAGCCCTGTTTTACAACCACCCTCATCACAACAATATCCTCAAGTGATTTTGGCAATGTATAGGCAGGTATCATCCAGCCGCTCTGTTTCAATTTATCCTGCAGATCATACAAAGTCCATTTGGCACTCTTGTCATACTCCTCGTCCAAATGCCAGATAAACAGCGGATTCACAACCTCTTTGGCATAATTGTGGAACTGAGGGAATTTTGCAATCTCGCCCCAGATGTATTTTGCAATCTCCAGACAGTTGTGCTGGATTGCCTTGTACCCTTCAAAGCCCAACCTTATATAATTATAGTATTGGCCAAGAATCTGCGCACCCGGACGGGAGAAGTTCAATCCCACCTGTGAAATCTCTGCACCCAGATAATTTACGGAGAAGTTCATATCGTCGGGAAGATACTTCCTGTCTTTCCAGATTACCCAACCCAATCCTGGATATACCAGTCCGTATTTGTGGCCGGACGTGCTGATTGAAAGTACCCATTTCAATCTGAAGTCCCATTTCTTGTGTGGATCAAGGAATGGAAGGATAAATCCTCCAGATGCAGCATCTACATGGATGGGGATTTCATACCCCGTTCTGGCATTATACTCGTCCAAGGCTTCGTTGAGCTCCTCAACATCATCATTGAGGCCTGTCCAGGTAACGCCCTGAATTGGAACTATACATATGGTATTCTCGTCACAGTATTGCAATGCAAGATGAGGATCCAAAGTAATGTGATCTCTGGTGAGAGGCACCTGGCGCATCTCCACTTGCCACAACTGCGAGAATTTCTCCCAAACCACCTGCATACCCGTACTTATTACAAAGTTGGGCTTGTCATATGGTTTGCCCTGGGCGATTCTCCTCTTCTTCCATCTGAGCCATGCAGCAATTCCTCCAAGCATGCATGCTTCACTTGAACCTATACCCACAGCACCGGTCTTCCACTTGCGTTTCTCAGGGGTGTTCCACAAGTTTGCAAGAATATTGATGCACTTGCCGTTAATTACAGCCACCCTAGGATACTCTGTCTCATCTATATAGTTGATATTGATAGCCTCATTCATCAGTTTTGTGGCATACTCATCCATATAGGTAGTTACGAATGTAGCCAGATTCAGCATTGGATTGGTTTGAGGATAAGTTTCCTCCTTAACCATCTGATAAGCAATCTCTGCAGGGGTTGGATGTTGAGGAATTACATCCTCTGGAGAAGGTTTCAGAACTCTCTCTGAAGCAAACACTGACGTCTGCAAATTCTTTTCATCTTTCATAATCTTCTGTATCTTAATGAGTTTACAAAATAAAACTTTACTCTATCTATAACAGCCGAAAGGGATTTTGGTTGCAACAGAAAAATATTTTCAAAATTTTATTAAAATTATTTACGAAAAATTTGCAAATAATAATTATTCTAAATATCTTTGCACTGTAAACATAATCCGAAAGAAAAATGTTGTTTTTAAGAGAGAAAATAAAAGAGGCAGGACTGAAAGCTACACCTCAGAGACTTGCAATCTATGAATCAATGAGGAAACTGGGCCACGCGTCTGTAGACATGGTAATTGAAGACCTTAAGGAATCATTCCCTACACTTACAGTAGCAACAATCTACAATGTGCTGGAATCTTTTGTAAACGCAGGTCTGCTTGTAAGGAGATTCAGCTCAAACAACAAGATGTACTTTGATGTGAATGTATACGAACATGCACATTTTTATGACCAGCAGGAGAATTCATATATGGATTTTAACGATCCTGAACTTGTAAAAATTGTCATGAATTATCTTTCGACAAAAAAAATTGATAAATTTGAAATCAAATCTGTAGACATACAGCTTGTAGGAAAAAAACAATAATTTAAAACAAACAATAAAATATAGGAGAACAAAATTATGGCATCTATTAAAGGCACTCAGACTGAGAAAAACCTATTGACAGCTTTTGCTGGTGAGTCACAGGCAAGAACAAGATACACTTTCTTTGCAAGTGTTGCAAAAAAAGAGGGATTCGAGCAGATTTCAGCAATTTTCATGGAGACTGCAGAGCAGGAGAAAGAGCACGCTAAAAGATTCTTCAAATTCTTGGAGGGCGGCGACCTTGAGATCACTGCAACTTATCCTGCAGGCAAAATCGGCACAACTGCAGAGAACCTTTTGGCAGCAGCTATGGGCGAGAACGAGGAGTGGAGCGAGGCTTACCCTCATATGGCAGAAGTAGCACAGCAGGAGGGTTTCCCTACTATCGCTGTAGCTTTCAGAGAGATTGCTAAAGTTGAGGCTATGCACGAGGAGAGATACCGCACACTTCTAGGCAGAGTTGAGGCTGGCCAGGTATTTGAGAGAGAGGAGGCAATTGAGTGGCAGTGCCGTAACTGCGGTTACGTTTACACTGGCAAGGCAGCACCTAAGACTTGTCCTGCATGTCTTCACCCACAGGCATACTTTGAGCCTAAGAAATGGAATTTCTAATAACAGGTTTACTGTAAAGTTAAAGAGGGCGTCCAATCGGACAGCCCTCTAGTTTTTTTTATTTTTATTCCCGACAGATCTTAGCTGTAAAGGAATCTCTTGATACTCATCTTAGGGGTCTTCTCAAATGGAGAGTCCATCTTCTCAACATCTGAAAGCTTGCTGTATACAGGCATCTGCAGATTAACCTGAGTCATAAGCTCTTTCCTGTACACTTCTGCATTGACTCCTTCCTGCTCCATCTTCTCCATATCAAAATATACTAGACCCACAAGCGCAGCACCCCTGCCTACAACTACCGACTCAATTACATAAGGCTGGTTGTTGATGACTGCCTCAACCTCCTCAGGGTAAATATTCTGGCCGTTAGGGGTAAGAATCATGTTCTTGCTTCTTCCTTTGATGAACACATTGCCTTTCTTGTCAAGAAGTCCAAGGTCACCGGTACGCATCCAGCCATCCTCTGTGAATGCAGCAGCGGTTGCCTCCTCATTCTTGTAGTATCCGCTCATGATGTTCATGCCACGTGCCTGAATCTCACCTACTGTCTTGTACGGGTTATCGGAATCAATCCTTATCTCAATTGTATCTATTGCCTTTCCGCAAGACTTGGGGGCAAACTCCCACCAGTCCTCATATGCCATAAGCGGAGCCGCCTCTGTCATACCATAACCTACAGTGAAAGGAAGCTTGAACTTCCTGAACCATTTCTCAACATCAGGATTAAGGGCTGCACCTCCCAAAACAATCTCACGCAAGTTACCTCCAAATGCATCAAGGAGTGTTTTTCTTATCTTGCCAAAGATAAGTTGGTTGACACCAGGTATGCTGGTAAGGACCTTCATTACAGGTTTGCTTATAACCGGCTGTACCTTGCTCTTGAAAATCTTCTCCATCACAAGCGGAACGGTGATAAGAAGGTAAGGCCTGATCTCTGCCAAAGCGCCCAACAACATTGCAGGAGTAGGGGTCTTGCCAAGGTAATAGATTGAAGAACCTCCGCACAACGGATAAATAAGCTCAAACATAAGGCCGTACATATGGGCCATAGGGAGCATTGAGACAATCTTATCCTCCGGATATGAAGTAAGTCTCCTCTGTCCGAAATCCACATTGGCATTTACACACTCATATCTGAGCATTACGCCTTTAGGCTGGCTTGTTGTTCCTGAAGTATAGTTGATGATTGCAAGGTCTTTAAGATTATCCTCGGGATAACATACATCATCCTTTGAAAAACCTGCAGGGTATCTCTGGGCAAAAGCCGCATCAAGCCCCTCATATACCTCCTTCAACTGCGCATCTGCTGCATATAGAAGAGAGAAGTCTGTGGTTGAAATTACCGCTTTCACCAAAGGCATCTTTGTAATGTCAAGTTTTGTCCAAAGGTCATTGTCGGTAAAAAGCACCACACTCTCCGAGTGGTCTGTAAGTGAGTTTATATTATCGGGATGAAAATCTGCAAGAATTGGAACCATTACAACTCCATATGTGTTTCCCGCAAGGAATGACATTCCCCAACGTGCTGTATTTTTGGCACAAATCGCAACTTTGTCTCCTTTTTTGATGCCTGCATTCTCCATAAACAAATGCAGTTTGGCAATCTGTGTTGCTACAGCTCCAAAAGTAAATGCTTCACCTTTATAGTTGGCAAGAGCTACACGCTCCCAGTTGGCCTTCACAGATTCCTCAAGTCTCTTAAGATAGTGTTTCATTGTTTTTCGTCTAAATAAGGGCAGCAAATATAGTTATAATTTGCTGATTTTTGTATATTTGCACCCTAACTTTTTTTAAATGAGAAGTATTAGGGGACTTATAATGGCCATTTTGTCGTCAGCCACATTCGGGCTGATACCTTTGTTTTCCATCCCTCTGATGGAGAATGAAAATACTGCGCTGCAGCTGAATCTTGACAATGTGTGCTTCTACCGTTTCCTGTTTTCAGCCATGCTCATGGGACTTATAGTATTTGTGAGTTTTGCACGCAAGAGCAAGGAAAACTTCAGTTTCCGCAAGGTTGCAGCTGAGGCTTTTGCCCTTACACCCAAACAGATGGGCCTTATGCTCCTCATTTCTGTATTCTACGCTTCTACAAGCATTTTCCTTACAGCGTCATATACTGTTGGAGAAATTCCAAGCGGCATTGCCACCACCATGCACTTCCTTTACCCGGTATTTGTTACGGCAATGATGATTCTGTTCTTTGGAGAAAAGTTCACCACACTCAAGGCTCTTTCTGTAGCGCTGGCCTTTGGAGGGGTGTTCTTCCTCAGCGGAGCTTCGCTTAATCAGGGCTTTTCACTCAATCCTCTTGGACTGCTGTTTGTTCTGATTACAATTTTTACATACGGCTCATATATTATTGGAGTGAACAACCTCAAGCCGATAGCATCAATGAACGGCATGAAGCTCACTTTCTATGTGCTTGCCTTCTCATGTCTGCTCTTCTGCGGAAACATTATTGTAAAGGGGGGGAGCTTCCAGCCGCTTGTAACATTCCACCAGTGGTGGAACATTCTGGCACTGGCATTCATCCCTACACTGATATCAGACCTTACACTGGTGTATGCAATCCAGATTATAGGATCCACAACTACAGCAATTCTTGGATGTATGGAACCCCTGACTGCAGTACTTGTAGGAATTTCCGTATTTGGCGAGAGACTCAACCTCAACCAGGGAGTTGGAATGGTATTGGTATTCATTGCCGTATATCTGGTAATTATTACCCAAAAAGAAAAATAGCATATACCACCCTATGGGTGTTATTGCCCCATAATACCCCAACCTAACTTTGTAGAGGTTGTAGCGGCATTGTACAGTAATGAGAGGTATTAAAGTTGGAAATATGCTTGTTTTCCGCAATTCTGCGGTATGCATAATAAATGAAATCATAAAGGAAGATGGAGCTGAAATTCTAGTAGGGACAGACTGCAATAATATTGAGCACAGAGGTCCTGTAGAGGATTGGAAGCCGGTCATAAGGTTCAAGGAGAAACTTCTGCTCTTTGAGGACAAAATATTCAGCAATCTGGTTACACGGAGAGAGGGTTAGTGGAAGATATTTGCTATCTTTGCCAAGATGCAGAAATACTCCAAGGCATATTATATTCTTGCAATTTCATTCATTGCGCTCTTCTTTGGCAATCTTGTTTACGGATCGGTAAACATCCCTGCCGGAGAGGTTATGAACATACTTTTTGGCGGTGAGGGGTCAAAGGCTTCATGGAGCATGATAATCCTCAACTCCAGACTGCCGCAGTGCATCACGGCATTGCTGTCGGGAGCATCACTGGCCATAAGCGGACTCCTTCTGCAGACCCTTTTCAGGAATCCCCTTGCCGGACCTTCAATTCTTGGAATCAGTGATGGTGCCAATCTTGGTGTGGCTGCTGTAATGCTATGCACAGGAGGTGTAATTGGCGGCATGGGTGCAGGCGGCTACCTTACAATTGTACTGGCTGCCCTTGCAGGTTCCGTAGCGGTGTTGGCACTTATCATCTATTTTTCACAGAAGGTAAAGAGCAATGTGATGCTCCTGATTATAGGAATAATGATAGGATATCTTGCATCCTCCCTTATCTCAATCCTCAACTACCACGCTTCAGCAGACAAGGTGCAGCAGTTTGTAATGTGGGGCATGGGAGACTTTTCCGGGGTATCTTCAGACAAGTTGCCATATTTTGCCGGATTTACGCTGATTGGCCTCACATACTCGCTGCTCCTTATAAAACCGCTCAATGCTCTGCTGTTGGGTGAAATGTATGCAGCTAACCTTGGCATAAATGTAAGGAGCGCAAGGATTTCCATTCTGCTCTGTACAGGAATACTTACAGCAACAATCACAGCTTTCTGCGGACCTGTGTCATTCATTGGACTTGCGGTCCCCCATGTTGCCAGAATGCTCCTTGGCACTTCAAACCACAAGCATCTTGTACCGGTTACAATCCTCAGCGGAGCCTGCATAGCAATGCTCTGCAACATGCTCACAGTTGTTCCCGGAAGCAACAGCATGCTTCCGCTGAACGCCGTAACCCCAATGATTGGTGCTCCAATAATCATTTACGTAATTGTAAACAGGAAGAACCTCCAATATTTCAACTAGCAGGCGCATGAAAGAGAAAGTTACAGCGGTACAGGCCAAAGAGCTTACAATAGGATATGTACAGGGAAAGTACAGGAAAGTTGTGCAGAGCGGCATCAGCCTAACACTCTACAGCGGGAAGGTCACCTGTCTTCTGGGACTCAATGGCGCCGGAAAATCTACCCTTATCCGTACACTGTGCGGATTCCAGCCACCTCTTGGAGGCGATGTGCTTTTGCGTGGCAAGCCCCTTTCACAATATTCACAAGTGGAGTTTGCCAGGGAAGTTGGAGTAGTGCTCACTGAGCGCACAAATGCAGGCGGTATAACCGTGTACGAACTGGTAGGGCTTGGACGCCATCCGTTTACAGGTTTCTTTGGAACACTTAAGGATAAGGACAAAACCATCATAGAGGAATCTCTCAAAGCCGTAGGAATGCTCCATAAGAGCGGCAATTACGTATCTGAACTCTCCGACGGAGAGAGACAGAAAGTGATGATTGCCAAGGTCCTGGCCCAGGAGTGCCCAATCATTGTATTGGATGAGCCAACTGCCTTCCTTGATGTAACATCCCGCATTGAGACTATGGTGCTTCTACGCAAACTTGCAAGGGAGCAGCAAAAGGCCATCATCCTCTCCACCCACGATATAGACTCAGCCATCTCCATGGCCGACAACTTGTGGCTCCTGTCAAAAGACCAGCCTGTAACTTGTGGGACACCGGAGGACCTCATCATGGACGGCACTATAGGAAAATTCTTCAGCAAGGAAAACATTGCATTTGACAAGGCTACCGGCAAGCTCAATGCCATCCGTCCCAACATCTTCCCGATAGGTGTACTTGGTGACTTCAACACCTCATATTGGGTAGGAAATGCCCTTGTAAGGAACGGCTTTACCCCTTCCAATGTGCAGGAGAACGGATACAATGTCATCTGCAAATCACCTGCAGACATTGAACTGCACCTCCCTAACGGCTCAATAAAAAAGGCCACTTGCGTGGCCTCATTATGCGATATGCTCAGCAGCATTACTCTGCAATAGCTTCATAACACACAAGAGTATAATCCGGAAGAAGATGCGGATGGAACATTTTCACGTAATCTGCAAGGATTATGTCGGGATGAATTGCTATATACTCATAATATGGTGTTGCAAGTGTGTTGCATGCAAAGATTCTCCTGTTTTTGAATGGGGCAAAGTTTGCATACAGCGGATTTTCCCGCTGCAGGTCATTATATGTCATTTTTTTGTCTGCTGCATATTTCAGGATCCATATATCAGAATCCCCACCCCTCTCGTACACGGTCTCAAACGAAGCGGTTGAACTTCCGGATTCTGTATTGTCCGAAAATATATAGTCTGCTCCGGCATCCATATACAATTTGGTCATATAGCTGGCTCCGCCGGCAATATACCATGATGCCCCATACTTCCTCTCACTCATAAGCCTCGGTTTCTTCTGTTCCCCCTGAGCCAGGTTCTTGAGGGTGTTGTAGCGGGTCATGGTTGCGTTGAACATGGAGTCGGCCACATCCCTTTTGCCCTGAAGCAGACCGTACACCTTCATCCATTCAACCCTTCCAAGAGGATGGTTCTCCATATAGTCTGCAGACTCAAAGATGGGAATTCCCAGCTTTTCAGCCTGTCCGTAACCTGAATTCTCATATGGTGAGGCTATTATAAACTCTCCCCCAATATCCATTATTGTTTCAACGTTGGGAGCAAAGGCACTGCCGCAATCAGATATCTTACCCTCCTTCACCATTGCAATGGCCCTCTCCGAGGTAAGATATTCAGTCTCACAAATCCCTTTTATTGCATCAAGGGCCCCCATTTTCTCCCAGATGGATGCATGGAGAGTGGTATACATTATTATGTTGTCCAAAGGAGTACGGATGAGGGTACCTTCAGGCAAACTACTGGGAAGAGGTGCCCCTTTTTCCACAAGGACATATCTTTGGAGAATTTTTGCAGTATCCCATGGATTGGCTATCTCTATGGTGGTATAACCGTTGAAATGGGTTATAGTATACCCTGTAGCATAAAGATTCTCTTCCACAATGCCACCTTCCCTCTCCATCTTGTCACCTGCGCTCCTGCATGAAACAATAAAGGCAAACAGCAATGGGAGGAGCAGAATACAGACCCTTCTCATCATTTGCTTACAAAACAGATTTTATAGGGGTTCAACGCTCCTGTATCAAATTTATGCAGTACCCTTCCCTCCTGGGTAAGGACATATACATCTCCGTTGCTGATGTAGTCAGAGGTTCCTATGAAGATATATTTGCTTACCGGATCCCACTTGATGCAGTAACCGTCGGGAACAAGCTCTGAAGAGATGAATTCATCCTCTATCCTCTCCTTGTCCGAATTGTATTTGTAATATTTAATCTGCTGGTTCCAGTTCTCGTCATATCCGCTGCTCAGGATGTAGATGATTCCCTCTTCGGCAACAGTCATGCTTGTAGGCTCTACACCCTCAATTGTAACCACTTCATCTGTATTGGTATTGATCTTCTGCAGAACTGCAGGGTTTGCAGCATAGTCGCCCCAGCATACAAGATACATGGCACCATTGGAAACCTTGTGGAATGCCTGTGGGTTGTAGCCCACTTCAATCTCCTTTATCACCTGGAGCGAACTTTTGTCAAGCACCTGCACTTTGTTTGCAAGGTTGGGATAGTTGTTGGCATCTGTTATGGCCACATAAAGTTTGTTGCCCACACATGCCATCCCTTCCGGATATGGTCCTACCTGGGCTTTCCTTACCTCAAGGGAAACTGTATCTATTGCACCGACATATCCTTCCCTGTAACTTACATACACTTTACCCGCATCTGCAGCCAGCTGTCTTGGAGCCAGTTTTGAAGTTTCTCCCTGAAGCGCTATTTCCTTTACAATCTTACCGCTGAGATCGGTAACAAAAACAACGGCCGATCCGGTTACCGCAATATACATCTTTGAACCGTATACAAGGATGTCATTGGCAGAGTCTCCAAGTCCCTTGCCGTTTGACTTTGAAAAAACATTTGCAGAAACTGCACCGGTAAGCATATCAAAGTAAGTAAGCTCAGAGTTGTTGGAATCCATCATTCCGCTGTTGAGCACATATGCGCCATAGGATGAAGGGCCCTGCGGCGGCCTGTCGCCATTGTCATCAATTTTAAAATCATCGCAGGAAACGAGCAAAGGCATTGTTGCCAATGCTGCCAATAGAGAAAACAAAATCTTTTTCATATGCTTTAGTTTTTTAGTAATCAAATTTTAGTGTAAACCTGTACGATCTCCCTGGCATAGGGTAGTATTGGATAACCTCATACTGCTCATTTGTAATGTTGCGGCACTCCAACTGAAGTTGCACTCCAGCTTTGCCGGCCCTGAATGACTTTCCAAAAGATACCGAGTGCTCAACATAAGCCTCCAGAAGGTTGGCCTTTACATTTTGCGGGAGAGAAAATCTCTCACCTACTCCCTGCATCAGATATCCCAATGTTCCCCAAGGGGCAAGCAGCGAAAGCTGCAGGTTGCCCGAATGTTCCGGAGTGTACGGAATCTGGTGCCTGTAGTTCTTGCCTTGCGGATTGGAAACATCTATGGCCTTCTGCCACGACCAGTTTCCCTGAAGCTGCAATCTGTAATCTGTCCCCAACCACAAGGATGTTCCTATATTCACATCACTTCCTGTAATGTCAACTTCCCCCATATTGAGCATCCTCCACACAAACAGTGTAGGCAAACCTACAATCTTGTCCTTCACTTTGTTATGAAAGAAATCAGCCTGCAGGGAAACCTCGTCAACCACCCTCTCAAACCCTTTTCTCCAAGTAATGCCAACATTCATCTGTCTGGCAATCTCCGGATTGAGGGCCGCATTGCCTACGCGGTCATAATAGAGGTCGTTGAATGTAGGATTGCGGAAAATGTCCTGATACGAAGCCCTTATGCGGAAACTGTGCTGAGCAAAAGGCTTGTATGATATGCTCACCGACGGAGAGAACCTGCTCCTGTCGGCTGCCGCATTGCCTGAACGCACCTCCTCCGAGATGAACGTATGAAGCACACTTGCAACAACATTCACACGTCCGTTGTTGTATCTTGCAGCCAAAGCGGTAAGGGATGTATTCCTGCGCGGATACACACAGTTCTCATAAGATGCATCCAATGAATTGCGGAAAAGGTCCTGGGATATCACTGCCTCCAGATTCCTGCTTGCCTGATATTTTGCAGATATTGAACCGTAAAATTCCTTCTGGGTAAAATAATCGGTACGCACTCCCCCCTGATACTGTTCACCCATATCGGAATATTTGTTCCATGCATAATTGTATTTGAGCTGGCCCTGAATTGTCCATTTCTCTGCTAAAGATTGCCTGTAATTGGCCTGCACAAAACCCGCCTCATCCCATAGACGCTCCCTGGAATCTGTATTGTAATAGATTACAGAACCTGGGAGTCCCCGCTGCGAACTCATCCAATTCCCTTTAAAGACCAGTTTTCCTCCATCTTTGAGGGTGCCGTAAACATTGGCCTCAATCCTCTTGGTATCCACATCGGAATTGCTCCTTTTATGCTCAGTTACAGTATTGCTGTTAACCAATGTATAAGGATACTCACCATTGGATGAGAGCCAGTCTGCATTTACAGCACAGCTCCACTTGCCGTTGAATTTTTGATTATAATACACAGCAGGATTATAGGTTCCAAACGAAGAAATTCTCATGGCTCCACCTGCATTATACGATTTCCCATCCTCAAAAACAGGCTCGGAGGTCTTTACATTAAGCACCCCGGCTGATGCAAACATCCTGGCACTCTGAAAGATGTCATCAGTCTGTCCTATAGAGAGGGTTACCATCTCAACATTATCGAGATTAAAACGCCCTATATCTATCTGTCCGCTCTGGGCATTTGAAAGGGTTACCCCATCATAACTTACGGCAGTGTGCTGGGTACCCATACTCCTTACGGATACAGTTTTAACGCCACCTATTCCGCCATAATCCTTAATCTGCACACCGGAAAAGGTCTTCACAGCCTCATGCAGTTCCTTTATCCCCAGTTTTGAAAAATCCCCCTTATCCATTACCTGCAGAGGGGCACTCTGCACTGTAGCAGAAGGTTTTGCGGAAGCTGTCACCACCGCGCTCCGCAAGGTATCCTGCATCTGATCCCCAGATTCCTGTACAACGACATTCTGTCCTCCGGCATCAATACAGAATACCAGCAACAAACACATAAGAGTACACAAACGGTACCTGCCCAAATGAAAATCCAATTGCATTAAAAAATACGGTTCTACGAAAATCTTTACCCGAGATTCTCAAGTTAAAGAATTGCGGCAGGTCTTCTGACTTATTCCTCCAACGGCGCCTTCCCATCATCATTGACAGTGGCCAAGATAACCATTGGAACATCCGGAAATTACAGCTACGGGTACAGTTCCTGATTCTCACAGGATTCCCTATTATCAGCTATGCACGGAATGCACAGCTACACCTCAACTCAATAGCAAAGGTACCAATAAAAATATTTATTGCAAAGAAAACTTACCTGTATCTTGGCATCCCTTCATATGAGGCCTTCTTCAGGTACATTGGCTCATCGCTGAGAAGGCGGTAAAGTTGTGGAGACTCCAGGATCTCACGGGCATCCATCTCCTTGCCGTCAACCTTTACAGTACGGTAAATCATTCGTATGCCATGGCTGTAGTCTACATAAAAATTACCGTGTTTAATAAACAGCGGCTGCTGGGCTTTTCCATCGGGATGATGCCATCCATAGATTGCCTCATAACTCTCCCATCCCGGTTGGGTAAGAATCTTGCATGTGAGCACAACATCTTTCTTCAATCCCGATATAAATTGTCCAAACCTGTATCCCTTGGCCTTATAGAGGGCCTGAATTGCATTGTGGCTATCCTGGAATACTATTGGCTGGCAATTCCTGTTCCCAAGCGGTCTGAAAGGGAAGATATCCAGATGCCCCTCGGCCACCTCCGCTATACGGTCTACAAGATATGTTGTAGGAAGGATGCAGTGCAATGAATCGGCAATTCTCTGTGCAGCAAGGGGTCCCATTGGCATCCTCACATAGGATTCATCGGTTCCGATTGTAAGATAATCAGGCAACACCCACATCTCAATGGTATGGGGCTTGCGCAAAACATCCACCGAATCCACAATGGCAGTGCGGAATACAATCTTTCTGAATTGCTTCATTTGGGCCGGCACATTTCCCTCAAGAATAGTCTTTACAATATAATCCTCCCTTTTCCAGAACTCCATATTGTCAGCCTTGAGCATAAAGTTCCACGCTGTAACAGATGCCTCAGGCTTGCCCTGAAAATAAGGGACATCCATCTTCTCCTTCTTCAATCTTGAATTTTTTCCATATACAACATCACCCGCATGCAGCGGCACAACTGCAACCGCCAATATCACTGCCAAAAGGGCAGATATTTTCATATAATCCTTCATCCTAAAACTGTTTATAATATTCCCGATAAACACCTGCAGTATATTCATTCAACGCCTCCTGCAAACCTGCAGCATCCTTTATATGAAGGCTCCTGCGGTTATAGTATTTGCGGAGCGACTTCTCAAATTTTTCCTGATTGCCCAGGAGTTTCTCCTGGAAAGTACGGTTTGTCTGCTCTACGGCACCTATTCTGTTTTCCCAGTCGGAACAGATCTGCTGCCAACGGTCAACAAACTTCCATGCTATGCCGTGAGGGTAATTTTTCCGCTTGTCCCTGGAATCCGACATATGTTTCTCCATTGCCTCCTGCGGGTCTGCAAAGCGGGTGAAACCCTCCGGAGATTCAGTCATCCCCGAATACCACGGAACATAAACCTCCGCACATGGAGGCCCGGCCGTTGTCCAAACCAAGGCACCTATCTCCACCGGAAGCCAGCTTCGCAGCTGGAATACCGAAGAATTCACAGTATGGTCTGAACAGATGCAGGCCGGATGATGGGGAGCCTCCTTCTGGTTTATCTTCTGCTCCACATTCTCGCCGTGACTCTTGAGTATCTGCATCATATCCTCAATGCCAAGCAACCTGTCGGGCTTCACCGCAAACGGATATTCATCCGGATTTGTACCATAAGTCTCCCCTGTAAGGTGGTTCAATGCAGACATATGCCTTACATAATTGCGGTCAAAGGAGTATTTGTCGGGAGCAGAATAGACTCTCTTGAACAGGAATTTCCCGTCTTTCTGTGGGTTGTACCATCCTCTCTCTATTGCATAATCAACAATGTCGGGAGTTCCCAGAAAGTTGAGGGTATCGGAAAGGTCTATCTCCCCTATACAGTAATAGTTTGGAATTGTCATCACGCAGTTGTCGGGAATACGCTGGGCAACCCAATGGCGTCCCCTTACCACTGCAAAGACCCATCCCTCATTGCAGTCTGCAATCACATATGTGCGGCCACTGCCACGGTAGCCCCTCTGCTCTACCAGTTCTCCGGCAAGTTTCACGGCATGTCGTGCCGAGCGGGCCTTCTGACCTATAAGGGTACGCACCTCATAAAGCACGCCTCCATCTGTATAGTCTTTCCTGTCTTCCCTGGAATTGCATCCGTCTGATGCCACTGCCACGCCATACTCATTGAGGAAGGCATCAGCCACCTCCATCCCCGGAAACTCTATCCAAAGATATTTGTTTGTCCCCATTGCACTGTTACGCGGCACGTTATATATATTGAGCATCTGCTCACCCGAGTCATCCTCATTGTGGGCAAAGAGCACAGAGCCGTCCTTTGTAGCATCCTTACCGGCCAGAACCGCAAAACAGTTCAAACAGTCATACTCTTGTGCACCCAAGTGCAGAACTGCCACCACAGACAGCAGGAGAAAGGAAAATATCTTCTTCATGGCATTGCATTTTGATGCCACAAGTTAACATTTTACCCAAATTTTCCTAAATTGCATCATAATTTAATCCCGACAATTATGTACAGAAGATTTTTCAAGGCCATTGCCACATCATGCATGGCTATTGCAGCGCTTGCAATTATAGGCTGCGGTGCAAAGAATGACCCCTATAAAGAGGAGTTGCAGAAAATTATTGTAAAAGCAGAGGTCCCGCTTATCCAGCTGGAGAGCAACTTCAACGGAAAGAAACTCTCTTACCAGATTGAGAACCCGAACTTCTATGATTCAGTGAAGATTGCTGCCGGCGAGGCCACACCAAAACCTGCAGTGTTCCAGGCAGCTTCATTGAGCAAGGTAGTATTTGCCTACATAGTAATGAAGATGTATGACAGAGGTGAGATAGATCTTGACACCCCCATATGCAACTACACAGACATCGACCGTTTTGTAGACAAGGAGTCTGCAGCAAAACTTACAGCAAGACTAGTTCTCAACCACCGTACCGGACTACCTAACTGGAGTGCTGGCCCTTCAACCCAGGAGTGGCCAACTTCCCCTAT
The DNA here is from genome assembly GCA_045650045.1 of Candidatus Egerieisoma sp. Classification (GTDB taxonomy): domain Bacteria; phylum Bacteroidota; class Bacteroidia; order Bacteroidales; family UBA932; genus Egerieousia. The sequence continues at coordinate 8,355 of JAZRQU010000039.1, read as the reverse complement.
CACTTTCAAATATGCTGTGGATTCATGCTATGGCTATTCAGGAGAGGGATTTGCATTCCTTCAGAGGGCAGTTGAGAATATCCGCGGCAAGAAAATAGACGACATTGCCAAAGAAGAGGTATTCGGTCCGCTTGGAATGGAGTATTCTTCTTACGAGTGGCAGGACATGTATGACACCCTTGCAGTGGACGGCTACAACAAGAGCGGGGAGAACCGCGGAAAAGGAAGACACCCGAGGGCTAACGTAGGTTACACACTTAGAACCTGTGCTGCAGACTACGCAAAATTCCTTCAGGAACTGCTTGCAGGCAACTCCCTTTCCCCTCAGGCAAAAGAGGTGTTCTTCACCCCATGCAAGGAGAAAGCCATCAGATATGCAAAGAACCTCCGCGAGTGCGACAATTCAATTGCATGGGCAATGGGCATTGGCACAGAGGACAACCCAGAGTTTGGCAAAGTTCTATGGCATTGGGGCGACAACGGCTCATTCAAGGCCCTGTTCCTTGTAATCCCTTCTGCCAACAGTTACCTTACATACTTTACAAACAGCAACCACGGCCACGACATCATAAATGATGTTACCGCCCTTATAATTGGCAACAAGGAGCCGTTTGTTGTTAACGACTGGATCAACTTGGACTGATTATAAAAGAAGTGCCCATTGGGACAACGTCCTGATGGGCACTTTTACATTTATGAACTTTACAGTTTCCTTATCTTTATCTTCCTTCCAGGATAGATTTTTGAATTCTTTGTAAGGCCGTTGAGTTTCAGAATGTCATTCAGGCTCACACCGCTGAACTTGTACGCGATTCCAAGAAGAGTGTCACCCTTCTTGATGGTATACCACTCATAGCCACCGCTCCTGGTTGTTCCGGCAGATTTTGAAGAGCTGCCTGAACTTGAAACGGATTTTGATCCCGATGACGGAGCAGGGCCTGCACCATTCCTGTATACTGTAATCCTCTGGCCAATCTTAAGTACCGATTTGGATGTAAGTCCGTTCCACTTCATGAGGTTCTTTGTGCTCACCTTGTACTTCATGGCAATATGGCCAAGGGTCTCACCTTTCTTCACCCTATGTATTATAGGTGCAGCAGCAGATGCGCTTGCCCCTTCCTTAATCTGTTTTGCAGTAATAGGGTTGAAGTAGATTGAATCTTTGTACGCATAAATCTCCTTCTCCTTCTCTACAAACGGAATCGTATAGGTGTATGGCAACTGCAGGATACACTCACCGCCTGTTCCAGGAATAATGTTCTCAACATACTGGGGATTATAGTTCTTCAATTCCTCAACCGGTATTCCAATCACCGCCGAGATCTGCTCAAAATGAAGATTCCTGTTCACCTTGAATGTATCCACATGTGCAGGGAGATTGAACTCTGCAGGTTTGATGTTGTGCTCCTTATAGTACTCAAGCATATACAATGCAGCAATGAAAGAAGGGACATAACCTCTGGTTTCTCGTGGAAGGTACGGATAGATTGCCCAGAAATCCTTGCTTCCGGCCCTGCGGATAGCCTTATTCACATTACCTACACCACAGTTATATGAAGATATTGCAAGAAACCAGTCTCCATAGATGGTGTATGAATCCCTCAAATATTTTGCTGCCGCATGGGTAGATGCCAACGGATCAAGCCTCTCGTCTACATAAGAGTTGATCTTGAGGTTATACTGCAATGCTGTCCTGTACATGAACTGCCACATACCTCTTGCCCTCACCCTTGATGTAGCTGTAGGATTAAGTGCAGATTCAATGATTGCCATAGCCTTAAGCTCCTTTGGAAGGCCATAGTAATCAAACACTTCCTCAAACATTGGAAGGTAGTATGAACTCAATCCAAGGATATGGCTTGCCTTTGTAGGCATCTTCTCTGTATAGTAGATGATGTGGTTCTTTACAATGCTGTTATATGAAAGGGGGATGAACGAGTTTATCCTGTTCAGCCTCTCAATGTAAACCTCATCGGGAATATTTGATGTAAGCACTACACTGTCTAGATCCCTTTCATTGAGGGTAAGCCTTTTCTGGATGTACCACATTGAAAGGAGGCTGTCGGGATTACAGCCCGGAGCCACATCTGCAAACTCCTCGCTATCTACGTAGTTGATCTGGCTTGGAGAATTGAGCTCCTCCTCAAACTGGGTGGTATCTGAAAGCTCAAGCGCTCCACCCTCAATGATTGCCTTTAGGGAATCAATGGTCTTCTGAAGCTCCACTCTCTCCTTAAGAAGTTGTTTTTTGCCCAGCCTCTGGGCATTCATCACTGCCGGAGCAGCAACAATGCATAATAATACAAGCAGTGTTCTAATATAGGACATTGGTGTAAAAGGATTATATGGTGTTAAAATCTAATGTTCATCTGGAGCCCGAAAGACTGTGGCATCCGGTTGGTTGCGTACGTGTTCCAGTCTCCGGCAACAGGGTTTATAAGTGCCGGCTCAACATTGAGTGTAAGATCGTCACTTATATCAAACGTATTGAAATGTGCAAACACGTTGGCATCCACTATATTTAGCGCATACACAAGAATTGTTGCAATAATTGAGTAGTCCCTCAGACGGCGGTGCTGGTCTCTGTACCATGTTATGTTTTCTGCCGTAAGGTTTCCGGTGTAGGTACCCTCGTTCAAATCTATATACATGTTCTTGTACCGCTTGTACTGCTCCTGGTTGAATGTGAGGGCATAAGCACAAATGCCAAGTCCGGTATAGAATACAGGTATCTTCCAGTAATCACCGTTATAGGCCTGACCAAGTCCTGGAACAACAGCAGAGAGCATTGCTGCCCTGCCCGGATGCGGTTTGAGGTCACTCTTATAGGAAATGACTCCATCAAGCACGCTGCCCCAGTAGCTGGCTACAGCACCGGCAATCAGATATCCCCTGACATCCTTGTTATCGGTGGCAACTGCACCGCCAATACAACCTCCAATTGCTCCGTACACTATAGGAAGCTTCCAGTACTGCTCATTGTAAATCTGGGCAGTTCCGGGAAGAATCATGGAACCTATGGCCATCTGGTTCACTTTCATGGAATCCTTATGGGCCAACGCCTTGAAATACCTCCTTGCATTGAAGGCAGGCTTACTTGACATTATAACCTCTTCATCCTCAGAGGTATCATTTGTACTCTCCATGTTTGCACCTGGAGGGGCTGTACTGATAAATCCGGTATTGAACTGTCCGTAGCAACGGTTCCCCGCCGCCAGACAGCCCAGAAGGACAAATATTATTGCAATAAATCTCTGCACTCTGTAAACAATTAAATATTTGCGTTTTCCAGCACTTTTAGGAACTCCTCCACCTCCACATCATTTGCAAAGCGGATGGTTATCTCTCCTGCACCCTTATTGTCCCTTTTTGCTGTAATGTTGTTGTTGAAATATTTCCCGACAATTTCTATAACTCTGAAGTGGCTGTCGGGAAGCTCAATCACAGGAGCATCTTCCTTCACTTTTTTCTCCTTCTTCTGCCCCATCTTCTGAATTTTCTGCTCAATCTGCCTCACCGACAGATCCTGCTCAACTATCTGGTTTGCAAGTTTCAGCTGCTCCTTCTCCCCCTCAATGGCCAGAAGAGCCTTTGCGTGCCCCATAGTTATCTTCTTTGCCCTGATTGCAAACTGTATCTGGGCAGGGAGCTTGAGCAGACGGAGGTAGTTGGTTACCGTAGCACGTTTCTTTCCAACCCTCTCTGCCATTGCCTCCTGCGTAAGGCTGCACTCCTCAATGAGTCTCTGGAAGCTCAATGCCACCTCAATGGCATCAAGGTCCTCCCTCTGGATGTTCTCCACAATGGCCATTTCCAGCATTCCCTGATCGTCGGTCTTGCGGATATATGCCGGAACCCTCTCAAGCCCGGCAAGCTGGCTGGCCCTGAAACGGCGCTCACCGCTTATGATCTGGTATCTGCCGTTGTCAAGAGGTCTCAAGGTAATGGGCTGGATAAGGCCCAACAGCTTTATTGATGCTGCCAGCTCCTCCAGTGCCTCCTGATCAAACTCTGTGCGCGGCTGGTACGGATTGGGCTCTATCTTGCTTATCTCTATCTCTGATGTTGACACCAACGGACGTGCCGGCTCTACAGGCTTTTTTGCTGCCGCCTGCTGCTGGATTGAATTCACATCGGAAATCAGGGCTCCCAAACCCCTTCCAAGACCTGTCTGTATCTTTGCCATATTCTACTGCTCCTGCTGTTGCTGTTGTTTTGAAATGAACTCTTTTGCAAGATTGAGGTAATCATTTGATCCTCTCGACAGCACATCATACAGAATAACCGGCTTGCCATGGCTTGGAGCCTCGCTCAAGCGGACATTCCTGTTGATCATTGTCTGGAAAACCATACTGCCAAAATGATGCCTTACCTCTTCCACAATCTGGTTTGCATATCTGAGGCGTCCGTCAAACATTGTAAGAAGGAATCCCTCGATTGCAAGATTAGGGTTAAGCCTGTTCTGTACAAGTTTGATGGTATTGAGCAGTTTGCCCAATCCCTCAAGTGCAAAGAACTCGCACTGCACCGGAATTATTACAGAATCGGCCGCCGTAAGCGAGTTGACGGTAATAAGCCCCAACGAAGGGGAACAGTCTATGATAATGTACTCGAACTCCTCCTGCAGCGCCTCAATGTTCTTCTTGAGGACACTCTCCCTCTCATCAATGTTGAGCATCTCAATCTCCGCTCCCACAAGGTTGATGTGGGAAGGGACAATCTTCAGATTCTTTATCTCTGTCTGGAGAATTATGTCGTTTATGCTCTTCTCTCCAATAAGCACTTCATACAAGGTGCTCTTTGAATTGGAATCCGGATCAAAATTCAGACCTGAGGTTGTATTGGCCTGAGGGTCAGCATCAATGATAAGGGTGTTCTTCTCCAGAACAGCCAATGATGCCGCCAGGTTGATGGCCGTGGTAGTCTTGCCCACTCCTCCCTTCTGATTTGCAATAGCTATAACTTTTCCCATATAAAAATCTATAACACGCAAAAATACGAAATCTTTTTTAAGAGTGCAGAATTTATTACATTTGCGGGGTATAAAGTTTTCAACAATCATGGTAATCACAGACGCCTGGATGGTAATTGTAAACCCCAAGGCCGGAAGCGGCAGGGGGCTGAAGGACTGGCCTATAATCTCAAACCTGATGTACAGCCACGGGCTGCACTTCACATGCCTGTTCACAGAGCACAAATACCACGCAATAGAGCTTACCGTAAAGGCCATAAACGACGGCTACAGGAACATAGTTGCAGTGGGTGGTGACGGCACAATCCATGAAGTTGTGAACGGCATCTTCATACAAAAGAAAGTCCCTACTACAGCCATCTCGCTGGCGGTGATTCCTGCCGGAACCGGCAATGACTGGATAAGAATGTACGGCATCTCCAAGACCTATTCCGAGGCTGTAAAATCGCTGGTTGAAAAACGTACAGTACTCCAGGATGTTGCCAGGGTTACCTATTTTGAGACAAGGGTACAGCACACAAGATATATGGCCAATGTGGCGGGCCTTGGCTATGACGCCGTTGTAAACATGAAATACAACCTTCTCAAGGACGACGGCAAATACGGCAAATGGCTCTACCTGAGAAGTGCCCTCCATACTTTTGCAAAGTTTTCTCCTGTACATTTCAATATAAAAGTTGACGGGCAGGAATTCTATGACGGAATGATTTTCTCCGGAGCCGTGGGTATTGGAAAATATAATGGAGGCGGTATGCAACAGACACCATACGCTACTGTAGATGATGAACTTATGGATTTGACAGTAATAAAGAAGATGTCAAAACTCCGCATTGCCCGCAACTTCAGGACACTCTACTCAGGGAACATCTATTCAATTCCAAAAGTAATGCACACCCAGTGCAAGAAGATTGAAATTGAAAGCATTCCCGAAAGCCGCATTGAGATAGACGGCGAGGCTGTAGGTACCTCACCATTCTCATTTGAACTGGTACCTCACGCCATAAAGGTTGTTGTGGGAGTAAACTACGTGCTGTAGACTGTCGGGAAGAAGGATATCTATAGGGGATCCACATCCAGGATAACGGATTGGCTCCCCTTGATTTTTGCAATGCATCTGCCCAGCAGCTCCTTGTTCCTCAAAAGGCGGCTGTCGCGGGCAAATTTTATATAGAAACATTTGATCCACTCCCCTCTGATCTTGTCTATCTGCGGAGTGAACGGACCTGTAAGTTCCTTGTATTGAAGATCCGGAGAGCCCTCAATCCCCCTCTTTACAGCCTGGCAGATTTCATCAAGTCTGGCCTGGTCTGCTTGCTTTACAATAATCTTCACCATCCTCACATAAGGGGCAAAGCCATATTGCTGTCTCTCTCCAAGCAACTGCCCGGTCAACGGCGAGACCATTTCCTCAGAGCTTGCCTTTCCTCGCAGCAGCCCCAAAAGAACCGGATGCTCCTTCTGACTGGTCTGGATGATTATCTTCCCCCTCTCCCCACGTCTGCCGGTACGGCCCATAAGTTGGCTGAGAAGCTGCACAGCCTTTTCATCTGCCCTGAAATCCTGTACCCCCAGAATTGTATCAGCCTGCAATACAGCCACTAGCTTAAGCTTCTCAAAATCAAAACCTTTACTAATCATCTGAGTTCCCACAAGAATATCAATATTGCCGGCTGCAAAATCCTTTATCACCTGCTCCTCCTCCCTCTTGCTTTTTGCAATATCGGCATCAAAACGGGCTATACGCGCCTGCGGAAGCATTGCCGCCAACTCCTCTTCAAGTTTCTCCGTTCCCGCCCCCCTATATTTGAACGAAGCGGTACCGCAATGCTTGCACACCCCGGAAAATTGGGCAATATGTTCGCAATAATGGCACCTCAACGTATTGTTGTACTTGTGATAACTCAAATGGACATTACAATGCGGACATTTTGGAATCTCACCGCACTCCTCACACTCCACAATTGGAGAATACGAACGCCTGTTCCTGAATACCAGCACCTGATATCCATGCTCCACAGTACGCTTTATCTCGTTTATCAGTTTTTGCGAGAAATTTCCAACCATCTGCCTGGTCTTGTATGCATACACGGTATCAACCAGCTCCACCTGAGGTTCCTCCCCGCCATAAAACTTCTCCTTCAGTTCCACCAGGGCAAACCTCTTGGCCAAGCAATTGTACTCGCTTTCAAACGAAGGGGTAGCCGACCCCAACAGCACATTGCACCCGTGAATCTGTGCCAACATAATTGCCGTATCCTTGGCCTGATACCTTGGAGCGGGCTCCGTCTGCTTATAGCTTGAATCATGCTCCTCATCCACAATCACCAACCCCATATTGCTGTATGGCAGGAACAGCGAAGAACGGGTTCCCAGAACCACCACGGCAGAGTTTTCTTCCCGACAATTCCCCAGCGCCTCTTTTTCAAAGCCCTGTATGGCATTGTGCACCAGAATCTTATGGATTCTGGCCTTCTCAGCCGCTGTCTGCTTTGAATGGAATGTAAGGAGCCTCTCCCCAAACACCTTCTTCAGTCTCCCCTGCAACTGCTTGCTTATGGCAATCTCCGGCACCATATAAAGGACACTCCTCCCCTGCCTCAAGCACTCCAGCGCCAAAGAAATATAAATCTCAGTCTTTCCGCTTCCAGTTACACCCCTCAGGAGCACCGGTTTCCCGGGAGCAGATGCAAAACTTCCCTTAATCTCATCAAAAGCCTTCTGCTGTACTCCCGACAATTGTGGAATATTCTTCGCCTGCGCCACATCAGCCTCCTCCTGCACTGCCTTAAGGAAATCCTCCACTTTCTTGCGGGGCTTGACACTCTCCTGCCTTACCTGCACAGCCGGATAGGCAGCCTTGTACACCTCGCCCACGGTACACATATAATATTGGGCAACCTTCTCCCACAGCTCCATCTCCTGCTGGAGCACTGCCGGAAGCTCCTCAACAGCCAGAATTGGCTTGTAGTTTATCTCCTTTCCGTCGGGAGTATGGGACGGAATTTCCTCTTGTGAAAGAAATTTCCGCACCACGCCAGTATAAATTTTGCCTGCAAAATCCACTCTCACCCTGCTTCCCACAAAAACCTCAAAATTTTCAGGCAAAAAATATGAAATCTCCCCGCTATACTTAACGGGCAGAATCACAGATACATAACGCTCCATATGCAAAAATTCCTCACTCATAACAGTTACAAATTTACAAAAAACTTTAAAATAAATTTGGAGTTTAAAAATTAATTCCTACCTTTGCAATCCCAAAACGATGGTGCCATAGCTCAGTTGGTAGAGCAAAGGACTGAAAATCCTTGTGTCCCCGGTTCGATTCCTGGTGGCACCACGAAGAATCACAGCAAAAAGATGAAAACCTCTGAATTTCAACG
>JAZRQU010000038.1:0-1664 GCA_045650045.1 Candidatus Egerieisoma sp. | reverse complement strand
CTTACAATCATAATTGCCCACATAGATGACCAAATTGTTTTGTTTTTCTTCTCTAATTCTTTTGCCATATCAAGCAAAAGCTGTTCATTTTTCTGATTGCTATTTTCCATATTGATTTTCTCCCCACTTAATAATTCATTTACACTGATGCAAAGAATATCACAGAGTTCAAGTATTATCGAAGTATCGGGCATTGCCACGCCGCGTTCCCATTTGGATATTGCTTTATCGGTGATACCCAGTTTTTCTGCCAACTGCATTTGTGTTAAGTTTGCCTTTTTTCTGCACTCGGCAATAAATCTTCCGATTTTTGTTTGATTCATAGGCTGCCTCCTTTCGCATACAGTGTAACGGCTATTTCGCATGAAATACACCTACCATTGGTTTAATGAGGAGAAGTAAACCTATGGTAGAGTGAAAATTGACCGTTAAATTCAAGTTTGTCGAACTGATTATAGCAGAAATATGTGAACTTTTCAACGGAAAGCAAAAAGACATGAGGAAATCTAATTTTTCCTCATATCTTTTTTATGGCAATTCATTAAATAATTCACTTTCCTGTGTTCCTGCGGTGTGGGTGTTCTTCTCATCTGCAAGAATGTTGTTGGCAAGGTTGGCGAGTTCCTTTTCCAACCTCTCGCACTCTGCCTTTCACCACTTGTTCAATGTTTGGTGCATTGCTCCTGTTGATGACTTAAAGAACTTTCTTAATACACTTTGATTTATAGTATTACGGCACTGCTTCGGCGGTGCCGTTTTTCTGTTTCATAAAAAGTTGTTGACAAGTCAACAAATAAAATGTTCAATACAGAAGTTGACAATGCAACAAGTATTTACCGGGAGGTAATCTATGTTAAACAGATTTACACGATTCTCTCTTGCGATTTCTGAAATTGACCGTTGCTGGCACAAGTTGGCAGCGGAGGAAATGGCAAAGTATGAGCTGAACAGCCCTCATGCTGTTTATCTTACGACTCTCTACAATTTTGAGGAAGGTATCACTGCTGCCAAGCTGGGAGAACTGTGCTGCAAGAACAAAGCAGATGTATCCCGGATGGTAACTATTTTGGAAAAGAAAGGTCTTGTCCAAAAGGAAGCCGTTGGTGGCAACCTCTATCGTGCCAAGCTGCTCTTGACAGCAGAAGGCAAACAGGCCGCAGAGCATGTGCAGCAGAGAGCTGCCCTGGCGGTAGAACTGGCAGGCTCCGGTATGACGGACTCCGACCGAGAAGTTTTCTACCGCTGCCTGGAGAGAATCACCATAAACCTGCAAACACTTAGCAAGGAAGGACTTCCCCAACGATGAATATTTTCGCAAAGATTTTTTGCCGCACATTCCAAGCGGCTTTCAGAATGGCTCTGCCGGTTCTTCCCTACAGAGAACCGCAAATCATCGGCTCCTGTTCGGCACTTGGCAAAGTGATTGAAAAAGAAAGAATCCGATCCGCCTTGATCGTGACGGACAATGGTATCGTCAATAACGGTTTGGTAAAGCCGGTAGTCGAAGCCCTGGAAGCAAGCAATATTCCCCATTGCATCTATGCAGATACCCAGCCAAACCCTACAGTTGAGAATGTGGAAGATGCGCTGAAGGTATATAAAGCCCATAACTGCAACGCTTTGATCGCCATTGGCGGTGGCTCTGCCATGGACTGCGCCAAAGC
>JAZRQU010000037.1:0-13991 GCA_045650045.1 Candidatus Egerieisoma sp. | reverse complement strand
TTTTTGTGCGGGCGAAGGGACTCGAACCCCCACGCCTCTCGGCACTAGATCCTAAGTCTAGCGCGGCTACCAATTACGCCACACCCGCATTGCGTTTGGGATTGCAAAGGTAGATATTATTTTTACAAATCCAAACTTTTTATCAAGAAAGTTGATTTTTTTGCATTAATTTTCGCTTACGTCAAAAAACGCAATATCAGATCCGGCATATGCACGGCTCACAGCTACCGTTGCATGAGGGCATCCTGCATCCTGCGGTGTACCTTGTGAACCGCTGACACTCTTAACCGTATACTTCACATACATGGAGGCATCCTTGTTCATCACCTCGGTAATCCTGATTTCTTTGTTCAGCTCCCCTTTTGGTGCGCATATCATTATTATGAAGTTTTCAGACATATCCACCGCCGGAGACAAATTTGTATAGGTCCTGTCCAGTTCAGACTTGGAATAGATTACTCCGGGGGTAACCTTTGACGGATTAAGGGTACAGGTTCCATGAATCTCTTCAAAGGGGACCTGGTCATATTGAACCTCAAGAGCGCATGAAGTGGCTGCAAGGGCCATCAGGAGCGTCATTATTGTACCAAAAATTATCTTTCTCATATTCGCCAAATGTAGTAAAATTCCTATCTTTACACAAACTCCTTACAAAAACTATGTTTGAGAATCTGAATATACCACTCCCCATAACCGACCCTACCTGGATTTTCTTCCTGGTACTTACAATCATACTGTTTGCCCCAATGATCCTGGAGCGCCTCCACATTCCACATATCATTGGAATGATCCTGGCAGGTGTGGCTATAGGAGAATACGGATTCAACATTCTGGAGCGCGACAGCAGTTTTGAGCTTTTTGGCGAGGTGGGCCTCTACTATATCATATTCCTGGCTGGACTTGAAATGGATATTGAGGACTTCAAGCAAAACAAGTCAAAGGGGATCATATTTGGAGTGCTCTCTTTTGCAATCCGTTTCGGAATTGGAATGTGGAGCTGCATGGAACTGCTCGGATTTGGTGTCACCACCTCAATCCTAATGGGCTGCATGTATGCCTCACACACCCTCATCTCATATCCCATTATCAGCAGGTACGGACTTTCAAAGCTCCGCAGCGTGAACATCACCATTGGCGGAACAATCATCGTAGACACCCTGGCCCTCATTGGTCTGGCCATAATCAGCGGCATGTACAAGGGTGACACAAGCGGCATGTTCTGGGTAATGATGGGCATCAAGGTAACCCTGCTCACAGCATTCATAATCTTTGTCTTCCCGATGATTGCAAGGAAGTTTTTCCGCACCTACTCCGACAGCATCATGCAGTTTGTCTTTGTGATGGCAATGGTGTTCCTAGGCGCAGGACTCATGCAGTTTGTGGGAATGGAGGGGATCCTGGGAGCGTTTCTCACCGGACTGGTGCTCAACAGGCTCATCCCGCATGTATCTCCACTGATGAACAGAATTGAATTTGTGGGAAATGCAATATTTATCCCATATTTCCTTATTGGAGTGGGAATGATCATAGATGTAAATGCACTTTTCACAGGAGGTTCTGCCCTTAAGGTTGCGGGAATAATGACAGCAGTGGCAGTGGGCAGCAAATGGATTGGCGCCTTCATCACACAGAAGCTGTTCAAGATGGAGAGGAACGAAAGGAGCATGATCTTTGGGTTGAGCAGCGCATCGGCAGCGGCAACACTTGCAGCTGTTCTGGTAGGACACCAGATAATTATGGAGAACGGAGAGAGGCTTATAAATGACGACGTACTGAACGGCGCCGTTGTAATGCTCCTGTTTACCTGCATCATCAGCTCTCTTGCAACAGAGCGTTCTGCACGCAGGTTTGCCCTTGAGGAGAAGCTGCAGTTCAATTCCAGCAAAGAGGATGAGAACGAGCTGTCCGAACAGATACTTATCCCAGTAGCCAACCCGGAGACTACAGAGCATCTTGTAAACCTTGCCCTCATGATCAGGGATACAAAACTCAACAAGCCTCTGGTAGCCGTAAGTGTGGTTACAGACAACAAGAATATACAGGAGAGGAAACAGGCCGGACTCAAGAACCTTGAGAATGCGGCAAAGATAGCCTCTGCAACTGATGTGAAGGTGACACAGGTTTCCCGATACGACCTCAACATTTGCAGCGGCATTGTGCATGCGGCAGAGGAATACAACGCAACCAATCTGGTTATAGGTCTCCACTGGAAAGCCAATATCATTGATTCATTCTTTGGAAACGTTACAGCATCCCTATTGAAAAAGACCAACAGGGAGATTATGGTGGCAAGGTATATGATTCCACCTACAACTGTAAGGAAAATACATGTAGCTGTCCCTCCAAGGGCCGAATACGAAACCGGCTTTGTAAAATGGATTGGGCACCTTGGCCGTATGGCGTCACAGCTGGGATGCAAGATTGCCTTCTATGCAGCGGAGGAAACTTTGGCATATATTAAAGAGGTGGTATCAAAACTGCCATGCCGCACATTGGCAATTTATGCAACATTTGATTTCTGGAATGAATTCAATGTAATTTCAGATCATATGGACGATTCCCATCTTGCAGTTGTTGTATGCGCCAGGAAAGGTTCCATCTCGTATGATACATCATTTGAAAGGCTTCCGTCCATATTGAACAGACATCTGCACGGCAGCAGCCTTATTGTAATATACCCGGAGCAGTTTACACAGGAAGGGGCCGCAATTACATTCTCCGACCCGCTTGGTCACAACGAGTCACAACATTATGAAAAGGCACGCGAATGGGTTACCGACCTGCTTCGCCTTGAAAAAGAAGACAATAAATAAACAACAAACACACTATGAAACCCGAACAACTCTCAATTGGAATCTTCATTGATGGAGGTTACTATGCAAAAATCAACGAAGGTCTGAAGAAACAGCTCACAATGAGGCTTGATATCAAGAACCTTTTCCTTTACATAAGGGAAAAAATTTCATCAGCCTACTCACTTCCTCTGGATGACATCCAGGTTACAGAGGCCCACTTCTTCAGGGGCCGCTACAGGGTTAATGATGCGAATGCCAAACATCTGCTGTTTTCCGAGAGGGCTTTTGAAGACACACTTATAGAGAATGATGTAATTTTCCATTACAAGCACTTGAGGGAGATGGAAAAAGCGGATGGCATCACTGTTATAGAAAAGGGTATTGATGTATGGTTTGCCCTAGAAACATACGAGTTGTCAATGATCCGCAATTTTGATTTTGTAATCCTCATCACTGGAGATGCCGACCATGAGATGCTGGTAAGAAAACTGAATGCCCTCAAGACCAAAGTTATCCTCCTCACCTGGAATGTAGGGCCTCAGGCATCAACTTCCAAACTGCTAAAGGAGGAGGCCGGATGGCATCTTGAATTGAGCAATGAATGCGGCACAGACAAGACTCTTCTGAATAAAATATGCAGGCCTTTGTAGGACCTGCATATTTTATTTTCAGCGTATAACCATTTTCTGTCGGGAAGAAAATTCCTGCATGGAATTACAGGAATCTCAACACTCCGCCGCTCTCACCCACAGACATCTCAACCTGGGCACCAAGGTAGATGCTGGCATTAGGATGCTCATGACCGCAAGGGAAGCCGAACATTACCGGGATGCCAAGAGGTGCGGTGTACTCGTTGATCAGATCAAGGACATCCCTCTGCCACTGGTCCTCCTCGCGGGTATCTGTGAAGTAACCGATGATAATGCCTTTGCATTTGGCAAGGTGGCCGCACTCGCGCAAATGCCATAGTTTGCTGTCTATGGTGTACATCCTCTCGTCTATATCCTCAATGAAAAGGATAGTAGGCTCGTCAAAGTTGTGGTCATTAGGGGTTGCCACAAGGTTTCTCATAAGGGTAAGGTTACCTCCTATCAGGCGTCCCTGGGCAGTTCCCTTTACATTGTATTTGTGAGGATTGGTAGTATAGGCTGCAACTTTTCCAAACAATGCGTCTTTGAGTGAGTTCTGGGAGAAGCCGTCAAACTCCTCCTGGAATGTACCGGGCATTGCTCCATGAATTGACTCAATGCCCATTTTCTGGAGGGCATAATGCAGGATAGTGATATCTGAATAGCCGATAAGCCATTTTGGATTCTCTTTGAACAGTTCAAGATTGAGGTTCTTGATGGTGTGCATAGTACCATATCCTCCCCTTATTGACACAATTGCCTTTACTTCAGGATCAAGAAGCATCTCCTCAAGATCCTGCGCACGCTGGGCATGGGTTCCCGCAAAGTCTCCTGGGTATTTTGCCTGAAGGTTCTTGCCTATCTTCACTTTCAGGCCCCAGCTCTCCAGCTGCTCTTTCCAGTTGCCCGCCAACTGCGCATCAGATGGCGCGGATGCTATGGCTATTACCGCAATGGTATCGCCCTCTTTCAAAAATTGTGGTCTCATATGTTTTATGTTTTTACTTTGTCAAATCTTCATCTGTAATGTATGAGAGATTGTTGTTCTCTATTACACTACGGGTTTTGTCGGGATTATCAGTCCTGAAAATGAGGATACCCTTCCCTTCATACAGGAATGAATACATATAGGTGATTCCAATCCCCTCCTGTGTAAGGATCCTCACTGCATCTGCGGCACGCCCCGGCACATTGTCCAATGTAAGGGCAAAGACATCCGAAATGGCAACAGAGATGCCTGCCCCCTTCAATGTAGCAAAGGCACGCTGCGGCTCGGAGCAGATAATGCGGTATATGCCGTACTCTACAGTATCGGCAATGGTAGAAGCAACAAGCTGTATGTTGGCCTCCTTCAACAGTTCAAGCACCTTAAGCAGGGTGCCCTGTTTGTTCTCTACAAAAATTGATATTTGCTGTACTGTCATAATCTCCTTTTTAGAACGGTTTTCTCAAATCCTTTACCCTCACGGCCTTTCCTTCCGATTGCGGCAATGACCCCTTAGGGACAAGTTTCACATACGGGGTAACAAGTATCTCATCCTTCAACAGGCGGGTAATCTCACGCGTAAGTTTCTGCATCTTGCCGTAATCCTCATCAAAGTGCTCAAGTTCCACCTCAATCATCATCTCGTCATTTGTATCCTTGGTCTCAAGGGTAATGAGATAATTTGATGCAAGTTCCTTGAACTGCATAAGGATTGTCTCAATCTGGATAGGGAATATGTTCACTCCCTTGAGGATAATCATGTCATCACTGCGTCCCTTCATACGGTCGAGTCTCACATGATGGCGTCCGCAAGGGCACTCACCGGGCAGTATGCGGGTAAGGTCTCTTGTACGGTAACGCAACAGCGGCATTCCCTCACGGTTGATGGTGGTAAGGACCAGTTCCCCCACTTCACCCTCAGGTACAGGCTGCAAAGTATCCGGATCTATTATCTCCACAATGTAATAATCTTCCCAGATATGGAGTCCGTTCTGCTCCTGACACTCAAAGGCCACTCCCGGACCGCACATCTCCGACATTCCAAACGAGTTGTATGCCTTCACCCCCATCATCTCCTCAATTCTGCGCCGCTGCTCCTCGGAATGGGGCTCGGCGCCAATGATAAGGGTCTTGAGTCTGGTATCCCTGCGGGGGTCAATCCCCATCTCCTGCATCATCTCATAAATTCTGGTAACATAACTTGGAATTGCATGCAGCGCAGTAGTTCCAAAATCTGTAATGAACTTCAACTGTCTCTTTGTATTTCCTGCAGCAGCCGGAACAGTCATCATTCCAAGCCTCTCCGCGCCATACTGGAATCCCAATCCACCTGTAAACATTCCGTATCCCGACGAATTCTGGAATACATCCCCTGGACGCAACCCCACCATGTGGAGGCATCTTGCTACCGCATTGGCCCACTCATCCAAATCTTTCTGTGTATGTATGATTACAGTAGGATTTCCGGTAGTACCGCTGGAAGAGTGCAGGCGCACCGCCTTCTCTAGTGGCACTGATGCTATTCCAAAAGGATATGTATCACGCAAATCCTGCTTGGTGGTAAAAGGTATCTTCTTAAGGTCGTCAAGCGACTTTATATCGTCGGGAGTAAGGTTACACTCCTCAAACCTCTTCTTGTAGAAGGGTGAATTCATACAATGCCTCACTGTCTTCTGCAGCCTCTCCAACTGCAGTTTTGCTATCTCCCCGCGCTGCATTGTCTCAAGTTCTCTGTGCAAATACATAAAAATCTCTCCTCAAAAATTACCGTCAACAAAGTTACATATTTTAGTGAGAATGTCTTTTGTTTTACAATCCATTTATCCAGTTGGAAATGTCCTCCAGCACATCATAGGAGATTGTTTCCTCTATCTCTTCATACTGCAATGAGTTCTCCCTTGTGCAGTTCTGGAAAAGATGGTTCTTGCCTGGATACTCCTTAATCATCTTTTTTACGTTTGGCGGAAGCAGTGTTTCCAACACCTGAAGATTCTCCACCGGCACCTGCATATCCAGGCTACCGTTTACCGCCATAACCGGACATTTTATCTTCCTCACGGCCTCTGCCGGGTCATATGCCACAAAAAAGTCTATCCACGGACTCTCCAAAGATGCAACTGACACCAGATTTGCAACAAACTGCGGAGGCAATTTCAATCCCTCACTGCTGCACATCTGCTGCACAAACTTCTGTGCATCGGCAACAGGGCCACCATTTTTCCCCCTTTGGGCATATATTCCACGCAATGCCTTGCCATAATCACTTCTCATCTGCTCAGGCACCCCCTGCTGCTCCAGCAGTGCAACATTCTGCCACACTATGCACTCTACTCCTTGAGTAGCCACACCGGCCATAGAAATGATAAAATCGGGAATACCTTCACCTGCCAGCATAAGGGCAATCGTGCCACCCTCGCTGTGTCCGAGGATTCCAACCTTGCCGAACTTCTGCAACCCTCTCACATACTCTACAGCCGCCCTGGCATCTGCAGCATTGTTTTCAGAGGTTGCTGTATCAAGCGGACCAGTTGATTTTCCGGCACCCCTATCATCATATCTGAGCGATGCAATGCCGTTGCGGGCCAACCAATCTGCAATTACCGCAAACGGTTTGTGGTCAAATACCTCCTCATCCCTGTTCTGCAGACCGCTTCCAGTAACCATCACCACTACAGGAACTTCTGCCGGATTCATATTTTCATACCCCACTGGATAAGTTACCGTACCCGCCAGCTGTGAACCTTCAGTTTCATTGCTGAAAACAACCTCTTCTGCAATATACGGATAAGGGGCCTTTGGCGCCTGAGGCCTGTTCCTCTGGATTTTACCGGGGAACAGCATCATGGCAGTTGTAAAGCCGTTCTGGGAGAATATTCCCATAACATTTGCCCCAAATTTCACACCTGCATATGTCATGTTGAGCGGTTTTACCTGCAGGCTCAGTGAATCACCCTTAACAGTCACATCTACAGGGATACCCTTCTGCCCCTGGGCAGCCATAGTTCCCACAATACTCTCCCCCCTCTCCTGGATTCCGAACTCCATCTTTATCTGCTGCCCACCAACAGAAAGGACTCCGTTCCAGTAGCCGGCAAACTTTCCTGCTGCCCCACTTTGGGCAAACATGCAGCCTGCTGCAACAAACAGCAAGGCAACCGTCAACAAAACTCTTCTCATCATTAAAACAGTTTAAGGTTTGCAAATTTGGGATTCAGTTCCCGACAATTATTTCAATATCTGCGCTGCGTGGTCCTTGGTATTCACCTTTTCAATAATTTCAACAAGGATTCCCTCCTCATTGAAAATGAATGTCTGGCGGAGGGTTCCCATATAGGTGCGGCCGTAGAGTTTCTTCTCTGCCCAAACTCCAAAAACCTGTTGCATTTGGGTAGTTGTATCTGCAAGCAAAGTAAATGGCAATGAGTGCTTCTCTATGAATTTGGTATGTGAAGCTGCGCTGTCTTTACTTACACCAACAACATTATAGCCTGCCGCTACCAATGCATCATAGTTATCACGCAGGTTGCACGCCTCGGCAGTACAGCCGGATGTATTGTCCTTTGGGTAAAAATAGATTATTGTCTTCTTCCCTATGAAATCCTGTGAACTTATTGTGTTTCCATTCTGGTCCACCACCTCAAACTGTGGCATTTTGTCTCCAATCTTCAACATCTCTTTTCCTTATATTTAATGTTATTTATTCTCCATTTCCTCTACCGTAACATATCTGCCCTCAACTTTGCCATCTTCTACCGTTACAATTGTATATCCGTGGGTATCATTTCCCAACTGTCTTCCAAGGGCACTTGCAATTACATAATCTATCCCGTTATGCTGCGCCCCCATACATTTGTGCTGATGCCCCGCCAAGTATGTATCAACCCCATATTTCTCAAAGAGAGCCATGTATTTCGCCCTCATTGGCAGGGGAAGATTTTCGTATGTCTCTGGTTCGTCGGGAACAACGGTGAATATTGGGAAATGGGCAGCCAGGATTATGGGTTTCTTTGGGTCTGCACCCTCCAGTTGCTCCTCCAGCCATGCATACTCTGCCGGTTCTGCCTCCGTCTGAGCCTTTATAACACTGGTATTGAAACCTATAACGGTGTAATCTGCAGTTGTGTGCACAAACCTGTCATGGCCGTACCTCTTTACAAATGCCTCAACTTCCCATCCCTTGGCATCGTTTCCCACATCGTGGTTGCCGGGAAGGTAATACACTGTAATATCCTTATCAATGAAAGTGCACAAGGAATCAAATGCTGCCAAGGCCAAAGTATCATTCCTCCAATGCACAAGATCACCGGTAAAAACCACAAATTCGGGATTCATGTTATTTACCTTCACAATTGCCTTTTCCAACAGTTCCAGTTCTGGAGAACAATCTGCAGAACCGTTCATGAATCCCAGTTGCGGATCAGAAATCTGCACAAAAAACGGTTTGTTTCCTTGGGTACACGAAACAAAGGCAATTATTGCCGCACAAAGCACAACCAACCTGTTCATATGGTAAATTTCAGACAGTTAACGCCACTATTTCTTCTGTTTAAAAAGCCACTCCATGAAATCAGGGCGGTTGAATGCAGGGTTCCAGCTGTTGTGGGTACAGCCCGGGAACTCAAAATACTCCACATCAAGGCCGGCTTTGCGCAACGCCTTGTAGGCCTCCCTGGAGCCTTCAACTGTAACTGCCTGGTCATTGTCACCGTGGAAAATTCTCCACGCAACCCCCTTGGTATTCACAAGCCTCTGCGGATTGACCGAGCCGCAAATTGGAATTGCAGCGGCAAACTTCTGCGGATATCTTGAGACTATATCAAATGTGGCAATTCCACCCATTGAGATACCCATAATGTACACCCTGCGGGGATCCACATTTGGCAGTGCAATATATGAATCAATCAGCTCCAGCAACAGAGTAACGATTGGTGCTTGAGGCGGATCCAAAGGCATATCTGCAGGAACAAGTGTTTTCAGGCCAGGCATGTATGCACCCGGAACCCCTGCAGGGCACTGCGGGAACAGAACATAAGCAGGATACTTCTCCCTGTTCACAGGATTTATGAACTGCCCGCTGCCATGGAACAGCTGCGCCTGATTGTCATTTCCCCTCTCGCCGGAACCGTGCAGGAATATTACAAGCGGATACTTCTTCCCCTTCTGCACATTCTCAGGCACAAGATACCTGTACAACAAGGTGTCCCCGGTATTCTTTGAAACAAACTCCCCTTTCTCATAACTTAGCGGCTGAGCCTGCATCTGCACAGCCCCCGCCACAAACATAATGGCCAAAACCAATAAAATCCTTTTCATGGTAAAATGTTTTTGTCTGTTGTAAAGTTAGCAAATTTTTCTTTGTGACGTCGTCTTCTTGTACAACTTATTGATTATCAGCTATTATTATATTAATCAATACATCTTTAAGTAAAATTTCTTATACTTTTTGTAAACTTTGTTTTACATTTGGAAAATATATTTATCTTTGCATTGGAATTCCATAACTGAATTGGTAACTTTAAAAAATTACGTTATGAAAGACAATTACCTATTACCCGCAAAATTCAAGAAGATTGGAATGTGCTTGGCCATTCCATTTGCACTGGCATGCCTATGGCTTCTTTTTGTACCCGGAGCATGGGATTACAATTTATGCAACATCCCTGTACTCTCAGTAATTGGCGACGGAGGCCTTGAAAACTCAATGTTCAATATAATAGAAACAGATCCGCTTGATGAAATTGCAATGCTCGGACTGCTCATCTCAATTGTATTTGTTGCCCTTTCAAAAGAAAAGGACGAAGACGAAATGACACCTGTTGAGAGGCAAAATGCATTCGTATGGAGTTTCTGGGTTACTGCAGTACTGTACACATTCGGAATCATTACCATATACGGCATCTCATTCCTGTCCTACTCATTTGTAATGCCGTACATTTTCTTCACCCTATACATAATAAAGTTCAACCTTTCAATGCACAAATTGAGGAGGAACCTGAAATGAAAAACACACTACGCATAGAACGGGCCATCAAAGACATAACCCAACAGGAACTGGCAGAAGCAGTTGGAGTTTCCCGACAAACAATCAACTCCATTGAAGCCGGCAAATACGTCCCCTCAACCCTCCTGTCCCTTAAGATTGCCCGCCACTTTGGAAAACCTCTTGAAGAAATATTCCAGCTTGAGGAGGGGGACTGACAATAATAAGCCATGTTGAACAAAGAGAGTCTGATTATTGAATCAGACTCCTTATTTACCGTATTTTTTCCCTTCAGGCTCAGCAACAATCCTTATGGACGGATCATCATCCGTTTCATAATTATATTTTAAGGATAGAGAACTTTTCAGAATATCAATTTCCAACACCTGCTCCAATTTGGAAATGGTTTCCAATGTCAAGTTTTCTGAGCCCTTTACAATCTTGGAAACATATTGGGCTGAACACCCTAACTTCTCTGCCAATTGCTTCTGGGTATAACCCAGCTCCTCAAGCCTTTTAAGCACCATCATCGCAATAAATTGTGAATAACGCAACCATTGACGGTTATTTCTCCGCCAGATTGCTTTTTCACGCCAATCAGTATTTACCTCATACTTACTTAAAATCTCCAATTGTTCACTTATCTGTTTCATTATCACAAGATTTTAAAGCATCATAATCAAAAATTCCTAAGGAAATCAATTTATCCCTCACTTTATTCAGGTTTGAGAGTTCTGCCAAGGTATGTTCCCTTTCCTGCATGGTTGGAGTCAATTTTATAGCCCCACCCGTAATGATATAGTAATTAGCTTGAAGTCTCAAAGCATATAGACGCAACCATGACGAATGTTTATTCCTTCTACCCTTAGCTTTTTCCTTTCCCAATACCATCTCCGAACTTCTCAAATTTTCAAGTGGTCTAAACAACTCATCCAAAGACTCATCTTCATTAATATCCAGGATAAGACTTTCCATCTGCTCTGCATCAATGATTGTATCATATATTGCAATATCTACATCTGTAATCCTGAAATATTTTTCTAAATCACAAACATTTGAAGAAAAGAACTTTTTAAGCCAATCTACATCTGCCCATCTGGAGAAAACTTCATCAAATACATTTGACTTCTCCGCATCATATTTGACAGCCCATAACCGGCCGTCATCTGTCAATCTCTCAAACTCCATCTTCATAAATTTTCTAAACCAGCACAAAGATAGCAATTTTTTAACACAAAATCAACCTATAGGTTTATTTTGTTATCCATTACCATAATCAGATCTATCACCTGAAGGTAATTCTTTGTTCCGGAAGAAATTTTGTTCCCCTTAAGCATAAGATCATACATGTAACTCTGAAGGGAACCAAGGAGTGGGCTGTACTTTTCCCTCCAGTACTGCTGCTGTGCGTTGAACTGTTCCCTAATTGAAGGATTTATAGAGAGAAGCAACGCTTTATAACTGTCGGGAGCAAGTGCCATCCTGGCATTGGAAAGGACATATGGCAAAAGGGAAAAATAGCCGCTGTACCGCACTGTAGGGATATCTGAGGCTGAACAGATGGTGTAGGCCCAGAAGTTTGCCTCATCCTCATTGCTCACACCAAGAAGGTGGGAAAGCTCATGGGCATAACAGAACGGCAATTGCCGTGGAAGAAGTTCCCCATTCACCTGAAACTCAGCAAAGAAAGGCCCCATAAATCCAAGCACCCCCACAGAAGAATATAGTCCGTTGAAAAGGAGTTTCTTGTTCTGCTGCCATTCCCTCGGGGTACAAAGCCCCATCCGGGCAGGGATCTGCGCAAAGCCTACCTTTATATCATCCTTAAAATTGTCGGGAAGAGAATCCTCTGTAAATGAACCGTTAAGATTCTCCACATACCCCTGCAGGAACTTTTCAAACTTCTCCTGGTTGAACTGCTGCCTCCCGACAGATCCCCTTTCATATATGCTCTCCCTGAAATAGTTCATTCCCCAACCAAAATAGAACCAAATAATTGCCCATATGGCAATTTCCGCTACGGGGAGCAACACCTTCCACCATCTTTTTCCATTTCTGATTCCCCGCCATACAATCCACACAACCCACAATGCAGCCACCACAACCAAAACCTCCTCCATAGAGAACGGGATCCATGAAACACTCCACGAAAGGGCTGCAGAGACAACAGGATATACCGTTGTAGCGTACCACTCCCCCACTGCAACACTGCTCCGGGCAACCAGAACAAATGCCGCCAGGAACGCCAAGAGTATATAGCGTAAAATTTTCATAAAACAAATGTACTAATTTTGTAGTGAATTGGACTTTCTGTTGTCTAATTGGGCAAACAATAAAGATTTTAGATTTGATGAACTCTATTGAACAAGAATTTACCAACGTTGTGAGGGAACACAAGGGGACAATATACACAGTGTGCTATATGTTCTCAAAAGATGAAGACGAGGTGGCGGACCTGTTCCAGGAAATACTTATAAATATCTGGAACGGTGATAATCCCATGGGGAGCATTGATGGCATACGAAGCAACCAAAAATAGCCAATTTGCGGTATTGCCCCACACAACAAAAGTGCGTAACTTGCTGTTGCAAATAAAAAGGAGAAATTATGAAAAGATTGGACGGGAATGTTACCATAATTACCGGAGGCGGTAAAGGTATAGGATTTGGAATGGCAACAGCATTTGCAAGAGAAGGAAGCAACCTGGTACTTACAGGAAGAAATATGGAAAGACTGCAGCAGGCACAGCAAAAACTGGAGAGCGAGTGGGGCATAAAGGTTCTGCCAATAGTTGCAGACGGTTCCGATGAGAATGCAGTAAAAATGGTGGTTGTCAAAACTGTAGAAACTTTTGGAAAGATAGATACACTTATAAACAATGCACAGGTTTCAAAATCTGGTCTTCCGCTTATAGAGCACACCAGGGAGGATATAGATCTGGCAATGTTTTCTGGAGTATATGCCGCTTTCTTCTATATGAAGGAGTGCTTCCCTTACCTTAAGGAGAGCGGCGGCTCAGTAATCAATTTTGCATCAGGGGCAGGCCTCTACGGCAAACCCGGGCAGAGTTCCTACGCAGCAGCAAAAGAGGGAATCCGAGGACTTTCCCGCGTGGCGGCAACCGAGTGGGGTCCCGACGGTGTAAGGGTAAATGTAGTATGCCCGCTGGCTATGACAGAGAGTCTCTCTGCATGGAAAGAGAGCTACCCGGAACTGTTTGCAAAAACCATCCGCGACATCCCTCTCGGCCGTTTTGCAGACCCTGTTGAAGACATAGGCCGCACCTGCGTATTCCTTGCATCAAAGGATGCCGCATACATCACCGGAGAAACAATCACCCTACAGGGCGGCTCAGGACTGAGACCATAAAGTTTACTCCCGACAGTTTTCTTTTGACTGTCGGGAGTATTATTTTGCATATAAAAAACAAAAAAGCCCAACTGAAACCAGTTGAGCTTTCTGTGCGGGTTATGGGTCCCTACCAAAGAACACCAAACGAGAGTTCAAACTTTTCCCATTTTTCCAAAAGGCTTCCAAGTACTTACGTAAGATAAGCGACCGAAAACAAATTTCTCGCTTTGGTAAATTTACGGTAGTTTTTG
>JAZRQU010000036.1:0-2895 GCA_045650045.1 Candidatus Egerieisoma sp. | reverse complement strand
CCATCCGAGCGGAAAGAGGAACTCCCGCTTCTGCGTTTGTGATTACTTGACCGTTATCTCCCGCAGGAAGGAATGTTATGTGGATTATAAATTTAGCAAAAAGAGGCATCTTGCGGCTATCGCCTCCAGATGCTTTTATTGCGCAGGTAATGTTTTGTAACTTGCTGTATGACATCTGTTTGCTTTGTGGCATGGATGTGCTTAAGACTTGTAACCGGCTCACCTGGAGCCTTTAATCCTCAATTTTATGCCTCGTTTTGTACCTGATACCTTGTTTTCTGATTGTTGGTCGTCGGTGGGTAATGTGACGTATTATCACCGGAATGGTGTGTGTTATTTCCGTAGTAAGGCGTATTCTGAGTTTGCAGGGACTGCGGAGCAGCTGGAGCAGAAGGGACTGCATCAAAGGGCGATAAAAGCCTGGAGAGGATTGTCCTCAAAGGATCAGAAGAAGTGGAGACGTTTTGCTGAAGGCGTTGCTGCGCATCGTCCGCCTTATGGGGATGGGAATAGTATAAGTGGGTATAACCTGTTCGTGTCGGCTTATCATGGATTTGCTCAGCTAGGGAATGAGCACTCTCCTACTCCCAGGAGGTTTGAGGCGTTTCCGATTTTCAGTTTGGATTTTGTGGGTGCGGAGATGGTGTCGCTGTTTGATGTGAAGCTGCGTTTTAAGTTGACGCTGTGTGGGACTTCAAAGTTCAGCAGGTACAGGGTGCTGGGAAAGATCCAGATTGAGGAGCCTGGGGTTGGTCGTCATCCTGGAAGGCAGAGGAATTATCTGTCGGAGTCTGTGCCGGATGGAGCCAGTTCTGAGATTGAGTTTGTAGTGCCGATGAACAGGAATGATCTTGAGATGTTTCAGATACACATCAGGTATCTGCTGTTGGATACAGTTACCGGATACCGGTCGCAGTATCATGGGTTGTCGGCGATCGGGGCGTTGGTTTAAGAAATTTTACGATATTTGCATTAAGAACATTAAAATTGCATATCTTTGCATTATGAGTAATGCTGAAATCATAACTTCTTTTTCCAAGAATCTTTTCTGGGATGTTGACCCTAGCACTATAAATCTAGAGTCTAATTCTCGTTATATTATACAGAGGGTTCTTGAATATGGAAGGTATAATGATTGGAAACTGATTTTATCGTATTACGGCATAAAGGTTATTTCTGACACTGCAACTACACTTCGCTCATTAGATCCTAAAGCTGTGTCTTTCATCTCTGCTATTACAAACATTCCTAAAGAGCAATTCAGATGTTACACCTTGAGACAATCGAGCCAAAGACATTGGAACTTCTAAAAAGGCTTCAATCTTTACCAATATTCGAGCAAAGCCGACTTGTCGGAGGTACTGCCCTAGCGTTACAACTGGGACATCGTAAGTCTATTGACTTAGATATGTTCGGCACTATTGAAGCCACACCAGAAGAAATTCAAGAGGCTTGTAAAGAAGCTGGTGAACTTGAAATCTCCAACACATCTAAAAACATCAATATATATTGGGTTGATGGCATTAAAGTAGATTGTGTCAACTATCCATATAAGTGGTTAGAAGATTGCAAAGTCCTTGATGGCGTTCGTTTAGCTTCAGTTAATGATATTGCTGCCATGAAGATTTCTGCAATAATCAATAGAGGCACAAAGAAAGACTTTATAGATCTCCATTTTCTTCTCAAAGAGATGACATTGGAGCAAATCTTGAATTTATATGACCAAAAGTATCCGGATGGTTCAAGATTCATCGCAATTAAAAGTCTCACATACTTTGAGGATGCAGAATCAGATCCAATGCCATATATGTTCAATGATGTGACCTGGGATGACATTAAAGAATCCATTATTGCAGAAGTTCAAAAACTTTAGCATAGGTGCATAATACAATTTAATCCTGCTCAATTCCGGGCAGGATTTTTTTGTGCATTCTCGGCAACATTACGCAAAGGGAAGCAATCAAATCCACTTCTAAATCAAGCCTTTACCTATTATATATCTTTGCTTTCAGAGATTCGATTCAGAGTTATGAAAGCATTGCCATCAATAGCATTTAATGAGTTCAAGGGTTCAGCTGGGGACGTGACGGCCAGAGTATCAAAAGGCCGTCAGGTTCTCTCAGCTCGTTCTATGCATTCCCCATCAAAGACACCGGCTCAGGCTGTATCTCGCAACAGGCTTGCGAAGATCTCCAGATCTTACAGAAAGCTCTCTGATGAACAGATGAAGGCTTGGGCTGTGCTGGCAGAGAAGATGAAAGGTATTTCCACGTTCGGCCAGGCTGCAGAACTGACTCCGCACAATGCTTTTGTCAGGATCAATTCCAATCTACAGATGGTTGGTATGCCGTTTCTCAATGATGCTCCTGCATACATCAATGACGTTCCTGAGGTTCTATATGAAGACCTTTGGATTTCTCCTGATATGATCATCTTCACCGGTCTTGAACAACCTTCTGAAAGTCACGTCCTCGTCTTCAAGATGTCGCCAGCCCTCAGTACTGGAGTTTCTTCCGGCTGGGGCAAGACAGTGATCATCACTCCTGGCATGGCTCCGGATTGGGGCGATGCTGATTTGACAGCACTTTATACGGATGTGATGGGCGTTGCTCCAGAGGCAGGTAAGAAGTACTTCTGTGAGTTCTACTGGATGGATAAGAACACCGGATTTACAGGTGAGTCGATGGCCATCAGTGCGGTCTGCAAGGAAAGTTCTACAGCTTATCAGACACTATATGTGCCGCGTGTAAGACTTACAGATGATGATATTGCTTTTAACGAAGGTGTTTCCGATTTGGATATGGAGTTCTCTCCTGGTTCTGCAATTTGTTCGGTAATAGCTATGCTTCATGGCCATTCTAATGTGGCGTCTTCTAAGTTCGAAACTGATGCAGG
>JAZRQU010000035.1:0-38954 GCA_045650045.1 Candidatus Egerieisoma sp. | reverse complement strand
AAGCATCTAAGTGCGAAGCTAGCCTCGAGATGAGATTTCCATATAGGGTCGTGGGAGACTACCACGTTGATAGGCCGCAGATGTAAAGGCAGTAATGTCAAAGTCGAGCGGTACTAATAGCCCGACACTTCAGTTGTGGAGCGTGTGAACTTGAAAAGAGTTTACAACGTAACAAGTATAACGTTTATTTTTTCTCTCTCTTACACCATATACGGGGTGGTAACCCGAACCAATAACCAGTGAGGAATCACAAACGAGAAAGATAAATGGTGGTAATAGCGACGGGGATCCACCTCTACCCATACCGAACAGAGAAGTTAAGCCCGTTAGCGCCGATGGTACTGCTATACCAAGTGGGAGAGTAGGTAGCCGCCAACCTTGAGGACCTTCAGAAGAAATTCTGGAGGTCTTCTTTTTTTATGTAGGCTACCTACTCTCAGGCATCATCAGATGCCCGGCGGAGGCCGTGTGAAACGGAAGGCCGGGAGCCGCACCCGGCGTGAGCCGTTGACAAAAGAGGTAGCCGCCAACCTTCAGAGACCTTCAGATGAAAATCTGGAGGTCTTTTTTTTGTGTATATGTAATCTGTCGGGAAGAAGAATTTTTGTCTTATCTTTACGGCCGGTTAATTTAAAAAGTATGAGATCAGTAAAGAAGTTGATTTTGATGATGGTTGCAATGTTGTCTGCAGTTGGTATGATAGCTCAGGATGCAACTTATAAATTTACGGGCCAGGGCCTCATTAAAACAGTTGTTAACGAGAATGGTACTGTTGAGCAGTATAATGTGCTGAAACCCATTGTTCTGTTCAAATCAAAGTATGAGCTTTCCACTACAAATGGAGAGGCCAGATTCAGTGTAAGACATGCAACTTTGGGTACTCGTGGCCAGATTTCAAGTAAATTGTCTTATTGCTATCATATTGATTTCAGCACAGAGAACAAGATTACAGTTCTTGATCTTTATGCAAGGTTTACTCCAACCGGCAGATGGACAATTACACTTGGACAGCAGTATCATCCGTTGTTCAATTCATGGACAGTTGCCCCTAATGATGTTGATTATATTAACAGGCCATTTGTAGGCAAATATTTTGCATCAAGCAGGGATATAGGTATTACTGCCAAGTATGCCCTCAAAAAAGAAGGTTTTCCTATAAACCTGGAGTATGGAGTATATAACGGCTCAGGTATCAACAATCCTACCTGGAACGGTTCTATGGTGCAGGGGGGAAGAGTTGAGTTTGGCTCTATGAAGAAAGGTTTCAGGGCTACAGCCAAATACTTCAGTGCAACCAATGCCCAAGATTCCAAGGACCTTTATTGGGGCGTTGATATGAGATATGCATGTGACGCGTTCAAAGTGGAGAGTGAGGTTATGACCAAAAATATCTCTTCTGAACGGAAGGTAGGAGCAGGTCCTGTTTATGAACCGGGTTCTCTCTCGGCTGCCTATGTACAGGCACTGTATAAAATTAAAGCCAAGGGTAATACATTGAAGAGGATTGAGCCGCTGCTCAGATGGGATGCTATGGGCTACGATATGAAGGACAGGGGCTTTGGTGTGAACAGGGTAACAGCGGGCTTGAATTTTGTCCTCAATACTTCCTATACAAGCATGTTCAGAATCAATTATGAGCAGTATTTCAATAACAGTATGGATATGTCTGCCTTGTATAAGGAGCCTCATTATAACCATAACAAGCTTTCATTTGAGCTGCTGCTATATTTCTTGTAGCGCTAGTATAAAATAAAAAACAGGAACTGGATTTCCCAGTTCCTGTTTTTGTTTATAAGTAAGGTATTGCTTATCTTTCCAATTTGTGGATTGCAAGACCGCTCTGAAGTTTTGGCTCAAACCAGGTGGTCTTAGGAGGCATAATGTTGCCTGTATCAGCAATGTCAATAAGCTGTTTCATTGAAACAGGATATAGAGCAAATGCTGCAACCATCTCGCCTGAATCAACACGTTTCTTAAGCTCTCCAAGACCGCGGATACCGCCTACGAAATCAATTCTCTTAGAAGTTCTGAGGTCTTTGATGTCCAATAGCTTGTCAAATACAAGATTTGAGCATACGGTAACGTCAAGTACTCCAATAGGGTCTGCGTCATCGTAAGTGCCCTCTTTAGCCTGCAATGAGTACCACTGGCCGCCAATGTACATTGAGAAGTTATGTAATCCCGACGGAGTATAGATCTCCTCGCCTTTCTTCTCAACAACAAAGTCCTCGCCCAGTTTCTGGATAAACTCCTCCTCGCTCATGCCGTTAAGGTCTTTCACTACGCGGTTGTAGTCAATGATCTTAAGGTGGCTCTCTGGGAATACTACTGCCATAAAGTAGTTGTACTCCTCATCACCTGTGTGGTTAGGGTTGTTGTTCTTTTTCTCTTCACCTACACGGGCAGCGGCTGCTGTTCTGTGGTGGCCGTCTGCAACGTAGAAAGCAGGGATTCCAGCAAAGATCTCAGTAATGGCAGCAATGTCTTCCTCGTTCTCGATAACCCAGAATTTGTGGCCGAAACCGTCAACTGGAGCGATATAGTCGTACTCAATCTCCTGAGTCTTGATTGTGCGCTCAACAATCTCGTTTATCTGTGCATTATCTGGATAAGCGAAGAATACAGGCTCAAGGTTGGCGTTCTGGTTCCTTACGTGGATCATACGGTCATCCTCTTTGTCCTTACGGGTAAGCTCATGTTTCTTGATCTTGCCGGTCATATAATCCTCTACGTTTGCGCAAACTACAAGACCGTACTGGGTTCTTCCCTCCATGGTCTGTGCGTAAACATAGTAGTTCTCTTTGGCATCCTGTACAAGCCAGCCTTTCTCCTGCCATAGCTTGAAGTTCTCAACAGCCTTGTCATAAGCCTCCTGGCCGTGCTCGTCTGCTATAGGATCAAAGTCAATCTCAGGTTTGATGATATGTAGGAGCGATTTCTCGCCAGCCTCAGCTTTTGCCTCTACTGAGTTAAGAACGTCGTATGGGCGTGATGCTACCTCAGCTGCAATTGCTTTTGGAGGTCGGATAGCTGCAAATGGTTTAACTTTTACCATGGTTATCTGTGTTTTTAAGAGTTTACTGTTTGTTTACCTGGAATTTGGTATTTCCTGTAGTGAAGAAATCCACAATCTGGTTTGCTGCTGCAAGACCTGCGTTAACGTTGGCCTCACCAGTCTCTGCACCCATTTTCTTAGGAGTACCGAATACACGTTTGCCAAACTCCTCTGCCATAGCAGCGTGGTTTGCAGTAGGAACATCAGTGATGTATTTAAGGTCCTCTCTCTCTTTAAGAGCTTTAATAAGGCCCTCCTCATTGATAACCTCTTTTCTTGCTGTGTTTACAAGACAAGCACCCTTAGGCATTCTTGAAACAAGGTCGTATCCTATAAGACCCTTGGTCTTCTCGTTTGCAGGGATGTGAAGGGTTAGGAAATCTGATTTCTCAAACAACTCCTCCAAAGTAGTTGCAACTGTAACACCATAATCAGCAATTACCTGGGCTGGAGCTGTAGGTGCATATACAAGAACATCCATACCAAAGCCTTTTGCAAGTACAGATACGCGTCTTCCAATGTTTCCAAATGCCTGGATACCCAATGTCTTGCCTTTAAGCTCGCATCCTGTGCCAGGGTTGAAATGGTTTCTGCTCATGAAAAGCATGAATGCGATTGCAAGCTCTGCAACAGCGTTTGCGTTCTGGCCTGGGGTGTTCATTGCAACAATGCCTCTCTCAGTGCAAGCTGCAAGGTCCAAGTTGTCATAACCGGCACCTGCCCTAACCACAATCTTAAGGTTCTTTGCTGCGTCAACTACCTCTCTGGTTACTTTGTCTGAACGTACGATAAGGGCATCTGCATCTGCAACAGCAGCCAAAAGCTCATCGTTTGAAGTGTATTTCTCCAAAGCTGCAAACTCATAACCTGCAGCCTCAACTATTTTTCTGATACCGTCTACAGCCACTTTTGAGAATGGCTTCTCGGTTGCTACCAAAACTTTCATATTGTTTTATTTTTTTTAATCCCGATAGATTATCCCCTTGAGGGGTATGTGTATTAACAGAAAAAAGGGGTAACTGCACATTGCAATTACACCCTTTCTGAAATTTCAATTATTTGTGAAGCTGCTCAAACTCCTGCATACAAGCTACCAATGCCTCAACAGCCTCTTTTGGACAAGCGTTGTAGATGGAAGCTCTGAAACCGCCAACCGATCGGTGACCTTTGATACCCACCATACCGCGCTCTTTAGCGAATTTGAAGAACTCATCCTGCAACTCCTCTTTGCCTGGAGCCATTACGAAACATACGTTCATAAGTGAACGGTCCTCTTTGGCAGCTGTTCCTACGAACAATGGGTTTCTATCAATCTCGTTGTAAAGGATCTCAGCTTTTTCTTTGTTCATCTTGTACATAGCCTCTACGCCGCCCTGCTCTTTAACCCATTTAAGAGTCTCGTGCATTACAAAGATAGGGAATACAGGAGGAGTGTTGAACATAGATCTGTTTTTAGCCTCCTCTGTGTAGTGTGAGCGGTAGTCAACCATAGTCTGTAGAGGACGGTCAACTTTGCCAAGAAGGTCTTTGCGTACGATAACGAAAGTAACACCTGCAGGGCCTACGTTTTTCTGTGCACCACCGTAGATCATGCCGTATTTGGTAACGTCTACAGGACGGCTCATGATGTCTGATGACATGTCAGCAACCAAAGTTACAGGAGAATCAATGTCCTCGTGCATCTCAGTACCGTAGATGGTGTTGTTGGTTGTGATATGGAAGTAGTCTGCATCGGTAGGGATGGTGTATCCTTTTGGAATGTATGAGTAAGTTTTGTCTTCTGAAGAAGCAACGATCTCAACCTCTCCGTAGAATTTAGCCTCTTTAGCAGCCTTTTTAGCCCAAACACCTGTCTGAAGATATGCAGCTTTTGTTTTCAACAAGTTTGCAGGAACCTCAAAGAACTGGGTTGAAGCACCGCCGCCAAGGAACATTACAGCGTAATCTTCTGGAATGTTCAAAAGCTCTCTCCATAGCTGCTCTGTCTCAGCCATGATTCTCTCCCAACCTGGAGTACGGTGAGAAATCTCAAGGATACCGATACCGGTGTTGTCAAAATCTCTGATAGCCTCAATTGCAGACTCAATAGCCTGCTTAGGCAATACGCATGGACCTGCGTTAAAGTTATATGCTTTCATATTTGTGTATTTTTTATTGTGTTTCTTAAAAAACTTTAATCATTTTTCAAAGATAGCAAATAAATGCTAATTCTCTGATATTATTTTCATATTGTCGGAGCTTGTGTTCTTTTCGCAGTAGCGGCAATGAAGCTTGAGCTCCCCGTTTTCGTAGGTGGTTGTGAATTTGGTGGTTATTGGCTGGTGATTGGTGATGCATTTTGGATTTGCACATTTCACTATGCCTGATATCTCGTCGGGAACACGGATAACCTTCTTCTCAATAACTTCAAAGTCCTTTATGATGTTGATTTTTGCATCAGGGGCAACCAGGGCAACCTTGTTGATCTCAGTCTCCTCAAAGTATCTGTCTGCCACTTTTATGATGGCTTTTTTGCCCAATCTGCGGCTCTCAAGGTTCATTCCGAATGTCACCTGGTTTGCGCAGTCTTTCAAGCCAAGGATGCTTATTACTTTAAAAAGCTGGCTTGCAGGTATATGGTCAAGTACAGTACCGTTCTTGATGGCACTCACTTTCAATTCTTTTCCTCCTTTTTCCATAACTGAAAAATTTTAATCCCGATAATTATTTGTAACCCAATAGATAAGAAATGATTGCCATTCTGGCGTAAACTCCGTTCTCCGCCTGTTTGAAGTAGTATGCATGTTTTGTGTCATCCACATCCTGGGCAATCTCAGTGATTCTTGGCAGCGGGTGAAGGATTTTCATGTTGTCCTTTGCTCCGCCCAACATTGAGGCTGTAAGGTTGTATGTATTCTTTACCTTCTCGTACTCCATAGGGTCTGTGAAGCGCTCCTGCTGTACACGGGTCATGTAAAGGATGTCGCAGTCATTGAGGCTTCCTTCAAGGTCTCTGGTCTCGGTGTAAGGGATTCCTTTTGCATCAAGGAAGTCCTTGTATTCCTGGGGCATCTTCAGCTCGTCGGGAGCAGTGAATGTGAAATCAGGGTTGAAGTGTGACATTGCCTGAAGCAGCGAGTGCACTGTGCGGCCGTATTTGAGGTCACCCACCATGTTTATCTTAAGATTGTTGAGTGTGCCTTGGGTCTGGCGGATAGTGAAAAGGTCCAGCATTGTCTGTGAAGGGTGCTGGTTGGCGCCGTCACCTGCGTTGATTACAGGTACCGAAGCCACCTCTGATGCATATCTTGCAGCTCCCTCAAGAGGGTGTCTCATTACAATCAGGTCTACGTAGTTGGAAACCATCTTGATGGTGTCCTTCAGGGTCTCACCTTTGCTTACGCTGGTGTTTCCTGCGTCCGAGAATCCGATTACCCTTGCACCAAGCCTGTTGGCCGCTGTCTCAAAGCTCAGGCGGGTTCTGGTAGAAGGTTCAAAGAAAAGGGTTGCAATTACCTTGTCCCTGAGGATAGGCTGTACCTTGTTCTTCTCAAATTCCTGTGCTACATCCAATACATGCAGCATCTCTTCCTTTGTAAAATCGTGGATGGAAATTAGACTTTTAGGCATATGTCGTAAAATTTAAATGTTTTCTTCTTCTTGGTCCTGCTGCGGTTCAATCTTTTCAATCCTGCATCCTTCCAGTTTGTCAAAAGCTTCAAGGAATGTATCTATAAGGGCCAGCCTTACATCAACCCTCAGGGAGCAGTTGAGATCAAACTGCTGGTTGGTGGGGGTGAGACCAAGATCCTTGAGCCTTTTCATTACTGCATTCATCTGCAGGTAATCAAAAATTATGTTGAACGGTTCTGTTGCAATCTTCTCTATGATTGTAGCGTTAGCTATGGCATCGGCTGTGGAGGTCTTGTAGGCCCTTATGAGCCCCGGTACTCCAAGCTTTATTCCGCCAAAGTATCTCACTACCACTACAAGGATGTCACTGAGTTCGGCCGAAAGGATCTGTCCGTAAATTGGCCTGCCTGCAGTAGATGAAGGTTCTCCGTCATCGTTCATTCTCCAGGTAGCACCTGTGTGCCCCAGACGGTAGGCATAGCAGTGGTGGCGGGCATCGTAATATTCCTTTTTCAGCCCTTGTACAATCTCCTTAATCTGCTCTTCTGTAGTGACAGGATACGCAAAAGCGAGGAACTTGCTTCCATTGTCCTTGAACAGGCCAGTTGAAAGCTCTGAAATGCTTTTGAAACAATCTGAAACGGGTGTTTTCTTAGTATCCATACTAAAATGTAAAGATAATCAAAAAAATGTTTTTTGCCCTCTAAATAGAGAAAAATGTTGTATCTTTGGAGTACTAACAGCAATAAATTACACGTGATGATATACAAGTACAAAGCATCTATCCCAGGAAGTAAAGTTTTTATGAGGGAGTATGAGATTAAAGGAGAGACTTCGTTGTATAAACTTAATGATTTCCTTATCAATGATCTTGATTTCTCTCCAGACCAGATGGTGGTTTTCAGGGGATTGGATAATGCCGGCAAGATAAAGAGCGAGTACGGCCTGTTTGATATGGGTGACGGTTCCATGGATATGGTTACCATTGAGAAGACAATTAAGAAAGGTGAAACAGCCCTTTTGTATGTCTTTGATCTCAGGAAAGACAGAGTTATCAAACTTGAGTTTGTGGGTGAGGTGGAGGAATCCAGGAGAGCTTCATATCCAAGGCTTGTGGCAGAGAAAGGACGCAATCCGGAGCAGTTCGCCAACGGTTATGATGATATGGACCAGTACGCAGAGCCTATTGATAACGGCGGCGACGATGATGATTCATTCATGGATGACGAACTGCCTGAGGGTGAGGAGTAATGCAGAAGGAACTCACCATCATATTGGGCCCCACAGGGGTGGGAAAGACAGATTATTCCATTGAATTGGCAAAGGAGTATTCTTCTCCCATCATAAACTGTGATTCCCGACAGATTTACAAAGAGATGAACATAGGTACCGCATCGCCTTCTCCAGAGCAGCTGGAGGCGGTGCGGCATTATTTTATTCACACCCATAGTGTAACCCAATACTATACCGCCGGCCTTTATGAGCTGGAGGCTATGGCTCTTCTTGAGGAGCTTTTCAAAACCCACGACAAGCTTGTTATGGTGGGTGGCAGCGGAATGTACATAGATGCCCTTTGCAACGGGCTGGATGATTTTCCCCCTGCAGACCTGCAACTTAGGGATTCCCTTATGAAAAGGCTAGAGACCGAGGGGATAGAATCTTTGCGCAATGAGCTCAGAGTTGTAGACAGGGCCTCTTACGATACAATTGACATTGCCAATCCGCAGAGGGTAGTGAGGGCTTTGGAGGTTACATTGCAGACCGGCCGCAAATTCTCGGATTGGAAGAGTGCCCCAAAAAAAGTGCGTCCGTTTGCAATCAGCAAGATAGGAATCAACCGCAACAGGGAGGAACTTTACGACAGGATAAACAGGAGGGTTGACATTATGATGGAGCAGGGGCTCCTTGCTGAGGTACAGGGACTTGTACAATACAAGAATCTCCCTGCGCTCAAGACTGTAGGCTACAGGGAGATCTTTGATTATTTTGATGGCGTCCACTCGTTGGAAACTGCTGTAGAGCTTATCAAGCGCAACTCCCGCCACTATGCCAAGAAGCAGCTCACTTATTGGGGACGGGACAAAGAAATAGAGTGGAAGGATTTTTCCACTCTATAATATCTTTTATAATATTTTAGTTGCCCAGTTCAGACAGGAACTTGATTCTGATGAGTCTTACCTCTTCTTCTGTATAGTCCGGTCCAAGAGCCTTCATGGCTTCGTTTACAGAATCTGAAGTGGCCTCTTCCTTAAAGTATTCATAGATCTCATCCACCTTGTCTTCATCTATGATCATACGGATGTAGTAGTCTATGTTTATTTTGGTGCCGGCACCTACGATGGCCTCAAGCTCGTCATAAACCTGTTCAAGTTCAAGGTTCTTGGCATCTGCAATCTCATCCAACGGAATCTTCTTGTCTACACTCTGGATGATGTATACCTTGTTGAGTGATTTGTTGGCTACAGATTTTACCACAAGGTCTGTAGGACGGTCAATTTCATTCTCCTCCACATATTTGGCAATGAGCGCAATGAACTCTTTTCCAAACTTGCGGGCCTTGCCTTCGCCCACACCCTGGCAGTTCTTGAGCTCCTCAATGGTGATAGGGTACATTGTAGACATGTCTTCCAGTGAAGGATCTCCAAAGATTACAAATGCAGGAAGTTTGAGCTTCTTGGATAGCGAGTGCCTTACATCCTTGAGCATTGCAAGCAGTGCGGGGTCTCCTGCACCACCCTGGCTCTTGCCGCTGCCTATTACAGGTGTGTCCTCATCATCGTCTGTGTTGGCAAATACCCTGTCTTCAGTGAACATTACAGATTGAGGGTTGGCAAGGAACTCCATACCTTTTTCAGTTGCCGAGATAAGGCCGTATTTTTCAACATCCTTATACAGGTACTGCATTACAAGGGCCTGACGGATGATGGCAAGCCAGAATTTGCTCTCTTTGCCAGGAAGTATGCCAAACCACTCAAGTTCGTTGTGGTTGTATGATTTGATGATGGAGTTCATTACTCCACCAAGTATGTTTGCAAGGTGGTCTGCCTTGAAGTTTTCCTTTATTCCTGTAATCAGTTCGAGTACTGTTGCAAGATATTCCTTACCTTCAAACTGCTTTTTAGGATGCAGACAGTTGTCGCAGTTGCCGCAGTTCTCCTGGGTATACTGCTCGCCAAAATAGTTGAGCAGTGTCTTGCGGCGGCACTGGTTGGATTCTGCGTATGCTATAGTGTCATTTATAAGCTGTTTGCCAATCTCCTGCTCTGCTACAGGCTTGCTCTGCATGAATTTCTCAAGTTTCTGTATGTCCTTGTAACTGTAGAAGGTTATGCATTGACCCTCTCCTCCGTCACGGCCTGCGCGTCCTGTTTCCTGATAGTAGCCCTCAAGACTCTTTGGAATATTGTAATGGATTACAAATCTTACATCGGGTTTGTCAATACCCATTCCAAAAGCGATGGTAGCCACAATTACCTCTATCTCCTCCATAAGGAAAAGGTCCTGGTTGGCCGAGCGGGTAGCAGCATCGAGTCCGGCGTGGTAAGGGCGTGCCTTGATTCCGTTTACATTGAGCAGTTCTGCAAGCTCCTCAACTTTCTTGCGGCTCAAGCAGTAGATGATGCCGGATTTGCCGGGGTTGGCTTTTATGAATTTGATGATCTCCTTCTCGGTGTTCACCTTAGGTCTCATTTCATAGTAGAGGTTCTCCCTGTTGAATGAAGACTTGAACACTTTAGCCTCTGACATCCCAAGGTTCTTCTGAATGTCTGACTGCACCTTAGGGGTGGCAGTTGCAGTAAGTGCTATGATTGGAGCTTTCCCTATTTCATTTACTATTGGCTGTATCTTGCGGTACTCCGGACGGAAATCGTGTCCCCATTCGGAGATACAGTGTGCCTCATCAACTGCGTAGAACGATATCTTGCATTGTCTGAGCAGCTGTATGTTCTCCTCTTTTGTAAGGGACTCCGGTGCTACATAAAGCAGTTTGGTAACTCCGCTGAGCAGGTCATCCTTTACCTCCTGCAACTGGCTTTTGTTCAAGGAAGAGTTGAGGAAGTGGGCAACGCCGTCGCAGTTTGCAACAAATCCCCTGATTGCATCCACCTGGTTTTTCATAAGTGCAATCAGCGGCGAAATTACTATGGCTGTTCCAGGCATTACAAGGGCAGGCAGCTGGTAGCACAAGGATTTGCCACCGCCTGTTGGCATCAGTACAAACGTGTTGTTCCCTTCTATAAGATGTCTTATTATTGCTTCCTGGTCTCCTTTAAAGGAGTCGAAACCGAAAAATTCCTTTAATTTTTCGTGCAAGATTTCCGACGTTACCTGCATAGTATTACAAAAATAAATAGGGTGAAGTCTCTTTTTTCGTTACCTTTGTGGCTCTAAGTTACCCATTAGTTTATTTTCTGCAAAATTTTTTATGGAAAAAATGCAAATCGATTTGAAGGCGTTGGCGGTGAGTGTAATTGACCAGGAGGCCAAGGCAGTTGAGAAATTGAAGCCGTTCATTGATGATGAATTTGTTGAAATTCTAAACCTTGTATATACTTCAAAAGGACGTCTTGTCATTACCGGAATAGGCAAAAGTGCAATTATCGGGAGTAAGATTGTGGCTACACTGAATTCTACAGGTACTCCGTCAATTTTTATGCATGCGGCAGACGCCATACATGGAGATTTGGGCATTGTGCAGCCTGATGATGTGGTTTTGTGCATCTCAAAAAGTGGAAATACTCCGGAGATAAAAGTGCTGGTTCCGCTTATCAGGAGAATGGGAAACAAGCTTGTTGCAATGGTGTCAAATGTGGATTCTTACCTTGCACAGCATTCCGATTATGTGATAAAGGCAACCGTAGATGCTGAAGCTTGCCCGAACAACCTTGCGCCAACTTCAAGCACTACAACCCAGCTGGTTATGGGTGACGCACTGGCAGTTTGTCTGTTAAAAATGAGGGGATTCTCACCGGAAGATTTTGCAAAGTACCATCCTGGCGGATCTCTGGGCAAGAGACTTTACCTTACCGTTGATGATGTCTTTGACAAAAATTTGAGACCATGGGTGAATCCCGACGAGACAATCCAGAATACAATCATAAACATTTCGCAGAACAGGTTGGGCGCAACTGTTGTTCTGGATGCTGAGGAGAAACTTATGGGCATCATAACCGACGGAGATGTGAGAAGGATGGTGGAGAAGGGAGGTCCGCTTGGTGACCTCAGGGCAGAGGATATCATGAGCCGCAATCCTAAGGTTGTGGAGAAGAGCGAGCTTGCCGTGAATGCGTTCAGCATAATGGAGAAGAACAAGATTACCTCCGTGATAGTGCTTGATGAGGGGAAATATGCCGGACTTATCCATATCCACGACGTGTTGCGCGAGGGCATAGTGTAAAAATAGAATAAAAAAAAGCATTATATTTGTCTACCTATAATTTTTACAGATGGCAACAAAAAAGAAAATTCTTACAACGACCCTTGCGGTACGTAACTATTTCAACGGATTTCTCCATAACCAGTCAATTGGAGGAATTGTTCTGGTAATCTGTGCGGCAATAGCATTGTTGTGCGCCAATGTGCCGCAGCTGCATTTTGTGCAGGAACTGTGGGAAACTAATATGACAATCTCCATTGGCAGCTTCTGCCTCGATATGTCCCTTGAGCAGTGGATCAATGATGCGCTGATGGCAATTTTCTTCTTTGTTGTGGGACTGGAGATAAAAAGGGAGATGATGGTAGGAGAACTTTCGTCCTTCAAGCATGCTGCCCTTCCAATCCTGGCAGCAGTGGGAGGAATGGTTGTTCCGGCAATAATTTATGCTTGTTTCAACTATAATCATCCCGACAGTATTTCAGGTTGGGGAATCCCTATGGCAACAGACATTGCCTTTGCGCTGGGAGTCCTTTCGCTTTTGGGAAACAGGACACCACTGGGATTGAAGATATTCCTTACAGCTTTGGCGATTGTTGATGATTTGGGCGCAATTATTGTACTTGCAATCTTCTACCCTACGCATGCCCTTCATTTTGACATGCTCCTTTATGCGGCAATTGTGGTGCTGTTCCTGTATGCACTCAACCGTTCAGGTGTGAACAAGCGCTGGCCTTATGGCATCCTGGGTATTGTGCTGTGGTATTTTGTTTTCCAGAGTGGAATACATGCAACAATTTCAGGAGTTGTCCTTGCACTTACAATACCGTCAAAGACAGTGATAAATGAGGTGAGGTTCTCAGTGGGGATGAAATATTGGCTGGAGAAATTCAAGGAGCACAGCAACAGCCAGGTTGAGGTGCTTGCAAATCCTGAGCAGCAGCATATTATACATCAGATTGGAGCCAGTGCCAGAAATATGAACCCCCTCATGCACAGATTTGAGGCGAGTCTGCATCCTTGGGTTACTTTTTTCATTATGCCTGTGTTTGCGTTGGCAAATGCCGGTGTGGCAATATCGGGAGATTTGTTCTCGTTGCCGTTGCCTTCGGTGGCGTTGGGAATTTTCTTTGGTTTGTTGTGCGGCAAGCCTATAGGAATATTCCTCTTCAGTTTCATAGCGGTGAAGAGCGGAATAGCGGAACTCCCTTCAGGTACAAGATGGAAACAGATATTTGCACTGGGTATTATTGCAGGTATCGGATTTACAATGTCAATTTTTGTTGATGGCCTGGCTTTTGAAGACCAGCAGCTGATAAATATCGGTAAGGTGGCTATCCTGTGCACTTCTTTGGTGGCGGCAATTGTGGGATGCGCAGCCGTTTATGTGACGTCGGGAGAAAAGAAATAGATTATAACAATAAACAATAAAAATAAAAGAGATGAAAGTATTTAAATTTTTGATTGCAGGGGTTGTGGCAGGTACAATGCTTGCTTCTTGTGGAGGATCCAATCCCCCTTTTGAGAGTGTGACCAAGGCTGAGCTTGATACAGTAAGTTACGCTGTAGGTGTGAGCTTGTCGGGTATGATTACCCGCGCGCAGCTTGAAGGCTTGAACTATTCGGAGGTGAAGAGAGCTATGCAGCAGGTAGCTGACGGCGAGGAGACTTATATGGATCCATATCAGGCAAATGAGTACATTAACAACTATTTGCAGAAAGTGCAGATGATGATTGGCCAGCAGAAAGAGAAAGAGCAGGCTGAGTTTATGGCACAGAACAGAACCAAAGAGGGTGTTCAGGAGACAGCTAGCGGTTTGCAGTACAGAATTGACATGCCTGGCAGCGAGTTGAAGGCTGCTGCAACTGATACAGTAGAGGTACACTATAAAGGTACTTTGCTTGACGGTAAGGTTTTTGATTCTTCATACGAAAGAGGTGAGCCTGCCAAGTTCCCGTTGAACAGGGTAATTCCTGGCTGGACAGAGGGTATGCAGCTTGTAGGAGAGGGTGGAAAGATCACTTTGTGGGTTCCATTCAACTTGGGTTACGGTGCACAGCCTGCAGGTGAGGACATTCCTGCATATTCAACTCTAGTATTTGAGGTTGAGCTGATTAAAGTTTGCAAGACAGAGGAGAAGAAAAAATAAATGACAGACAAGTATGGCAATGGATATTAGATGCAGACTGTTGGATAAACTTGCAGTGCAGAGCGGTACAAGTGCAAGGGGTCCTTGGAGCAAACAGGATTTCATAGTTGAGACTTTGGAGCAGTATCCAAGGAAGATTTGCATGAATGTATGGGGTCAGGATAAGGTCAATGAATTGCAGGGGTTCAATCCAGGTGAGACTTTGACAATTTCCATCAATATTGAGTCGAGAGAGTTCAATGGCAGATGGTATACCGACATCCGTGCGTGGAAGATCCAGAGAGAGGGTGCTGTGGAGCAGCAGGCTGCTCCTGCGGCTGATCCTTTCATGAGCGTATCAGCTGCTGAGGCAGAGGATGATGGCGGGGATTTGCCGTTCTAGAAAATAAAAACATAAAATAAGGCCGGTTTCCAGTTTGGGTTTGTCCAAATAGGGGACCGGCCTTTGTTTTTTTTTTAGTATATTTGCCGGTTGTAAAGGAAGATAATTGAATGACAAATAATAAAAAAATGCTGTTGTGGGGAAGTGTTGCAGTACTGCTTCTGGCAACGGTTACAGTTTTTCTTTTTTTGAATCTTTCCGGTAAATGGAAAAAGGGAAGCTTTGAAGTTGGAGAGGGAAAGACATCTGTATATCATGGAATCCCGAGTGATGCTGTGGCGGTGTTGGATTTCAAGCAGTTTGGGGATTATATTGCCATGATGCAGGATACAGCCTCTTTCTTTTATCATATGCCGGATGCTGGCAGCGGCATTGTGCAGCTGCAGGAGCGCTTTTCCAATATGGAGCAGCTCAAAAGTGCTCAATTTGCATTTTCCATGCATTATTCGGCTAAAAACAGTGTCTCATTTTTGCAGGTAATGAGTCTTGCGGAGGGGACAGTGGATGATGTTGTAGGAACGCTTCAGAGTATGGCTGCATCCAAAAGGAAATACAACGGTGTAACATTGTATTCAGTGTGTTCTGATGCTGTGGCGGCCGTGTATGAAAACCTTTTTATAGCCAGTTCTTCGTCTTATGTGCTGGAGAGTTCAATCAGACATCTTGAGAACAGCACTTCCATTCTTGACAAGAGAGAGTTTGAGAAACTGTTGAAAGAGAATGGTGTTTTTTCCGCTATATACGTAAATCACAATCAGATAGGAAAGTTCTTCTCAGGTGTTGTTGAGAGAAGGTATCTGGGACATTCAGACTTTGTGATGAAATTTGCATCATGGAGCTGTATGAGAATGTCATTCCAGCCAGGAAAGCTGCAGCTTGGCGGAGTACTTGACAATTTCTCTGACGAGGGAAGATTTTCCAATGTGTATGGCCAGCAGGCTGTCAAAAAGAGTCTGATGGGAAGGATTCTTCCTGCATCAACGCTTTTTGCGGTTTCAATGCCTGAGTCCAATATGCATGAATACCTCAAACAGCATAATCTGTATTTGGAGATGCAGAAGAAGACAGGCTCTTTTGCCTATAAGCAGAAGATGGCAAAAGGAGAAAACGGCATCACTCCAAGGGAATGGGTGGACTCGCTGGCTATAGAGGAACTGGTGAGCGCATATTGCAAGTTTGGGGAGAAATGTGAATGGGTAACTGTGATAAGGGAGAAGCAGCAGTTTGGACTCAACAACATGATCTCTTCTGTAGTGGACAGGGATAAGGTTCCGGAAGTTGAGCCGTTCAAGTACAAGGGGTATCTGGCATCTGTCTTTGGAGAGCTGTTCTCACATTGCAGTGAGGAGTACTTCTGCAAAATGGGGGCATGGACAGTATTGGGCCCAAAAACCGTAGTGGAGGATTTTGCAAATGGCAGTGCAGCGTTTTTCAATCTGGAGGATTATATGGGACAGACTCCTGCCAAGGGGGATATCCATACAGAGTCATCACTCAAACTGGTTGCAAATGTGAAGGAGGCGGGAGATTCAATACTGCAGGTGTTCAAGCCATATTACAGGGGAGCTTTTGAAAGGCAGATGGCCGGCAGGAATTTTGAGTTCGTTACAGCTGACATATTTTTTGCGGAAGGGGAGCCTCAGGTAAGGGCAAATCTGTATTCAACCAATCTGGAGAAGCTGCCTCAGGCGCCTGAGCGTGGAGAGGATGAAGAGATGACGTTCAAGATAGACAGCACCGTGGCAGTTCCGGCAGGACCTTTTGAGGTGAAGGACGCAACCAAGAAAAGTGCGGCATATCTGGAGCAATTGCCTAACATGAGGCTAAGATACATGGATGCCAACAGGAAAGGGGTATGGGCAATACCGTTTGATACCCCTTTGTGCGGATATGTTGAGCAGATAGACCTTTATGCAAACGGAAGGCTGCAGATGCTCTTTGCATCTGAGGATAAGCTTTATCTTCTCGACAGGTTGGGAAGGTTTGTAAGGGGATATCCTGCCAAACTGCCAAAGAAAGTGGTGTTGGGTCCACGTCTGCTCAAGAATGTAAATGGCATAAGATATTCAATTCTTGTGCTTAATGAAGACAATACAATCTCATGGTGTGATGTTAACGGGAAGCCAGTTGCCGGCAGTACTGATATTGTTGCTCCTGAGTTTGTGAAGGAACTTCCTGAGTTCCTGAAACTTGGAGGTAAGAGGTATTGGGTGTTGAGGGCACCTTCGCAGTTGCTGTTGTACACCATTGACGGCAAGAGGGTAGAGATGGCCGACAAGAAAAAGAAGATTGACAGGAGTTCTGATGTGACATTGTTGGAGGATG
This sequence comes from Candidatus Egerieisoma sp., assembly GCA_045650045.1. Lineage (GTDB taxonomy): Bacteria > Bacteroidota > Bacteroidia > Bacteroidales > UBA932 > Egerieousia. The sequence continues at coordinate 22,056 of JAZRQU010000035.1, read as the reverse complement.
GAAACCTTAAGGTGAAGTGTACAGACGGAAAGGAATATTCCTGGAACATTGCCACAAGTAAAATTAAAAAATTGTAATTGATGGAAGGATTTATAACGTTTTTGTTCTTTCTGGTCCTTTTTGGATGGATTATGGGGAAACTCTTCCCGATAATTCTTGCATGGGTGATAAAGAGGAAGATGAAAAAGGGGCAGATGAATGGCGGTTTTACCGGTTTCGGATGGAATGGCGGTCAGGGCTTCACCGGTTTTGGCGGGTTCCAGCAGCCCCAGCAGGATCCTTATCAGGAGAAGAAACAGGAAGGAAAAGTAATAATATCGGATATTCCCAAACAGGAAAAAGTAATTGACAAAGAGGTTGGGGAGTATGTTGATTTTGAGGAAAAATAATGGAAGATTTTAAAAGACTGTTGGCGTACGCCAAGCCGTACAAGAGATTCTGGCCGGGATACCTTATCCTGTCCATCCTCTCAGTTATTTTTGGAGTGGTGAACTATGCATTGATAGACCCGCTTCTTACTGTGCTGTTCCAGCCGCAGACAATGGATATTCAGCTGGTAAAACCGGCTTTTGCCCTGGATCCGGCATATTTTGAGGAGATTTTCTCCTATTACCTTACTAAGGTAATGCACTCCAGCGGAATGCTTAAGGGACTGATGTTCGTATGTGCTTTCTTTGTGGTTGCATCATTGCTTTCAAACATTACAAGATACCTTTCACAGAGGATTCTTGTGAATATGAGGACATATATCATGCAGAACATAAGAAGGGATCTGTTCAGGAAAATCTCCAGCCTGCATGTGGGTTATTTCCATAACCAGAAGAAGGGTGATATCCTCTCTTCAATCTCAAATGATGTAACTGAGGTGCAGAATGGTGTTGCAGACAGTTTTCATGTGATTTTCAGGGAGCCGCTCCTTATCCTGGGATTCCTTGGAGCCCTTTTTTATATGTCTCCAAAGCTTACTATGGTTACACTTCTTACTTTGCCTTTCTCGGCATTGGTGATTGGCAAGATAAGCCGTTCTCTGAAACGCAAAGCTGCAGACACACAGGCTTTGATGGGAAGGATTGTGAGCCATTTTGAAGAGGCTGTTTCAGGCGTGAGGATCATCAAGGCCTTCAATGCCCAGAAATATGTGAGAGAAAATTTTGAGGAGACCAACAGCAGCCACAAGAGAAGCAGCAGGAATATGTTCAACAAGCAGGAGATGGCATCTCCGCTTTCTGAGTTCCTGGGAATTACAGTTGCGGCATCAGTGCTGTTCTATGGAGGATGGCTTCAGCTGCGGGGTGAGCTAGGTATGGATATGCCGGCATTTGTAGTTTATATCGGATTCTACTGGAGAGTACTGGAGCCTGCCAAGGCAATGTCAAAGGCATATGCGAGCATCCAGAGAGGTATGGTTTCCGGAAAGAGACTATTTGCAATTCTTGATGTGGACAACCCTATAAAGGAGATGATTGGTGCAGAGCAGCTTAAAGGTTTCAACAAGGGAATTGAGTTCAGGAATGTGAATTTTGCCTATGCTCAGGAGCCAGTGCTGAAAAATATCAATCTTGAGATTCCTAAAGGGAAGATGGTGGCTATCGTAGGCCCGTCGGGAGGAGGAAAATCCACTATGGCAGATTTGTTGCCAAGGTTTTACGATATTGCGGACGGTGAGATTCTGCTTGATGGCATGAATATAAAGCAGTATACTCTGGAGAGCCTTATCTCCGTGATGGGTATTGTTACCCAGGAGGCTATCCTGTTCAATGATACTGTCTACAACAATATTGCGTTCGGTATGGAGAATGTTACTCAGGAGGATGTGGAGAGGGCTGCCAAGATTGCCAATGCGCATGATTTTATTATGCAGATGGAGCACGGATACCAGACCAATATTGGTGATAGGGGTGCCAAACTGTCGGGAGGACAGAGACAGAGACTTTCAATTGCCCGTGCGGTGCTGAAGAATCCTCCTATTCTTATTCTCGACGAGGCAACTTCCGCATTGGACACCGAGAGCGAGAGATTGGTTCAGGATGCACTTACCAATCTGATGAAGAACAGGACCTCGATAGTGATTGCCCACAGGTTGTCCACCATAAGGAATGCCGATGAGATTGTGGTGCTTAAAGAGGGTGTGATCATTGAGAGAGGTACGCATGATACGCTTATTGGAGCTGGCGGAATGTATTCAAATTTGTGCCAGTTGCAGAACTATAAATAGAAACTAAACCTACAAAACAATTTATATATTAAACCTTACACATTATGGAAAGATCTTTGAATAAAATTCTGGAGGAGAGTTTCAGGAAGAACTGGGACAGTCCTGCACTTTCGGATTTTAAAGGTGTCACCCTGTATTATAGGGATGTTGCAAGGCGAATAGAGAAATTACATATTATATTCAATACTTGCGGAGTTGAGAAGGGTGACAAAATTGCCATCTGCTCAAGAAACCAGGCCAACTGGGGTGTGGTATTTCTTGCATGTATAACTTACGGCGCAGTTCCTGTTCCAATCCTGCATGAGTTCAAACCTGGTAATGTACATCACATTGTAAACCACTCAGATTCAAGGGTGCTGTTCGTTGGCGATATGGTATGGGAGAACTTGTCTGAGAGCGAGATGCCAGATTTGGAGGCTATTATCCAAATTAACGATTTCTCACTTCTTTGTTCAAGAAATGAGCATATTACAGAGACCAGGGAGCACTTGAACGAGATGTTCGGAAAGAAGTATCCCAAGAGCTTCGGCCCTAAGGATTTGAACTATTATCAGGAGGAGAGTGGTGATCAGCTGGCTATGATCAACTACACCAGCGGTACTTCAGGGTTTTCTAAAGGTGTGATGATCCCTTATAGGGCACTTCTTTCAAATATTCTTTTTGGACAGGAGGTGGTTCCTATGATTAATAATAAGAGCAATGTGGTTTCAATGTTGCCTACTGCACATATGTACGGAATGATGTTTGAGTTCCTGTTTGAGATGACAGTTGGAGCCCATGTGCATTTCCTTACCAGAATCCCTAGCCCGAGAATCATCATGGAGGCATTTGCCACCATCAAACCTGATGTAATCATTTCGGTTCCACTTATTATTGAGAAGATCTACAAGCAGAAACTTCAGCCTATTTTGAACAAGACCAGTATGAAGGTGCTTTTGAAGCTTCCTTTCATTGACCAGATGCTTGAGGAAAAAATAAAGGATGAGCTTGTGAAGACATTCGGTGGAAAATTCTATGAGATTATTGTTGGAGGAGCTGCATTCAATAAAGAAGCGGACGAGTTCTTTAACAAAATCAAATTCCCTTATACAGTAGGATATGGAATGACAGAGTGTGCTCCAATCATTTCATATGCGGCGTGGGATAAGGCGAAACTCTTCTCTTGCGGTAAGCCTGCACCTAGAATGGAGGTGAGGATTGCTTCTGAAGATCCTGTAAATATTCCTGGCGAGATTCAGGTAAGGGGAGCCAACGTGATGTTGGGCTACTATAAGAATGAGGAGGCTACAGCGGAGTCATTTACTGGTGACGGTTGGATGAGAACCGGTGATATGGGTGTGATTGATGAGGACGGCTACCTGTTCATCAAGGGAAGATGCAAGAGCATGATTCTTGGCCCTTCGGGTCAGAATATCTACCCTGAGGAGATTGAGAGTGCTATCAATACAATGCCTTATGTTATTGAGTCTCTTGTCATTGATTCAAACGGCAAGCTTGTTGCCCTTATCTACCCTGATATGGAGCTTGCAGGCAAGGATGGTATGGACAAGGCTGCAGTTCTCAAGAAGATGGAGGAGAACATTGCTGCTGTGAATGTTGACATGCCTAACTACTCAAAGATTGCAGGTGTGAAGCTCGTTCCTGAGGAGTTTGAGAAGACCCCTAAGAAGAGTATCAAACGTTATATGTACCAAAACAGCTAAAGATGGATTCAAAACAGCTTCAGTTTGACAAAAGTTATTTGAAGATGGCCGGTATCTGGGCGCAGAATTCCTATTGTGTGCGCAGACAGGTTGGGGCACTGATTGTAAAGGACAGGAGTATCATCTCTGACGGTTACAACGGAACCCCGTCCGGCTTTGAGAACGTATGTGAGGATGATGAAGGTTGCACCAAGCCTTATGTCCTTCATGCGGAGGCTAATGCCATAACAAAAATGGCCAAATCCAATAACAGCAGTGCCGGAGCAACATTATATGTTACAGCGGCTCCATGTATGGAGTGCTCAAAGCTTATTATACAGGCGGGAATTGTAAGGGTGGTTTACAGGGATGCCTACAGGCTTACGGACGGAATAGAGCTTTTGCAAAGAGCTGGAGTTATTGTAGAACAGATAGATGCCTCCCAACTGGAAGAGGTGAATGAGTAGTGCAGATGGACGAAAAACAAAGAAGAAGGCTCTCGCTTGTAATATGGGGGGTGATGTTCCTGCTGATTTGCGGATTATATGTAGGCAAGTTCGGACCCGAACGCCGTGAACTCAAGATAAAGAGTAACAAATGGGACAAGCTGATGCTTGTGCTGGAGCAGATAGAGAGGAATTATGTTGATTCTGTTGCATACGGAGATCTTGTAGAAAAGATTCTGCCGCATGTGATGGAGAATCTGGATCCTCACTCAATGTATCTCCCTCCGGTGGAGCTGGAGGCTGCAGAGGAGTCGCTGGAGGGAAATTTCAGCGGCATTGGAATACAGTTCAATGTTCCGGCAGATACCGTAATAGTTATCAGTGTGATTGCCGGGGGACCGTCTGAAAAGGCGGGATTGCTGTCGGGAGACAGAATTGTAAAGATTGACGGCAAGACTGTTGCTGGTGTGAAGATGAACCAGGATTCTATTGTGAGGATGCTCAAGGGGCCTAGGGGAACCAAGGTAAATATTGAGGTAAAGAGGGATGACCTGGCAGAACTTATTCCGTTTGAGATAACAAGGGACAGGATTCCGGTAAAGAGTGTGGATGTTGCCCTTAAGATTGAGGACGGTCTGGGTTATGTGAAGCTTTCAAAGTTCAGCAAGACCACATATGATGAGTTTATGATGGCCGTTGCCTCTTTGAAGGTTCAGGGGATTGATACGCTGGTGATTGATCTTAGGGACAATTCCGGAGGATACCTAGGGCAGGCGCTGCTCCTTTCAAATGAGTTCCTGAAAAAAGGCGAGGCAATAGTGTATATGGAGGGCAGGAACAGAAAGAGGGAGGAGTACAAGGCTGACGGACGGGGGTTGTGTCAGGATATGGGACTTTATGTGCTCATAAACGAGAGTTCGGCGTCATCTTCCGAGATTTTTGCAGGAGCGTTGCAGGACAATGACAGGGCTGTTATTATAGGCCGCCGTTCTTATGGCAAGGGACTTGTTCAGGAGCCTGTCTATTTTTCTGACAAATCGGGCATAAGGCTTACAGTGGCAAGGTACTATACCCCAACAGGAAGATGTATACAGAAACCGTACGGAGATGACTACGGTATGGATCTGGTTGAACGTTACAGGCACGGCGAGATGTTCTCTGCCGACAGCATAAAGAGGGTAGACTCGCTGAAGTATGTGACTCCAAAAGGGAAGGTAGTATACGGAGGAGGTGGTATTATTCCCGACATTTTTGTGCCGGTTGACACAACAGGAGTAACCGATTTCCTTATAGCCTGTAACCGCAAGAGCCTGATAGTGAAGTATAGTAACCATTTGGCAGACCAGTACAGGAAAGAGTTGAGGGCAGTGGAGACCTTTGAGGATATGGAGAAACTGGTTGATTCCATTGATATTGAGGGGGGATTCCTCTCATTTGCAAGGAAGAATGGAGTTGTACCTGCGCAAGGCGAGTGGAAAGAGTCGAAGGAGATAGTGCTTTTGCAGCTCAGTGGACTTATGGGAAGGTATACAGTGCTGGATGACAATGCTTTCTATGCATATATCCTGAGGATAGACAATGTGATTGATAAGGTGAAACAGTTAAGAAAAGACAAACAAATACAATAAAACATATCAGTTATGGCAAAACTTATTGGAATGGCTGCAGATCATGCAGGCTATGAGCTTAAAGAGGCTTTGAAACCCCTTTTGAACGAGTTGGGTTATGAGGTTAAAGATTTTGGAACCCATTCAACAGAGAGTATGGACTACCCTGATGTAGCTCACCCGCTTGCTGAGGCTGTTGAGAAAGGTGAGGTTTGTTGCGGTGTGGCTATGTGCGGTTCTGCTAATGGAATTTCAATGTCCTTGAACAAACACCAGGGTGTGAGGGCAGCTATCTGCTGGAATCCTGAGCTTGCATCTTTGGCAAGACAGCACAACGATGCGAATATCCTTTCATTGCCTGCAAGATTCATCCCGCTTGAGATGGCTCAGGAGATTGTGAAAGCATTTTTTGCTGCAGAGTTTGAGGGTGGAAGACACCTCAGAAGAGTTGAGAAAATTGCCTGCAAATAATTGATGAGCGAGTTTTTGACAATAGATAAGGATAATCTTCTTGCTCTTGGGAACAATATTGATGATTATCCTGGGGGGATTGTTCTCCCTATTGACAAGCCGTACAGGTGGACCTCCGCGGATGTTGTGAGGAAGGTAAAGTTCATTGCGCAGAAGCATTTCCATAAGAAAAACCTTAAGGTCGGTCATGCAGGAACACTTGATCCGCTGGCAACAGGAGTGCTGCTTGTGTGTTTGGGCAAGGCTACCAAGCAGGCTGAGGCGCTTCAGGCGGAGCAGAAGGAGTATATAGCCCACATTGAGCTTGGTGCAACAACTCCATGCTGTGATATGGAAAAGGAGATTGACATGAGATATCCTTTTGAGCATATTACAAGAGAGATGGTTGAGAAGGCGGTGGCAGGCTTCATTGGAGAGCAGGACCAGATTCCTCCAATCTTTTCCGCAAAGCTTATTGACGGAACCCGTGCTTATGAGATGGCCCGTGCCGGTGAAGAAGTTGTAATGAAACCTTCCAGAATTACCATATATGATATGGAGATTGTGGAGTTTGAACTTCCAAAGCTTGTGCTGAGGGTAAAATGCAGCAAAGGAACATATATCCGTTCAATTGCCAGGGATATGGGTGTAGCATTGGGCAGTGGCGGTTACCTGACCGGACTGGAAAGGACCCTGTCGGGAGGATTCTCAGTTGGGAAATGCCTGAAAATGGAAGACTTGGCGGAGATTATGAAAAAATAGGAGAAAAAATGGGGAAAACGAAACATTCCCTGTTTTTTTTCGTATAACTATTACTTTTGACTTTTTTATACAAAGAACAATATGAAATTATCACAATTCAATTTTCCCCTTACAATAGAGCAGATTGCAAAATATCCTGCAAAGTTCAGGGATGAATCAAGATTGATGGTGCTTCACAAGGCTACCGGAGAGATTGAGCACAAGCAGTTCAAAGACATTATCAATTATGTTGAGGCGGGTGACACTTTTGTTTTCAACGATACTAAAGTGTTCAAGGCAAGGCTTTATGGAAATAAGGAGAAGACAGGTGCTGAGATTGAGGTTTTCCTTTTGAGGGAGCTCAACAGGGAGCAGAGATTGTGGGACGTGCTTGTAGATCCTGCAAGGAAAATAAGAATTGGCAACAAACTTTACTTTGGTGAGGATGATTCTCTTGTAGCTGAGGTTATTGACAACACCACTTCAAGGGGAAGAACCTTGAGATTCCTATATGATGGAAGCTATGAGGAGTTCCGTGATGCATTGTTTGCAGTGGGTGAGCTTCCGGTTCCAAAATGGATCAGAACCAAACCTGAGGAGATTGACAACGAGAGATTCCACAATATTTTTGCAAGGAATGAGGGCGCTGTGGCAACTCCTGCTGCAGGCTTGCATTTCAGCAGGGAGCTGTTCAAGAGAATGGAGATCAGGGATGTGAACTCTGCATTCCTTACTTTGCATATGGGCTTGGGCCACTTCAGGAAAGTGGATGTTGAGGACCTTTCAAAGCATAAGATGGATTCTGAGCAGATGATAATCACTGAGGAGACAGCCGAACTTATAAACAATACCAAGGCTGCGGGTCATAAGGTGTTTGCTGTTGGAATTACAGTGAACAGGGCACTTGAGACTCCGGTTACCACCAAGGGTGAGGTGAAACCATATATCGGTTGGACCAACAAGTTCATTTTCCCTCCTTACCAGTTTGCTGTTGCAGATGCTTTGGTTACCAACTTCCATATGCCCCTTTCTACAATGCTTATGTCGGTAGCGGCATTCGGAGGTTATGACAATGTGATGAATGCATATAAGGTGGCACTTGCAGAGGGGTACCAGTTCGGTACTTACGGAGACGCAATGCTTATCATCTGATAAAATTTTTTAGAAATAAGAAAAAATCCACCCTTGTAAGGTGGATTTTTCTTTTTCAGGCATGCTGTGAGATGGGAGAAGGATAGCTTTGTTGCAAAAAAGCTATGGCGGAAGAGATTGTATTGAGGTGTGTATTGGCAAGGGAGTTCCTGTACAGGCCACATATGGCGAACGGACTGATGCAGGAGTACGGGAGTGCACAAGGTATCTTTGAGAGTAAGGTGTGTGAAAAAGTTTTTACTCCCGACAGCATAAAGTGGGCACAGCAGGAGGTGGAATGGTGTGCATCCAAAGGGGTAAAATTGATTTTTAATGGCGAAAAGGGGTATCCGGCACTGTTGGGGGAGGTGTCGGATGCTCCATTCATGCTTTATTATAAAGGTGAAGCGGAACTTGACAATCCACGCAGCATCTCTATGGTAGGGACCCGCCTGGCATCTGTATACGGGAAGGAGGTCTGCAATATGGTGGTTGAGCATCTGGCCGAATACCTCCCTCTGGTGGTGAGCGGTCTGGCCTATGGTATAGACATTGCCTCGCACAAGGCTGCGCTGGAAAACGGGCTCCCTACGGTTGCAGTATTGCCCAACGGATTGGATATGGTGTACCCTGCAAGGCACAGGGATGTTGCAGTTCAGATGGTGCGTGGAGGCGGAGGTCTCCTTACTGAGTTTCCCAGGGGAATCTCTCCGCAGAAAATGAATTTTGTAAAGAGAAACAGGATAATTGCTGCAATTTCACAGGCCCTGGTTGTGGTTGAGAGCCGAGTGAAGGGTGGCTCAATGATTACAGCGGAATACGCCAGCACATATGGCAGGGATATTTTTGCTGTACCCGGAAGGATATCGGACCCTAATTCTTTCGGGTGCAATTATCTGATATCCAAAAATGTGGCAGCCATATACAACTCTGCTCTCACTATCCCTACGGCACTGGGATGGAGCGGTGCCCGTGGGCTGGAACCGGGACTGCAGCCCCAATTATTTTCCTTTGATGTTGAGAATAAGGAAAAAATATTGCTAACTTTAAAGTTTGATACAACAACAGATGTGGAGAGGATATGTGCAGTTACGGGGCTGGATTGGGGAGTTGTCTCCTCGTTGTTGCTGGAACTTGAACTGGAGGGGAAGGTGGTATCAAAAGGGAGTTCGGAATACTATTTGAAAAGATGATACAGTTTATAGATACGCATGCCCATCTGTATGATGAGGCTTTTGACGGGGATCTGGATGAAGTTGTCGGGAAGATTAAAGGGGCGGGTGTGGTGAAATGCATCTTGCCGGCCATTGATTCCACCTCTTTTGCAAGGCAGCAGGAGGTTGCGGCAAAGTATGGTGATTTTACTCCTCAGGCTATGGGGTTGCACCCCACATCTATAGGGGGAAATTGGAAAGACGAGCTTGCTTTTGCCGTTGGTGAGATAGAAAAGGGGGGATATATTGCTGTGGGTGAGATTGGAATTGACGGCTATTGGAGCAGGGATTTTATAGAGCAGCAGAAGGAGGCTTTCCGTGTGCAGATGGAACTGGCATATAAAAAGAATCTGCCGGTAATCATTCATGTGAGGGAGGCTACGGATGAAGTGTTTGAGGTGCTGGATTCGCTAGGCAGAAGTATGCCTCGTGGAGTGTTCCATGCTTTCAGCGGCAGTTGGGAGACCTATGACCGGATAAGCAGATATGGAGACTTTATGGTTGGCATAGGCGGTGTTGTCACTTACAAGAATGCAGGGGTGGCCAAGAGCATTGAAAGGATACCGCTTGAGAGGATTGTGCTGGAGACAGACTGCCCGTACCTTACTCCGGTGCCAATGAGGGGCAAAAGGAATGATTCTTCCTATCTTGCCTATATTGCAGAGAAGATTGCCCAGGTAAAGGGGTGCACTCAGGAGGAGGTGGCTGCCGTTACAACTGCCAACGCAAAAGAAATGTTTGGAATATAATAAATATATTATGCAGAAAAGGATATTGCTGCTATACACAGGCGGTACAATAGGAATGAAGCAGGATCCGGTTACGCTGGCCCTCAAGCCATTCAATTTCAACCAGATTCTGGATGAGGTGCCGGAACTCAAGAAGTTCGGGTGCGAGATAGACACCTACTCGTTTGACCCCCTCATTGATTCTTCAGACATGCAGCCCGAGTTTTGGGTAAGGCTTGCTGTGATGATTCAGGAGAACTACAGCAGATATGACGGCTTTGTGGTGCTCCATGGAACAGATACCATGTCATATACGGCGTCGGCGTTGAGCTTCATGTTTGAGAATCTTGCCAAGCCGGTGGTCCTTACCGGAAGCCAGCTCCCTATAGGAATGCTCCGTACAGATGGAAAGGAGAACCTGATCTCCTCAATAGAGATTGCATCATCTGCAGACGAGAACGGGAATCCGGTAGTTCCGGAGGTGTGCATCTATTTTGATGCCCATCTTTACAGGGGCAACCGCACCACAAAATACAACGCGGAGAACTTCAGGGCATTCAGGTCTGCAAACTTCCCGGTTCTGGCAGATGTGGGCATCCATATAAAGTTCAACCCCAACAACATCCTTCTTCCCGACAGTTTTACCCGGCCATTGAAGATTTCAACCGCTCTGGATACCAGAGTTGCAGTGTTGAGGATTTTCCCCGGTATCACACCACAGGTGATGGATGCCATTTTGGAGATGGATGGGCTCCGCGGTGTTGTGCTTGAGACATTCGGCTCCGGTAATGCACCAACTGCAGAGTGGTTTGTGGAGAGGATAAAGAAAGCGGTGCGCAGAGGCCTGCTTGTACTTAATGTAACCCAGTGTCAGGCTGGAAAGGTTGATATGGATGCTTATGCAACCGGAATTGCATTGAAGAATGAGGGGGTTATAAGCGGATATGACAGCACAATTGAGGCGGCTGTAACCAAGATGTTCTATGTGCTGGGCCAGACAGAAGATCTGGTTGAGGCTAAAAGATTGTTAAACAGTAATTTAAGAGGTGAAATAACAATTTAGCTACAATTTAATTGCTGTGGTTTGGATTTTTTTACGTAAATTGCGCGGAAATTTATAGTGCGAACACAAAACTATAACTATTTAAATACATTGTTTAATTAAAAATTTCAAAAAAAATTATGAAAAAATTTTTCATGTTTTTGGCAGTTATCGGCTTCGTAGCTCTAGCTGCTAATGATCTAGTAGCTCAGACTAATGACGCTGCAGCTCAGGAGCTTCTTGCAGGTGCTGCTTCTGAGGCACCAGTTTACCAGCAGATCAAAGCTAAATTCATTGATGGTGGTGTAGGCTTCATGGCTTCAGTACTATTGTGTCTTATCCTTGGTCTTGCAGTTGCAATTGAGAGAATCATTTACCTTTCACTTTCAACTACAAACACTTCTAAACTAATTGCTAAAGTTGAGGAGGCTCTTGCAAACGGTGGCGTTGAGGCTGCTCTTGAGGTTTGCCGCAACACTCGTGGTCCAGTAGCTTCTATTTTCTACCAGGGTCTTAGCAGAATGGATCAGGGTCTAGAGGCTGTTGAGAAATCAGTAGTTTCTTACGGTGGTGTTCAGGCTGCTCAGCTTGAGACTGGTCTTACTTGGTTGTCATTGTTCATCGCTATGGCTCCAAACCTTGGTTTCTTGGGTACAGTTATCGGTATGATCGGTGCATTTGATGCTATCCAGGCTGCTGGTGACATTTCACCTATCGTTGTAGCTTCAGGTATTAAAGTTGCGTTGATTACTACAGTTGCCGGTTTGATCGTTGCTCTTATCCTTCAGGTATTCTTCAACTACATTACTTCAAAAGTTGAGAGCCTTGTTATCACTATGGAGGATGCTTCAGTATCATTGATCGACATTTTAGTAAAAGCAAAAAAATAATTTAAGATGAAACTAGTAAAATATTTATCATATTTACTACTAGCTGTATCTGCAGTGCTTATCATTGCTTTCTATGCAATGGGTACTCCAGAGTCAATGGTGTCGACAATCTTGGGTTGGGCATACATTCTAATCGGTCTTGCACTTGTTAGCATGATTTTGCTTCCTCTTTTCTTCAGAGATGGAAAGAAAACCAACAAATCAACACTTATTGCTTATGGTATTTTTGCAGTAGTAGTATTGGTAGCAGTATTCTGCTCTAGCGATGCAGCACTTGAGGGTGTTACAACTAGTGTAGAGCCTTCTGCTATGGATTTGAAATTTACCGACGGTGGTGTAATGGCAGCTGGTCTTTTGATCGCTATTTCATTCGTAGCTATTATCGTTGGTAGCCTTAAAAACATGTTCAGTAAATAATAACCGTAAAGAAATAAAGATATGGCAAAATCAACTCCTGCGTTGAATACGACTTCAAGTGCTGATATCGCGTTTTTGTTGCTTATCTTCTTCTTGGTTTCAACTACTATGGATGTAGATAAAGGTGTTCAGAGACGTCTACCTCCTATGCCGGATGATACACAGAAGCAACAGGATGTCAAGGTGAATCGTAGAAACATCGTAGTGGTTAGAATCAACTCTCAGGATAGAATCCTTGCCGGTGGTACTCCTATGGATGTTACTCAAGTAAAGGATAAAATCAAAGAGTTCATTATTAACCCAGCAAACAGCGAGTCTCTTCCTGAGAAAGAGATGAAGGACATTGAAGGTTTTGGCCAGTGTGCGGTTTCAAAAGGTGTTGTTTCGTTGCAGAATGACCGCGGTACAAGTTACAGTGCTTACCTACGAGTTCAGAATGAGATCGTAAAAGCATTTAACGAGATCCGTGACGAGTTTGCAATGGCAAATTACGGTTCTAAATATGCAGATTTGGATGAGGACAAACAGAAGATCGTTCGCGAGGCTGTTCCTCAGTCAATCTCAGAGGCAGAGCCTAAAGATGTTTCAAAGAAAAGATAATATTGGAGGATAGGAAATGGCAAAATTCAGTAAAAAAGGTAAAAGAGGGCTAGCAGCTTTCTCTATGTCATCTACCTCAGATATCGTTTTTATGCTTATCTTCTTCTTCATGGTGTCTACAACCATGCGTGAGACTGATAAGTTGGTAATGGTAAAATTACCTGAGGCATCAGAGACAGCAAAATTGGAGCGCAAAGACTTGGCTTCATACATTAATATTGGTACTCCTGTTAAAGACAAACAGGCTGAGTATGGTACTGACGCACGTATCCAGTTGAACGATTCTTTCAGAAACGTTTCAGATATCCGTGACTTCATTGCTGTAGAGCGTGAGGCTATGAGTGAGGGTGACCGTCAGTTCATGACAACTGTTATCAAAGCAGACGAGAATGTTCGTATGGGTATCATCAGTGATGTAAAACAAGAGCTCAGACGTTGTTCTGCTCTTAAGATTATGTACTCTGCAAGAACAGTTGAGCAGGTTAAATAATCAAAAGAGTTTGAATATAAACAAGAAGGGGTGGCTTAGGCCACCCTTTTTTTGTATATTTGCGTTCATCTAAAATTTATAATCATGAGAAATTGTTTGCGTAGAATGCTGCTGGTTGCAGCGGTTGCAATAATGGCTGTTTCGTGTGGTAAAGAGAAACAGGCAAAGTATGTTTTCTATTTTATTGGCGATGGCATGGGCTTTTCACATATATCTTTAACTGAGGGGTATAAGGCTACAGTTGAGGGGAAGATAGGGAATGAGCCCCTATGCTTTTCACAGTTTCCGGTAATGGGAATGGCTACTTCTTACTCTGCCAACAAGTACATTACCTGTTCGTCAGCGGCAGGTACGGCTTTGGCTACTGGTACCAAGACCAACAACGGCATGTTGGGCACTACTCCCGACAGCTCAAATCTTACTGCAATCTCTTACAAGATACATAAAGCAGGTATTCCTGTAGGTGTTACAACTTCAGTTACAATAGATCATGCAACGCCGGGTGCCTTTTATGCAAATTCTACAGCAAGAAGCGATTATTACAGCATTGGAGAGCAGCTTGCAACTTCGGGGTTTGAATTCTTTGGAGGTGGCGGTTTCTACGGGGCGAAAGATAAGAGGGAGGCTGAGAAATCATTGTATGACCTTGCTGCTGAAAACGGCTATTCAATAGCTTATGGAATTGACGAATATGCTGCGGCAAAAGAAGGGGCTGAAAAGATGATCCTTTTCCAGAAGATGGAGAAGAGAAACAATGATCTTCCTTATGTTACTGAGAGGCAGGAGGGTGATCTTGAGCTTCCTCAGGTAGTGGAAAAGGCCATTGATTTTCTGGACAACAGCAACGGCTTCTTCCTTATGGTAGAGGGTGGTAAAATTGACTGGGCAGCACATTCAAATGATCTTGCGGGAACTATCTTTGAAATGCTTGATTTTGACCAGGCAATTGCGGTTGCGTATGAATTCTACAAGAAGCATCCCCAGGAGACCCTTATAGTAGTTACAGCTGACCATGAGACAGGTGGCGTTACCCTTGGAAGGGAAAAGGGTTATGCATATGACCTTTCAGTTGTGAAACAAGCGGAAAAGGCAACTGATGGTACAGATGTTTCAAACTATATGAATGACATTTCAAAGGATTCCCTTTCTGTAGTGGCAAAGATAGGTTGGACAACCACATCGCATACCGGAGGGGCAGTACCGGTGTTTGCTATAGGTGCCGGCAGCGGAATGTTTGCCGGAAGACAGGACAATACAGATATTCCAAAGAAGATCTGTAAAGCAATGGGTGTTGAATTCTAAAAACTTGATGATATGAAAAAACTGTTTGTAATTATTTTGGCAGCTCTTGTATCTGGAGCTTTGCAAGGGTGTGCAACTGAGGTTCAGGACAACACCGGAAGGGAGTTCAGAGGCGGTTGGATCCACATTGTAGGCAATACAAAAATTAAGGATATGAGCCGCGCAGAGGTTCAGGCAATGTTTGTGGAGGTGCTGGATTCCATGCAGACTGCAGGTTGCAATGCCGTGATTTTCCAGGTAAGGCCTTGTGCAGATGCCTTCTATAAATCTGATGTGGAGCCTTGGAGCAGATATTTGTCGGGAGTACAGGGTGTGGCCCCTGCTGAGGAGTGGGATCCTATGGAGTTCATGATCCAGGAGAGCCATAAAAGGGGTATGGAGTTCCATGCATGGTGCAACCCGTACAGGGTTACTTTGCTTGAGGAGGATTCTTTGTGTGCGGAGCATCTTTATTTCCAGCATCCCGAGATTTTTGTAAAGCATGGCAAGCAACTTTATTTCAACCCCGCCGAGCCGCTTTCAAGGGATTTTACAACTAAGGCAATTGCGGATATCGTAAACCGCTATGATATTGAGGCAGTCCATTTTGACGATTATTTCTACCCATATCCTATTGCAGGAGTTGAGTTCAACGATTCATTGGCATTTGAGAGATATACAACTGCACAGGGTATTGATGTGGCAGATTCTACAGAGTACCAGAGAGTGCTGGGAGACTGGAGAAGGGAGAATGTAGAGTTGCTTATCAAACAGTTGAATGATACAATCAAGGAGATCAAACCTTGGGTAAGATTTGGTATCAGCCCATTTGGAATCCACAGGAACAAGAAGGATACTCCCGACGGATCGGGCAGTAACACCAACGGCCTTTCAAACTATGACGAGCTTTATGCTGATGTTCCGCGTTGGGCAGAGATTGGCATCATTGATTATGTAGTGCCTCAGCTTTATTGGGAGATTGGCCATAAGAGGGCATGTTATGAGGTGCTTATCAACTGGTGGAACGACACCTGGAAGAGAGGTCACCTTTACATTGGCCAGAGCGTTGGTTCATTCAGCAAGCCTGATGTGAACAACCCTGAGATTGACCAGACCGAAGCCAAAATGAAACTTGTAAGGGAGCTTCCTAATGTTCACGGTAATGTGTGGTGGCCTGCATGGAGCCTTGTAAGGAACTCGGCAAACTTGCAGTACAATTTGAGGACAAACTACCAGAAAGTTCCTGCTTTGATTCCTGCTTATTACTGGCTCGACAGCAAAGCCCCTAAGGGTGTTGAGGCAATTGCATCTGCAGAGGGCAAGATTACCTGGAAGCAGAATGTGAAGGATGCTGCTGATCCTATGCAGAAGTCCTTGTTCTATGCAGTATACTATTTCCCTGCAGGTGCTGAGGCAGACAAGGCGAACAAGGAGTGCCTGATCAAACTGGTTCCTGATGCTGAGTTTGATACAGCAATGAATCCTGCCCATGCTGAGGGTGGCCAGTATATGGTTACAGTTGTTGACCGTTGCTGGAATGAGAGCAAGGGTTCACAGGTGGTTAAGTTTTAATTTGTCGGGAAGAAAAAATTGAAGATATGAAGAGAATTTTTGCATTGATGCTTGCTTGTATGGTTATGGGTACCGGCCTGTATGCGCAGAAAAAATACAGTGACCACTACTACAAGAGGACTGCCCAGTTTGAGCAGGAGCGTCCGGTGAATTCAAATGATTATGTGATGTTGGGCGACTCCCTTACTGAGGGGGGCGACTGGGCCACTCTGTTCAAGGATTGGTTGCCTGCCGGGATTTCTGTGGTGAACAGGGGTATTGTGGGTGATGATGCTCCGGGCATTTATGACAGGCTTCACCAGATTTTGCCGGGCAATCCAAAGAAGATTTTCCTTCTTGTGGGTGTGAATGACATCAGCCACCAGATTACTGCAGACAGTGTCCTTACAGATATTGAGAGGGTTGTGAAAACTATCAGGAAGGAGTGCCCTAAGACCAAGCTTTATATTCAGTCTTTGCTCCCTTACAACTTTGAGAAATGTATCTACAAGACCATGAACAAGGTTGACAAGACCCCTGTAATCAGAGATGTGAACAAAGGTTTGAAGAAGATGGCCCGCAAGTATAATGTGAAGTTCATTTACCTTTATGATTACTTTAAGGCTCCGGGTTCTTTGCATCTTGATGCCCAGTTTACCAAAGATGGTCTGCACATTAATAAGGCTGCATACGAGATTTGGGCAAATGCTTTGAAAAAGTATGTAAAATAATTCTTAACTTTGCATCTTTCGGTTGATTAAGAAAATTTCATATAAAGATGAGTGAGATCAAAAAAATGAGAATCGCCCAGTTGCTCAGCCAGACTCCAGGTGTTGAGGTAGTGGCAAAAGGTTGGGTAAGAACCAAAAGAGGAAACAAGAACGTAGCCTTCATTGCTTTGAATGACGGTTCTACTGTAAATAATATTCAGGTTGTATGTGATGCTGCACTTTTCTCTGAGGAGCAGTTGAAGAACGTCACTACTGGTGCTTGTATTGCTGTTAAAGGTGATCTTGTAGAGTCTATGGGTAAAGGCCAGAGTGTTGAGATCCAGGCTAAGGAGATTGAGATTTACGGTACAGCAGATGTTGAGTCCTATCCTCTGCAGAAGAAAGGCCACAGCATGGAGTTCCTACGTGAGATTGCACACTTGAGACCTCGTACAAACACTTTCGGTTGTGTGTTGAGAATCAGGCATGCAATGGCGTTTGCCATCCACAAATATTTCAATGACAGAGGTTTCTGCTACTTGCACACTCCACTTATCACAGCAAGCGACTGTGAGGGTGCCGGTGCAATGTTCCAGGTAACTACAATGGATTTGAACAATATCCCTAAAACAGAGAACGGTGAGGTTGATTTCTCAAACGATTTCTTTGGCAGACAGACCGCACTTACAGTGAGCGGTCAGCTGGAGGGTGAGCTTGGTGCTATGGCTCTTGGCCAGATCTACACATTCGGCCCTACTTTCCGCGCTGAGAACTCAAACACTCCAAGACACTTGGCAGAGTTCTGGATGGTTGAGCCTGAGATGGCATTCTTTGAGATTGAGGACAACATGGACCTTGCAGAGGATTTCATCAAATATTGCGTGAAATACGCTTTGGACAACTGCATGGACGACCTTAAGTTCTTGAACGACATGTTTGACAAAGAGCTTATCAGCCGTCTTGAGAGCGTAATCTCAACTGAGTTTGTAAGACTTTCTTATACAGAGGGAGTTGATATCCTTCTTAAGAGCGGTGAGAAGTTTGAGTTCCCTGTATCATGGGGCGTTGACCTTCAGAGCGAGCACGAGAGATACCTTGTTGAGAAACACTTCAAGAAACCGGTTATCCTTACAGACTACCCTAAAGACATCAAGGCATTCTACATGAAACAGAATGAGGATGGCAAGACCGTAAGGGCAATGGACGTATTGTTCCCTAAGATTGGTGAGATCATTGGAGGTTCACAGAGAGAGGAGAGTTACGAGAAGTTGCAGGCACGTATTGAGGAGCTTGGTATGGATACTACCAACCTATGGTGGTACATGGATACCCGCCGCTTTGGTTCAGCACCTCACAGCGGTTTTGGTTTGGGCTTTGAGAGACTTCTTCTGTTCGTAACCGGTATGCAGAACATCAGAGACGTGATCCCATTCCCAAGAACCCCTAAATCTGCTGAGTTCTAGAATGAGCTTTCTGGATTCAAAAGAAAAGAAGACAGGATTCTATGCCACCATCATTTTCCATTTGGTGGTACTTATAATATTTCTCCTCACTGCAATCCACGGGGTTGTGAGTGAGGAGACTTCTTTTGTATTGGATTTTTCAAAGCTGGAAGAGCTTGAGAAGATAGCAAAGCAGGAGGAGGTGAAGGCCCAGGCGAGCAAGGAGATTGAAGATCTGCTAAGCGGCAAAACATCTCCCAACCAATACCGCAACGTAGCAGTGGACAGGAACGCCAAACCATTGAAGGACGACCGTTTCAAGAACCCCAACCAGGTATACGACGAGGCCAGAGAGCTCCAACGCAAGCTTGATGCCTCCCGCGCAGCCGCCCTCCGTGAGCAGCAGGGTGAGGATGCAGCAACCGCAGGCAATGAGAATCTTCCCGACAGCAATGCCCCGCAATACAAAGGCCCATCAGTAATCTCATACTCCCTTGACGGCCGCAAGGCAATGTCACTGCCTGTACCTGCATATAAATGCCAGGGTGGGGGAGATGTGAGCATTCAGATAACCGTAAACAAAAAAGGCTACGTAACCGCAGCCTCAGTCATAGGCAATGTCTCATCCGCAGATGAGTGCATTGTAAAATCTGCCATTGCAGCGGCCAAAAGAAGCCGTTTTACCGCCTCTTCTTCTGCTCCCGACAAACAGGTTGGCGAGATTGTTTATCGCTTTATAGCGCAGTAAAAAGTTATTACTGAAAAATCCAATCAAAAATAGATATGTTTTCTTTAAAAATATTAGTATGCATCATTGTTTGTTCATTAAGGTTATACTCTAATTTTGCTTGCACATACTCTATTTCAGATAATAAGTCAGATATCTCCCAAGATTCTGGTACGTCCATAACAGAAGGCGTTATTTTTATAATATAGTAACCAATAAGACTATCATTAGAACTTTTACACCTTTTTGCCAAGATATACTGATTATCCCAGTAAACGTCTGTAATCCTGTGTTCTAAAATTCCAACACTTATATCTTTATTGGGATAATTGTAGTATATATTAGTTAACTCTGGTAAATTTACCCATTGCACACTAAAATTTGTGCCTGTAAGATTCTTGCTATAGTGATCGCAAGAATATAAAAAGAATATCAATACTGTGAATAATCTGATTGATAATATATTACTAGACATCGTCTTATACTTTTCCATATATAAAATTGATAAGTGTTACTCATAACATTTTTTTTCGCCTCTCTTTTTCTTGATAAAAGGAATATGATATAAAAAAGAAGTGCGACTCTTACTATCTTTACAAAGATTATCGCTGAAATTTTTGCTTAACCGCTATTATTGTAGGATAATATTTTTTAATGACATAATATATGATTATTGCAAGTATGTTTAGAGGGGTTGCTATCAGACATATATATAATAATGCTTGAGGTGAAATAAAAAGAATATAGTCTGTTAATATGTTAAAGTTGTCTGCTAGGTAATTTGTCAATATACACAGTGGAACAATTGCAGGGTATAAATATATCAATATTGGTATGTATATTAGTAGTCCTAAGATACTTGCCAAAACAGCAATTTGTTTTATCCAGCCAAAGCATTTATAACAAACAAATATAAATACTAAATACTGTGGTATACTATATATTTCATAGCTGATAGGACATTTCATAAATTCAAGGAACAAGTTAAACACAACTATCGCCAATAATGACACAATATGATAAGTCAGTACCATAAAAATTTTGGGGGCCATTTTTCTAGGATTCATATATTTATTCTAAAATGGTGTACTCTTTATTATTTAATCTCAATTTTCACTTCCGGATTCAACTTAATTATATATTTAATAAACTGTTCATAATTAGTCAACCCATGGGCAAATCCAGGTGTAGACTTTAATACCTTTGGCAAAGCTCCTTTTATCACACTTCTTCCGCTGATCCAATCTCCCTTATTTATAAATTGATAGGTGTCAACCCCCTCTACAGCATCATAGCTTTCTGCTTGAAATGCTCCAATGTTATACTCTGTCAGATTTATACCCTTGCACTGATTCGGATTTGCTTTAACATAATCTATTAATGCTTGAAAAAAACCTTTGGAATATACAGTTCCCATACTATAAGCAATACCTGTTATTGGCTCTACAATATTGCCATTGGAATCTCTCTTTAGAGAACTGATGATTTGAGCAGCACTTGAGGCCCCTGTCGCATAACCTTCATCATAGCGGTTTGATGCAACTGTATTTAATGGGAGGAATGTATTGTTGGCAATATTATGTGGCGGCTCAAGAATACTGTTCAAAAACATATTCAATGGACCCATTATTGAACCATCAAGATATTTGCTATTATAGTCATCAAGCTGATTCATAACTTTTTTATCAAATTCATTCCAATATGATGCTTTCCCTAGATCTGATATTTTAGGCCCAAACCCATTAATGAATATCACGAGTTTTCCTTCTAAATCGATTGAACTTACCGGGTTATTTACACAATAATTATATACACTATATGAATAATACTTCTCCGCCAACGGATCCTGTACCAACCAGTGGGAAATTTTAGGGTCATACATCCTGGCTCCATAATCTAACACATTAAGGCTGCCAATTGTTTGCTCCTCTTTGCCGTTGAACTTGTAACGGTTGGCAGTGGTTGGGGTATTTGTTATACCGAAGTTGTGTCTTCCTCCAAACGGGTAGTAGGCATTCTGCTCTATCACTGTACCACTGCCGTTGGTTATGGCTCTTACGCTGCCCAAGTGGTCTTTGTGGTGGTAGTGGATTGTCTGGGTGTTGCCACTCAATGCAATCCTTCCCTGTGAGAAGTCTGTGCTCTCTAGTGTTGCGGTTGCAGTTGCACTTGTGTTGTATATCAAAGAACCTATGTAACAATATCCATTGCCTGCGTTGTCCAAGGCGGTGTACTTGCTTCCATCTGCAAACCAGGTATAAGTGGCCTTTGTTGTACCACTTTGGGATACTTTCTGTGGCAAGTTAAGGATATTGTATGTTGTTTGCAAGTTTTTCAGGCCATCGTTTGTTGCGTTACCGTTATTGTCATAGCTGTAGGTGGCTGATGCAATTGCTGTGTCGTTGTTTGTGCCTGTTATGGAGGTTATCTTATTACCGGAGTAGTTGTACGAGTAGTTGTCCTGTAGAGCAGATGCATAGCGTTGCAGTGTTTTTATATTTCCGTTCTTATCATATGTTATCCCCCTCTCAGTGTAGCTGGTCTGGGCTGCTGTGGAGGCGCCGGAATACAGGGATGTGGATGTTAGCCTTCCTTGCTTGTCATAGCTTAGGCCGTAGGTCTGCTGAGTGTTTGCAGCCTGTTGGGTTGCCCATTCGCTTATGTTGCCGCTGTAGAGCGGGGTGGTACCTTT
>JAZRQU010000034.1:0-1727 GCA_045650045.1 Candidatus Egerieisoma sp. | reverse complement strand
CAGATATGTTCTGTGCCCATGCACTTAGTGAAAGTGTCATAGCCACAAGAGTCATCACTGCCAGACGCAATGAACGACTAAGACTTTTGTGAATGAACATAAAATAAATTTTAGGTTAATAAATAGTGTTTACTGTAAGTTTAGCCTCATTAACTTATCCGAACAGAGAAAACGGTCGTTTCTCCGCACACATTTTCATGAAAAAAAAAGGGCTGCTGCCCCCTCAGAAAAACCTGTCGGGAACAGCAGCCTTCACATATATAAAAAAGTATCAGTTCGGGAGGGGAATTTTTCCTCCTGGGGAGAGCTTTTCATTGATGAAACTGTATAGGGTGCTCCTCCCCACCCGGCACCTTCTGGCAATCTCACTCTTGGACATCCCCTCCTTCAGTTTCTTCTCAATGTAGGATTCTTTTCCCGACAATTTATATTTGCCGGGGGCATTCCTTTTCCCTCTCGGGCGGCCCAAAGGAATCCCTTCGGCCTTCTTTCTGGCCAGGGCCTCCTTGGTGCGTTGGGATATGAGATTTCTCTCAATTTCCGCAGACAGGCCGAATGCGAAAGCAAGAACCTTACTGTGAATGTCGTCGCCCAAGCGGTAGTTGTCCTTAATTGTCCATATTCTGCACTCCTTTGCCATACAGACATTTAGGATTTCCATAATCATGAAAAGATTCCTCCCCAGACGGGACAGTTCGGCGCAGATAATCATGTCATTTTTTTTTACCTTCCTCAAAAGTCTCCCCAATTTGCGCTTGTTATAAGCCTGTGTACCGCTGATGGATTCTTCAATCCATCCATCCACAGCCAGTTTTTCCCTTTTGCAGAACTGGTTAATTTCGTAACGTTGGTTTTCAACTGTCTGTTTGCAGCTGCTTACTCTTATGTAACCGTAGATCATAATGAGAATAGATTGGTGTTTGTAAAAATATGCAAAGTCTAAAGCAAGAAAGTATTATTATTAAGATGCAGAGAATGACATATTCGATAGTTTAATTGTGTATTTTTAAAAAAATGCATATCTTTGCTCGTTGTATGGAGAAAACCACCGTTTTTTTTCGTACAGCTAAGCTGATAGGACAAAACTTACAGTAAACACTATTTATTAACCTAAAATTTATTTTATGTTCATTCACAAAAGTCTTAGTCGTTCATTGCGTCTAGCAGTGATGACTCTTGTGGCTATGACACTTTCACTAAGTGCATGGGCACAGAACATATCTGTTTCAGGTACTGTAACAGATAAGAGTGGAGAGCCTGTGATTGGTGCGTATGTAATGGTTCAGGGTACTACTAACGGTACCTCTACCGACATTGACGGTAAATACCAGTTGAACGCGCCTGCAAAAGGTACTCTTGTATTTACAATGGTAGGAATGAAAGACCTTACCATGCCTGTAAACAACAGATCTGTGATCAACGCCGTAATGGAGGAGGATTCAGAGATGTTGGAGGAGGCAGTGATTACCGCAGAGTTCGGTTTGAAACGTACTGCACGTTCAGTAGGTTCTGCAGTTCAGAACGTAAAGGCTCAGGATATCGCAGAGTCTGGTCGTGAGAGCTTCGTAACCGCACTACAGGGTCGTGTAGCAGGTATGACCGTAACTTCAACAGGTGGTGCTCCAGGTGCTTCTACAACTGTTGTATTGAGAAGTATCACTTCAATCTCAGGTAGCAACCAGCCACTTTACGTTATTGACGGTGTTCCTATGAACAACTCAACATTT
>JAZRQU010000033.1:0-64713 GCA_045650045.1 Candidatus Egerieisoma sp. | reverse complement strand
TTTTTGTGCGGGCGAAGGGACTCGAACCCCCACGCCTCTCGGCACTAGATCCTAAGTCTAGCGCGGCTACCAATTACGCCACACCCGCATTGCGTTTGGGATTGCAAAGGTAGATATTATTTTTACAAATCCAAACTTTTTGTTAAAAAAGTTGAAAAAATTTATTCTTTGTACAAAATCATGCTTGCCCAGTTATCAATATCCCTGGTTGCAACAAGCTTGAATCCCTTTTCACTGGCGCAAGACTCCAGAACCGGGATATCTTCTGTATAGAAGCCGCTCAAAACAAGCACTCCCCCTTTGCGCATACCTCTGTAGTAGGTATCCATATCCTGCATGAGGATATTCCTGTTTATATTGGCAAGGATAAGGTCATATTTGTTTGCCTGAATAAGCGAGCCGTCGCCGTACAATGTGTGCACAGCCTCAGCCAGTCTGTTCTTCCAGGCATTCTCCTTGGCAGAGTTTACAGCAACAATATCCACATCAATTGCATGTACAGCCCTTTTTGCCCTCATTTTGGCAGCAAGGATTGCAAGTACACCTGTACCGGTACCCATATCAAGCACCTGTTTGCCGCGTACACTTCTCCAGCCTCCCAAAGGACCGTTTGCACCACAAAGCTCCGTACTCTTCTCTCCCTCTCCGTTCAGGTCAAGCAACCCCTTAACCATCATTGTGGTTGTCTGGTGGTGTCCTGTACCAAAGGCCATCTTTGGCTCAATACGGATATTGTATTTTGTCAAAGGCAAATTCTTGTGGAACGGTGCCTTTACTGTAACCAACCCGTCAATGAAGATAGGCTCAAAATCAGACTCCCAGGTCTGGTTCCAGTTCTCCTCCTGGATAAATGACGTAGTATACGACACCTCAAATCCGGAAGCACCTCCATTGAAATAGCTCAAAACTGTCTTAAGGTTCTGCTGGTTGAAATTATCCTGACCAATATAACCCTTAAGGAGAGGCTCCTCCGTAGAGAAGCTCTCAAAAGGGATATCATCCAACATAGCCATTACAATTTCTGCTTTCTCCTCTGTATATGGAGTAATCTCTATTGCAACCTCTATGTAATTCATTTTTTAATCTGTTTTAAGTGATTAGAAGCTTTTTGCAATTGCTACAAAGTCATCAGCAACCAAAGCAGCACCGCCAATAAGACCACCGTCAATGTCTTTCTGAGCGAAAAGCTCTTTAGCATTTGAAGGTTTGCAGCTTCCGCCGTAAAGGATAGTGATCTCCTCAGCCAAAGCACCAAACTGCTCAGCCAAAGTTGCGCGGATGAAAGCGTGGATCTCCTGAGCCTGCTCGCTGGTAGCAGTCTTGCCTGTACCGATAGCCCAAACTGGCTCGTAAGCAATAACAACATTCTTCATCTGCTCTGCTGAAAGGCCGAACAATACCTCTTTAACCTGTGAGCCAACAACCTCAAAGTGTTTGCCAGCCTCTCTCTCCTCAAGTTTCTCGCCAACACAGTAGATTGGAGCAAGACCCTCAGCAAGGGCAAGGTTGATTTTCTTTACAAGTTTCTCATTGGTCTCACCGTAGTACTCCCTTCTCTCAGAGTGGCCAAGGATAACATACTGTGCACCTGTTGAAGCAACCATCTTTGCAGAAACCTCACCGGTGTATGCACCTTTAACCTCATCAGCACAGTTCTGTGCAGAAAGGCCAATTACAGAACCCTCAAGAACTGCACCTACAGAAGTGATGTGCACGAAAGGTGGAGCAACTACCAATTTAACCTCAGCAGGAACCTCTGAAACTTTAGCCAAAACATCTTTTGCCAACTGAACGCCCTCAGCAACAGTGGTGTTCATTTTCCAGTTGCCTGCAACAATTTTCTTTCTCATAATTATCTCTTTTTTCTTTGTTATTTAGTCAAATTTTGCGGTGCAAAAATAATAAAACCACATACAGAAAGCAAAATAATATTTATTAATCCCGACAGCACACCGCAAAAGAAAAATGTCCCGGAAAACCCCACAATTCCAGGACAAACCATCGCAACAGAAGGAAAATGTCCTGAAAAACGCCACAAAACCAGGACAAACCGCCACGCCAGAAAGGAAATGTCCCGGAAAACGAAAAAGGGGCCACAAATGATGTGACCCCTCATTACATATTGGGAATACCTCTTATTATTTTCTCATAAAATCCTCAATTGCCGAGGCAAGTCTTTTCACTCCTTCAATAATGCTTTCATCATCCATAAATGAATAGTTCACTCTGAAGGTATTCTTGCCGCTGCCGTCGCAGAAGAATGCCTCTCCAATTACAAAGGCAACATTTTTCTGCAGTGCAACCTCAAACAGGTCTCTTGCATCATACCACTCAGGAAGTTTTACAAGAAGGAACAGGCCACCATCCGGTTTTGTCCAGGTAACACCCTCAGGCATATACTCCTCAAGCGATTTGAGCATAAGGTCCCTCTTCTTTCTGTACATCTCAACTGTACCCACAAGGTTCTTCTCAAACAATCCTTTCTTAAGGTAGCGGGCAGCCACAAACTGGTCGAAAGTTGGAGAACAAAGGTCTGCCGACTGTTTTGCAAGATTGATCTGGTGGATAAACTCCTTAGGGGCAACAATCCAGCCAAGGCGGAAGCCCGGTGCAAATGTCTTGGAGAATGTTCCAAGCATTATTGTACGCTCTGGGGCCATTGAGAAAAGGTATGGAAGATGCTCACCCTCAAAACGGATCTCCTTGTACGGGCTGTCCTCAAGGATAAGTATGTCATATTTCCTTGCAATCCTTACAAGATACTGCCTCTGCTCAAGGGTCATTGTAATTCCTGTAGGGTTCTGGAAATCAGGTATTGCATAGATGAATTTTGGCTTCTTGCCTGCAAGGCACATTGCCCTTACAACAGCCTCAAGCTCCTCATCCTTCTCGGCACCCACAAGTTTGGCCTGATAGGTAGAGAATGCCTGCAGCGCTCCAAGATAAGAAGGCAAGCCACAGATTACTATATCGCCTGGATCAAGCAGCACTTTTGCAGTAAGGTCAATGGCCTGCTGCGAAGCTGTGGTGATGATTATATTGTCCTTGTCAATATCAAGGCCTTCGTTTACATATCTTTTTGCAAGTTCCTCCCTCAAGGCCCAGTTTCCGTCTGTTCCGCCATACTGGAGGGCTTTGGCACCTTCCTCCTCAAGAACCTCCATCATAATGGTCTTGAGGTCTTCTATAGGGAAAGTTTCAGGGTTGGGGAATCCACCTGCAAACGAAATTACACCAGGCTGATTTACAACGCTCAACAACGCTCTGATAGCCGATGGCTTCATGCATTTGGCACTGCTTGAAAGGAACTCATTAAAATCAACTTTCATATTGGTAGGTTTAAAATCCATTAGTGTTTTGTATTACAAATATAATAAAAATTAAAAAAACACCACTATTTGCAAACAAAAAACAACCATAACCACACCTTTGTTTAAGATATAAATTATGCGTAAATTTGTAGTTTAACTGAAATTTTATGGCTGTACTGAGAATAACAAAAGAGTTCAGGTTTGAGGGGGCGCATGCCCTTCCGGGGTACGACGGCAAATGCCGCAACATCCACGGCCACTCATACCTGATGTATGTAACTGTAAAAGGTGAGAACCTCAACGGTACCAACTCGCCCAAAGAGGGGATGGTTGTGGATTTCAAACAACTGAAAGCAATTGTAAATGAAAACATTGTAGATGTATTGGACCACGCCCTCATAATGCACGCCGCCTCTCCCCTTTCACAGGAACTGGCCCAGGCATACCCCAACGTGATAATGGTGGATTTCCAGCCATCAACCGAGAACCTCATCTGCTGGTTTGCACAGGTTCTTTTGGGCAAACTGCCGCAGGGAGTTGAACTGTTCAGCATAAAATTATACGAGACCGCCGGCTCGTTTGCCGAGTGGTACGCTTCAGACAACATTTAACCGGCCCAACCAA
Source organism: Candidatus Egerieisoma sp. (assembly GCA_045650045.1). Lineage (GTDB taxonomy): Bacteria > Bacteroidota > Bacteroidia > Bacteroidales > UBA932 > Egerieousia. The sequence continues at coordinate 60,778 of JAZRQU010000033.1, read as the reverse complement.
CCATGCAAAAGATATTTCTTGTAGACGGACACTCCCAGATATTCAGGATGTACTACGCATTCATGCGCCGCCCTATGGTAAACTCCAAGGGTGAGGATACCTCCATCCTGTTCGGATTCACAAAGATGCTCCTTGAACTCATAGCCAAAGAGCAGCCAACCCACCTTGCAGTGGCATTCGACCCACCTGCAAAGACCTTCCGACATGAGGCATACCCCGAATACAAGGCAAACCGCAGTGCCGCCCCCGAACTGGTTAAGGCAGCCCTCGAGCCGCTTCAGGAGATACTGGCAGCCTTCAACATTCCGGTAGTGATGATTCCCGGCTTTGAGGCCGACGATGTAATAGGATCAATGGCCACCCAATGGGAAAAGGATGACACCCAAATATTTATGGTTACTCCCGACAAGGACTACGGCCAGCTCATCACCCAAAACATCTTCCAGTACAAGCCCGGGAAAGGGGGAAATGAGGTGGAAATCATAGGAAAGAAGGAGGTTTGTGAACATTATGGAATATGTGAGCCTGAAAAAGTAATCGATATCCTCACAATCTGGGGAGACTCTTCAGACAATGTTCCGGGAATCCGTGGCATTGGAGAGGTTGGAGCAAAGAAACTGATTGGGAAATATGGCTCTCTTGAGAATATAATTGCCCATGCAGACGAACTCCCTGCCAAGCAGCAGGAAGCTGTAAAAAGTTCTCTGGAGCAGATTCAGATGAGCCGTTTCCTTGTAACCATAAAGAGAGATATCCAGTTGCCTCTGGGCGTGGAGGATGTTGCCCTCAAGGGTACAGATTCCGCATCGGTTGAGCGCATTTTCAATAGATACGAGTTCAATTCATTAAGGAAACTTCTCCCTGCAGGGTTTGTAAAGGAAGGAGGCGTGCCGGCTGCCACAGCAGAGGCTGCACCATCAGAAGCAGAGGCTGTAACAGCAGTGTCAATTCCAGCGCCAAAAGAAATGCCGGCCGCTGAGTTTGCAGCACTTGCCGCACATGAAAAGGAGATTGGAATTGTAAATATACCGGGCAAGGCAACCGTACTTGGATGCAGTACAGGCTACACTGTAATTGCACCGGGGAATGAGAAGAGCGCAGCAGAGATTCTCCAGAACCCGCTTGTTGGCAAATGCGGATACGGATTCAAGGAACTTTACAAAAAACTGTGGGACAACGGCATAAAACTCAAGGGGGATATATACGACATTGAACTTATGCACTACATCCTCAACCCGGAGAGGAGCCACAAGGAGGATACCCTTGTAAAAAGTTACCTGGGAATAGACATCAACCAATTGGGAGCCTCTAGTGTACATGAGGAGACATCAGGAGAGCTGTTCCAGGAAGACCTGTTCTCCGCACCTGCAGAACCCGACCTCTTCTCCATGATTGAAGAGCCGCAGCAAAGCGGCATCACTCCGGAAGAAAGCTCCAACGCCGGTATAAGGTGTGCACTTATGCTACTTCTTAAGGGGAAAATAGAAGAGGAGCTGCAACAGGCCGGCCAGGACAAACTGTATAAGGAGATTGAGGCCCCTCTTGTGGAGGTGCTTGCCAATATGGAACATACCGGCGTAAAAATAGATACTGCTCATCTGAAGGAGTACAGCAAGGCCCTTTCTGCCGAACTTGCCCAGATTGAGGCACAGTCTGTGGAACTGTCGGGAGAACCGGGAATAAACCTCTCTTCGCCCAAGCAAGTGGGGGTGCTGCTGTATGAGAAACTGCAGTTGAACCCTAAGGTGAAAAAAAGTGCCAAAGGAAGCTACCCAACAGATGAGGAGACCCTGAATGAGATGCTGGAGCTCCATCCTATTGTGGGCAAAATTCTGGAGTACAGAGGTACAAAAAAACTCATCTCTACCTACACAGATGCCCTTCCACAGCTTATAAACCCCGAAACGGGGAAAATACATACTACTTTCAACCAGTCACTTACAGCAACAGGCAGGTTGAGTTCAACAAATCCGAATCTGCAGAATATCCCTATCCGCACCCAAAGGGGAAGGGAGATACGCAGGGCATTTGTCCCTTCTGCAGCCCAGGGTGCAATAATCTCTGCAGACTACTCGCAGATTGAACTCCGCCTTATGGCCCATATGAGCGGCGACCCGCACCTTATTGATGCCTTCAACCGCAACATGGACATCCATACCGCTACAGCGGCAAAAGTATTCAAAGTGGCTGAAGAGGAGGTTACCAAGGAGCAGAGGAGCAGGGCAAAGACTGCCAATTTCGGTATCATTTACGGCATCTCGGCATTCGGTCTTTCACAGAGACTTGGAATGACCCGCACAGACTCCAAGAACCTTATTGAGGAGTATTTTGCATCATATCCTAAGGTTAAGGAGTATATGAACAACATGATATCCACAGCCAAAGAGAAAGGTTATGTGGAGACAATTTACGGCCGCAAGAGGTTTCTTCCCGACATCAACTCACGCAACGCCGTTGTCCGCAGCTTCAGCGAGCGCAACGCCATAAATGCACCCCTTCAGGGAAGCGCCGCTGACATAATTAAGGTGGCAATGATAAACATTTACCGCCGTCTTGCGTTGGAAGGACTAAAAAGCAGGATGATACTCCAGGTGCACGACGAGCTTGTTTTTGACACAGTTCCCGGAGAGGAGCAGCAGATTGCAGCAATCGTAACACAGGAAATGGAAAATGTGATAAAACTGAGCATTCCGCTGGTTGCAGAGTGCGGAGAAGGAGAGAACTGGCTTGAGGCCCACTAAAAACATGAATAAGGAGCAGAGCATAGCAGAAGCTACAGACCAGCAGCTTATACAGGAGGCCCTTGCCGGAAACCAGGCTGCATACACCCTCCTTGTGCAGCGCCACAGGGAGCCGCTCTGGCTTTATGTAAACGAGTTCATCGGACACCTGAAGAACTCCGAGGGGATTATTGAGCTGGCTGAGGAGCCTCAGGACATTGTGCAGGAAGCCTTCCAGAAAGCCTTCCAGGCCCTCCCAACCTACAACCCCCAGTACAAGTTCTCTACCTGGCTCTTCAACATAGCCCGCAACATTGCAATAGACTACACCCGCAAGAGAAAAATCTCCATAGGTTCCAGCCTTGCTCCCGACAGCACCCACTCCCTTGCCAACATTGGGAGCGGAATCCGCAACTCCCCGGAGGACAAGCTCATCAGTTCACAGGAATACCGTTCACTCATAGAGATGATAAATGCCCTTGACGAGAAATACCGCGAGCCGGCCATCCTCCGCTTCATTAAGGAGTACGAATATAACGAAATAGCCCAAGAACTTAATCTTGAGCTAAATACCGTAAAGACACGCCTTAAGAGGGCCAAAGAGATTCTCAAAAGGGAAAACAATCTCTGATTACTGCAGCATGCTGTCAATCTTGGCAACCAGTTGTGCAAACTCATCCTCTTTGTAAAGACGTGTAAGCATCACAATCTTGCCCTCTTTGTCAATAAGGACATTTCTGGTAATACCGGCCTCCCTGAGGGCATATTTTGCAAAGATGTCTGCACCGGGATCCAATGCCAACGGATAAGTGACACCTGTAGATTCAGCAAATTTGAGTACTGTCTCAAGCGGCTCGTCCCTGTCAATTCCCATAAGTACAAAATTAGGGTTATCCTTGTGCCTTAGCCAGATATCCTTCTCAATGAAAGGCATCTCTTTTCTGCACACGCCGCACCAGCTTGCGGTAAACTGGAGCATCACCACTTTCCCTCTAAGGGCAGAAAGGGTAACCTGCTTGCCGTCCGTAAGGGTACATGTAAAATCTGGAGCCATATCCCCTACCTTTACAATATTTCCAAGACTGTCGGCCTCAGGCTGCGCCTTTGTCTGGGAGAACTCCGCACTACCAGAACCGCCACCTACTGCTGTTGCCCCCTTTTTGCTGTCGGGATTACATGAAACCAAAACTGCCGCTATGGCAACTGCTGCAATAAAAAATTTCTTCATCATATCTTTTGAGTTTAATTTTCTTCTCCACAAATATACAAAAAAGGAGGCAGCCACAAAGGCCGCCTCCCCAATCTGTTTATTTTCGGATATTAATAACCAGGGTTCTGCTGCAATTCAGGATAAAGCATAATCTCGTTGTGTGAGATAGGAAGAACCACCCTGTAGTCATTCCAGTCAATCTCCTGTCTTGTGTTACCTGCAAAGTCCCTGTCATCCAATGATGCATCCTTTACAATCTTGCCGCCTCTTCTAAGAACATCAAAGAATCTGTGGCCCTCGCCAATAAACTCTTTCTGACGCTCAATCTGGATACGGTCCAAAGTTGCAACTACATCTGCTGCAGTAGGATCTGCACGTTTTACAACAGCGTTCAAGTACTCGTTTGCAATATCCTGTTTGCCTGCAAGCTCAAGAGCTGCCTCAGCTGCCATAAGATATGCATCGGTGATTCTGAAGATTCTTGGGTTGTTTCTGCGGAAAGTATAACCAAGATCCTTGTTGCCGATAAATTTCTTCAACCAGTACTCTCCTGATTTGATTGCGCCAGTATTAGGATCGTCATAAGCGATCATCTGTGCACGTACATCGTTAGGAGTATTTGCAAAAAGGTCTTTCCAAGCCTTGCTAGGGATGATATCAGCACCTGCAGCCTTGTCCTCAAACCACATGTTATGGTACATGGTGTAGAAACCGCCGTCTGAGTCAATGTCACCTGTATTGGTTACAAGGAACTCAAGAACAGATTCGTCATCACACTGTTTGCCCCAGTATGCCAAGTACTCGCTGTTAGGAACCATTCTGTAAGGAGAAGACTCTACTACCTCAGAAGCTGCGGTGAAAGCAGTCTGCCAGTCACCTTTATAAAGGGCAACCTTAGCCTGAAGCATTCTTGCAGCCCAATAGTTGAAGTGGCCGTCATTCTTTGATTTTGAAAGTTTTGGCAATGCTTCTGCCAAATCCTTCTCTACCTGTGCATAAGTCTCGGCTACAGTATTTCTTGGAAGTTTTGACTCTGATGGAGCTACAACCTCAGTAAGGATCACAGCACCAAGAGAAGCACCGTTGTCCTTCATGTAAGGATATCCATACAATCTTGCAATATCCCAGTGGCAAAGAGCCCTGATAGTCAAAGCCTGGCCAAGGATATCATCTTTCTTCTCCTGGTCAGCAGAGCTCATTACAGGGATGGTCTCAATGTTTGCAATAAGGGTGTTTGCCCTCATGATTGTAGTATAGTAAGTCTGCCACATTCCAAAGTATGTGCTCTGTACAGGCTCATACTCCAAAGTGTAGATAGTTCTGCCGGTACCGCTGGCACTTGTAGGATACAGGTTATCTCCCCTCATATCACCCATATACGGTATGTAGCTACCATACATAGTATAGTACTTAAGGTCTGTATAAAGACCATTTGCAACAACCTCCGCATCAGCCAAGGTTGCCATTGCGCTCTCAGACACTACCGAGTCTGTAGGAATCCTGTCGAGAAAACCGTCACAAGAAGAGGCACCCAACAACACACCTAACGCAACTGCTGTATTATATATAAATCTTTTCATCTCAAATTAAATTATAGTTGGTTCTAATTAGAAACTTACCTCAAGTCCTAGAGTTACAGTTCTCATTGCCGGCATACCAAAGTTGTAGTAACCGTCTGATGGAAGCTCAGGATCTATATGAAGGCCAGAGAATGTCAACAAGTTTGCACCTGCCACATATACCCTAGCATTGCTGATGCTGTACTTCTGGGTGAAGGTCTTAGGCAAAGTATAAGAAACTGTAAGGTTCTTCAATCTCAAGAAATCACCTTTATGGATTGCTCTTGAAGAGTCGTAGTAACCACCCTCTGTATTGTCGGCAATACGGATTGGAATAGAACCGTTAGGGTTCTCAGGGCTCCAGGTATCAACCTCAGATGCAAGCATATTTCTGTGAGACCAGTAGTAACCGTCTACGCAAAGGTCATCAGTTGCGTTATCCCACATGTAGTTGCCATATTTGTATGACCATGCCATGATGAATGACAAGTTCTTGTATCTGAAATCAACATTGAATCCACCATAACCTTTAGGCAATGCAGTTTTGCCGTCGAGAATCATGGAGTTGGCCTTGCTTCTTGTTGTAGGGGTGTAGTTGTAAGTGTCGTAAGGGACAGTCTCACCTTTGGCAATCTTAGTACCGTTCTTAAGGGTCACATCCTCGCTTGCAGGTTTGCCACCCTCATGGAAAGTACCTCTTGCATACATAGGCATACCGGTCTCCTTGTTTACTCCAAGATAATCTCTTGTGTAGTACTGGTAGAAGCAGTAACCTGCTTTCCAGATCTGTCTGTTGTTAACCTGCTGCTCACCCTCCTCAGAAAGTGCAAGAACCTTGTTCTTGATTGTAGACCAGTTTGCACCTACTGAAAGGTCAATATCCTTATCTTTGATGATATCAACATTTACAGCAATCTCCCAACCTTTGTTGCTCATTGAACCGATGTTTGTAAGGGTTGTTGAGAAACCTGTAGTTGAAGGAACTTTTGCATCAAGCAACAAGTCTGTAGTTTTCTTCTCAAAATACTCAATTGTGAAGTTGTATTTGTCAAAGATTGTAGCATCTACAGCCACGTTCCAGTTCTTGTTCTTCTCCCAGGTCAAATCGGTGTTTGCAAGGTTACCAGGATAGCTGGCACCTGCAGAGCCATACTGCTCAAAATCATAAACTGACATGTATCCGAAGTAGTCTGAAGGAAGTGTACCGCTGGTACCGTATGATCCCCTCAACTTACCGTCGTTCAACCACTCATAGTCAAGGAAGTCCTCATTTGAGAATCTCCATGAACCTGAAACCGACCAGAAGTTACCCCAACGTGTCTCAGGAGCAAGTCTTGATGAACCGTCACGTCTGAAAGTACCTGTCAAATAATATTTGGCCTTGTAGTCATAGCTCAAGCTGCCCAATGCAGAAAGAAGACCCTCCTCTCTTGAGTATGCATAACCGTCCTCGTAGTTTGTACCGAAGATAGACTCAGTAGCACCTGCGTAAGAGAAGTCAATCTTACCGATTCTTGTCATATGGTATTTCTCTTCCTCAGCCTCCCAACCTGCCAAAGCAGATACGTGGTGGTCTCCCCAAGTCTTGTCAAAGTTCAAAGTTGTAGAACTTACAGTTCTGTTTACATTCCTGTGTCTGTCTGACATGTAACCGCCCTGGTCACTATATGCAGTGTAGTTAGGGTGACCGTACAACCAGCCGAATCTGTCATGTACATATAGCCAGTCGGAGCTCAAGGTTGTTTTTGCAGTAAGGTAATCTGTAAACTTGGCCTCCACAAAACCTTTGATGATCAAACGGTTCTGTTTTGCGTCATTGATCTGTGCATTATAAGAAGCAACAGGGTTGATTGTAGAGTAAGAAGAGTTCCATCTCTCAAGATAAAGCGAACCGTCCTCTTTGTATGCATAAGGCCATCTTGGGTTCAATACAACTTTCCAGATGAAGAATGGGTTATCCTTTGTTGAAGCACCCTCCTGGTGACCCTCCTGGAACTGTCTTGAATACTGTAGGTTACCACCAATCTTAATGAATTTGTTCAAGTTGGTCTCTCCGTTTACAGTAGTTGAGAATCTCTGAAGGTTGTCAATTGAAACAACACCCTGCTGGTCTGTGTAAGCTACCGATGCATAGATCTTGCCTTTCTCACCACCACCTGAAACGCTGTACTCATAGTTCTGCGAGATACCGGTACGGAACAATACATCCTCCCAGTCCTTGTAGATATATTTGTCATAATCACGTGCAGGGTAATATTGTTGTACCATAGCTGCAGTATAGTTGTCCAAAGAACCATAAGACTGCCATTTGCTTGGGTTTCTCTCACCGTAGTTGTACCATGCCTGTCTGTGAAGCTCCTCCATCTGTGCATCCGAAGCCAAAGGATAGTTGTCATAAGCAAAGTATGAGAAACCTGCACTTGCCTTGAATGTAGAGGTCAATTTGCCTGATTTACCTTTTTTGGTGGTAATAAGGATTACACCGTTTGAAGCACGTGAACCGTACAATGAAGCTGCAGCAGCATCTTTCAATACTGTAATGCTCTCAATGTCACTTGGATTCAAGTAAGACATTGCACTTGTAGACATGTTTCCAGAAGCCCAGTCACCGCTGGTTGCAGGAACACCGTCAATTACATACAAAGGAGCATTGCCCGCGTTGAATGAACCGAAACCACGGATAGAGATGTCTGCCTGAGCACCTGGCTGGCCTGAGAATGAAGCTACCTGTACACCGGGAGCCTTACCAGCCAATACAGACTCAAAGCTCACTACCGGAGCATCTTTCATTGCATCCTGCTTAACTACTGTTGCAGAACCTGAATAAGATCCTTTTTTAACAGTACCGTAAGCTACAACCATAACCTCATCAAGATTGATGGTCTCTGGAGCCAACGAAACATTAATGATCTGTCTTCCCTGAACCGGGATAACACGCTCATGATAGCCAACTGAAGTAACAACCAAAGTGGCCAGCTTTGGTACAGTAATGACGTAATTGCCGTCTATATCAGTAGATGCTACGTTCTGGGTACCTTGCTCCACAACGTATGCTCCAATGATAGGCAATCCGTCTTCCGATCCAATAACAGTACCTTTTACTGTTACTGTCTGTGCCAACAACATTGTAGTACATAATGCCATCAGCACTGATAGAATTAGTTTTTTCATCAGATATTTATTTAAGTTAAACTAAAGTTTCCATATCTTGAATTTTAGTGTAAAATTAAACAAAAAATCCTAACTAGGAGCCTCTGAAAACAAAAAAACCACCCTCCCAGGTGGTTTTTTTATCACTTTATCCCTTGTACAGACTAGAATCTGTCCTCAGAAGATACAGTCAATTTTTTTCTGCCTCTACGACGTCTTGCAGCCAATACTCTGCGGCCGTTAGGGGTTGACATACGCTCACGGAATCCGTGTTTGTTACGGCGTTTGCGCTGTGATGGTTGGAATGTGCGTTTCATATTATGACAATTTTATAATTTTTCAAATGGGAGTGCAAAAGTACGTTTTTAATTTCTAAATACCAAACTTTTTTTACCTTGGAATATAAATGACATACTTCTCCTTAAAGAACTCGTCATTGAACCACATCTCTATAGGGCAGTAAGTCATGGTTTTCTTGTTTATTCTGCACTTTGCGGCAGCATTCTCCAACTCCTTGTACAACAATCCCCCTTCATTAAGGTCACCACCCTTAAGATAAATGATTCCCTTTCCATATTTCCCTTTTACCCACGGAAGGAAATTGCCCAAATCTGTAACCGCCCTGGAAACAATGAAGTCAAACTGTTCATTTATCTCCTCAGCCCTCGCCTTCACAGCCCTCACATTCTTCAATCCAAGGGCATTGGCCACCTCAGTCACAACCTTAATCTTCTTCCCGATAGAATCTACCAGCAGAAAATCAACCTCAGGGAACATAATGGCCAAAGGAATGCCGGGAAAACCTCCACCGGTACCCACATCCATCACCTTTGTACCAGGCTTGAACATCTCTCCCATTTCTGCAAATTTGGCAATTGCCAGCGAATGAAGCACATGGTGCAGCTGAAGTTTGTCTATATCCTTGCGGCTAACAACATTAATCTTGCTGTTCCAGTCTTCATACAGCGGAGTAAGCATTGCAAACTGCTCCTGCTGCTGCGGGGTTATATTCTCAAAAAAACTCTTTACCATTACTCGTCCTCCTCAAGTACTTTGCTCATAGCGTAATTGCGCCATTTCTCAATAAGCGCCATCATGTCACTTGGAATCTGATTCTCAAGAAACACGTGCTTTCCGGTTACCGGGTGCTCAAATCCAAGTGTCTGTGCATGCAGTGCATGGCGCGGAAGCAGCTTGAAACAATTGTCTATAAACTGTTTATATTTGCTGTAGATAGTTCCGTTAAGGATCCTGTCGCCGCCATAGCGGTCGTCATTGAACAGCGGATGACCTATTGAGTTCATATGCACCCTAATCTGGTGGGTCCTGCCTGTCTCCAGTTTGCACTCAATAAGAGTAACATATCCAAAGCGTTCAAGCACCTTGTAGTGGGTTACGGCATGCTTGCCAATCTCACTGTCGGGAGGAAAAGCCTTGAACTTGAGCCTGTCATTAGGGTCCCTTCCAATATTGGCATTGATGGTTCCCTCATCCTCCTTCACATTTCCCCATACAATGGCAATGTATTTTCTCTCAATGGTATGGTCGAAGAACTGTTTTGCCAGCCCCATCTGTGCCTGGTCATTCTTTGCCACAACCAATAACCCCGACGTATTCTTGTCAATCCTGTGCACCAGGATACCCATCCTCTCATCAGTTGCATCAGGACCCTGGCTCACACCAAGATGGAATGCAAGGGCATTGATTAGCGTACCGCTGAAATGGCCGTGGCCCGGATGCACCACAAGACCGGCAGGCTTGTTCACTACAAGCAAATCGTCATCTTCGTATGCAATGTCCAAAGGAATGTTCTCAGGCTTGATCTCAAGGCCTCTCCTCTGGTAAGGCATTACTATAGTTATGAGATCGTTGGGCTTAACCTTGTAGTTTGCCTTCACAATCTTGTCATTCACCCTCACATAACCGGCATCAATTGCCAGCTGTATCCTGTGGCGCGAGGTCTTCTCCATATGCTGGGTAAGATATTTGTCTACCCTGAGCATCTTCTGCCCCTTGTCTACAGGAAACCTGTAGTGCTCAAACATGGAGTCAATTTCACCCTCTCCATCCATCTCTCCATCACCCTCCAAATCAGGGTCCTGCAGCTCCCTCTCCGCAATATAGTCATCTATGTTTGAGAAATTGTCAAATATATTATCTCTCCTGGTCCTCTGAGTCATCTTCTTCTTTTGTAGGAATCAACGATTTGTCTAATGTAAAATATACAGTTACTGCAGAGCCGTAAACAGGCGATGTCTTCCCCTCCGGCAATGCAACCTCCTGCTTGTATGCAAAAGCAGCAAGGGAGTCCTGCAATGTAACAACTGTGTTGTCAAAATGGGCTTTACCCAAATTGAGCGAATTGTCTATAAGGTAATCCTTAATGATTGAATATGGTTTTCCCGACAAATCAGGCACTATAGCCACACTGTCTGCATCATTCAGGCCAAGCTTTATATCAATTACACTTTCGCACTCAAGTTCCGTTCCGGGCTCCACCGGCTTGCCTTTATAAAGCTGCTCAAGCACATTGTTTGTTGCAATGTCCCTCACATAGATAAGTTTGCCAACCCTAAGCTGCTGCGATGCCAGTTCAGACTGTGCCTGCCTCAAGGAGTATCCCACCAGCGAAGGCATCTTTACCATTTTGGGGGTATTGGCATTAATGGTAAGGAGAATTCGCCTGTTCTTCTTCACCTTGCTGCCAACCTGCGGATTCTGCTTGTATACCACTCCCGGGGGCATCCTTACAATATGTACGGAATCTATAACCTCAAGTCTCATATGGTTCTGCTGTGCAAGTGCCTGCGCATCCTCCACACTCAATCCCGCAAATGAAGGAACCTCAAGTTCCTTGTTGTGCCTTGTAATCACATCAAGCATTGAGAACAGCACAAATACAACTATTGCCACCGCTGCTACTGCCATATAAAGGTGCTTTGTAAACCAGTTCCAGTACCACTTTCCCTGCACCTTCCCTTTACTCTTTTTAGCTTTTTCCTGCATACCTGAAAATTTGGCCCTATTGGGCATTATTGCGCAAAAATACAAAAAAAGGGAGACCTTCTAAAGTCTCCCCAATAAATTTGGCCGGAATGTTTCCTATCTTCTGCCAGGGCCGCCCATCATAGGGCCTCTACCCATACCCGGGCCGCCTCTCATTCCACCTCTCATTCCACCTTTGCCCATATCGCCAAAGTTACCGAATCTCCATGTAAGGGTAACCATAAAGTACTGACCAAGGGTGTTGTTGGTAACATTCTGTATGTAGTTCTCGTTTGTGGTAACAGAAGTATTCTTGCTCTGTTTAAGGATATCATAAACCTTGAACTTCAATGTTGCAGCATTCTTGAACAAAGTTTTTGAAATCTCTGCATTCCATACTGTAACAGGCTCGTCGTAACCCTCATCAAAACCTTTGTAGAAAGTGTGGTCGATATCTGATTTCAGGTTCACGCCACCAGGAATTGTAAGGTTAATTGAACCAGTAATGGCATTTGTCCATCTCTCCACATCCTCCATAGAGCCTACAGAATATTTGGCATTGCGGTAATTCACCCTTCCGCCTGCAATAATCTCTGCCCAGTCATTCCTGTAGGTAAGTCTCAACATCTGGAAAATATTGAGGTTCTTGGTCTCATTCTCAACAAAATTCTGTTTTTCCCTCACATAAGAGATACCGTTGTTGTAACCTGCTCTGGTAAAGGTATTGAATGTAAAGTTTGACTTTCCGATAGGCGCATTGTACATGATTCTACCGTTAACCGAATATACACCTTTGCCGGTATTCTCGTATGTTGAAACCTGCACACCCTCATCGGTATAATATTTCTTTGATACAATATCATCCTGGGTATATGACAAATCCAAACCCACATTGAACCAGCTGAACTTAACCCTGTCATTTACCTGGTAGTTTGTGCTCAATGAGTGGGTGAACTCAGGTCTAAGTTTCTGGTTACCCTCTACCCTGTACAAAGGATCAGAGTTGTCATTAACCGGCATCAGCTGGTTGATTGAAGGCTGGTTGGTCCTTCCACGATATCTTACCCTCAACTGCTTGCTGTCTGAGAAACGGTAATCGATTCTGGCAATTGGGGTAAAGTTGGTTACTGTATACGAAGTATCCTGTCCCCTTCCAACGCTCTCGGTTCTTGCAGGCTGCACAGATGCTCCAATTGAGATGTTGTACTTCTCCTCCTGCTTCATGAAGTTCAACTCCGCCTGCTGGGTAAAGAATGTATTCTCGTAGTTGGTAGAGTATTCCTCATCCCATACAGAGTAATTTCCGCTTGCATCCTTGTTGTAGGTATTCTTCTGTGAATCTGTAACCTTATTGGTAAACCTGTATGCAGCCTCAACAAAGTAGTTCTTTCCCAAAGGCTCAATGTAAGACAATCTTGCCGCATATGTATTTGTTGAACTCTTGCTCAAGAAATGCTGGTCTATCACTGCTGTAGAATCCACAAGGTTGTTCTTGAAGAAGTCTGTCTTTGAGTAGTTGAAACCGTCAGACTCGTTGTTTGAAAAATTGAGGTTGATGCTCAATGACATTGTCCTTCCCGGACGGTCAAACTTCTGTCTCCACAAAAGTCTTGTTCCAATATTGTGGTTGTTGTTGTCGCCATAGTTCCTGCTCATACCCTTGTTGGTTGAATCAAGATTGGTTCTGGTATTGAACTCATTGAACGACTCAAAATCACCCCTTCCTATATTGAAGCTCGGTCTGATCATGAATGAAGACTTCTCTGTAAGCTTGTAGTCAAACTCTCCTCCAAACCTCACACCGTCTGAATAGGTCTTGTCATATCCGCTCTCGTGGTTGTATAGGGTCCTGTCGGGAGCAAGCATTGTCATCCTGTCCTTTGTCTCCTCAATAAGGCGGTCACGGCCGCTGTACATGAGGTTACCCTGAATGTCTGAATCCTCCTTCTTGAAGTTCTTGTTGGCGTTGATACCACCCATCCACGAAGTGGTGATACCACGGCCCATCCAGCCGCCACCGCCGCCACCGCGCATCTGGCCCATCATATTGCCGGCCACATCCGAGAAACCGCGGTTATTGGTGTTGTTTCCGTTGGCAATGATGCTTATCTGGCTCTTGTCTGTAAAGCGTCCAATCATTGCAGCACCCTCATACTTCATGTCGCCGCCACCTACAAGCGGGTTACCTGCACCTCCGCCAACATTACCGAACCATCCCTTCATCATACCTGCCTTGATTCCCAAATCCAGCACAGTCTCCTCATCACCGTCATCAATGCCGGTAAACTGCGCCTGCTCGGATTTTCTCTCAACAACCCTCAGTTTGTCAACAATCTTTGCAGGGATATTCTTGGTAGCAAGGTTAGGATCATCAAGGAAGAACTCCTTTCCGTCAATCATAATCTTGGTGATTGTCTTGCCGTTTGCAGTAATGTTTCCCTCAGAATCCACCTCAACGCCAGGAAGTTTCTTAATCAGTTCCTCAAGCATATCGGTATCAGATATCTTGAATGAAGATGCATTGTACTCAATGGTATCCTTCTTAATCACCATCTGGTTTGCCCTACCTGTAACCATCACAGCATCAAGCATCTGGTTATCCTCAGACACAAGGAGTTCACCATACTCATTGGCACCTTTCTTTATATCAAAGGTAAAATGCTTCCCTTTGTAGCCCATATACTCAAAAGTGATGGTAGCCCTGCCAATAGGCAATCCCTGCAGCACAACCACACCCTTCTCATCTGTGAGGGCATATTTCCTTGGAGTCTTGTCTCCAATATATTTAGCGTGAAGTGTAGCAAACTCAATGGGCTCCCTGGTAAGCGAATCCAGTACAACCGCCCTGAAATATGTACCTTTTGCCTGTGTACCAACCTGAGGATCAGTCTCCTCAGCAAACGCCTCATTACCCCATACACACAGGCCAACAAGTGCAACTGTAAAAATCAAAAATTTCTTAAGCATCCTTCAATTTTTTTCAAACGACTATTTGACTGCTATAATCCTTAAAAGTTAAATCGTTATATAAAATTTTTTACTTTATTCTCCCAGGATTGGACTCCACAAACTGTGCCCAACTCCCTTTTCCTCTTCCCGACAGTTTCTTTCCCCCACCCTGCGCCGCCACAAGGGGACTGCTGATGTGGTAATGGTGGCAAATGGCAATTGCCAGAGCATCAGTAGCATCCAGATACTCCTGCGGGAAATCTATCCCAAGAAGCCTCTGTGCCATAAGGGCCACCTGCTCCTTGGATGCCGCCCCCTTTCCGGTAACAGCCAGTTTCACGCTTCTTGGAGCATATTCAAAAATTGGGATATCCCTCTGCAGCGCTGCGGCTATTGCCGCACCCTGTGCCCTGCCCAACTTGAGCATCACCTGTACATTCTTGCCGTAGAAAGGTGCCTCAATTGCCAATTCGTCGGGATTATATTTCTCTATAATTTTTGCAACCTCCTCATGGATAGCCTTTAAGGTTACAAAATGGTCTGTCACCTTCTTCAGGTTTACAACACCCATATCCACATACTCAACCTTGGAGTCCAATACGTGGATAACCCCAAAACCCAAAATACGGGTTCCGGGGTCTATTCCTAGTATTATCTTGTCTATATTCTTCCTGGCCATTGGACTAGTCTATCCACTCAAAGCCGGTGTACTCCCTCAATGCTGCAGGAATATGGATTCTGCCATTCTCGTCCTGATGGTTCTCAATCAAAGCTGCAAGGATTCTTGGAAGAGCCAATGAACTTCCGTTCAAAGTGTGTGCAAGCTGTGTCTTGCCCTCATCATCCTTGTATCTGAGCTTCATACGGTTAGCCTGGAAAGACTCAAAGTTTGAAACCGAGCTTACCTCCAACCAGCGCTGCTGAGCCTCTGAATATACCTCAAAATCATAGGTAAGTGCAGATGTGAAGCTCATGTCACCACCGCAAAGTCTCAAGATTCTGTATGGAAGCTCAAGCTCCTGGATAATGCTCTCAACATGTTTAACCATACCATCAAGTGCCTCGTATGAGTTCTCAGGCAATGAAAGCTGTACGATCTCCACTTTGTCAAACTGGTGAAGACGGTTCAAACCTCTTACATCTTTACCGTAAGAACCTGCCTCGCGGCGGAAACACTGGGTATAAGCTGTCATCTTGATAGGGAAATCTGCCTTGTTCACAATGCAGTCTCTGTAGATGTTGGTTACAGGAACCTCAGCTGTAGGGATCATATAGAAGTTGTCTAGACCTACATGGTACATCTGCCCCTCTTTATCAGGAAGCTGGCCTGTTGCATATGCAGAAGCCTCATTTACTACAAGCGGCGGCTGAACCTCCATATAGCCTGCCCTGGTATTTCTGTCAAGGAAGAAAGAGATAAGTGCTCTCTGGATCTTTGCACCTTTATCTTTATATACAGGGAAACCTGCACCTGTAAGTTTCACGCCCAAATCAAAATCAATGATATCCAAAGATTTTGCAAGCTCCCAGTGAGGTTTTGCATTCTCAGGAAGTGCAGTCTTCACTCCACCTTCCCTAACCACTACGTTGTCCTCAGCGGTCTTGCCCTCAGGCACCAATGATGACGGGATATTTGGAAGCAAAACAAGAAGATCGTTCATTGCCTTGCTGTGCTCCTCCAACTGCGCCTCAAGCTCTTTAGACTGCTCCTTAAGCTCTGCAACAACCTTCTTCGCATTCTCAGCCTCCTCCTTGTTGCCCTGCTTCATAAGCATACCAATCTCTTTAGCTTTCTGGTTCTGCTCTGCAAGTGTCGCATCAAGTTTTGTCTGGGTTGCACGTCTGCTCGCATCCGCCTCAAGAATATCCTTTACAATCTGTGATGCATCAAAATTTTTTACAGCCAATCTCTCAATTACAAAATCCGGCTGCTCTCTCAATAGTTTTAGAGTTAACATATCGTGTGTATTTTATGTTCTTTTAATTAGAAAAGGCATTCCTTTGGACAAGGAATGCCTTTCTATTGCGTCTGTTAGGGCAATCCTTAGTTCTGATAAGGCATTACCGAAACATAAGACTTACCCTCTGCTTTCTTTTTGAAAACTACTACTCCGTCAATTAGAGCGTATAGAGTGTGGTCTTTACCCATTCCAACGTTCAAACCTGGGTTGTGTACTGTACCTCTCTGGCGAACGATAATGTTGCCTGCCTTGCAATTCTCTCCACCGAAAATTTTAAGACCTAGTCGTTTGCTATGTGATTCACGGCCGTTCTTTGAACTACCGACACCTTTCTTGTGAGCCATAAACTTCTAAATTTTAAAAATTAAGCAATTGATTCAATTTGGATTTGTGTCAAACACTGGCGGTGACCGTTCATTTTCTGATAGCCTTTACGACGTTTCTTTTTGAACACTAGCACCTTGTTACCTTTTACGTGGTCAAGAACAGTTGCTTTAACAACTGCGCCATCAACGTAAGGAGCGCCAACTTTAACAACACCCTCGTTGTCGGTTAACAATACTTTTTCGAAAGAGATTGAGGCACCTACCTCATCCTGTAGGCGGTGTACATAAATTTTTTTACCAGCCTCAACTTTAAACTGTTGTCCTGCAATGTCTACGATTGCGTACATTTTAATTTGTTTTTTTGGGTTATGACAGCAAGCGGTTAATCTTTAATTAACTCTTATTCAGTAGCTTAACTATCTTTAATATTTTTACGGACCACAAAAGTAACACTTTTTATCCATTACACAAAAAAACTTTTCAATTTTACCGCCAATTTACATTTCTCCACTAGTACTCCAGCACCGTAACAATTCCATCCATAGTGCTTACAAGTAGTCTGTTGCCGGCAAGCGGCTGGATGTAGTTGATAAGGGCAAAGGATACTTTGTGTTTCCATGCAATTGATCCGTCTGCGTGGTTCAACGCCACTATGTTGCCTTTATCCGTAGGAATGAAGACAAATCCTTTGTTCTCTTTTCCACCCTGCGGTACAGAGGTGATAGGGGTTGGAGCTATCTCGTAGCCGAACTCAGCGTTTGCACCCCATACTTTTACAGGTTTATCTGCTCCCGGTGCAAGGGAGGTTGCAAACATGAAGACAGAGTCTTTCATTACCTTTACATAATAGTTCTTGCTGTCGGGAGAAAGACCTACAGATTCCCTTCCGCCATACACTCGCCACAACTGTTTTCCTGTTTTTGCATCCAGGCCATAGGTTACCCTCTCCGGGGTTGCAAAGATTATGTTGCCGTTTGCCTTGATTGGCCATACTGCTGCAGGGGAAAGCATTCTGCTCCCTTTCTTGTGCCAGCTCCACTGAAGCTTGCCGTTGGCAGGGTTGAATGAGTAAAGGGTGTTTGCCCAGTCTCCAATTACAACCTGCTGCTTGTCCACAAAAGGTTTTGCCTCTATGAATCCTTTAATCTCCTTGTTCTCCCAAACAAGTTTGCCGGTTTTTGCATTGAGTGCCCTGAAGGTGTTGTCTGACGCTCCAATATAAACTTTACCTCCATAGATTGTTGGAGAGCCAAGTACAGATTTGCCGCACTCATATTTCCAGTTAACCTTTCCGCTCCTTATGTCCAAAGAGTAGATATTTTTGTCGCAAGAGCCAATGATTACAGAAGCGGCATCACCTTTGCCATAAACCGCAGGGGTTGAGAAAATCTTTCCCCCTGTAGCATATTTCCACAACTCCTTGCCTGTTGCAGCATCCAATGCGTATACTATTCCCGACGTATTTGCGTAAACCACATATTTGCCGCTCTGAACCGCAGCAGCACCGATATCTGTATTGTCGGCCCTGCGCCAAACCTCCTTCACATTAGGATATGCCCCGTTGGAAGAGAAATCCTGACGTGGATATTTTATATTGCTTGGGGCAGGCATACCGCTGCTCATCCTTAGGGTGAACCAAGGTTTGTCTGTAATTTCCGGTTCAGCCACCCTCTCCCTGAAAGTAATTGTAGAACCCTTCACAGTTACAATATTGTAGCCTGGACCTCTCTTGCCAACCTTCTGGGTTGAACGTCCTATCATGCCCGGAATACCCTCAAAGTCCATAGCCCTGTCCTGGTGCCAGTGGCCGCACATCATGAGCTGGGTGTTCATTTTCTTAAGGCAGTCAAGCACCTGTGTATAGTTGAGTACAGATGTATCCATTGGATAGTGGTTGATGAAAATCAACGGCTGCGCAGGGTCAATTACAGTTGAAAGTGAATCGAGCCATACTATTGTCTCCCTAGGCACAAGGGCCGGAGCCATTCTCATGTTGGGGCCGCTGTTGCAGCCAACGAAACGGATACCCTCCTTCTCAAAATCGAACATCTCATAGCCGAACACCTCAAGGAAAGTATTGCAGCCGCTCTCCGACCATTTGGCATCGTGATTTCCGGCAACAATATAATAAGGTATTGTAAGTTCATCAAAGATCTCCTTGGCAAGCCTTATCTCCTCATCTGAACCGAACTCGGTAATGTCACCTGCAAAAATTGCAAACGAAAGCCCTTTCTGCCTGTTGATGTCTGCCATACATTTCCTGGCATCCTCCACTGTCTGCCCTCCTACAGATATGTGTACATCTGTCATATATGCAAACGAGAAATCCTGCGCAAGCAAAGTTGCAGAAAAAAGCAGACCTGCTATAAATGCGGCACAATTTTTAGTAATCTTTCCCATATTAAGTGTAATTTTGAATTATTGCTTCAAATTTAGCGTTTTTTTCTAACTTTGGGGCCGTTAACAAAGAGAATGGAGATTATGTACAACAAATTGGTGGAGAAGAAAAACAGCATTGCTGTAATTGGTTTAGGTTATGTAGGATTGCCTCTTGCGCTGGAATTGGCAAGAAACTTCAAGGTTGTGGGATTTGATATCAACGCCCGCAATGTGGAGATGCTCAATTCAAAGGAAGATCCAAGCAGGGAACTTCCCTCTGATGCATTTGAGGGGACAGACATCACCTTTACATGCAACAGGGAAGACCTTAAAGAGGTAAACTTCTTCATTGTTGCCGTCCCTACCCCAATTGATGCACACCGCACCCCAGACCTTGGTCCGCTGCTTAAGGCTACCGAAACTGTTGCGGAGAACCTCAAGGAGGGCGATTATGTTGTATATGAGTCTACAGTGTTCCCTGGTTGCACCAGGGAGAGGTGTGTACCGGTACTTGAAAAATTGTCGGGAATGAAAATGGGACAGGATTTCTTTGTGGGCTACTCTCCTGAGAGGATCAATCCGGGCGATGTGCAGCACAGCCTTCAGAATACAATGAAGATTGTCTCTGCATGTGACACCAATACCCTTGAAAACATTGCAGCCGTTTACGGCAAGGTTGTGAAAGCAGGCATCCACAAGGCCCCTACAATTGAGGTTGCAGAGAGTGCCAAGATTATGGAGAATACCCAGCGCGACGTTAACATTGCCCTTATGAACGAGTTCTCCATCATCTTCAACGAGATGGGAATCAACACCTACGATGTTCTTGAGGCGGCAGGTACAAAATGGAATTTCCTCAAGTTCTATCCTGGACTTGTTGGAGGCCATTGCATTGGAGTAGACCCTTACTATATGGTTTATAAGGCCAACGAGATGAACTACCACCCGCAGGTAATACAGGGAGGAAGATCTGTAAATGACTCAATGGGCAGCCACATTGGAAAAAATACCGTTAAGAAAATGATTGCCAAAGGCATCTCCCCAGTAGGCGCAAGGGTACTTGTAATGGGTATCACCTTTAAGGAGAATGTTGCCGACGTGCGCAACTCAAAAGTAGCAGATATAGTTAAGGAACTTGAGAGCTTCAGCATCCGTGTGGATGTGGTTGACCCTCACGCAGATCCTACCCACGTGGAGAGGGAATACGGCATAAGGATGGCATCTGCCCCAACCGGCAAATATCAGGCAGTAGTGGCAGCTGTTTCACACAATGAGTATGCACACCTCACCCAGGATGACTTTGCAAACCTCCTTACTCCCGACGGAATCCTGATTGACGTAAAAGGCAAATTCAAGGGAAAAATTGACAAGTACGGTTACTGGAGCCTGTAATTCCAGCACATATAAAAAAGGGCAGCCTACCGGTTGCCCCTTTTTATTTATAGCATTGAAATCTTATATCACCTCAACATCCCCCATCTGCATCCATCCCTGGCGGCCGTCTGCAATCTCCACGCGACACCATTTGCCGGCCTGCTCCAGGATCTGCACTTTTGAGCCTTCGTGCAGGATGAACAGGTTGTTTCCGGTGGAGTTTGGAGCACTCTTTATGTTGCTGACAGGCACCATTACAATGGCACTATCTTCACTTGTTACATTGCGTTTAAGGCTCACAGAGAAGAGCAATGCAAAGATTGAGAACAGCAGCACCACACATGCCAATACAAATGAGAGCTTGCGGGCACCTGTTGTTGGGGCAAACTTGAACATGAGCAGCAACACAAGTACGGCGGCAAAAAGAGCTAGCGAAACATATCCCCAAGCGTTTGATGAAAGGAGATTCCTCACCCCTTTAGTCCAGGTTGCAAGTACAAATTCAGGCACCTGATCAATTTTATCCAGGGTGTGCAGTCTGGCAATCTGAAGATTGTTCTGTGCATCTGCTCCCGACGGATCAAGTTTGAGCGCCTTCTCATAATAGAGGATAGCCTTACCAATCTCATCAAGTTTATAGTATGCATTTCCTATATTGTAATACAGTTTGTATGACTCGTATCCCCCATCTGCAATCTGCAGATAGTTGTCAAGTGCAGTCTGGTACTGCCCCATTGAATAGGCCTCATTGCCCTGGTTCCACAATTCACCGTTGCTCTGGGCATTCAAGGCCACAGCAGACATCAAAAAAACAAACAGCAATATCTTTTTCATAAGAACTCTCCCTTTACTTTTACAACTCATCCTCCAATGCAGAAATTATCTCAACAGCCTTTCCATACTGGGTTGAAATCTCACCCGAATCTCCGCCAAACGAATATCTGGCCATCTCACAATCCTCAAGCACCTGCAGGAATGCCGCAATATTGGCCTCCGAAACACCTTTGGCCTCCATTGTCTCCTTAATGGTATCGCGCTGCATATCTGCAAACGGAATTGCAAGTTTGTCGCTTATATAGCCAAGCAACGCCTTGTGCACCTCCTCATAGAAAGGTGAACGGAGATTCTGCTCCATATAACTCTTTGCAAGTTTCAGCCTTGTTCTTGCAACCTTGTTAGCCTTCCTGTTGCGGGTACGTACCACATCTCCTCTAAGTTTTGCCCTCTTCTTGAGTGCCCAGTACAACACTGCATACACTGTTGCAAGCAATGCAAGGAGCACAAAGAAAATCCAGCTTCCCACAAAGAAATGCCCTTTCTTGCCCAAGCCTGCAGCACCCTGGAGAATATATCTTATATCCTCTCCCAAAGAGGCCACAGCCTGTTTGGAGATACCCTGAACCACTGTGCCGGCGGCAACACCGTCACCCTTGGCTACATTAACCTCTACCGGCTCACTTTTCAGGGTGACATATTTTCCCTGTTTTATATCATAATAAGAATACTCTACAGGAGGTATTTCAAATACCCCTTCACTTCTTGGGATGAACGGAAATTCAAAGCTCTTGCTTCCCGATATTCCATTGGCACCGTACGAATAGCTGTTGCTGGTCTTTACATCATACAGCTCAAAATCTGCAGGCAACTGCACTTTAGGGGCCTCAATCAGATTGAGGTTACCTGTACCCTGAACGGTAACTATCACAGAACCCGCCTCGTGTGCCTTAACACTGTCTCTGCTCAAGGCCACCTTCAAGGAGAAGTTACCTACACCTTGTCCGAATGATGCAGGAGCACCTGCCGGAAGCGGAGAAACCTTTATCACCGCATTGCCTGAGTTCACCCTTTTCTTTACAATCTGGTATCCCTGGTCAAAGAAATCGTCAAAAATGGATCTGCCCCTTGGTGCAGTCATCACCTGTACCTGGCATATCATCTCGGCCGGTTTCACAGAGAGCTCTCCTGTCTGCTGAGGCAACAGCACATACTTGCGCAACACTGCGGCACTGTAAATCTGGTTGTCAACATTCTCCCTTACAAAATTGATATTTTGTGGAGACTCTATCTCCTGGCTCCAGAACCCGTCAAACACAGGAAACTTTATATCCTCAAATCCTGCAATACCAACCTTGGTATAAAGTTTAAGTGTGGCTATAATAGGCTCACCCTTAACAACCTTTGTTTTGCTGAATGAGAGCTGGAGGAACACATCCCTGGATGAAACCTCACCGGACGCCTGCCTTGGCTGCTGCTGTGCGCTGCCTGTAACCTGTCCCTGCTGTTGCTGGGAGCCTCCGTTTGAAGCGGCACCCTTAACAACCTCAACCTGCATCTCTTTGGTAGTATAAACCTTGCCCCCTATGGTTGCCGAAGCTGCAGAAATCTTTGCCACTCCTTCAGCCACTGGCCTTACAATATAGGTATAGCTTATCTCCACGCTCTTGCTGGACTTTCCGTTGATGAACTGCGTACTCATCATCTTGGACTGCGAAGGCCCTGCAAGCACCTCCAGTCCTGTAAACTGCGGCTGGGTAAAATCTTCTATATCTCCATTGGCGGTAAACACCACCCTGAACGCTTCATCCTGCCCAACTACCTTTGGGGCATCCACAACAAAGGTGTTCTGTGCAAATGCCATACTGCCCACCAAAAGCAGCAGCACTGTGAACACTCCTTTCAAATATCTCATTGCAAACAAATTTTTAATTCAGTTAAACTTCCTACCAGTTCTTCTCCTTCTGTTTTGATTTCAACAGTTTGGCCTTCTCCTCCTTCACCTTCTCCTGAGTCCGGTTCTCCTTCTCCTGCATTGCCTGAAGCATCTGCTCTGCAGCCTGAGGGGTTATCTTAGGCTCATTCTGAGGCTGTTGCTGCTGGGCTTGTGGCTGGTCTTTCTTGTCGGGATTATCTTTATTATCCTTGTTATCTTTGTTATCCTTATTATCCTGGTTCTGGTCTTGGTTTTGATCCTGGTTCTGGTTCTGGTTTTGGTTTTGGTTCTGATCCTGCTGCTGTTGCTGATCCTGGTTCTGCTGGTTCTGCTGTTGCTGCTGGTTCTGCTGGTCCTCCATCTTCTTCTTTGCGTAGATGTAGTTCTCGCGGGTCTGGGCATCTGCAGGATTGCGTTTCAGGGCATTCTTGTAGGCATCAACAGCCTCGCCGTACCTTTTCTGGGCCAAAAGCGAATTGCCCAAATTGTGGTAATAACCTGGGGCCACATCATTCTTGGCAACCTTTACGGCACCCTTTTTCCAGTCTACCTGCTGCGGCATCTTTGAAATGGTATCACCCACCTTGGCATAGATGAGTTCTGCGTTTGCAGCATCATCCTGCAACATCAGAGTGTTTGCAAGGTTATAGTTTCCTGCCACAGAAAGGGAATCCTTAATTAGAGCCTTGCGGTACTCCACTTCAGCCTCCTTGTAATTTTCATCCTTAAAGAACCTGTTGCCTTTTCTAACCTCCTTACGGTCTGTCTGGGCAAAGGTACTGCCGGCGGTAAGCATAAACAGCACTACCACCGCAAACATCTTTTTGCTTACCCTCCTGTTCCCTATGAAAAATTCCAGCAACAGGAATACCAATGCTATTGCAAAGAAATACATATACTGTTCCTCAAAATCTTCAAACACAACAGATTTGAACTGCTGTTGCTGAAGCTGTTCCAATTCGTCTATTATAGGGTTGAGGCCAAACTCCGCATTACCGGCCCTCACATAGGCTCCACCACCGGCAATTGCTATCTCCTCCAGAACTTTCTCATTGAGTTTGGTTACCACAATGTTCCCGTCCTTGTCTTTCATGAGATCTCCATCAGGGCCATAAGGGATAGGTTTACCCTCAGGGGAACCCACTCCTATACAGAATACCCTTATGCCAACCTCCAACGCCATACGGGCTGCAGCAACCGCATCATCCTCGTGGTTCTCACCATCGGTGATGAGGATTATGGCCTTGTTGTCCTGCTGCATCTGGGCCTCGCTGCTGAAACTCTTTATGGCAGTGTTTATTGCCTCACCCAAGGCTGTTCCCTGCACCGGAACAGACTCTGTTCCAATGGTATTGAGGAATATCTTGGCCGAAACATAATCTGTAGTGATTGGCAATTGCACAAAAGACTGTCCTGCAAATACAATCAGGCCTATCCTGTCTCCCTGCAGCTTGTCTACAAGCCTTGAGATTGCCAGTTTGGCCCTCTCCAGCCTGTTGGGGTAGTAGTCCTGGGCCAACATTGAGTTGGAAACATCCAGGGCTATCATTATCTCAGCCCCCTTGCGGTTGCTCTCCTTAAGTGAAGCACCTATCTGGGGCCTTGCAAGTCCTATTGCAAAGAAGAACCACGCAACAGCAAAGAATGAAACCCTAACCCATCCTTTATATCTGGAGCGCTCCGGCATAAGCCTGGCCATAAGTTCAGGGTTGCCGAATTTGGCTATTTTTTTGTTCCTGCCCCTTCTGAAAAGTGCGTAGAACACAAAGAAAAGGGGAATGAGCAATATAAGCAATAAATATTGTGCTTGTGCGAAATGTATCATATCTCCCTCCTTTAATCCGGTATCTGTTTAGTTACAAATAGAACAAGAAGCATCTCCAGTACAATTGCCGCAAGTGCTGCAAGTGCAAAATACATGAACAGCTCCTTATAGATTGGGAAACTGTCTACCATGGTCCTGTTCTTCTCCATCTTGTTTATCTCCCCATATATCTCAAGGAGTTTGGTATTGTCGGTAGCCCTGAAATATTTTCCGTCTGTACCCTCGGCTATGTTCTGCAGCAACTGCTCGTCAATCTCTACCTCAACCTGCTGGACATCCACACCGAACGGGGTCATTACAGGATATGGGGCGGTACCCTCCGCTCCTACACCAATGGTATATACCCTTATGCCGTAAGTCTTGGCAATCTCTGCCGCCATCTGCGGAGAAATCTCTCCTGAGTTGTTCACTCCATCTGTAAGGAGTATCACCACACGGCTCGTTGCCTGTGAATCCTTAAGGCGGGCAACTGCCGTTGCAAGTCCGTTGCCAATTGCGGTTCCGTCCTCAATGATTCCGCACTCAATCTCCTTTATAAGGTTGATGAGTGTTGCCCTGTCGGTTGTAAGGGGAGACTGCGTATAACTCTCTCCTGCAAACACCACCACTCCAATCCTGTCGGAAGGTCTCTCGGCAATGAACTGTATTGCAATGTCCTTTGCCGCACCTATTCTGTCGGGATTAAAATCCCTTGCCAGCATACTGGTGGAGACATCAAGTGCAAGTACAATGTCTATTCCCTCGGTGTCTATCTTCTCAAAGGTGGATGATGATCTTGGGCGGGCAATTGCAAGTATCATTGCAGCAAGCGCTATAACCCTGCATATGAATGGAAGGTGTCTGGCAGCCTTCTTCAGTTTTCCGCCGTTGTATTTCCACGGCATTGCCGAGGAGACAACCACATACGGACGGAGCCCCTTTACCTCCCTTATTATGTAAACTGCCACTACCGGTACAAGCAGCAGCAACAGCCACAACAGATTTTCATATTCAAAAAACATATTCTACTCCTCCACTTTTTCATTTTGCCCGGCCTGTGCCGCCTCATTCCAGGATGCCTCCTTTTGGGCCGCTTCCTTCTGGGCCGCTTCCTGCAACTGCTGCTCAAACGCCGCATTCACAAATCTTACAGCCATAGGGATAACCTCCTCATTCTCTTCATTGCCGGGAACATATTTTGCAAACTTCACCAAATCTGCAGTCTTGAAAAGTTCATCCAGTTCCTTATAGTAGCGTGGCTCAATCTTCTTGTCTGAAAGGTCTGCCATAATCTCAGATGTGGTCTTCTCCATGGCGCTCACCTCATACCTTGCCTCAATATACTCCCTCAAGGCATCGGTAACCCCGGTATAGAAAAGCTTCTCCTCACCGTTCTGCCACAACTGCTCGCCGCGGATTCTGTCAAGCTCCCTAAGGGCCACAATATGAGGCGGATCCTGTACCACAGGCTTTCCAAAGAGGCTTCCCTGCTCTCTCCTGTGCCTGATATATCTGTAAAGGAGATAACCCAGAACAGCCAGTGCAATGGCAAGAGCTGCCCAAGGAAGCACCTCCCTGAATGTAACAGGATACCTCATCTGTCCCTTGATGGGATGCATCACAAAGTTTGCAGTATCAACCGGTGTATTGGTAACATCCAGAAACGGAGAATCAAGGTAGATGGTATCCCCCTGCGGTGTAAGTGCCACCAAAAATGGAAGCTTGTAATACCCGCTGTCAAAGGATGTAAGGAGCAGTTTCACCTCCAGCTCCTTCATGCCGTTCCCGATTGCCAACGTATCCAGCACAATATCATGAATAACATCCACAGGAGCCTTCTCTGCCTCCACCACACTTGCATATGGAGCAAACATCAGTTCCTGATTCTGGGGCAACTCCATCTGGGTGCTCCACACAACCTGCTCACCCACAAGGATGGAATCCTTGCTCAGCCCCGACTCCTTCACCTTGAGCCATCCCGGAAGGGGAATCTCAAGAACCTCCTCCTGCTGCTCCTGTGCAAAGCCACACACCCCCGCTACCAAAAACATCAGGGCAAACAATAAAACTATGAATGAATATCTTTTCATCAAATTCCAATTAATGTTGTTTGAACAGCGCCATCATCCCCTTCACATAATCCTGGTCTGTACTGATGCTTACACTGTCTACCTTAAACCTGTTGAACAGGGTGGTTGAATTCCTGAGCACCTCCCTGCCCCATGTGGCATAATGGTTCCTCACTGCCTTGCTGGAGGTATCCACCCACATCTGCTCGCCGGTCTCTGCGTCCTTAATCCTCACAAGACCAATGTCGGGAAGATTCCTCTCCCTTGGGTCATAGATGTTTATCACAGACAGATCATGCCTGTTCACCGCCACCTTCAGGGCCTCCTCGTAGTTGGGTTTTCCCTGCTGGTCCACATCCATAAGGTCTGAAAGGAGGAATGCAGTACATTTCCTCTTAATTGCATTGGTAAGGAAACGCAATGCCTCAGAAATATTGGTACCCTTAGTCTGCGGCTCAAACTCCAGCAACTCCCTCAAAATCCTCAGCAAGTGGCTCCTGCCCTTCTTTGGAGGGATAAACTTCTCCACCTTTGAACTGAAGAAAAGTGCCCCCACCTTATCATTGTTTGCAGAAGCAGAGAAAGAAAGCACCGCAGCAATCTCAGCCAGCAGCTCCCTCTTGCTCTTTGAGGTAGTACCGAATATTCCCGACGAACTCACGTCCACCAGCAACACCACAGTAAGTTCCCTCTCCTCCTCAAACACCTTCACATACGGAGCCCTCAGACGTGCGGTAACGTTCCAGTCCATGTTCCTCACATCGTCACCGAACTGGTACTCCCTCACCTCACTGAAAGCCATACCCCTACCTTTAAAGGCAGAGTGGTACTCTCCTGCAAAGATCTGATGGGAAAGAGACTTGGTCTTGATCTCAATCTTCCTTACTTTCTTAAGCAATCCGTTATCCATTGCTTCCCCTCCACACTCTATTACGGAACCTCAACTGTATTTATAATGTCTGTAATGATGCTCTCTGTAGTGATGTTCTCAGCCTCAGCCTCGTAAGTAAGGCCAATCCTGTGCCTTAGAACCTCGTTGCACACTGCACGCACATCCTCAGGAATCACATAGCCCCTTCTCTTTATGAAAGCATAAGCCTTTGAAGCCATAGCCAACGAGATGCTGGCACGCGGCGACGCACCGTACTGGATAAGGTCCTTCAGTTTGCCAAGGCCATACTCCTCAGGGGTTCTGGTTGCGTATACGATATCTACAATGTATTTCTCAATCTTCTCATCCATGTACACATCCTTCACAACCTCCCTTGCCCTTACAATATCCTCAGGTTTAAGCTGCGCTGTAGCTTTAGGGAACTGTTTTGAATTGTGCATCCTTATGATAAGTCTCTCCTCCTCTTTTTTAGGGTAGTCCACAACCACCTTAAGCATAAAACGGTCTACCTGAGCCTCTGGAAGAGGATATGTACCCTCCTGCTCAACAGGGTTCTGGGTAGCCATTACAAGGAACGGGCTTGGAAGTTTGTAAGTATTGTCGCCAATGGTAACCTGTCTCTCCTGCATTGCCTCCAAAAGGGCACTCTGAACCTTGGCAGGAGAACGGTTTATCTCATCCGCCAATACAAAGTTTGCAAAGATTGGACCCTGCTTCACCTGGAACTGCTCGCTCTTCTGGCTGTAAATCATTGTACCAATCACATCCGCAGGCAAAAGGTCCGGTGTAAACTGTATTCTGCTGAACTTTGCATCAACTATATTGGCAAGGGTATTGATGGCCAAAGTCTTGGCCAAACCCGGCATACCCTCCAAAAGGATATGTCCGTCTGCTAGTAGTCCTATAAGGAGATTCTCCACAAGATGCTTCTGGCCTACAATAACCTTGTTCATCTCCATGGTAATGATATCCACAAAAGCGCTCTCCCTCTGGATTCTCTCATTCAATTCCTTAATGTTAACCGATTCCATATATCTGTTTTATTTTTTAATTTTTGTTCCAATCGCTAAATTTGCAAAATTACTACTTTTTTATGAGATATTTCATCTGTTTATCATACAATGGCGCCCATTTCAGCGGATGGCAGATACAGGATAATGCCAACAGCGTTCAAGGCGAACTTCAAAGGGCCCTATCCGTACTCCTAAAAGCCCCAATATCAGTGGTTGGCGCAGGTAGGACAGACACCGGTGTAAACGCCAGAAACTACATTGCCCACTTCAATTTTGAGGGTGAATTTCCCCCTGCGCAGCACTTCGTCTACAAAATGAATGCCATTCTTCCAAAAGCCATAGCCGTTCATGACGTCTATCCTGTTCCCGACGACATGCACGCCCGCTTCAGCGCCAAAAGCCGCAAATACAAATACTACATACATACAACAAAAGACCCGTTTTGTTCAGAGTTCTCATACTTCACCCGCCTGAAGCCGGATATAGAGAAAATGAACAGGGCCGCACAATATTTCCTTGGAGAGCAGGACTTCACCAGCCTTGAGAAACTTGGCGCCGACAACAAGACCTCCATCTGCAATGTAATGGAGGCCCGCTGGGAACCGCTGGACGGTACCGACATTGCCACCGCCACCCACTTTGTGTTTACCGTTAAGGCAAACCGCTTCCTGCGCAACATGGTCCGCGCCATGGTAGGCTCCCTCCTTGAGGTAGGCCTTGGCAAAAAGGAGCCCGAATGGATCCCCCAGATGCTCGCCCAGAAAAACCGCTGCGCCGCCGGCGGCTCCGTACCTGGAAATGCACTTTTCCTCGTGGAAGTGGAGTATTGATCTATGGACCGCTGTGGCGGTCTTTTTTTTTACAAACTCCTTCCTTCATATTACCCGGACTGTTTGGAGATGATTGTGGAGGACTCCGTTCGCTACGCTCACTCCGGCCCCTCCCAACGTTTCCTGCGTGGTCTTCCGACCACTTGTCTCCGTCGGGCCCCTCCCCCTGCCCGAGTTCGGGGGTGGACACGCCTCCACAATCATCTCCCTCTTATCCGGACAATCTGAAAGCATGAGTGCTTTATGACAGTTCCTGCAATTCGTCTGCCACACTTATACCCTCCACAGGGCCTTAAAACAAGGGTATGCGTGGACAACTCAACAAAATTGTTGAATCTGCCACGCATATAGCCCCTACAAGCACTTGTAGCAAGGGGTAGCGTGGCAGACGAATTGCAGGAACTTATGCCACACCACATAGAACAACAAAAACCAGATGAAATTCACTTTTGACAAATACCCAACTACACAGAAACAGGCTAATTGCTCACCTGGTCTGTGGATGGGAGGTTGGTATATAAAAAAAGATGCCCTTTTGAAGCATCTTTCTGTTACTCCGGCGAAGTAGCAAGTATCACCTTGTACTTGTTCCTCTTTCCTATGTTCATCATGTTCACCACCTGCTCAACAGGGACGCTTTTGTCGGCGTATATTGAGAAGGTAGGATCATCCATATCCATCAGCAGCTCCTGCAACCGGGGCTCCACCTGATCCAGACGAACCGGCTTGGTGTTGCCGTTTATGTGGTATGAAAATGTATTCTTGTCCTGATAATGCTTTATTGAGACGCTCACCTGCTGCTTGGCCGAAATTTGGTTTGTGCTCTTTGGCAGCAAAAGTTTCAGCGCATTGGGATTGATGAGTGTGGAAGTTACCAGAAAAAATATGAGCAGCAGGAACACAATGTCGGTCATCGACGACATGCTGAACCCTGCCTCTGCCTTTGCCCTCTGCTTGATTGCCATAACTCCCTTATTTTCTGGTTACTGGAGACTGCAGCATATCCATGAACTCCACAGTCACATTCTGCATCTTAAACACCACATCAGACACCTGCGAGGTAAGGAGGTTGTATCCGAAATATGCCATAATACCCACAATAAGACCGGCAACGGTAGTAACCATTGCTGTATATATTCCTCCCGACAACAAAGTAATGTCTATATTGCTTCCCGCCTGTGCCATATTGAAGAATGCCTGCACCATACCCATAACGGTACCCAAGAATCCTATCATTGGAGCACCACCGGCAATGGTAGCCATAAGGGGAAGACCTTTTTCAATTGCAGCCACCTCAATGTTTGCGGTGTTCTCTACAGCGATCTGGATATCCTGCAACGGGCGGCCTATCCTCTCTATACCTTTCTCCACCATCCTTGCAATTGGGGTATTGGTCTGCCTGCACAACTCAAGGGCCTGCTGTCTGTTTCCACCCATCACAAGTTGCTCCACCTCCTTCATGAATGAAGAATCCACCTTACCGGCTTTCCTTATCACACTCCATTTCATTGCAAAAAGATAAATTGTAGCAAAAGAGAGAAGCAAAAGTGGGATCATCAGCCATCCGCCTTTGCAAGCCATATCTATCAACGAGAATTCAAGCTCCGGCTGAACTGCCACTGCAGCAACCTCAGCCTGCAAAAATGTAAACATCATATACTTTATAAAATTAAGAGTGCAAATGTAATCATATTTCGGTTAATCCCGCAAAATTACTCGTATCGCAGGGCCTCAATGGGATCAAGCCTTGATGCACGCACCGCCGGGATATAACCGCTGGCAACGCCAACGACAAAGCACACTGCAATGGCTGCCAGAATCCATACCCATGGGATTATGAAGGAAGCACTCATTGCCATTGCCACCAGGTTTCCCGTAATTACCCCCATCAGCACCCCCAATGCACATCCTATCTGACTGATAACCACCGATTCAAATAAGAACTGCTCCTTTATTGTCTTGGCTGAGGCCCCCAAAGCCTTTCGTGTACCAATCTCGCGGGTACGCTCCTTTACGGAAACCAGCATTATGTTCATAAGTCCTACTGCCGCACCCAACAATGTTACAAGACCTATGCAGGCAGAAATGAGCGTTATTACCCCCATCATCTCAGTAAGATCCTGCATCATCGACTCGCTGCTGCTTATCCTGAAATCGGTTTCATCTATTGGAGATAGCCTCCTCACTCCCCTCATCACCTGCTCAGCCTGCACTTTGTAATCTTTTCCCAGTTCAAATTCAACAGGCACCACACCTATTGAAAAGGAAGTTCCCTCCCCCACCAGGCCATAACGGGCTGTGGTAACAGGAATTATCACATTTGCATCTGCACTCCCACCGAACGCACTTCCCTGAGACTCGGTTATCCCCACAACCTCATACCTGTACCCTTGCACAGAAATCACCTTCCCCACAGCATCTTCCGCCCTCTGGAACAAAGTCCGGGCAATGCCGCTTCCCACTACACACACCTGCGCAGCAAGATCAACATCATTTGAAGTGATTCCCCTGCCATGTGATATGCCGATATTGGTATACCGCAAATAATTCTCATCTGCAGCCGTTACCCTGGCAGTAGGATTGGTGCTCTGTCCCTCATGCTTCACTGCCACATTTGAGGCCACACCTGCATAAATGGAAACCAGCTGGTCCTGCGCAGAATTCCTTTTGAATGCAAGCGCCTGGCTGTATGTGATTGTGGTATTGTTCCTTATTCTTGCTCTGGCTCCCCCCTCGGTTGAAAAATACTTCCTCACCACTGAAAATGAAGTGGTTCCAAACTTTTCAAAACTGGTAAAAACCTCCCTTTTAAGGGCGTCTGTTGCAGTAAGTATACCTACAAGCGATGTAATTCCAACGGCAATGATAAGAATGGTAAGCAGAGACCTCAGGCCGTTGCTTCTGATTGATTTTATAGCCACACTCAAATTCTCCCTCACAAGAGGTGATATCCGCAAAAGTCTGTTCACACCCATAACCTCTATAAATTATTGTGTAAAAGTAGGAAAATATCGCAGATTATCATAACTTTGCCGCCCATTTTTACAAACTATAGATGAGAAGAGAAAACAACAACAGACGTCCTGACACAAGAGGTGCAGGCCGTACAGGTTCTTCATTTGGAAGAAAACCTGCTTCAAGACGCTACTCAGCCGGTGAGGGTTCAGTTGAAGGCTCAGCTGCAGACAGCTCAGCAAAGCGTAAATTTTCAAAATCGTCAAGCTCATTTGACAAAGGTCCAAGAGGTGCAAAACCTTTCGGAAAATCTTCAGATGAGAGACCATTCGCAAAAGGCCCAAGAGGTGCAAAACCTTTTGGCAGATCAGAGGAGAAACCTTTCGCTTCAAAAGGGAGAAAGCCATTTGGCAAAGGAGACAAGTTCGGCAAACCTGAGAGATCTTTCAAAGGTGAGAATGAGTGGGAGGATAAGGCACCAAGA
The DNA here is from genome assembly GCA_045650045.1 of Candidatus Egerieisoma sp. Taxonomy (GTDB): domain Bacteria; phylum Bacteroidota; class Bacteroidia; order Bacteroidales; family UBA932; genus Egerieousia. The sequence continues at coordinate 27,408 of JAZRQU010000033.1, read as the reverse complement.
GGCAACAGAAGTTTTGGTGAGAAGGAGTTCACAGGCAAGAGAGCCTATGGAATGGTAAAGAATTTTGAGGAGAAAAAGAGCTACAGAGGTGTACAGGCTTACTCTCCGGCACAGCGCGCTCCAAGAGCAAAGGCTGATGAGGGTGTAAGACTTAACAAATACATAGCAAACTCAGGCATCTGCTCAAGAAGAGAGGCTGATGACTACATTACAGCAGGTCTTGTAAGTGTAAACGGCGTTATCGTAACAGAGTTGGGCACAAGAGTTTACCCTAAAGACGTTGTAAGATTCAACGACGAGCGCATCAAAGGCGAGGCTAAGGTTTACATTGTAATGAACAAACCAAAGGATTTTGTAACTACAATGAGCGACCCTCATGCTGAGCGCACTGTAATGCAGCTTGTAGAGGGCAACTGCCCTGCAAGAGTGTACCCTGTTGGCAGACTCGACAAAGCTACCACCGGTGTACTTCTTCTAACCAACGACGGCGAACTTGCCGACAAACTTACCCACCCTTCATTTGAGAAGAAAAAGATTTACCATGTATTCCTCGACAAAAACTTCAAGGGAACAGACTTCCAGTCTCTTCTCGACGGCGTTCAGCTTGAGGACGGCTTCATCCAGGCAGACGGCCTTTCATACATTGATGAGGACAAGTCACAGGTAGGAGTTGAGATCCACTCGGGCAGAAACAGAATTGTAAGAAGAATGTTCGAGCACTTCGGCTACAAGGTTAAGAAGCTTGACAGAGTTTACTTCGCAGGCCTTACCAAGAAAAACCTTAGAAGAGGCCAGTGGAGATTCCTTACCGAGCAGGAGGTAGCAATGCTTAAGATGGGTTCATTCGAGTAAAAAACTGTCGGGAATATGGAAATCAACAATTCAATGGACCAGATAAACAAGGCTGGATTTGTCAACATCATTGGTAATCCCAATGTGGGCAAATCTACCCTTATGAACGCCCTTGTGGGTGAAAAACTATCCATTGTCACTGCAAAAGCCCAGACTACAAGACACCGTATCATGGGTATTGTAAACGGTGATGATTACCAGATTGTCTTCTCCGATACTCCCGGTATCCTAAAGCCCAACTACATGCTTCAGGAGAGCATGATGGACTTTGTGGAGACCGCCATTGGTGATGCAGACATCATCCTTTATGTAACCGATGTGATTGAGAAAATGGACAAGAACATTGAGTACATAAACAAGCTCAACAAAGTTGAGTGCCCGGTAATCATTGTAATCAACAAGATTGACGAAACAAAGCAGGAGACCGTAGTGGAGCTTGTGGAGAAATGGCATGCCACTGTTCCAAAAGCCGAGATTCTTCCAATCTCTGCCTTGAACAAGTTCAATGTGAACGTGCTCCTTTCAAGACTTGTTGAGTTGCTTCCACAGCAGCACGCATGGTATGACAGGGATGTCTTCACAGATAAAAGCATGCGCTTCTTTGCATCAGAGATCATCCGCGAGAAGATCCTTCTCAACTACAACAAGGAGATCCCTTACTGCACCGAGGTGGTAATTGACGCTTTTGAGGAGAACGAGGAGATCTACAACATCAGCGCCATCATCAATGTAATCAGGGAGTCCCAGAAAGGAATCATCATAGGCCCTAAAGGCCTTGCCCTGAAACGCGTTGGTACCCAGGCACGCCGCGACATGGAGAAATTCTTTGAAAAGAAAGTATTCCTCAAAATGTTCGTAAAGGTCAACCCCGACTGGCGCGAAAGCAAAAAGGAACTCAAGAAATTCGGTTACATCTACTAATACACAATGGCCTCCCCTCCCGGAGGCCATTTTTCATTTTGCCCATTTTGACGTCGTCCTAATGGGCACTTTTCTTCCCGACAGATTCACTCTGCGAAAGAAAAATTTGTATCTTTGGTAAAAACCCACCTCTATGAATCGCATCCGTCAGATACTTGCCATTCTAATTTCCGTACAGTTCAGTCTGGCTGCAGCTGCACAAGAGTACAAATACGAAGTGACCGAAAAGAAAATCTCCAAAGAGGAGTTTGTTGAAGCATACAAACATTTTGAGGAATACAATCTGATCAGGGACACTACTCTAGAATGGCATAATAAAAAGTCTGTTGAGGCAGCTGTATTCAATACATTAAGTGATGAAGAAAAATCTGATTACGCATGGGGAGATTTCGTAATTCTCAATATTGGTCGCTATCCCACTGGAGAATATATAGCAGACCTTTGGGTAGCAAATTGGTGCGGAGCAGTATTTCTAAATTCCCAACTGGAGGTTGACACCATGAGAATTGATGCAAGTATTGATGCTGCCTACTCCAAGGATGGAATATATGTAGGATATGAGAGCTTTTATGGCGGTATAGGTTTGGTCCTACATTTTTACGCCCGCAAAGACAATATCCCTGCAAAGATGGAGGAAATAGCATTTTACAGGAAAACAGGATGGGCTCCAGTATGGTGGATTACTCCAGAATGGAGGACTGATGACAGGTTCAAGGAATTGCAGGAATTGGGGATAAATACGCCAATGGTATGGTATAAAGGCGCTTTGTACTGTGCTGGCGTGAATTATTCATCTGACACCATGCCGTATTACTTGCCAGAATATTTAAAACTGGAACTAAAGAAACCAGACGTAAACTTTACAAAATAATACATAATCACGCCCAACATATTTGAAGCAAAAATTCTTGGATAGTCAATCACAAACTGAACTTCCCGCTGAAATCCTCAATCACATCCTTCATTTTTTTACCAGCCGTGTGGTAAATATGGTGTGCAGAGGTGCGGTAAATCTCCTCCCTGCGCTGCATTAGGGAATCTATTGATGCGGAAATCTCCTCCTCAGACTTGCCGGCCAGAAGGGGCCTGCGGGAATTGTTCTTTACCAGGCGCTTGAGCAGTGTCTCTTTAGGGCACTCAAGGTAGACGCAAGTGGTATGCTCACGCACAACAGCTGCGCTCGGCCCGGATGTTACTGTACCGCCGCCAAGGGCCAGCACAAGGTTATATGGATTTTTGGAATTCAGATAGTTGTATTCGTCAACAATCTCGTTCAGACAGTTGCACTCCTCATTACGGAACCACTCCTCTCCCCTTTTTTCAAAGATTGTTGAGACCTTCATTGCCCACTTGTCCTCTATATAGTCATCCAGATCAATGAACCTGCAGCCGCACGCCTGTGCAAGTCCCCTTCCCAGAGTACTTTTTCCACATCCCATGAAGCCACATAATGTAATGATCATGATTCTCCCGACAACTCTAGAATAATGTTGGCTCATCAAATTCCACTGTGCTGCCCGGTGCAAACCCTTCTCCAGCAGGAGCATCTGATGCAGATGCATCAGCCCCTTCGGAAGAACTGTCGGGAAGATTTTCATCTTCCGGGTCTTCTTTCTGCAGAGGTTCAATGAATTTCACACTCTCCACCTCAAATGCGGTTGCCCTCTTTCCTTTTGCCCTGAAGCCTTTCTTGCCAATGAACTCCTCAACGTCAATTGCCTCATTCTCCCTCTTGGCATGTTTGCCTCCAAAGGTGATGAGTGCCTGTGGATGGAGATCCTCAGAAAGTTCCACAAAACGGGAACCTGGGGCATCTGAGATGAACAGCTGCGGTACGTTGTCGGAAGGTTCAAATGAGAACCTCTTTATATAGTGGAATCCGGTTTCACCGTCTACGTAGATTGCACTGAAGGTCTTCTCCTGATCGAATTTCTCCACCCTCAACAGCTCACCCTGGTAGCGGTTGCTCAAGTCAAAGTTGGTGGTGTGATATGTACCGTCTGCACATACAACCAGGATGCGGTCGCCTGGCTGGAACTCGCCAAGGAGCCTTCCCCTTGAGTCTTCGTTCAGGCGGTTGATGTCCTCGTCAAACCAGATTGGCTTGCCTCCCATGGTGGCAATACCCTTGGTCTTCAGCTGAACCTTATGGAGCGGGTTCCTTGAGAGGATATTACCCATTGAGGCCCTACCTTTTACTGCAAGTTCTGCAAAGTTGTACTCAAAAATCAGTTTCTTGAGTTTAGGACGCGGCTTGAGGAAAATCTTGAGGATTTCTGCCTCGCCGTTAGGGTTGGCAGAGAACCATACAAGGGTTGAATCCGGCTTGCCCTGGGTTACATCATACCATTTGTCTCTGGTTACACCGGTAACGGCAAACCTCTTGGCATACACTATACCGGTCTTGCCGTCGGCAGAGTACTTTCCGTCCTTATATGCCACGTTGTATATTGTGCGGGTATCGTTCTTGAGGAACACTGCCGCATGAATAATATCCTTTCCTACAAAGGCTTTGCTCTGTACTTTGGTAACTATGTATTTTCCGTTCTTGAGGAATACAATTATATCGTCAATATCCGAGCATTCGCACACGTACTCGGCATTCTCGTCTTTCTTGAGGTCTGTACCTATAAAGCCCTCCTCCCTGTTCACATACAGTTTGGCATTGGCCACCGCAACCTTAACCGCCTCAATGGTCTCAAAGTTGCTTATCTCAGTCAGGCGAGGGTATTTATCGCCATATTTCTTCTTGAGTTTCTTAAAGTAGTCTATTGCGTAGGCTACAAGATTGGCAAGGTTGTTCTTCACCACCTTCATCTCTGCCTCAAGCTTGGCAATCTTCTCGTCTACAACTTTCACATCAAACTTGGAGATCTTTCGTACCGGTTTCTCAACAAGTTTCAGGATATCATCCATGATGATTGGGCGCAAAACAAGACTCTGGAACTCAAGCATCTTCTTGTGTACATCATCAAGCTGCTCCTCCCAAGTGCGGGCCTCCTGTTCCAGGATGCGGTACACCTTGTTCTCAAAGAAGATCTTCTCCAGTGAGAAGTAGTGCCACTCGTTCTCCAGCTCTGCAAGACGGATCTCAAGCTCCCTCTTGAGCAGTTCTTTTGTGTAGTCTGCACTGTAGCGTAGAATCTCATCCACACCAATGAAATGGGGATGCTTATCCATAATCACACAGGCATTAGGAGAGATTGACACCTCACAGTCTGTGAAGGCATACAGTGCATCTATGGTTTTGTCGGGAGAAATGTCATTGTGCAGGTGGATGATGATCTCTGCGTTTGCTGCAGTGTTGTCATCTACCTTCTTTATCTTAATCTTGCCCTTGTCGTTAGCCTTGAGGATGCTCTCAATGAGGATTGATGTGCTCTTTCCAAAAGGGAGTTCTGTAATTACAAGGGTTTTCTTGTCAAGTTTTGAGATCTTTGCCCTCACCTTTACCGCTCCGCCACGCAAGCCACGGTTGTATTTTGAGCAATCTATGAGACCTCCGGTAGGGAAATCGGGGTAAAGTTCAAACTCCTCCCCTTTATAGTGTGCTATTGCAGCGTCAATTACCTCATTGAAGTTGTGGGGAAGGATTTTTGAAGCAAGACCTACGGCAATACCCTCAACACCCTGTACAAGGAGCAAAGGGAATTTCACCGGAAGGTTTACAGGCTCCTGGTTTCTGCCGTCGTAGGAGTTCATCCACTCGGTGGTCTTGTGGTTGAACACAACCTCCTTTGCAAACTCGCTCAGGCGGGCCTCAATATAACGGGGTGCAGCAGCGCTGTCTCCGGTAAGGATATTACCCCAGTTACCCTGGCAGTCTACAAGAAGGTCTTTCTGGCCCAGCTGCACCAGCGCATCTCCAATGGATGCATCACCGTGAGGGTGATACTGCATTGTCTGTCCAATGATGTTGGCCACCTTGTTGTAGCGGCCGTCATCAATGTTCTTCATGGCATGCATGATACGCCTCTGCACAGGCTTGAATCCGTCTGTGATGTGAGGCACCGCACGCTCCAGAATTACATATGAAGCATAATCAAGGAACCAGTCCCTGTACATTCCGGTAAGTTTGTACTTGTTCTCACCGTCCTGTATAAGTTTCTCATATTTTCCCGAGTTCTCCGCTGTCCCCTCAACAATCTCGTCCATCTCCTCCTGAGCACCTGTAATCTCTTCGTCCTGCATAACGTTATATTTGAATGGTTCCTTAATTGGCTGACTAAATGAAATCTTCCCTGTTTCTTATATCCTTAATCCTCAACTGGAGGTTGGCAATTCCCCTGTAGTAGTTCTCCGCAATTGAATAGCAGATATCCACCGGATTTCCTCCCTGCATATGGCTGAAGTGCTCGCTCTTGTTGAATGCGATTGCAGAGATGTACCTGTACGGCTCGTCCTCCTGGATAAGTTCCAGTTTAAGGTGTCCGTTGTCACTTCCCACTACCCTTCCATTTCCGTTGTCGTACACATTCTCGGTAACAAATACCGGCGAGCTGTTGCCCGGACCAAACGGCTGGAACTGCTTCAGAATCCTGAAGAATTTAGGGGTAATCTGCTTGAAATCAAGGAATGAATCAATATTTACAATTGGAGTAAGTATCTCCTTGGTTATCTTCTGTGCCACAAACGCCTCAAACCTCTGCGAGAACTCCTCAAGATTCTCCTCCTTAAGGGTCATGCCGGCAGCATACATATGTCCGCCAAAATTCTCCAAAAGATCTGAACAGCTCTCAATTGCCTCATAAAGGTCAAAACCCGGAATACTCCTGGCAGAACCTGTAACAAAGCCGTTGGAGTTGGTAAGGACAATTGTAGGCTTGTAATATGCCTCAACAAGACGGCTCGCCACAATACCCACAACACCCTTATGCCACTGCGGATTATATACCACAGTAGACTTGCGGGTCTCAAAATCGGGCGACTGTTTCACCATCTCAATTGCCTCAACGGTAATCTCGCGGTCTACGTTCTTGCGCTCATTGTTGTGCACATTTATCTCTTTTCCAATGTTCAAGGCATCCTCCTCCCTTCTTGAAGTAAGCAGGTCAACTGCCATCCTTCCGCTCTCCATCCTGCCTGCAGCATTGATCCTCGGACCAATCTTGAACACTATATCATCTATGGAAATTGTATGTTTTTCCAATCCCGACAGCTTTATCATTGAAAGCAAACCCTTGCGGGGAGCCTCATTCAGCTGCTTGAGGCCATAGAATGCCAGCACCCTGTTCTCACCTGTTACCGAAACAAGGTCTGTAGCAATGCTCACAGCAACCAGATCCAGCAGGTGGACAATCTTCTCAAACGGAATACCATACTTCTGCGCATATCCCTGCACCAGCTTGAATCCCACTCCGCATCCCGACAGATCATCAAAAGGATAGTTGCAATCCTCTCTCTTGGGATCGAGGATAGCCACTGCCTGAGGAAGGGTTTCGTCGGGAAGATGGTGGTCGCACACAATCACATCAATCCCCCTCTCCTTGGCATACTGCACCTTCTCCACCGCCTTGATTCCGCAGTCGAGGGCAATAAGAAGGGTATATCCCCCTTCATGGGCCCAGTCAATTCCCTTGTAGGAAATGCCGTACCCCTCATCATACCTCACCGGAATGTAATACTCCAGGTTCTGGGTAAGGGTACTCAAGAATGTATATACAAGGGAAACTGCCGATGTACCGTCTACATCGTAGTCTCCGTAAACCAGAATTTTCTCATTGTTCTGTATAGCCCTGTGCACACGCTCCACCGCTTTCTCCATATCCTTCATAAGGAACGGGTCATGCAGCATCTTGAGGTCTGGCCTGAAGAATGTCCTGGCCTCCTCGTATGTTGTAATGCCCCTCTGCACCAAAAGGTTGGCCAGCACAGGATCTGTACCCAGTTCCTGAGCCAGACGGCGCACAGCAGCCGGGTTCCCCGGCTCCTTCACTATCCACTTTCTCCCTATATTATTAATTTCCATAACACGCAAAATTAATAAAACATTTCGTTTAAAACAATGCTACAAATTGCGCTGACGCACAGCTTCGTAACATAAAACTGCCGCAGAAACCGAAACATTCAGCGAGTCAAGCTCGCCAAGCATTGGAATTTTTATTTTGGCATTTGACGCCTCTCTCCAGAAATTGGTAAGCCCTGTAGACTCTGTGCCCATCACTATTGCCGTAGGGGAAACCATGTCGGTATCATAATACCACTGGGAATCCTGAAGCTGCGCAGTAAAGATGTTTATTTTATTTGCACGGAGCCACTCAAGGGCCTCTTCATTGCTGCAGGCAACAACCTGGTTGGTAAAGATGCCACCCAGGCTTGAACGGATAAGATTGGGGTTATAAAGGTCTGTAAGGGGATCACACACAAGCACAGCATCAATTCCGCAAGCATCTGCAGTCCTGAGTAGCGCACCCAGGTTACCCGGCTTCTCCACACTCTCCACCACCAGCACAAGCGGACTGTTCCACTGCCTGCCAAACTTTATATCCTTCAACTGAAGCCTTTTTTGCTCCACAACTGCCACTACCCCCTCTGTGCTCTCCCTGTATGCAATTTTGGAATAGGCCGCTGCCGAAAGGGAGAATAGAGTTGTATCAGCCCCCTCAGGGAACATCTTCCCTATATCCTCTGCAGCTACAATCTGGCTATTGAAGAACACACTCTTAACAGAATAACCATTGCGCACACACGCCTCAACCTCACGCAACCCCTCCACAACAAACAGCCCCTGGCTGCGTCTCTCCTTGGATTTCTCCAGAAGGGCCACAACCTCCTTCAACTTGGGATTCTGTGCAGATGTTATTTCCAAAACTTTCATTGTAGCAAATTCCTGTTTCTACGTTGTTTCAAACGATTCAATCAAAATATAAAAAAAGTGGCTAAAGAGGTGGAAATTCAAGGCTTGCGAAGACGCATCAAGCGTAACGCAGAATTTACCCTATTTAGCCGCTTTTTGATTATTTGTAGCTCTCAGGTCTCATCTGTGGGAAGAACAGCACATCCTGAATGGTGGTCTGTCCGGTCATGAACATTGTCAAGCGGTCGATACCGATACCCATACCTGATGTTGGAGGCATACCGTACTCAAGAGCACGTACAAAGTCCATATCAATGTACATAGCCTCATCATCACCCTTGTCCTTAAGCTTAAGCTGGTCCTCAAAACGTGCAAGCTGGTCAATAGGGTCATTCAGCTCACTATATGCATTTGCAAGCTCCTTACCGCACACAAACAGCTCAAAACGCTCTGTAAGGTTAGGGTTGCTTCTGTGACGTTTTGTAAGCGGAGACATTGAAACAGGGTAATCTGTAATGAATGTAGGCTGTACAAGATGTTTCTCGCAGTACTCGCCAAAGATTGCATCAATAAGCTTGCCCTCACCCATCTTCTCGTCAACCTCAACATGAAGTTTCTTGCAGGTCTCCCTCAACTCTGCCTCGCTCATGCCTGCAATGTCAACACCTGCATACTCCTTAATTGCCTCAAGCATAGGAAGTCTTCTGTAACCTGCAGCAAAATCAACCTCTGTGCCGTTGATGTTTACCTTGGTAGTTCCGTTCACAGCCTGTGCAACAGTTGCAAGCATCTCCTCCACAAAATCCATCATCCAGTTGTAGTCCTTGTATGCAACATAAATCTCCATACAGGTAAACTCAGGGTTATGGGTTCTGTCCATACCCTCGTTACGGAAGTTCTTTGCAAACTCATACACACCGTTGTAACCGCCAACGATAAGACGTTTCAAATAAAGCTCATTTGCAATACGCAAATAAAGCGGCATGTCCAAAGTATTGTGGTGGGTAATGAACGGTCTTGCAGTTGCACCTCCAGGAATAGGCTGAAGGATTGGGGTCTCCACCTCAAGGCAACCTCTCTCATCAAAGAAACGGCGCATTGTAGAGATAATCTTTGACCTCTTCATGAATGTCTCCCTAACCTGAGGGTTAACAATCAAATCCACATATCTCTGGCGGTATCTCAACTCAGGATCTGAGAATGCGTCAAACACCTCTCCATCCTTCTCCTTAACAATAGGAAGAACTCTCAAAGATTTGCTCAACACGGTAAGCTCTTTCGCATGCACCGATTTCTGGCCGGTCTGGGTAACAAAAGCAAAACCTTTGATACCAACAATGTCTCCAATATCAAGCAATTTCTTGAAAACTGTGTTGTAAAGGGTCTTGTCCTCACCTGGGCAGATTTCGTCTCTCTTAACATAAACCTGCACCCTTCCGCTCTCATCCATAAGCTCAATGAATGCAGCTGCGCCCATGATACGGCGGCTCATTATACGGCCGGCAATCACAACATCTGCAAAATTGCCCTCCTCAGGGTTATATCTCTCCCTGATATCCTCTGTTGTAGCATTTACAGGAAACATTGCAGCCGGATAAGGCTCAATGCCAAGCTCCCTCATCTGTACAAGAGCATTGCGTCTGTTCTGCTCCTGCTCGTTCAAATTCAATTCCATATATGTATTATTTTAATTATCAATTATTTAGCTCCCGACAATTTTTCGGGAATGTAAGAAATACAAAAATAATACATTTTTTGCACAAAACCCTACGGAGCCTCACAAAAATTTCTCTTCAAAGTTGTATATGTTACAGCCCTTATTTTCTCTATCCCGCCTGTCTTCCTGTACCGTCTCAAGGAACTCTCCATCACCTTCCCCTTCTCAACCTTAAGGTGCACCTGATGCTCCGCAGTCCTGTTGAAGCCCATGTGGGCATATGCCACCAGCTTCCCTTTACCGGCTATCAGGTCACCGCTTACCCAATCTGCACATATCCCCTTCCGGGTACAACTCTCCCTGAACACCCCCTTAAGGGAATCGGCCGGATATACAACTGTAAATTCCTCGCGTGCCATCGTATCGTACATTTCCACAACCACCTCCTTGAGGTACATTTTTCCATCCCTGATTTCCCAGGTGCAATTATACCCCCTCGGGTTTGCCGTGGTCTTTTCTATTACCGCAGTCCCCACCCTCTCCTTAAGGAAATCCTGCAGCCTTCCGCTATACAGTTTATTGATGGGCCATGCATACAGATCCCACTTCTCCCCGTTTATGTAAATTGCATCTGCAGCCAACCCGGTAGCCTTCAGTTTTCCGGGCACAAACATCACTAAAATCACCAGAACAACTGGAATAAAAAAAGATTTACTCATAATGAAACAGTTTATCTGCATGCAAAACAAAAACCTTGCCACCCTCAACAATTTTTCTTCCCGATTGTATTTCTCCATAAAACACTGGAACAATGAAAAGACTTTTCCCAAAAATGGCCGCACTGTGGCTGCTGGCAGCCTCCCTGTTGGCACCGTTGCAACTTGCAGCACAGCCAGATACACTCTCTCTTGAAGATGCCGCAGCAATCCTCATGGGCAGCAACAATGCAATAAAAAGTGCCTCAACAGCAACGGAGGTAGCCAAGGCACAGAAACGGCAGCTCAACTCCACCTGGTACCCCAATATAAGTGTTGCGGGAGGGTATTTTCATTTTTCAAATGACATCTCCGTAGAGGCAGATTTGAGCGGCGCAGCACACAACCTTACACAAGGGCTCGCACAGGCAATTCCGCAACTTGAGATGCTGCTGCCCCAACTGCAGCAGATAATCTCGGCCATTGCCGGCAAACCCCTCTCCCTCCCCTTGCTAAAACAGGATCTTGCTACCGTTGACGCAGTTGCCCTGTGGCCTCTGATTACGGGTGGAAAAAGGATATACGCTTCCAGAATAGGACGCGGACTGGAAGCTGCGGCCCTACAGATGGAAAGGCTCACGGAAAATGCCCAGATGGCCCTGATGCTCAACACTTACTACACCCTTAAACTCAGCGGTGAAACCATAGCCATGCAGCAGGAGAACCTCAACTTTTACCGTCGCCTGCACTTTAATGCCACCCGCCTTTTCCAGGAGGGATTCATAAACAAGGCCGAGTATCTTGTATCAGAAGTTGCCCTCAGGGAGGCCGAAAGGGAATATGAAACCTCCGTAAGCCGGAAAGAGGTTGCCCTCAATGCGCTCGGAGGAGTTCTGGGGAAAAAGTTGCCGCAAGTGGAACTGTCGGGAAGATTCTTCTCAATTGATTCCCTTCCCCACATTTATTCCATGAATGAGGAAATTCTGCAGGAGAATGCAGTTCTGGGGATACTCCATGCCCAACAGGAGATTCTCCACAACAGGGAGAAGATTGCCAAAAGTGATTACTTTCCCAATGTTGCCCTTTTTGCCAGGCAGAATATCCACTCCTGGAACATACCAAAGAATCTTGCACCCCGCACCACCATAGGGGCGGCAATGCAGTGGAACATTTTCAACGGCACAGCCCGTGAAAACAGCATAAAGGAGGCCCAGCTCCAGCAGGAACAACTGGAATATGAAATTGCCAAAACAGAACAGGACCTCATTACGGCAGCACTCGCCCTGCGGAGCGGAATGGCCGACGCCCTGCACAATATAACAGCCATGGAACTGGCTTGCCAGCTGGCGCGTGAACTGTTGAAAGAGAGGGAGAAAGCCTTTGCAGAGGGGATGGCCACCTCTACAGATGTTGTGGCAGCAAGAGCTGCCCTAACCAAAGCCTCAACCGCCCTCAACCTTGCAAAATGGGAGTACTGCACTTCGCTGGCAAATCTCCTTGCACTATCATGCAATACAGACAAATTTATAGAACTGCACAATGAAAACTGAAAACAGGCTAATACTTGGAATAACAACCCTCACAGTTGTTATTGTTGCCGTCATTTCCATTTTTGGAATGATTCTGTACAATGATTCTCCCCAGATCCTACAGGGGGAGATAGAATGCACACAAGTGAAGATATCGGGAAAACTCCTAGGAAGAATTGAAAAATTCCATGTTCAGGAAGGGGATGCCGTAAAGGCAGGGGATACTCTTGTTCTCATAAACAGCCCTGAGACCAACGCACTGATGCAGAGCGCCTCCGCAATGAAAGATGCCGCCTTCTACCAGCAGAGGAAGGTTGACTCCGGCGCCAGGGAGCAGATCATTGAATCCCTCAGGCAGGCATGGCTGGCAGCACAGTCGCAGGCCACCCTTGCTTCCAGCACATACGAAAGGATTGAAAGACTCTTCGCCGACAGCGTAGTAACCCTCCAGCGGAAGGAGGAGGCCCAGGCACTTGCCCTGACTGCCGTTGCCGCAGAGCAGGCAGCCCATTACCAGTACCAGATGGCCCTTGAGGGGGCCCAGGAAGAGGACAAACTTTCTGCCAAGGCCCTTACCAGGGCAGCCCAGGGAAGCGTGGAGGAGGTTCAGGCCCTCCTTAAGGACACCTGGCTCACAGCCCCTGCCGACGGCATCATAAGCAGCATCTACCCTGCGGTTGGAGAACTTGTACTTCCCGCATCGTCAATAATGGACCTTTTGCTCATACAGGAGAACCACGTTGTCCTCAACATCCGCGAGGACCTTCTCCCCCATTTCCTTCAAGGGAGCCGGTTCCGGGGAAAAGTTCCGGCACTGGACAATGCCAAGATTGAATTTGAGGTGTATTATGTGAGCCCTTTGGGAAGTTTTGCCACCTGGCAGAGCGCCCTGCAGAGCGGCTCGTACGACCTCAAGACCTTTAGGGTTAAAGCCAGACCGGTAAACAACACAAAGGAAGCATCTGAATTGCGTCCGGGAATGAGCGTAATTGTACACGAAAAAAACCACAAAAAATGAAAGGGACACTTTACCGTGAACTCCTCAGAATCTGCAACCGCAAGAGGCTCCTTCTGGCCCCACTGGCCGTACCTCTTTTTGCCCTGCTGTTTATGGCAACCATATTCGGCAACGGCACCATTGAGGAACTCCCGGTGGGAATTGTAGACAACTCAGCCTCACCGTATTCCCGACAGATTATCCTCACTGCCCAAGCCTCCCCCACTCTGAAGATATCCACCGGGCACATCTTCAGCAATGAGAGCCAGGCCAGGGAAGCCATGCAGAAAATGGAGATATACGGCTATCTTGTCATTCCCAGTGATTTCAGTTCCAGCCTTATGGAGGGGAACCAGCCCACCATAACAGGGGTGTACCACAACGCAATGCTGGCTGCCGGTGGAGAGGTAAAGGCCGCTTTTGTAAAGGTGATTGGAGATTTTTCAACCTCCCTTATAGCATCACAGGGAAATCTTGCCGGGATATCCCCAATTGAGGTGGAGACCATTGCTATGCCCACAAACGGCATCTTTTCCTCAACCTACAACACCGCCCTCAACTACGGCACCTTCCTGGCCTATCCGTTCTTCTTCATATTTTTTCAGATATTCATACTCACCTTTACAGTATACATCATTGGAACAGACCTCTCACCGCAATGGCTCACAGCTACACAAGGGAAATCTGCCATCCGCACCCTCGGACACCTCTACGGAAGCCTTGCCGGCAAGCTCCTCCCGTATGCCTGTATATTTCTGGCCCAGACACTGTTGGCAAACTGGGTATTCTTTACCGTTGCACATACCCCTTACCAGGGAAGCCTGCTTGCCATTGTACTCAACTCCATCCTCTTCATTGGAGCTACAATGGCTCTGGGCATTGCAATAATATCCATAATTCCAAAGGTCTCCATTGCCATCTCAATAGCCTCAATGATAGGGGCTTTGGGAGCCACCGCCTCCGGTGTGACCTTCCCGGTTGAAAACATGTATCCGGCATTTCAGGCAATGTGCAGCATATTCCCCGTAAGGCATTTCATATTGGGCTACCAGGCCTCAGTTTACCTTAACGCCCCGTTTGCCCTCACATGGCACACCTATGCCATACTGCTCCTGGCCATCCCCTTCTGCCTGTGCGCCGCCCCATTGCTCCGCAGAGCCGTAAAGGACGGACCGGCAAAACCGCTCCCGGTAATGTGGGGCACCTCCCTTGTAATCCTTGGGGGAACAGTGGGCTACTGCATCCTCTACGGCCTCCTCTATCACCCCAACATAGTTACAGAGGTACCGGTAGCCGTAATTGACAACTCGCAGACTCCCGCCAGCAGGGAATACCTGAGGAACCTGGATGCCACACAGCAGGTACATACCGCCTATATATGCCAGGATCTTCCACAGGCCCAATCCCTTATGCAGCAAAACATTGTAAAAGGGATTGTAACCATCCCTACCAGCTTTGCATCCCGCATTTCCCAGGGTGCTGAGGCTCCGTTTGCTGTAATCCAGACCACCACCTCATTCCTCTACTACCTCACCATACAGACCGGCATTGCCTCCACAATGCAACAGGCCAACAACACCCTACGCCAGAGCACTGTGCAAACCCTTCCCAT
The DNA here is from genome assembly GCA_045650045.1 of Candidatus Egerieisoma sp. Taxonomy (GTDB): domain Bacteria; phylum Bacteroidota; class Bacteroidia; order Bacteroidales; family UBA932; genus Egerieousia. Next base: position 12,349 of record JAZRQU010000033.1, on the reverse strand, counting down.
AAGCCAGCAGCTGCTCCTCTCCCAAACCCCAACTGCCCATTATGACGACGTCCCAGTGGGCAACCACAACGGAGGATACGGCTCCTACCTACTGCCAATAGCCCTCATTATCATCATATTCCAGACAATGCTCATGAGCGGGGGGATCCTGGCCGGAGACCGCAGCATATCACCGCTAAAGTTCATACCAATGCTTGCGGGCGGATACTTTCTCCTCTCGCTGTTCATCGTAGGACTGGTACCGGAACTCTTCTCCCTCCCGGCTCTGGCCAACCGGTGGGAGCTGGCCCTGTTCATGGCACTTTTCATCCTCACAACCGCTGCCTTCACAGGTGCTGTAACCCCTCTTTTCAAAGACCCGGAGGAGGTGATGCTCTATGTGCCGTTCTTTTCGGTAGGGCTCATTTTTCTGTCGGGAAGCTCATACCCAACCAACGGCATCCCCCACTTCTGGCAGATTGTGCACTATGTGTTCCCAACCTCTCCGGGAATTCTTGGATACCTGAAACTCAACTCAATGGGAGGCACACTGCAACACATTATCCCCCAAACGGCTACCCTCCTTGCCCAACTGCTCATATACGGATCAGTCTTCACTCTTTATCTGAGGAAGCCGGGCAAACGGAATAATTTGTAATTTTGCATCTGCAATGGCAAAATTCTCACTCATAGGAAACCCCATCTCCCACTCCAAGAGTCCTGCCCTGTTCAAGGCAGCATACGGGGAGTGCGGACACACATACACCCTCCTGGAGGCCCCAACCTGCAGGGAGGCAATCAACCGCTTCACAGGGGAAGGGTACACCGGGAGCAATGTCACCTCCCCTTTCAAGGATGAAATAATGGATTACATTTCTCATCCCGACAGAATTTCATCCATCCTTGGCAGCGCCAACACCATCCTGCTCAAAGACGGAGAGTTCCACTCTTGGAACACAGACTATTACGGAGTGCAGAACACTCTGCTTGAGCACTTTACCGGAGAGGGACCGGCACCACTGCACTCAGAGGAGAATCCTCTCAAGGCCCTTGTAATTGGAGCAGGCGGGGCGGGAAAGGCTGCTGCACTGGCGGTAAAGGATATGGGTATGGAAGTATTCTTTGCCAACCGCAGTTCCCATGCGGCAGAACCTTTTGCAAAAAAGATTGGTGCAGAGTACGTGGGGCTTGAAAAGATTCCCCTTCTACTCCCACAAGCAGACATAATCATCTACAACCTTTCAATGGCCATTCCACAGCTCAGCGGCATCTGTCTTGAGGGCAAGACGGTATTTGAAGCCAACTATGCCCATCCGAACCTGGCAAACAAAGGGGCTTCCAAATATATAGACGGCCGTTACTGGCTTTACAATCAGGCAATTCCGGCGTTCAGGATTTTCACATCTCAGGAGCCGTGTACAGCGGCAATGAGAGAGGCTATGGGGCTGTAAAATCCCCTGTGCAAAACTTTTGGAATTTTTTTGCGTCTATATGCAAATAAAGTTGTAATTTTAGCCGTTAAAACATTTAAAGAATGTCATTCAATAAAGTTATTCTAATAGGCAACGTAGGGAAAGACCCGGAGGTGAGACACCTTGAGACCGGGGCTGCTGTTGCATCATTTACCCTTGCAACAACAGAGAGATACAAGAACAAGAACGGCGAACTGCAGGACCAGACCGAGTGGCACAACATTGTGTGCTGGAGAAATCTTGCAGAACTTTCTGAGAAATACATCAAGAAAGGCAACCAGATTTTTGTTGAGGGAAAGATCCGCACCCGCAGCTGGACAGACCAGACAGGTGCAAAGAGATACACTACAGAGATTGTTGCAGACAACATAAGGCTATTGGACAGAAAAGGGGCTGCTCCAGCACAGTCTCCTGCAGATATGCCTGCTGCCGCTGCAACCCAACCGGTGTACACTCCGCCAATAGAAGAGACTTCAGATGATCTTCCATTCTAAAAGAAAATTATAAACAGTAACAAAATAAAGACAATTTATGAAAGTAGATGTTGTACTTGGCCTTCAGTGGGGCGACGAAGGTAAAGGTAAAATCGTAGACGTTCTGGCAAATTCATACCCGGTGATCGCACGTTTCCAGGGCGGTCCTAACGCTGGTCACTCTCTACACTTTGAGGGAAAGAAATTTGTCCTTCATACTGTACCGTCGGGAGTATTCAGAAAAAATGCAACCAACATTATTGGTAACGGTGTTGTAATTGACCCTATCATCTTCAGAGAGGAGTGCGAGGGTATTGAGGCTACAGGTGTTCCTGTTAAAGAGAGAATCATGATCTCAAAGAAAGCACATCTTATCCTTCCTACCCACAAAATTCTTGATGCCGCTTCTGAGGCTGCCAAAGGCAAATCAAAGATTGGCTCTACTCTAAAAGGTATCGGACCTACTTACATGGACAAGACAGGCCGTAACGGTTTGAGAGTTGGTGATATCCTTACAGCAGACTTTGCAGAGAGATTCAAAACCCTTAAAGACAAACATATTGCTACCCTTTCACAGTTCGACTTCGAGTACAACGCAGAGGAGAAAGAGGCTGAGTGGATGGCAGCAATCGAGTACCTTAAACAGTTCAACCTTGTAGACGGCGAGTACGTTGCAAACAAATACTTGAACGAGAACAAGAAGATTCTTGCAGAGGGTGCTCAGGGTACAATGCTTGATGTTGACTTCGGTTCATATCCTTTCGTAACTTCATCTTCTACAACTTGTGCCGGCGTTTGTACAGGTATGGGTGTTGCCCCTACCAAGATTGGCAAGGTTTACGGTATCTTCAAAGCTTACTGTACAAGAGTTGGTAGCGGTCCGTTCCCAACAGAGCTTAACGATGAGACAGGAGAGGAGCTAAGAAGAAAAGGCTTTGAGTTTGGTGCAACCACAGGCCGTCCAAGAAGAACCGGCTGGTTGGATCTTCCTGCCCTAAAATATGCCATTATGATTGACGGTGTTACCGAGCTTATCATGATGAAAGCAGACGTTCTTGATACATTTGAGACAATCAAGGTTTGTACCGGTTACAAAGTTGACGGTGTTGATACCGATCAGGTTCCTTACGACACTTACGCTGAGATTGAGCCTATCTACAAGGAGTTCAAGGGATGGAACAAGGACCTTTCACAGATTACCCGTGAGGAGGAGCTTCCATTTGAGTTCATGAACTATGTAAGATTCATTGAGAAAGAGCTTAACGTTCCAATTTCAGTAATCTCACTTGGCCCAGACCGCGTACAGACAATCTTCCGTAACGAGGAGTAATTTTACAACAAACTTAAAACACATTGCCATGAAATACTGCCAGAACTGTGGAAAGGAGATTCCCGAGAATGCAAGTTTTTGTCCGGAGTGCGGAGCAGCTGTAAAAGCACCCGTATCACCGGATGTCAATAACGTACCTCAAAACAGGAAAGTGTGCCCGGAAACTCATCTGGCTCTGGCCATAATAACAACAATATTATGTTGTCTTCCACTGGGTGCAGTAGGAATCATCAAGGCAAGCCGTGTTTCAACTGAGTTCCAGGCAGGCAATTATGAGGCTGCCCTCAAATACAGTGCAGATGCCAAAAAATGGAGCATCATAGCAATAATTGTAGGTGTAGTGGGAATTTTGGCCTATTTTGCGTTAATTGTTGGGGCTGCGGTCATTAGTGAGTTGTAAATCAAACATACCCAAATATTTAGGGATATTGCTGGCTGCAATGCTGGCAATGTCCCTAATTTTTATATATATGCGTTTCAACCCGGCTGAAAGCAGCTGGTTTCCCAAATGTCCCTTCCTGCACCTTACAGGTCTAAAATGCCCCGGATGCGGCTCCCAAAGGGCAATACACAGCCTGCTAAACCTCAGGATAATTGATGCCGTAAGATACAATGCCCTGGCAGTTGCAGCCATTCCGGTACTTGCTTTGTTCGCTTATGACTTGCTTACACACAAGAAACACATCAGGCTCCACAACTTCCTCAACAGCAGTAAATTTATTATTGCAACCGGCATCTTCATCCTCCTCTGGTGGATTATCAGAAACATCTTCAACATATAAGGATTCTCATTATCCCGACAATTTTCCGCATAAAAAAACCGGACCACAGAAGTGATCCGGCCTTTCAATTATCTGTCGGGAAGATTATTTGCTAAGGAAATCCTCAATGAATTTTGCAACCTCAGGTTTGTCAATCTGTCTTCCAACAATTACACCGTTCTGGTCTACAAAGATATTCTGAGGGATATATCTTACATAGTACATCTTGCCTACCTCATTGTCCCAGTATTTAAGGTCAGAAACCTGTGGCCATGTAAGTTTGTCGTCTTTGATTCCTTTAACCCATTTCTCGTGGTCGCTGTCATGAGAAACGCCAATGATCTCAAAACCTTTCTTGTGGAATTTCTTGTAGATCTTTACAAGCTCAGGGTTGAATGCACGGCATGGACCACACCAGCTAGCCCAGAAATCAACCATGGTAAGTTTGTTCTTTGAGTAGATATCTGAGAATTTCACAGGTTTTCCATCTGGATCATTCTGTACGAAATCTGGAGCCTGTTTGCCTGGCTGCAAAGATTTGATAAGCTCAACAGTCTCTTTTGTCTCTTTAAGGATCTCATTGTTTGCAAATGCAGCAAGAGTATCAAAAGCAACAAGTTTAGCCTCAGCCTCCTCAATTGGAAGGTCACCTACCTCTGAAGCCAAAGTGTTCAACGCATAGTTTGAAACAGGGTTGGCAGCAAGATATGCATCAGTCATTGTCTTAACCTCACCCTCACATTTCTCGTAAGTCTCCCTTACAGCAGCTCTCTCCTCCTCAGTAAGCTTGCCATAAGCATTCATAAGTGAATCAAGGTTGTTAGCTGCGTAAAGCTCTTTTCTTTTTGCATTTACCTCGTTGATGAATGTCTGGGTTGTACCACCAACAACCTCTACTTTCTTAAGGTCAGCAGCATCAAAAGTAACATCGTATTTCTCGTTCTCAAGGAAGAAACGTTTGAATGCCCTGCCACCTTTGAATGCCAAAGTGTAGTTGGTTGGGGTTGTTGTCTCACCTTTGATGGTGCATTTGCCGTTTACAAGAACTGCAGTGTCAGCCACTGGAGCTTTTCTTGTACCGCCGGCAAGAATAAGTGTGTCGTTAGGCAACTGAGTAAGGTCACCGGATACAGTTACATTAACTGTATAGCCAGTCTCTGGCTGTGAGCAAGCTGCCATTAGCGCAGCAGCTGCAATTAGAACTAGTTTTTTCATATCTTTTGTTTTGTTTATTTATACCACTCCTTATACATCAGATACCCCTGGGCATTCTTGTGTGCTGCCTCATATACGGCCTCCGATGAATCCTTAACCTTTTTTGCAGGGATTCCGGCATATACTCCCGGCTCAAGCACTGCATTGCTCAACACAACTGCACCCGCTGCAATGATGGTATTGTCGGGAACAACAGCATTGTCCATGATGATTGCACCCATACCAATAAGTACATTATTTCCAATCTTTGCTCCGTGGATAATTGCATTGTGGCCAACAGACACATCATTTCCAATCTCGCTCACAGACCTCTCATACAATGTATGCACAACAGCACCGTCCTGGATATTCACCCTGTCGCCAATCTTTATGGTATTTACATCTCCTCTAAGCACTGTACCATACCAGATACTGCAATCGTCACCCATGGTAACATCACCTATGATGGCAGCATTCTCTGCCAGGAAACAATCTTTGCCAAACTTGGGGGTAAAACCTCTTAACTCTCTAATAATAGCCATATTCCCGATAATTTATTGAACCTGCAAATATAATAAAAATGCATTATCTACGCACAAATTCCTTCCTTCACAGGCAAAGTTCCCCTCTCCAGGCAACTTTGCGCACCAAATCCCCTTTTGTGCACAAAAAAAAGAGGCTGCCTCATGGACAACCTCTTTCTCTTATTATCTGATATATTACTCAGCCTGCTCTTTTGCCGCTCTGGCCTTAACCATTCTCTGGTAATCCTCCATTGAAGCAACAACAAGTTTTTCATACTCTCTCTGACCTGTACCTGCAGGGATTGGATGACCGCAGATAACGTTCTCCTTAAGACCCTCCAAAGTATCAACTTTACCGTGGATAGCTGCCTCACTAAGAACTTTAGTAGTCTCCTGGAATGAAGCTGCCGACATGAAGCTGCCAGTCTTAAGAGCTGCTCTTGTAATACCCTGTAGAACCTGGTTTGAAGTTGCAGGAACTGCATCCCTTGCCTCAACAAGTTTAAGATCCTGACGTTTAAGGATTGAGTTCTCGTCTCTCAATCTTCTTACGCTTACAATCTGACCTGCTTTAAGGTTCTGTGAGTCACCTGCGTCAAGAATAACTTTCTTGTCCCAGATCTCATCGTTCTCCTGCATGAACTCCCATTTGTCAACAAGCTGCTCAGGCAAGAATCTTGTATCACCCGGATCAACAATCTCAACTTTACGCATCATCTGTCTTACAATGATCTCAAAGTGCTTGTCATTGATCTTCACACCCTGAAGGCGGTAAACCTCCTGAATCTCGTTCACAATGTACTCCTGAACCTTTGTAGGACCCTGGATTGCCAAGATGTCTGCTGGAGCAATTGCACCGTCAGAAAGTGGCATACCTGCGCGTACATAATCGTTCTCCTGTACAAGGATCTGTTTAGATAGCGGAACCAAGTAACGTTTCTCTTCACCGGTCTTGCTCTTCACAATGATCTCTCTGTTACCACGTTTGATCTTGCCCATAAGAATCTCACCATTGATCTCAGATACTACTGCAGGGTTAGAAGGGTTACGTGCCTCAAACAACTCAGTTACTCGAGGAAGACCTCCGGTGATATCACCAGACTTACCGATAGCACGAGGAATCTTGATAAGGATATCACCTGCTGTAAGCTCCTGGCCGTTCTCTACCATAATGTGAGCACCAACCGGCAAGTTGTACTGCTTAAGCTCGTTGCCATCCTTGTCCATGATTCTGATGATAGGGTTCTTTGATTTGTCCCTACTCTCAATAACAACTTTATCTCTGTGCAATGAGAACTCATCAGCTGACTCCTCTCTGAAGGTAACACCCTCTACAAGGCCGTCGTACCATACTTTACCAGCCTGCTCTGTAATGGTAACCGCGTTATATGGATCCCATTTACAGATAAGGTCGCCTTTGGATACAAGCTCACCCTCTGATTTGTACAGGTCGGCACCGTAAGGAATGTTGTACTGTGACAAAGTGATACCTGTATTAGGGTCAACAATTCTCATCTCAGCAGTACGGCCAACTACAATCTGTCTGCTCTCCTCACCCTCAACTTTTGTAATTGTCCTCAACTCCTCAAACTCTACCTTACCCTCATATTTTGATTTGATCTCACTCTCTGTTACGCTACCAGATGCAGTACCACCCACGTGGAAAGTACGAAGTGTAAGCTGGGTACCTGGCTCACCGATTGACTGGGCCGCAATTACACCAACAACCTCACCTTTTTCAACCATCTTACCACGGGCAAGGTTACGTCCGTAACATTTCGCACAAACACCTCTCTTGCTCTCACAAGTAAGTACTGAACGGATCTCAACAGCCTCAATTGGCAATGACTCAATAAGAGCTGCAATATCCTCAGTGATCTCCTCACCTGCACCAATGATCTTCTCACCGGTTAGAGGGTTGTATACATCATGAACAGTACATCTACCCAAGATTCTGTCGTACAAGCTCTCAACAATGTCGTCCTTATTCTTTATAGCTGTAGCAACAAGTCCTCTCAAAGTACCGCAATCCTCCTCGTTGATGATTACATCATGCGATACATCTACAAGCCTACGGGTCAAATAACCTGCATCTGCAGTCTTCAACGCTGTATCGGCCAAACCTTTACGCGCACCGTGGGTAGAGATGAAGTACTCCAATACCGAAAGGCCCTCTTTAAAGTTTGAAAGAATAGGGTTCTCGATAATCTCAGCACCTGTAGAACCTGATTTCTGAGGTTTTGCCATCAAACCACGCATACCGCACAGCTGACGGATCTGCTCTTTAGATCCACGGGCTCCCGAGTGAAGCATCATATATACAGGGTTGAATCCCTGGTTATCTGTAGAAATCTGTTTCTCTACGATATTTGTAAGTTTGGCATTTGTAGTAGTCCAGATATCAACCACCTGGTTATATCTCTCATTGTTGGTGATAAGACCAAGGTTGTAGTTTGCCTGGATGTTCTCTACCTGTGCATAACCGTCACTTACAAGTTTTGCCTTCTCCTCTGGAATGATCACATCACCCAAGTTGAATGACAAACCGCCTTTGAACGCCATCATGTAACCCAAGTTCTTGATATCGTCAAGGAACTGTGCAGTTCTTGCAACACCTGAAACTTTAAGTACGTTACCGATAATGTCTCTCAAAGATTTCTTGGTAAGAATCTCATTGATATAACCTACCTCAACCGGAACCAACTGGTTAACAAGAATTCTACCTGCAGTAGTCTTAACCATGTGGTAACCCTGGGAAGGATCTGCCATAACCTTTGGAAGTCTTACATTAACCTCAGCGTGAAGAGCAAGTCTCTTCTCGTTATAAGCAATGATAATCTCCTCCGGGCCGTAGAAGTTCATACCCTCACCTTTAGCACCAGGTCTAGGTTTTGTAATGTAGTACAAACCAAGAACCATGTCCTGAGAAGGTACGGTGATAGGAGCTCCGTTGGCAGGGTTAAGGATGTTGTGTGAACCCAACATCAACAGCTGTGCCTCAAGTACTGCTGCGTTTCCAAGTGGAAGGTGAACCGCCATCTGGTCACCGTCAAAGTCGGCGTTGAATGCAGTACATGCTAGAGGATGCAACTGGATAGCCTTACCCTCAATAAGTTTTGGCTGGAATGCCTGGATACCAAGTCTGTGAAGGGTAGGTGCACGGTTCAAAAGTACCGGATGACCTTTCATCACGTTCTCAAGGATATCCCAAATTACAGGATCTTTCCTGTCAACTATCTTCTTGGCAGATTTAACTGTCTTTACAATACCACGCTCAATAAGTTTTCTGATGATGAATGGTTTGTAAAGCTCTGCCGCCATGAATTTTGGAAGACCGCACTCGTGCATTTTAAGCTCCGGTCCTACAACAATTACTGAACGTGCAGAGTAGTCAACCCTCTTACCCAACAAGTTCTGACGGAAACGTCCCTGTTTACCTTTCAAACTGTCAGACAATGATTTAAGGGTTCTGTTAGCCTCAGTCTTAACTGCATTTGATTTTCTTGAGTTATCGAACAATGAGTCAACAGCCTCCTGTAGCATACGTTTCTCATTTCTAAGAATAACCTCAGGAGCCTTAATCTCAATAAGTCTCTTAAGACGGTTGTTTCTGATGATAACTCTTCTGTAAAGGTCGTTCAAGTCTGAAGTTGCAAACCTTCCTCCATCAAGTGGAACCAATGGTCTCAACTCCGGCGGGATAACTGGAATTACCTTCAGGATCATCCACTCCGGTTTATTCAAGTCTTTAGACTCCCTGAAAGCCTCAATAACACTCAATCTCTTAAGCGCATCCGCTTTTCTTTGCTGAGATGTCTCAGTCTCAATTCTGCTTCTCAAGCTATATGACAAATCATCCAAATCAACTTTGCACAACAAAGTATAGATAGCCTCAGCACCCATACCTGCAACAAACTTGTTAGGATCTGAATCATCAAGCATCTGATTCTCTCTAGGCAGAGTATCAAGAATGTTCAAGTACTCCTCCTCAGTAAGAAGATCCAACTCCTTAACGCCACTCTCTGCGGCAAGACCCGGCTGGATAACTACGTATCTCTCATAATAGATGATTGCATCCAATTTCTTGGTAGGGATACCAAGAAGATAACCAATCTTATTAGGAGTAGAACGGAAATACCAGATATGCGCTACAGGTACAGTAAGGGTAATGTGACCCATTCTCTCCCTACGCACCTTCTTCTCTGTAACCTCAACACCACAACGGTCGCAGATGATTCCGCGGTAACGGATTCTCTTGTACTTACCGCAATGGCACTCATAATCCTTTGAAGGACCGAAGATTCTCTCACAGAAAAGACCGTCTCTCTCTGGTTTATAAGTACGGTAGTTTACAGTTTCTGGCTTTAGCACCTCACCAGAAGATCTGTCTAGAATCTCCTCTGGTGAAGCAAGCCCTATAGTAATTCGGTTGAAATTGCTTTTAACCTTGTTCTCTTTCTTAAAAGACGACATATTACCTTTTATTTCTAATTATCAAAAACCGATTAGTCCAAATTTACGCTAAGTCCCAAACCTCTAAGCTCGTGCAACAACACGTTCAAAGACTCTGGAATACCTGGCTGTGGCATTGGATCACCTTTAACAATAGCCTCGTAAGCTCTAGACCTTCCAACTACGTCATCAGACTTGATTGTAAGGATCTCCTGAAGGATATTTGACGCACCGAATGCCTCAAGTGCCCAAACCTCCATCTCTCCGAACCTCTGTCCTCCGAACTGAGCTTTACCTCCAAGAGGCTGCTGAGTAATAAGTGAGTAAGGTCCAATAGAACGCGCGTGCATCTTGTCATCAACCATGTGGCCCAACTTGATCATATAGGTAACACCCACTGTAGCCGGCTGGTCAAATTTCTCACCTGTACCACCGTCGCTCAAATAAGTCTTACCGTATCTTGGCAAGCCTGCCTTGTCGGTATAAGCACAGATGTCCTCCAAGCTTGCACCGTCGAAGATAGGAGTTGCGAACTTCACACCCAACTCTTTACCTGCCCAACCAAGAACCGCCTCGTAAATCTGTCCCAAGTTCATACGTGAAGGCACACCTAGAGGGTTAAGTACAATATCAACGATTGAACCGTCATCAAGGAATGGCATATCCTCGTCTCTTACCACTTTGGCTACGATACCTTTGTTACCGTGTCTACCCGCCATCTTGTCACCCACTCTAATCTTTCTCTTCTTGGCAACGTAAACTTTTGCAAGCTGCATGATACCGGTTGGAAGCTCGTCTCCAATAGTAAGGTTGTACTTGATTCTCTTAAGCTCGGCGTCGTACTCCTTATGAGCAATCAGATAGTTATTGATAAGCTGTTTGATCATTCCGTTTGCGTGCTTGTCGTCAGTCCACTTGGTCGGATTGATGTTCTCATAATCAATAGAATCCAATACCTCTCTTGTAAAGTTCTGTCCTTTAGCAAGAATCTCTACGCCATAAAGGTCACTTACACCCTCAGAAGTTCTGCCTTTCACAAGAACCTGAAGTTTGTCAAGGAATTTCTCCCTCAAAACACCGGCCTTGCGGTTAAATGTATCCTCAGCCTGCTGAACCTGAGTCTTGGTATTCTGTTTTGCCTTCTTGTTGTTAGCCTCTTTACCCACTCTCGCAAACAATCTCTTGTCAATGATTGTTCCCGACAATGAAGGAGAAGCCTTCAATGAAGCATCCTTCACATCACCGGCTTTATCACCGAAAATAGCACGAAGAAGTTTCTCCTCTGGTGAAGGGTCGCTCTCTCCCTTAGGGGTAATCTTACCGATAAGGATGTCACCTGGCTCAACATTGGCACCAATTCTGATGATACCGTTCTCGTCAAGGTCTCTGGTAGCCTCCTCGCTCACGTTAGGAATATCGGAAGTAAGCTCCTCCATACCACGTTTGGTATCACGTACCTCCATGATATACTCATCCACGTGAATTGAAGTAAAGATATCCTCTCTAAGGATTCTCTCAGAAAGTACAATCGCATCCTCAAAGTTGTAACCTTTCCAAGGCATGTATGCCACCTTAAGGTTCCTACCCAATGCAAGTTCACCTTTCTGAGTAGCATAACCTTCAGTAAGGATCTGGCCTTTAACCACTTTGTCACCTTTCTTGACGATTGGTTTCAAATGGATTGAAGTGCTCTGGTTGGTCTTCCTGTACAAAGGAAGCTTGTAGACAGTAATGTCAGGGTCGAAGCTTACAAACTTCTCCTCCTCAGTTCTGTCATATTTTATATGTATCTCATTGGCATCTACATAAACAATCTCACCTGATGTCTCTGCAGAAACCTGAGTTCTTGAATCTTTAACTACGGCAGCCTCAAGACCTGTACCTACAATTGGAGCCTCAGGTTTTACAACAGGCACTGCCTGACGCATCATGTTTGATCCCATCAAAGCACGGTTTGCATCGTCGTGCTCAAGGAATGGAATAAGTGAAGCTGCAATTGATGCAATCTGATTAGGAGCAACGTCCATAAGATGAACACTCTCTTTACCCACAACCGGATAATCTGCCTCATAACGGCATTTGATTCTTTCATCAAGGAAGTTACCGCTCTCATCAATACGCGCGTTAGCCTGAGCTACAACTTTATCTTCCTCCTCCTCAGCAC
>JAZRQU010000032.1:0-1061 GCA_045650045.1 Candidatus Egerieisoma sp. | reverse complement strand
GTTTGATTCGCCTGATTCGTAAAGGCTCATTGGGCGCATCTTGATGTAGGCGTATCTGCCAGTACCGCTATGAATGGTTTCATCTGCTTCTGGAAGTACTGATGAGCCAGTCAAGATGAATTGCGATGGCTCGCCACGTTTGTCTACTTCGCTGCGGATGGAGTCCCAGATAGGGGGGAGTGCCTGCCATTCGTCAATCAGTCTTGGGGTTTCGCCTTCGAGAAGAGTCTTGGGACTGAGTTCGATTAATTGCGCGCTTTGTTTCAAGACTGCTGAATCTCCCAAGTCCAGTATGCTTTTGGCTAGTTGTTTTGCAGTGGTTGTCTTGCCGCACCATTTAGGGCCTTCTATGAGTACTGCACCTTTTCCAAGTACTTTACGTTTGAGAATGCTGTCAGATATTCGCTGTTTGTAATTTTTCATGACATGTCGTTTATGAGGCAAATTTAACATTTATGAGTTAAATATCAAAGAAATAGAAGGGATATTCGGTTAATTGTGGAGGTTTTGTTCGGTTAATTGTGGGAGGTGTATTCGGTGGATTGTTGTGGATTTATTCGGTTGATTATAGGTATTGTGCTGGATTCTAAAAGTATTAGCTATATTTGCAAGAATCTAAACAATCCAAATTTCCATATGGCTAATTTCTTTTTCTACCGATATCATTTCGTGCAGTTGGACGAACCTGACTTATTCTCTGAAGCAGAGGAGGGTGTTACTGATTTTGATGAACGTCATAATCCGAGATTTGCTGAGGATGTGGCGATGAATGCTGATGGGATTGGGAAGTTGAATCTGTTCAATTTCAAGGTGGATAAGAAGACCGGGGAGCAGACGTCGGTGCAGTATGAGAATGATATTCTGCATTGCTTGGATGGTGTGGCGATACTGCAGGTGAGGAATAATAAGCATAAGAAGGTAATCCCGATTGATCAACTGGAGGCACTGGATGTTCCGCATTATCCGTATACTTTTGTGATTGTGGATATGCGTCCGGGGAATCAGGCGATTTTGGTGCAGCAGAAGAGTTCTGCCTTCAAGAATCCGGATGAGGTGGCTGC
>JAZRQU010000031.1:0-5661 GCA_045650045.1 Candidatus Egerieisoma sp. | reverse complement strand
AGAATTAGAGTCTATCGTCAACTCTGATCAGTAATAATACTCGGATAGTAAATATATATTAGGAATTATAGGGTAAATAGTAAACTTATATCAGTAATAAATCTTAAACCCGAGTCAACCAAAATCAGGCAAATACAGTTTCTTCCAATAAACCCCATGTGTGCAATAAAAGGCAATTATTTGCGCACGCATAGAATGAACTGCATCAAAAACGGCCTTTTTCCGCACAATGCTTCCCCAAAAGCACCTCTATGCGCAATAAAATGGCTTTTTTGAAACAGAGCCTGTAAAGTGTGTGCAAATAATGGGGCATTTTCGCGCATAACAAACAAGGGTGACTCACCCCCCCCTCTTAAGAAAGCACATCTTAAGAAATGCCCTCTAAAAAACCCCTTTTTATAAGAAAGTACCCCCGCCTGAACACTACACTGTCAGACGGGGGGATTCTTTTATATTAGCAACTTTTGAGTCTCTCTCCTCTATAAAGTTACTCCTGGGCGTACAGTTTTATAATATTAAGTACAACCTCAGAGGCCTTCTCCATGCTCTGCAATGGCAGATACTCCAGTTTGCCATGGAAATTGTGTCCGCCCGCAAAGATATTAGGGCAAGGAAGCCCCATGAATGAAAGGCGTGCACCGTCAGTGCCGCCGCGGATAGGCTGCACCTGAGGCTTGATGCCGGCCATCTCCATTGCCTTCATGGCCTTCTCTACAATATGGTAGTGAGGCTCCACCTGCTCGCGCATATTATAATACTGGTCCTTCATCTCCAAAGTAGCAGTACCATCTCCATATTTTGCATTGATGAAAGCCACAACCTCCTTCATAAGGGCCTTTTTCTGCTCAAACTTGGCCATTGAGTGGTCTCTTATAATATAAGATATAGTAGCCTGCTCTACTGCGCCGTTGATTCCAACCACATGGAAGAATCCCTCATAACCTGTAGTGAACTCAGGTCTCTGCTGTACAGGAAGCATACCGTTAAGCTCCATTGCAATGATGATGGCATTGATCATCTTGTCCTTTGCATAACCCGGATGCACGTTTCTGCCCTGGATGTGAATCTTCGCACCTGCAGCATTGAAGTTCTCATACTCCAACTCGCCAATCTGGCCGCCGTCCATGGTGTAGGCATATTTTGCCCCAAAGCGCTCCACGTCAAACTTGTCTACGCCGCGTCCAATCTCCTCGTCGGGAGTAAAACCAATCTTAATCTCACCATGCTTGAACTCAGGATGCTCCACAATGTACTCCACTGCACTCATAATCTCTGCAACTCCGGCTTTGTCGTCGGCACCCAAAAGGGTGGTTCCGTCTGTGGTGATAATGGTCTGTCCAACATACTGCCTGATCTCAGGAAAATCTGCCACAGGCAATTTGATTCCAAGGGAAGCATTAAGGACAATGTCCTCACCATTGTAGTTCTCAATGATCTGAGGTTTCACATCCTTGCCGCTTGCGTCGGGAGCAGTATCCACATGGGCAATGAATCCCACCGCAGGAACCTCCTTGTCAATGTTTGAAGGGATGGTTGCCATAACATAGCCCCACTCGTCCAAAGTTGCCTTTACACCCATTGCGTTAAGCTCATCTGCCAACATCCTCAAAAGGTTGAGCTGGCACTCAGAACTTGGCTGGGTATCACTTGCATCATTTGAAGTGGTCTCAACAGCCACATATCTTAAAAATTTGTCAAGTATCTTTTCCATATCTGTTAAAATAAAAGTAATCCGAAACTCATGAACACCATACCGGAGATAACTCCAATTATAGCAACATGGTGCTCACCATAATTTTCTGCCGTAGGGAGCAGCTCATCAAGGGAGATGTACACCATAATACCTGCAACCACCGCCAGCACACAAGCCAGCAATGAAGGGGTAAGGACACTCCTGAGGACAATATATCCCAATACTCCCCCCAAAGGCTCTGCCAATCCCGACAGCGTTGCAAACCTTACCGCCTTTCCCCTCTTCTGGGTAGCATAATATATAGGAATGGCAACCGCTATACCCTCAGGGATGTTGTGAAGGGATATTGCAAATGCAATGCCGGCACCCATCTCCACGTTCTCCATGGCACTGATGAAGGTAGCCAAACCTTCCGGAAAGTTGTGCACCGCAATCACAAGGGCAGAAAGGATGCCAAGACGGAGAAGTTTCCCCTCCTTTTTCCCGCTTTTGTCGGGATGAGAAACCTCAACAGGCTCCTCCTCTCCAAAAGAGAGGACTGCCTTGTGCTGCCCCACCGCCTCCTCATGCACCTGGATGGTCATGGAGTTCACCTCGTGGGGGTTGCTCTCCTTGGGAACCAGATTGTCTATGAGGGCAATGATTGCCATACCCCCAAAGAATGCCAGGAAGGCGTAGAACAGCCCCAGCTTCTCTCCAAACTGCAATGCCAGCTCAACCCTTGCCTCCTGGAAGAGCTCCACAAGGGAGATGAGGATCATCACCCCTGCGGAGAAGCCCAGCGTGGCGCAAAGCACCTTGGGGCTGAACTTCTTCACAAACATGATTATCACCGCACCCAAGCCTGTAGCCATTCCGGCACACAGGGTAAGCAACAATGCAGCTATGAAATTCCCTTCAAACATATAATGTTATTTCTTGTCCTCTTTCATTGAAGCGTAAATCAGGTAAGCTACAATGGCAACATAAGCCAAAATGCCAACATACTGTGCACCCGCGCTCTCCATCCACTCGCTTGCCATAAGGTTAACGCCACAGAATCTCATTACGGCGCTCACAACACCCATCAAAGCACCACCGGCAATGAAACCGCTGGCAAGAAGGGTACCTTTGTCAACTCTGGCCTTGTTCACATTCTCATCCTTGCTTCTGCTGCCAACAAACCATGCTATACCGCCACCAACAAGCAAAGGCAAGTTAAGTTCAAGCGGAATGAACATTCCAAGTGCAAATGCCAATGCTGGAACTTTGAATGCATTAAGGACAATTGCAAGAACAGCACCCACACCGTAAAGGAACCAAGGTGCATTTCCGCCGCTCATCAAAGGCTCAATAACTGCAGCCATTGCATTGGCCTGAGGAGCCACAAGGGCATCCGGACCGGTAAATCCGTAAGTATCGTTAAGCACCATCATAACACCGCCAACAGTCGCAGCAGCCACAAGGGTACCCAAGAATTTCCAGCTCTCCTGTTTTGCAGGGGTTGTACCAATCCAGTAACCTATCTTAAGATCTGTAATGAATGCACCAGAAACTGAAAGTGCAGTACAAACAACACCGCCAATGATAAGGGCAGCTGTCATACCTGCAGTACCTGTAAGTCCGCTTGCAACAAGAATCACAGAGCCAAGGATAAGGGTCATAAGGGTCATACCACTCACAGGGTTGGTACCTACAATTGCAATTGCATTTGCAGCCACTGTAGTAAACAGGAATGCAATGATACCAACAGTAAGAAGCGCAATAATTGCATGCTTAAGGTTGGAAACCACACCCATCTGGAAGAACAGGAATGTAACGGCCAAAGTAATGAGGATACCAAACACAACAATCTTCATTGAGATGTCCTTCTGGGTTCTCACAGTCTTTGCCGCATCACCCTTCTTGCCGCCAAACTCCTGCACTGCAAGGCCAAATGCACTCTTTATTATTCCCGACGATTTGATGATGCCAATCACACCCGCAGCAGCAATACCGCCAATACCTATATGGCGTGCATAATTTGAGAAAATTGTCTCTGCACTCATTGCACCCATATTTGCAAACTCGGTGCCCATAATGGTTACACCCTCTGCTCCAAAACAAAGGTTAAGCACAGGAACAATGAAAAACCATACAAGGAACGAACCGCAGCAGATGATGAAAGCATACTTCAATCCAATGATATAACCCAATCCAAGCACTGCAGCACCCACATTCAGCTTGAACATAACCTTGGCCTTGTCTGCAAGGGCTGCGCCAAAAGGAAGTACCCTTGAAGAGAATGTCTCTGCCCACCAGCCGAAAGTTGAAACTATAAAATCATAAAGACCTCCAATAAGTCCGCTCACCAAAAGGAGTTTTGCACCGTTTCCGCCTGTCTCGCCGCTTACAAGCACCTGAGTGGTTGCAGTAGCCTCAGGGAAAGGATACTTTCCGTGCATATCGCTCACAAAATACTTTCTGAACGGAATAAGGAACAAAATACCCAACACACCGCCAAGTAACGAACTCATGAACACCTTAAAGAAATCCACGGTAAGCTCAGGATACTTTGCCTGAAGGATATAAAGTGCAGGAAGGGTAAAGATGGCACCTGCCACAATGGCACCCGAACATGCACCAATAGACTGGATGATCACATTCTCACCCAAAGAATTCTTTCTTTTCAATGCTCCCGACAATCCCACAGCAATGATAGCAATAGGAATTGCCGCCTCAAACACCTGGCCCACCTTAAGTCCAAGGTATGCCGCAGCAGCAGAGAAAATGATTGTCATTACCAATCCCAGAGAAACGCTCCACGCATTCACCTCGGGATAAACCTTCATTGGAGAAAGTATCGGCTCATACTTCTCCCCCGGTTTCAACTCCCTTGCCGCATTCTCCGGCAAACCGGTTGTCTTGATTTCAGTATTTTCCATATAATTAAGTTTTAATTGATTTCGCAAACGCAAATATAACAAAAGGTGGCCCAGAATCAAACTTCCGGAGACATGGCCACCCCAAACACATAGTGCTCAATCACCTTGAGCTCTCCAACATGCTTTTCACCCAAAAAGCCCTTCAGATCTTCATCAGATATGAGTTCCTTATATTTTTGCATATATATATTTGATAATGGGAAATAGCTCCAATGCCATTTCTCCTCATTGTAGCCATGCTCTCGCAAGCCAGGTCCCTTGGCGGTATAAGGCTGGTAGAATCCGAATTTGTGGGCATTCTCACACAGCCATTTATAGGTCTTTATGCCGTCGGGAGTATTCCAGTAGGAAAGTTTGGGTGAGTTGAAGTCGAGTTCTGTTCCCCAATGATGGCGGGAGGTACCGCACATGGAGTTGTACTGCAGGATGCTTTTGGCTCTGGCAGCTCCGGCTGCCACAGTGCTCTTCTGCCATTTCTGCTCCCAGATGTACCTCTGCACCCAGAAATTCCTGGATGCCGATGTAGCAGTAAGTTTTACCCCATCTTTGAGGGCAGCCTCCCTCATCTTAAGGAATGCCTCAAGGGTCCTCTTCTGAATGAAGTTGTTGGGCCGGCGCAACACTGTATACTGAGGGGCAATCTCCACAAAATTGGTATCCTTCTCAAAATGTGTCTTGCCCAACAGAAAATCCTTTGTAGGCTGCGCTGCCCCAATAATCTCCTGCGCCCCCAGCTGCAACGGCAACGCACACAACACCATATAAAAAAGCAAGATGAATCTTTTCATGGCGCAAAGATACATCTCGCCTATGTTAAATCAAATCCCTCATTTCATTTATTTTTTCATGGCAACCCACCCCGGCATAACAAAAACCAGCGCCAACAGAGAGAACAGCAGGCCACTCATGGTGCCCACAGCAAAAGCAAACCAGAACACCTCGTTGGTGCCGTCCATAAGGAATGGAATCAGCCCCAGCACTGTTGAAACTACGGTTAGGGAAATTGGAACTATCTTATGGTTGAAGGCGCGGATGTATAACTGAAGAGGGGATTTCTTCCCGACA
>JAZRQU010000030.1:0-1013 GCA_045650045.1 Candidatus Egerieisoma sp. | reverse complement strand
TGCACGCAAGCCACCGGAAGGAAAGCTTGATGCATCGGGCTCACCTTTGATTAATTCTTTTCCTGAAAACTCCATTATAACAGAATCTTCACCATGCGGAGATATGAAACTGTCGTGTTTTTCAGCTGTGATGCCTGTCATAGGCTGAAACCAGTGTGTATAATGAGTTGCGCCTCTTTCCAAAGCCCACTGTTTCATAGCTTCTGCAATTTCGTTTGCGGTGGAGAGTTCCAGAGGGATACCCTCAGTTACGCTTTTCTTCCAGGAACCGTAGGAGGCGGAAGAAAGGCGGTCCTTCATGGTCTCCTCGTTGAACACCATGCAGCCAAACCGCTCGGGGATTTTTGTTGTGGTACTCATAACTGTATCACCATCCTAATTTTCTACACAGTATCCTATCAACAAAACGGGGGAAAGACAATAGGGAATACTGATATTCCCAATTACCCTTTGGACTGATTTAGATAATAAAAATCCTCCCTTCGTCGAAGTTACGGAGGGAGGCATGTTCATGGACAACAACTGCTCGATAAATTGGAGTTTACTTCTCGAAAGCTATCAATATAGCTCTACAGGGAGAACCGTCCGCACCTGATAAATTCAGCGGTGCAGCATTTAAAAAATAAACACCTTCAGGTACCTCTGACAAACGAATTCCTTCAAGCAAGATAACATTAGCACCCAAAAGAACAAGATGCACTGCCATTGGCCCATTTTGCGCTCCGATTGTCTGGGGTTCATTTCCCAGAAGCAAAATATCTGAAGATGCAAATACCTTTGCCGCCTCTAATGATACTTCTACATCACCTTTAATCAAAAGTCTCTTTGCCGCTTCAGGATTCTGTTTTTTCGCCTTTTCAATTATCTCTACAGCATCATCGCCAGTGACAATCCCACGATGTTCTGCCACATAAGTCATTCCCACAAATGCCTCTAAGCATATCTCATCCACAGTTTTTCCATCTTTAATAAAATGAAACGGTGCATCTATATGTGTGCCGTTGTGCGCACAC
>JAZRQU010000029.1:0-1523 GCA_045650045.1 Candidatus Egerieisoma sp. | reverse complement strand
CCATCAAAAAGAATTGCTCGAAGTTGTATCATCTGATGAGCGGGGCATTGTCGAAACCTTTTTGAACTTGAAAAATGGTGGAACGGTAGATTTCAATTCAATGTCCGAAACATTGTTTACTTGGTCTAAAAAATGGATTTCCGAAAACAGTTAAATAAATTATAGTTTATCTATCAGATAGAAACAGCCGCCCCCATGTGTGGGCGGCTGCACTATTTCAGCAAATTAAGTCGAGAAAGACCTTTGGAGTTTCCTTATAATATGAGCATAAGGAGGTGAACAGAAATGGATGGGCATATCGAAGCGGTTCAAAGAATGCAGGACCACATTGCAATGAACCTTGATACAAATATTACAATGGCAGATTTGGCAACTGTGTCGCAGTATTCACCATGGTACTCATATAGACTTTTTGTAGACTTGCTCCATATGACACCCGCAGTATATATCAGGCGTCTGAGATTATCGGAATCCGCACTCCGATTACGGGATGAAAAAGTTAAGATAATTGATGCTGCATTTGATGCAGGATACGAAAGTGTGGACGGCTATCAGCGAGCATTTTACAAAGAGTTCGGTTGTAATCCATATGAGTATTCTATGTGTCCTACTCCAATCTATTTGTTCAAACCTTATGGAATCAAATATTCTCAAAAAAAGGAGAAGGCTGAAATGAGCGAAGTAAAAAGTATTTTCTTGCAAGTAGTGGAGAAACCCGAAAGAAAGGTCATTATCAAACGAGGTAAGGAAGCAACAGAATATTTCAAATACTGTGAAGAAGTTGGCTGTGATGTATGGGGATTGCTTTGCAGTATGAAATCAATTAGTGGTGAACCCGTATGTTTATGGCTCCCTAAAAACTACATCAAAACAGGAACATCTGAATATGTGCAGGGTGTAGAGGTAGCAATGGACTATTCGGGTGAAATCCCAGATGGGTTTGATGTTATTGAACTGCCCAAATGCAAATATATTATGTTCCAAAGTGAACCTTTTGCAGAGGAGAACTTTGAAGAAGCTATTCTGCAGATGTGGGACGCTATCAAAAAGTACAACCCTCAAAGTATTGGATATACTTGGGATGATAGCAACCCTCGTATTCAACTGGAGCCTATCGGCACAAGAGGATATATTGAACTGCATCCAGTAAAAAGCATTTAACAAATTCCAATTTGTCGGTCTGTTTAATATAACTTATAAAAAGACACCCTATGACTTTGAACTGCACCCCATTTGTTAGACAAGTATGATATAATACTTGTACTAAGAAATGGGGTGCAGTTCAGAACACGTCCTTTTTTCTTATTCATGCAAGGGATTGCGGACAATAAAATCGTCCAGCAGGTCTGCCGCCACCATAACCATCCGGGCGCAAGGGCGCTTGGCGTAATACTCCGCAGTTCTGGGAGAAGGATTGGGATCAACAGGAGGATTTTTCAGAATCTCCCGACAGATGATGCTGCCGCATTCTGCCCGGAACTGATCTGCCAGTGCCTGGACATCTTTGTAAAGCTGCTTCTTCT
>JAZRQU010000028.1:0-67810 GCA_045650045.1 Candidatus Egerieisoma sp. | reverse complement strand
AAAAGCAGGTATCAAATATGTAGATTACAAGGATGCTGAGTTCCTTAAGAGATTCCTTAACGAGCAGGGTAAAATTCTTCCTAGAAGACTTACCGGTACTTCTCTTAAATTCCAGAAAAAGGTTGCTCAGGCAGTTAAACGCGCAAGACACCTTGCATTGCTACCATACGTAACAGATTTATTGAAATAAGGAGGACAGATAGATGGAAATTATACTAAAACAGGATGTGGCTAAATTGGGTCACAAAGACGATATCGTAGTAGTTAAGAACGGCTACGCTGTAAACTATCTTATTCCTCAGGGAATGGCTGTAATGGCTACTCCTTCTGCAAAGAAAGTTCACGCTGAGAACTTGAGACAGAGAGCTCACAAAGAGGCTAAACTTAGAGAGGATGCTCAGGCTCTAGCTGCTAAACTTGAGGGCGTACAGGTAACTGTAGCTGCTAAAGTTAGCGCTGCTGGCAAAATCTTCGGTTCAGTTAACAATATCCAGGTTGCTGAGGCTCTTGTTGAGAAAGGTTTTGAGATTGACAGAAGAAACATCACTATTGTTGAGGCTGACAAACTTCAGGAGGTTGGTATCTATGATGCAACTGTAAAATGCTACAAAGACATCAAAGCTACTATCAAAGTTGAGGTTGTTGCTGAGTAATTTCTTCAAAAACCATAAAGAAAAGGGTAATCCAAACGGGTTACCCTTTTTTGTTTGTAGAGTGCTCCGGGGTGACAGTTGTGGAGCATTTGTCATGGGACAGGTAACTACTCCAACAGGAATTTGCAGTTGACCGTAATGTTCAGGCTCTTTTTCGTTACCTCAAGTTCCTGCGCTGATTCTTCCGGCATGTTGGAACTGCTGTCATTGGCTGCCTTGTATGCAACTGTAAGCATACGTGAACCTGCTGCAGTGTCAAAAGAGTAGTAGTTCTGCATGTACACAGCCTTTCCGGCCTTGCACCCTACTGCTTCCGCCAGAATTCGTGCATTCTCCTGAGCTTTCTGTGCCGCTTCTGCAAGAAGCTGGTTCTTTACCTCCCTTTCAAGGGAATCGGAGATGGCAACCCTGCTCACATAAGTTTGTGCTATATCAATCTCTTTAAGTGCCTGTATGGCATTTGAGGCATCCTTTGCGGCAGATACCTTTAAGGTGTATCTTTTGGAAATGAAGATGTTGTCTTTTCTCAAAGTATTCTGCTTCAATGTGCTCCCCATATTGTCTACAGTAAGGGCTTCCTTTGTGTCTATTCCCAAAGATGCAAGAGCTTTTATCATCAGTTTCTGTTGCTCCTCTACAGAAACTTTGCCTTTGTTGTCCTTTTCATTGATGGTTATTGAGATGAATATTTCGTCGGGAATAACCTCTTTCCTTACGTTTACAGATGTCTCAATTGTGTTGTTTTGCTGGGCGTAAGCAGTTCCAAAACCAAATATAATTGCAAGTGCAATAAGAAATGTCCTTTTCATATATGTGAATTTTATGTGTACAAGTTAGACATTCTCAAGGAATGTGCCATAATTTATGTGAAAAATTAAACAACGAATGGCATTTTTGGTTATTTTTGGATGATTTAATTAAAGAACTTGAAGATGAAGAAATTGTTTTTGTCGGTAGTGCTTGTTCTGGCTGCGGTGCTGGGATTTGCACAGGTTAACCCTCAGGCTCCGCTTGAGTTGGATAAAAAAGTGCTTACAGGTAAGCTTGACAATGGTCTCACATACTATGTAATGCATAATGAGAAGCCCGCACAGAGGGCTGATTTCTATATTGTTACCAATGTTGGTGCAGTGCAGGAGGCACCGGATCAGGATGGTCTGGCACACTTCCTTGAGCATATGTGCTTCAACGGTACAAAACATTTCCCAGGCAAGGGAATCATCTCCTATATGGAGAGCATAGGTTGTGCATTCGGCGCAAACATCAATGCTGGAACAGGTTATGAGATGACTTCATATATGCTTAACAATGTGCCTGTTACCAGAGAGGGTATAATTGACAGCTCATTGCTTATCCTGTTTGACTGGTCTGCATTTGTAACCAATGATCCTGCTGAGATTGATGCTGAGCGTGGTGTTATCCTAGAGGAGAAACGTACCCGCGACGGTTACCAGTGGAGACAGCAGGTGGCTTTGATGAAGACCCTGTTCAAAGGTTCTGCATTGGAGAATGTTTCCCTTATCGGTTCTGAGGAGAACTTGAAAAACTTCAAGCCTGAGTCTCTTGTAAACTTCTACAAAACTTGGTACCGTCCTGATATGCAGTCAATTATTGTAGTAGGTGATGTTGATGCAGAGGCTGTAGTGGGCAAAATCAAGGATCTTTTTGGACAGTTGCCAAAAGCGGAGAACCCTAAGGCAAAGGAGCCTGTTGTTGTTCCCGACAATGCAACTCCTATTGTTACTATCTTCACAGACAAGGAGAATAACTCTACAGGTGTAATGCTTGCAGCCAAGAGTCCTGCTATCCCTATGCAGTACCGCGGTTTGGGAATTGCAATGCTTAACGATCTTCTTGAGGGTCTTGTAAGCAATATGGTTAATGAGAGATTGAGTGACATTGCAAGAAAAGCTGATGCTCCATTCCTTAATGCAAGTTTCGGCTTTGGCAATATGAGCAACGACCTTCACGCTCTTTTGGCAGATGTATCGTCAAAGGACGGAGAGGCTATCCCTGCATTCACTGCACTTATGACAGAGTTGGAGAGGGTTAAGAGATATGGCTTTACTCCCGACGAGTTTGACCGTGCAAAAACCAATATTCTTAAGAGATACGAGACTGCAATGAACAATGCTGAGAGCCGTCAGAACCCTCAGTTTGTGAATGCTTGCATAAGCCACTTTACCCAGGGTGAGCCTTATATGGATCCTGCGTATGCATACAACACTGTACAGCAGTACCTTGCAATGATTACCCCTGATATGGTGAATATGGCTGTAAAACAGCTTTATGGCGACAACAATCTTGTAATTTTCTATACAGCTCCTGAAAGGGAGGGATTGGCTGTTCCAACGGAGACAGACCTTACAGCTGTTCTCGCTGCAGTAAAAGCAGCTGAGATTGAGGCTCCAAAAGCAACAGTAACCAACGAGCCTTTGATGGATGCTGCTGCTCTTGCAGGTTCAAAAGTGAAGAAGGAGGAGGCTGGTGAGTTCGGTACAACCGTATGGACTTTGGCCAATGGCATGCAGGTGATTGTAAAACCTACAGAGTACAGAAAGGATGAGGTAATGTTCAAGACTGTTGCAAAAGGTGGCCGTTCAATTTTGGCAGATGAGCTTATGCCTTCATTTGAGAGCAATATCTTTGCTACATATCTTAATGGCAGCGGTGTGAGCAAGTTCCCTAAGAGCCAGTTGAACAAGATGCTTACTGGCAAAGTTGTAAGGGTATCCCCTTATATTGGTGAACTTGAGCACGGTGTATCAGCATCCGGTTCACCTAAGGACCTTGAAACAATGATGCAGCTTATGTATCTGTTCTATACAGCTCCACGTTTTGAGGCATCTGAGTTTGAGGCCGGTTTCAACCAGTTGAAGGCTGTTGTCCCTAACCTTATGAAGCAGCCTAATATGGTGTTCTCAAAAGTTTTGCAGGAGGCAATGATCGGCAACTCTCCAAGAAGACCGTTCATTTCAGAGGAGATGCTTGAGAAGGTTAGCATTGATGATATAAAGAAAGGTTACACCCAGTTGATGGCAGACCAAAAAGGACTTAAGGTATATATTACCGGTAATGTAAACCTTGAGGAACTTAAACCTATGGTTGAGAAATATATAGGTTCTCTTCCAACAGTTTCAAAGAAAGGTACCTCTTGGGTTGATGAGGGTATTGAGGCTCCTAAAGGTGTTCAGAAGAACCATTTCACTACCCCTATGGAGACCCCTAAAACTTCTGTAGCCATTATCTACAACGGCGAATTGGCCAAGAATCTTGAGAATGATATAAGGATGTCTGTATTGAACAGTGTACTTGACCAGTTGTATACCAAGACTATCCGTGAGGATGAGGGCGGTACATACGGCGTAAGCACTATGGCAGAGATCTCCGGTGAGCCTAAAGAGGAGTTTGCCATCATGATCATCTTTGATACCGATGAGGCAAAAGCCCCTAAACTTATAGAACTTGCAAAACAGGGATTGAAGGATATTGCCCAGAATGGTCCTAATGCAGAGTATGTTACAAAAGCAAGGGAGAATATGATCAAGGCATTCCCTGAGAAACAGATCCACAACAGCTACTGGCATAATCTTGCATACCAGTGGTATTCACACGGCAGGAACAACTTCAACAATTATGTTGAGACTGTTGAGAAAGTTGCTACCCCTGAGTCAATCCAGAAACTTGTTCAGGAAATCCTTTCACAGGGCAACGAGTATGAGCTTGTGATGAATCCTGCAAAATAGCAGCTAGCTGCTATTAAATGCAAATAAAACTGTCGGGAATACTCCCGGCAGTTTGTTGTTTAAGAGGGTGATTCAAAAGGTGGAAATTTAAGGCTTGCGCAGGTGAGGAAACCGGAGTTTACTATTGTAAATGAGGATTTCCGAGGCAAGCGTAACGCAAAATTTACCCTTTTGAGTCACCCTCTTTTGAGTAAAAAACCCCGACAGAAGCTCTGACGGGGTTGCTGTTTATATGACTTTTTGGTGATTATACAATCACACCGGCATAGTTGCCAAGGAAGTTGCCTTTCTCCAAGGTGTGGACACCGTTTACGATCACGTGCTCAATGCCTGGTGAGTACTGGTGAGGGTTCTGGTATGTGCAGGCCTCAGCAATGGTCTCAGGATTGAAGATTGTAATGTCGGCTGCGTAGCCTGGAAGAAGAAGGCCTCTGTCTTTCAAGCCGATTCTTGAAGCAGGTAGGGCGGTACATTTGTAGATTGCAGTCTGAAGGTCGCAAATCTTGTCCTCCCTGATGTATTTGCCAAAGAATCTTGGGAATGTTCCGTATGATCTTGGGTGAGGAATCTCTTTGCTCAACTCGCCAACTGGTGAGTATACGCTTCCGTCTGATGCAGGCATTCCAAGTTCGTGGGCAAGGAACATCTGTACGTTCTCGTCTTTCATTGCAAAGCCCACCATCTGAAGGTAGTACTCCGAAAGAAGAATCTTCTTTATCATTGGCCAAGGCTCCAAGCCGGTAAGCTCACAGCACTCTGCCACGTTCTTGCCTGAGAACATTGCGTTTTCAGGCTTGTCACAAGCTGCAATAAGCACGTTCTGAGGGCCACCCAATCTCTTCAAGCGGCTGTTTGCGTACTCTGCAATGACTTTTTCTGTTCTTGGGTTGCGGATTCTTGCCTGAACCTCCTCCATAGAGCCCTGTCTCATATCAAGCGGAACAAAACAGTTCATTCCTGTTGAGAAGGCAATGTAAGGATAGCGGTCGAATGCTATGTCAATACCCTCTGCGCGGGCGTTTTCAATAAGTTTCAGCATGTTTGGACCTTTGTGCCAGTTTGCGGCATTCTGTGCCTTAAGGTGTGATATCTGAAGTCTTACGCCAGATTTGCGTGCAATGTCAATTGCCTCTGCAATGGACTCCTCCACGCGGTCGTCCTCGTTTCTCATGTGGATTGCAAACAGTCCGTTGTGTTTTGCAACAACTTTCAACAGCTCTACAATCTCATCGTTGCTTGCGTATGAGCCTGGAGCGTACTCCAATCCGCAAGAGATACCAAGGCTACCCATAGCCATCTCTGCCTCAAGGATCTCAATCATTTTCTTCATCTGTTCCGGGGTGGCCTTAACAGCGTTGTCACCCACAACAGCAGAACGCAACTGGCCCTGGCCGGTGTATGATTTGTAGTTGATTCCAATTTTCTTTGCTCTAAGGGCATCGTAGAAACCGTCTATGTCTTTCCAGAATGGGAAGCCGTGTCTTAGAGTACCCTGTTTTGATGCGAAGTACTCGTCTGAGTAAGGGAATGGTGAGTCACCGCAGTTTCCTCCAATGTCTGTAGTTACACCCTGGTAGAGCTTGCTGCCTCCGTCGGGAGCAATGAGAAGGTTGGTGTCTGTGTGGGAGTGGATGTCAATGAATCCTGGAGATACTGCCATGCCCTCAGCGTCAATCACTTTGCAGTGCTCTGCAAGGTTCTTGAGGTTGCCAAGTTTGCCTATCTCTACAATTTTGCCGTTTTTGATACCTACCATGGCGTTCTGCACAGGTGCCTTTCCGTCTCCGCAGTATACTACGCCGTTGGCAATGATGGTGTCGAAGTGCTCTTTGGTGGTGCATGATGTAAGGAACGATCCTAGTGATGATGCTCCAAACATTGCAATACCTGCAGCTCCCGCTCCAGCAGCAGCTGTCTTTAGGAATCCCCTGCGCGACATTCTGTTGTCTTCGCTCAGGTTCTGCTTAAGATTCTTGTTTTCCATTTTGCAATATTTTAGTGTCTATTTCAATTTTCTCTGGTGTACCCCTTTTGTGGAGTATACTTTAAGTTCTTCACCCTGGCTGTATACCAGCAGCGCTTCCATATGAGGGTTTGCGGCAAGGTATTCCTTTGCCTTTTCAAGGCCAATTACCATAAGGTAGGTGGCATAAGCGTCAGCCATGGCTGCTGTTGGGGCAATCACGGTGGCACTCAACAGATTGTGCTTTACAGGATATCCTGTTGTAGGGTTTATGGTATGGGAGTATTTTTCTCCGTCAACTATGTAGAATTTCCTGTAGTTGCCTGAGGTTACGAGCCCGGCATCAGTAAGCTCTATTATTGTCTGTATCTCGTTGCCCGGAATGAAGTTGCCGTCTATAGGCTTGTCTATTGCCACGCTCCACTCTTTCCCCTTGCTGTTGAGCCCCTTGCAGATTATCTCTCCTCCAATCTCTATAAGATAATTTGTGATTCCCATCTTCTCAAGCTTGCCGGCTATGAAGTCGCAGGAGTATCCTTGGGCAATGGCGTTGAAGTTAACCTTCATCCTTGGATCTGCCTTGCAGAGATAGCTGGCTCCGGCAGCTTCATCATATGATATGGAGAGTTTGTCCATCCCCACAAACTGTCTGATGCTGTCAATCATCTGTGGTGTAATCTCCGCTTTCTCCCTGAATCCGAAACCCCAGATGTCAAACAATGGTGCTCCCGATATGTCAAATGCCCCTGCGGTGGCCTCATATACCTTTTTGGAGAGGTTGAAGCACTCTATGAAAAGGGAATCCAATGGAGGGTTTTCCCCTCTGTTTATACGGGATACCAGTGAGGTTGTGTCATATCCGCTGAGTGATTTGTCTATCTGTCGGAACCATACGGCCAAACTGTCGGGAAGAACAGAGTGGTCTGTATCTGCAGGATTCTGGTATACAATGTGATATGTGCCACCCTGGGCAAACCCGTCGATTGTTGTGTATGGGGGCTGCTTTTGGATGCAACCTGTTGTGCAGAAGAGAATTATAAAGGCAGCAATTGCCCTGTATATGGTTTTGTACGGTTGCATGGCAGTGATATTTCCTACATTTGGGCCCTAAAGTGTGTTTTTAGTGGCACGATTTTAGTACAAATTTAGAAAAAATATTACTTTTGTGGTCATCTTTTACTAAATATACCAAATGAAAAAAACAGAGAGAGTGGGGGGCGCGGCCCCAAAATTTTTTAGAGCAGGTTTGTTGGCAAAAATATTGATGCTTTCGCTAGTGGCTGTGTTTGCCGCTTGCGATAAGGATGATGAGGAGGAAGGGACGACATTGCAGTTTCTGGAAGGTTATCCTACATTTGAGTGCCCTGTGTATGCAATGGTTGGCGATACCATTTCTATAACCGCAAGCGGTGTAATGACAGAGGGCGTGGAGTACAAATGGAGTTTTGGAGACCTTGATTCACTTACAGTTCTTGGATCTGACAAGTCTACCATCAAATTGATTCTTCCGGATACTTTGGGTACATTCGACATTACCGTAACGGCAAGCGCAGGTGAATATTATTACACTTCCACATATACAAACACCATTACCTCAATTGGTCCCGGTTCCCTTAAGGGCGTTGCAGAGGCTGATAATGTGTTTGTAGATGCAAGGGATTCGCAGATGTATGGTTATGTGAAGGTTGGAAATCTTTATTGGATGGACAGGAACCTCAATTGGAAAGGTGCGGGACAGGGTTACGGAAGATCTGATGCTGCAGCATATGTGTTCGGCAGACTTTATACTTGGAATGATGCAACTGGAGGTGAGTCAGCTTCAGGTTTGGGCAATGGCGTTCAGGGTGTGTGTCCTGAGGGATGGAGCATCCCTACCAAAGAGGATTGGGAGGATCTGGGAACAGCATTGAATAATGGCGAGGCGGTGAATTTTGCCGCAGATTGGAAAGGTGTAGCCGGCAAACTGATGGCTCCTGCATATTTCAACGGTGATAAAGTATGGCCTTACTCACCTGAGGTTGATCCTACAAATGATTACGGATGGAATGCGCTGTCAGCTGGAACAGGTGTCCTTAACTATACAGTGTTCTCAAATATCTGCAAATATGGTTTCTGGTGGAGCGGAGCAGAGAAGGACAGCAACAATGCTTATTTCAGATATATTTTCAGCGAGTATCCTAACGTATATGTAAACTATTCTTCTAAGGATGGTATGGCAGCATCTGTGAGATGTGTGAAATTGGCTGAGTAATAATTGTATTTAAAATTGGGTATTATGAAAAAAGGACTTGTAGTGCTTTTGGTTGTGGCAGCCGTTGCAATTGGATTGTTCGGCTGGTTCAAGGGAAATTACAACAATATGGTTAAGATGGATGAGGGTGTGCAGGCTGCATGGTCTCAGGTTGAGAATGTGTACCAGAGAAGGGCAGACCTTATCCCTAATCTTGTTGCAACAGTGAAAGGTTATGCGGCTCACGAGCAGCAGACTCTTGAGGGGGTTGTGAGTGCTAGAAGCAAGGCAACCCAGATTACTTTGGATGCGGAGAATCTTACTCCCGACAAATTGGCCGAGTACCAGAAGGCTCAGGGTGAGCTAGGTGCTGCACTTGGCAAGTTGCTGGCGATTACTGAAAATTATCCGGAGCTCAAGGCAAATGAGAACTTTCTTTCATTGCAGTCGCAGCTTGAGGGTACAGAGAACAGGATTGCAGTTGAACGCAAGAAGTTCAATGAAACGGCAAGAGCCTACAATACTGAGATCAGACAGTTCCCTAAAAATATTGTTGCAAACCTGTTCGGCTTTGAGAAGAAACCTTATTTTGAGGCAGCTGAGGGGGCTCAGCAGGCTCCTGTTGTAGCATTTTAGACTATACTCCCGTTTGCCGTATGAAGGTAAAGGATTTCATAGGTGAGAAAGGCAAGGTATTGATTGAACAGGCCATTAAGGAGGCTGAACTCAATACATCAGGGGAGATAAGGGTGCATCTTGAGAGCAAGTGTGCCGGTGATCCTCTCCAGAGAGCCGTATATATTTTCAATTATCTTAAAATGTACAATACACAGGCCCGCAATGGCGTGCTTGTGTATGTTGCTGTTGGGAGCCGCAAGTTTGCCATCATTGGCGATGCAGGCATCAATGCCGTAGTCCCTGCCGATTTCTGGGATGGGATTAAGGAGAGGATGCGTTCCAGCTTTGCGGCCGGCAATTATGTGGAGGGACTCGTGGAGGCCGTTAGAGAGTCTGGAGTTTCCTTGAAAAAGTATTTTCCTTATCAGAGTGACGATATAAATGAGCAGCCCGATGAAGTTTCGTTTGGTGAGTAGACTATATCATCTTGTATTCCTGTTGCTTATGGCAGGAAGTCTCCTTGCGCAGGTCCCTGCAAGGCCCCAGCCGCAGAGGCTTGTGAATGATTTGTCGGGAATATTCTCTTCCCGACAGGTACAGGCTATGGAGAGGGCTCTTGTGGATTTTGCAGATTCCACATCAAACCAGATTGTGGTTGTGACCGTGCCGGAGCTTTATGGCTATGACAAGGCTGAGCTTGCCTATGAGATTGGCCAGCAGTGGGGTGTTGGGCAGAAGGAGTTTGACAATGGCCTTGTGATACTTGTAAAGCCAAAGACCGCAACATCCGGCGGTGAAGTGTTTATAGCCACAGGGTATGGACTGGAAGGTGCTGTTACTGATGCGTTTGCAAAGATGGTTATTGAGAGGGAGATGATTCCTCATTTCAGGCAGGAGGATTATTATGGAGGTATAGCTGCTGCCCTTAATGTGCTTTTGCCTGTAATCAGCGGTGAGATATCTGTAGACAAGTATGCAGCTTCACAAGATGAGGGATTGTTGCCGTCGTTGATTTTTATGGTTTTTGTGGGGCTTATAGTTTGGGCTGTCATCTCCTCATCCAATGGGAAAAATCAGAATATGGGTGGCGGAAACAATAGAGGAGGACGTTCCTTTACTGCCACTGATGCGTTCATTCTCGGTTCAATTCTTGGAAATTCGTCGGGAAGAAGCGGCGGCTCTTTTGGAGGCGGCTCTTTTGGAGGCGGCTCTTTTGGAGGCGGCTTCGGCGGCTTTGGCGGAGGATCATTTGGTGGCGGAGGTGCAGGCGGATCCTGGTAAGAGGAACCGCCCATTGCTTTGCTCCACTGTCCACTAGCACTCCTCGCCTTCGAAAATCTTTACAATCTTGCTTACAAGAGGGTGTCTTACAATATCTTCCTTGCTGAAGTTGATTACACTTATCCCTTTTGTCCCCTTAAGCATTGCAACACCTTTTGCAAGGCCTGAATCTGCTTTGTTTGGAAGGTCAATCTGTGTTGTGTCACCGGTTACGATGAACTTGGCGTTGTTGCCCATACGGGTAAGGAACATCTTGAGCTGTCCAAGACTGGTGTTCTGGGCCTCATCCAGAATTACAAAAGCACTCTCCAGGGTACGGCCTCTCATATAGGCCAGAGGTGCAATTTGTATAGTGCCCTCTTCCATCAGCAGTTTCAGCTTTTGTGGAGGAACCATATCCATAAGTGCATCATATAGAGGCTGCAAGTATGGGTCCAGCTTGTCCTTGAGGTCTCCTGGCAGGAATCCGAGCCTCTCTCCGGCCTCTACTGCGGGGCGGGTAAGGATAAGCTTTTTCACTTCCCTGTTCTTCAATGCCCTTACAGCCAGCGCAATTGCTGTGTAGGTCTTTCCGGTACCGGCAGGGCCGAGGGCAAAGATAAGGTCATTCTTGTAATATTCCTCTACAAGTTTCTTCTGGTTTTTGGTGCGGGCACGTACAATCTTTCCGTCGTTTCCAAAGACAATGATGTCGCTCTTTTCATCTGCAAAGCCCCCTCTCAACCCATCGTTTGTCATCTCAAGGGTGTTGATGGTTGTGCCTCCAACTCCAATGCCGTAGTCTGACTCCTCAAACAGCTGGTCCACATCATCCATGTTCAGGCTCCTTTTCTTGTGCCTTTTGGCAATGAGGGCATCAATGTTTGCCTGAAAGCTGTCTATGTCCTTGTTGCTTCCTTTAAGTGCAATGGTGTTGCCTCTGGCCACAACTTTAAGTTTCGGGTAATAGTTGGCCAGTCTGGTAAGCAGTTTGTCGTTGACTCCAAAAATCTCAACAGGGTCAATCTCAAACAATTCAATTTTTTTCTCCGCCATATCTTCTCCGTTATTTTAATGATTCATTTTCCTTAACAAGCCCTTTTTCAAGAAAACTCCTGTATGTCCTCTCCATCCTGCTGCGCTGGAAGGTGTCTTGCACCTGATATTTCTTCCCGACAATGTCCTCTACCGGTACAACAGTGTAGTGGGGAGCAAATTCACCCTTCTTGAAGCACCACAGGTACTCAATGTCGGGAGGAAGAAGAGAGGTCTCCCCTGTATAGGAGTTCTTTACTATGTGTATTGTAACCATCATCTCCAGTTGGGTGTAGTCTGGGGTGGTCTGGTTGCTTATGTAGTTGCCCAATGAATAGAACAGTGCTTTGCTGGAAGAGTATTCTGCAGATTGTGGGACATGGGGATGTCCTCCAATGATAATGTCTGCCCCTTCCCTGAACATCATCTCAGCCCATCTCTTCTGGTGGACTGAAGGTGTGAGCATGTACTCTTCTCCCCAGTGGGGAAGGCATATGATCATGTCGGCACCCCACTCTTGGGCTGTTGCTATGTTTTTCTTTACATATGTGCTGTCCATAAGGTTTATGGTGCACGGTTCCGGTACGGGCATCCCGTTTGTGCCGTAGGTGAAGTTTATGAAGGCAACCCTTATACCCCTGATGTTGTACAGCACAGGGTTCTCTTTGCTCTGCTGCTCAGGGTCTCTGTAAGCTCCGGTATACTTGGCGCCAGCTCTCTCGTAGGCGCTGAGGGTGCTCAGGAATCCACGTTTCCCTTTGTCAAACAGATGGTTGTTGGCCAGCAGGAAGAGGTCTATTCCGCTTTTTTGTGCCTGATGGATTATAGTTTCAGGTGCTGAGAAGAGCGGGTAGCCGCTGTAAGGGGTGAGACCTACAGGGAATTCCATATTTGCCACAGCAAGATCTGATTTCTGCAGCCTTGCCTCTATGTATTTGAATGTGTAATCATATCTGTAAGATTCTGCAAGATCAGGGTCCGCCCCTTCTGCCAGTGCATCTTTCAGCTGTTTGCCGTGCTGCATCACATCTCCAATGAAGGTTATGCTTATGGTGTCATACAGTTGTATCAGTCGGGATGGAAAAACAGTTTTTGAGGCTGAAACATCTCTGTTGGGTACAAGTTCCGGTACAACAAGAGGTGAGGGAAGAGTTTGTAACTTCTTCTTTCCCTGGCACTCTCCTGTGGAGGGAAATGCCAATGATACGGCCGTTGCAACAATGGCCAGCAGAATATTCCTTAAAGTCATTCTCCCAATATTATCTCTACTTTTTCAACCACAAGCCTTATCTGCAGCCATCTCTCAAGCTTGGCAATCTCTGACTCATCCAATGGGGTGCTGCTCTTTATTATAGCCATGATGTGCTCGTGTGGGGTTGTTTCGCCAGTTGCTGATATCTGTACGGTTTCAACCTTTTCACCTCTCGCCAATGTGAGGGAAGTGACCTGAGGATACTGTGCCAGCAGCTCCCTGGCAATCTGGACGCTCGGGAACTTCTTGCTGTTGAACTCCTTCAGTTGTGCCTCCATCTGGGAAATAAGCTTCTCCCGTTTGAGAATCTCCTGCTCGTTCTGCTCAAAGATGGTTTTGATCATCTCCTTGTCGGCAGAGTTGTCTGTGACAAATGTGCCCGCCTGGTTTATTTCAAGCTGCTGCGGAGTGATTCCAAAATGTACCAGTTTCTGGTGCAGCTGCTCTATATCCCTTTCAGACAGCGCCTCACCGGCAATTGATATGGCTATGACAGAAGGTTTGTGTCCGGAATGTCTGGTGGTGTAGTCGTATATGTAGCTGTTGCCGATATTCTTGTTCTGTTGCACGAAAGATTTGGCTATCTGGTTGAAGTTGTTCTCCTTAATCACCATAAAGGCAGAATAGATGCTGGGTATGATAAGGATAATGGTGAATATGGTAATAATTCTGTGCACCTTTCTCTGCTTCTCCGGATCTGAGAAGTGTACCATTGGAAAATGGAGAGCCCTTACTATCAGGTAGGTTGCCAATGCAATGAATACGGAGTTTATGAAAAACAGGTAGCATGCACCCATAAAATAGGCAAAGCTGCCTGAAGCTATACCGTATCCTGCAGTACAAAGGGGTGGCATCAGTGCAGTGGCAATTGCTGCACCTGCAATTACAGTTCCCTTCTCCTTTTTGCAAACCTCAACTATTACGGCAAATCCGCCGAACAGGGCAATGAAGACGTCGTATATAGTGGGGTTTGTGCGGGCCAGCAGCTCTGTAGGTTCCTCAAGTGAAAGGGGGCTGATGATGAAGAAGACAGTTGAAGCCATAATGCTTATACCTGTCATGATGAGCAGGTTGGTAAAGGCCTTCTTCAGCAGCTGGGTATCGTTTATGCCCAAAGCAAGGCCTATGCCCATGATGGGTCCCATAAGAGGGGAGATGAGCATGGCTCCAATGATTACTGGGATGGAGTTGACGTTCAATCCCACACTTGCAATTATTATGGCAAATGCAAGAATCCATACGTTAGGTCCCTTGAAATCTATGTTTGAGATGATTGATGCCTGGGCAGACTGTGTGTCTATATGGTCTGTGAGCCTGGTAATCTGTTTGATTCTGTCAAATAAACGCATAGTTGATACATTAAAGTGTTCCGAATGTAAATATACATTTTTTTTTGCTGTTGCCCCATTATTTCATATTTTTGTAAGAAGCAAATCAGGTATCAGATGGACAGATTCAGATATATATTGGCCCTGTTGGCGGCAGTTCTGCTTTTACAGGGTTGCGATATGGTGAGAGGCGGACTTGGATTGCCTACATCAAAGGATATTGAGCAGATGAAGCAGGAACTGCAGGAACAGGAGCAGCTGGAACTTCAGAAGCTGAAGGAGCTGGAGCGGGCCGCTTTTGTGGAGGATTCCATTAAGCAGGCGCAGCAGGCACAGCAGGCTGCAATGCAGGTAAAAGGATATCATGTGATAATAGGATCTTTCAAGGATTACAGGAATGCTCAGCAGCTGGCAGATTTTGTGGCCACACAAGGGTATTCTCCTTTGCAGATTCCTTTGAAGAACGGGTACATGATGGTTTCTCTGGGACAGATGGAAACTTTGTCTGCAGCAGTGAAACTTATGGAGAAAATAGAAAATAATGAGGAGTGCCCTTATGATGTATGGGTATACAGCTCCCGACAAAAATTGCACAAAGAGTAAACACATAACACTTTAAAACAGATGAAAACAACAGCATTTACCCAAAAACACATAGATTTGGGTGCTAAAATGGTCCCTTTTGCAGGGTATAACATGCCTATTGAATATGTGGGCATCAAAGATGAGCACAACGCTGTAAGGAACAACGTTGGTGTATTTGACGTTTCCCATATGGGTGAGATTTGGGTTAAAGGCCCTAATGCACTTGCATTCTGCCAGTATGTTACATCAAATGATGTTTCTGTATTGGTCCCAGGCAAAGTGCAGTACTCATGCTTCCCTAACGGAAAAGGCGGTATCGTAGATGATCTTCTTGTATATTGCATTGACAGCGAGACATATCTTCTTGTTGTGAACGCGGCAAACATTGACAAGGACTGGAACCATCTTTGTGAGATTGCCCCTAAATTCAACCTTACTCCAGGCAAGGAGCTTTACAATGCTTCAGACGAGATCTGCCAGCTTGCTATCCAGGGTCCTAATGCCCTTAAGATCATGCAGAGAATCTGTGATGCTCCTGTTGAGGATATGGAGTACTACACATTCAAGAAATGTACAGTGGGCGGCATTAAGGATGCAATCTTCTCAACAACAGGTTACACCGGTTCAGGCGGATGTGAGGTGTATGTTGCAAACGAGGATGCGGACCAGCTATGGAACGCAATATTTGAGGCAGGTGCACCGGAGGGAATCCGTCCGATAGGTCTTGGCGCAAGAGATACCCTTAGACTTGAGGCAGGTTTCTGCCTATATGGCAATGATATTGATGACACTACTTCTCCACTTGAGGCAAACTTGGCATGGATCACCAAATTCAACGATGTTAAAGGTGATTTCATTGACAAGGATTTTATGCTGAAACAGAAAGCGGAGGGCCTTACCAGAAGACTTTGCGGTTTTGAGTTGGTAGACAGAGGTGTTCCACGTCACGGTTATGAGGTTTGTGATGCTGAGGGCAATGTTATTGGAGTTGTAACTTCAGGTACAATGGGCCCTACTTGCGGCAAGGCTGTAGGTTTGGCATATGCTGCTGCCCCATATTATAAACTCGGTTCAGAGATTTACATCAAAGTAAGGGAGAAGCTGCTTAAGGCTGTGGTTGTAAAACCGCCTTTCTTCAAATAAAAGCATGATGAGATGATAAATTGGGGGTGACTTTATGTTGCCCCCTTTTATTTTTGTGCAGCAGATGATAAATTTGTGGTACAGATTTGGCAGGAGAGCCATACAGATTTTATTGCAGATGGATAATATGAGAAGAATTTTTACAGTTTTGGCCATGCTTATGGCCTTGGGAAAAATGAATGCAGGTGCGCAGAACCTTGATTCCATGATTGTCAGGATGGAGGAGAATGTGAGGCATATCGTGTCTGAGGAGTATAATGGCAGAAAAGCCGGCAGTGAAGATGAGAAGGCTGTGGCAGAGTACCTTTATGGCAAGCTGGAGAAGATGGGGGTTGCTATGCTCACCCCTGTGGAGGGAGATGATTTTTTTATGGTCCAGGGGGCGGATACCATCCATTCAAGGAATGTTGTGGGTGTAATTGAGGGGTATGATCCAAAGCTCAGGAACGAGTATGTGGTGATTGGTGCCCATTATGACCATATTGGCACAGGAATGACAGTTCAGGATGGGGTAGGACAGGTGCAGGTTTATCCCGGTGCGGATGACAATGCCTCGGGTGTGGCAACGCTGCTGGAGGTGGCAAGGGAGATATCGCTGCAGCATTTCATGTTCCGCCGGTCTGTGATCATTGCGTTCTTTGGCGGTAATGGGCTGGGTACGGCAGGCAGCTGGTATTTCCTTAACCGTTCATTCCCCCAGGTGGAGAACATTGTGGCAATGATAAACCTCGATATGGTAGGCCGCAGCGGCAGGGAGAACAGGATGCAGGTGTTTGTTGCAGGAGCCAACAGGGAACTGGTGGGGATGACCAGACAGCTGTCGGGAAGAGCATTGAGCCTTGCTCCGGAGTATACTCCAATTGACTATGTTGCCTCAGACCACAGGAATTTCTATGAGAAGGGGATCCCTTCCGTGCTATTTACAACAGGAATGCACAGGGATTACCATACTGTGAGAGATACACCCCAGAAATTGGACTATCCTCAGATGGGAAGGCTTGTGGAGTATGTATATGCTATGGCCCAGACAATTGCCGACAAGGATGAAAGGGTAGGAAAGGGGGGCCAGGATGATTCTTCAGGTAGCGGCAAGGAGAAGGTTTATGTTCCGGCAACTGTAGACAAGATGGCCACATTCCTGCATGGGGGAGTGGAAAAATTCCTGGAAAGATGGGTGTATGAGTATATCAAGTATCCCGACAGTGCAATCAGGAACGGCATACGGGGAACAGTGGTTGCAGAGTTTGTGGTGGATGGGAAAGGAAAGGTTTCCCAGGTGAAGATTGTGGAGAGTCTGGATGAGGAAATTGATGCCCAGGTGGTGAAAGTCATAGGGGCTTCTCCAAAATGGAAGCCTGCAATGGTGGCAGGCAAGCCTGTGAGCGTTAAAATTTCTGTCCCTGTTGAGTTTAAACTTGCAAAATCGGGCTCATTTAAGTTAAAGAAATAAGCAAAATTGTACTACATTTGCGGGTTGAACAAATACAATCTGAAAATGGAGTACAATTTTTTAGACATTGAGAAGAAATGGCAGGAGTTCTGGGCAAAGAACCATACCTTTAAGGTAGAGGCAGACTCCTCAAAACCAAAATATTACGTATTGGATATGTTCCCGTATCCTTCTGGAGCGGGATTGCATGTGGGCCATCCTCTCGGCTACATTGCAAGTGACATATATAGCCGCTACAAGAGACTGAAGGGATTTAATGTACTTCACCCTATGGGTTATGATGCATTTGGTCTTCCAGCGGAGCAGTATGCAATTCAGACAGGCCAGCATCCGGCTGTTACTACAGAGAAAAATATCAACAGATATCGTGAGCAGATGGACCGTATAGGTTTCTCTTACGATTGGGACCGTGAGATCAGAACTTGTGAGCCGGGTTACTATAAATGGACTCAGTGGGCTTTCCTTAAGATGTTCGGTTCATACTACAACAATAAAGTTGCCAAAGCGTGCCCTATTTCAGAGCTTGAGGAGACTTTTGCTGCAGAGGGCAATGCAAATGTTGATGCGGCTTGCGGTGATGTTCCGTCTTTTACAGCAGAGCAATGGGCTTCATATTCAGAGCTTGAGAAGAGCAATATCCTTATGCAGTACAGAATCGCTTACCAGGGTGAGACAGCAGTGAACTGGTGTCCTGCTTTGGGTACTGTGCTTGCAAACGATGAGGTTAAAGAGGGACTTTCAGTACGTGGAGGCCATCCTGTTGAGCAGAAGATGATGAAACAGTGGCAGCTTAGGGTTTCGGCATATGCGGAGAGACTTTTGGCTGACATGGAGGAGCTTGAGTGGACCGATGCCCTTAAGGAGATGCAGAAGAACTGGATTGGAAAGTCACAGGGTGCGGAGATGATCTTCAAGGTTGCAAATACAGATCCTGTGGAGGGTGAGAGCGCTGAGTACGACATGACCATCTTCACCACCCGTGCAGATACAGTATTTGGTGTTACCTTCATGGTTCTTGCTCCTGAGAGCGAGTGGGTTGCAAAACTTACTACAAAAGGTCAGAAAGAGGCTGTTGAGGCTTACCTGCTTGAGGCAAAGAAGAAGACCGAGCGCGAGAGAATGGCAGAGACC
Organism: Candidatus Egerieisoma sp.; assembly: GCA_045650045.1. Taxonomy (GTDB): domain Bacteria; phylum Bacteroidota; class Bacteroidia; order Bacteroidales; family UBA932; genus Egerieousia. The sequence goes on along the minus strand of JAZRQU010000028.1, from coordinate 49,416 downwards.
AGAAAGGTTACAGGTGTATTCACCGGTTCATATGCTGTGAATCCTTTCACAGGTGAGCAGGTTCCTGTATGGGTTTCAGAGTATGTTCTTGCAGGTTACGGTACAGGTGCCATCATGGCGGTTCCTGCACACGACAGCCGTGACTACAATTTTGCAAAAACCTTCAATCTTCCAATTATACCTCTAATTGAGGGTTGCGATGTGAGTACAGAGAGCTTCGACGCTAAAGAGGGTGTTATGTGCAACAGCGGTTTCTTGTCGGGAAAAACAGTTAAGGAGGCAATTCCTGCTGCGATTGATGAGGTTGAGAGACTTGGCATTGGCCGCAGAAAGATCAATTACAGATTGAGGGATGCAATCTTCTCAAGACAGAGATATTGGGGTGAGCCGTTCCCTATCTACTACAAGGACGGCATTGCAACACCTGTACCTGAGGAGGAGCTTCCACTGCAGTTGCCTGAGGTGGATAAATTCCTTCCAACTGAGGACGGTGAGCCGCCATTGGCACGTGCAGAGAACTGGACTTACAACGGATACCCTCTTGAGAAGAGTACTATGCCTGGCTTTGCAGGAAGCAGCGCTTACTACTTGAGATATATGGATCCTTCAAATGATACAGCTCTTGTGGGCAAGGATGTGGATGCATACTGGAGAAATGTGGATCTTTACATTGGTGGTACAGAGCATGCTACAGGTCACCTTATCTACTCAAGATTCTGGAACAAGTTCTTGTATGATATGGGTTACGTGGTTGAGAAAGAGCCGTTCAAGAAGCTTATCAACCAGGGTATGATCCAGGGCCGCTCAAACTTTGTATACAGAATAAAGAATACAAATACTTTTGTTTCATACGGTCTTAAAGACCAGTACGATACAACTGAGATTCACGTGGATGTGAACATTGTAACCAATGATAAGCTGGATATGGAGGCATTCAAGGCCTGGATGCCTGACTACGCAAACGCTGAGTTCATTACAGAGAACGGTGAGTATGTTTGCGGATGGGCAGTTGAGAAGATGAGCAAATCCATGTTCAATGTTGTGAACCCTGATAACATCTGCAACAGCTACGGTGCCGATACATTGAGATTGTATGAGATGTTCCTTGGCCCTCTTGAGCAGAGCAAGCCATGGGATACCAAAGGTATTGACGGTGTGAACAGATTCCTCAAGAAGTTCTGGAGAATGTTCTGGGACAGGGAGGGCAACTGGATTGTTTCAGATGAGAAGGCTACTCCAGCAGAGTTGAAGGCTTTGCACAAGCTTATCAAGAAAGTGGGTACTGATATTGAGAACTTCTCGTTCAATACTTCAGTGAGTGCGTTCATGATTGCATTGAATGAGCTTACAGATCTTAAATGTAACAAGAAGGAGATTCTTGAGCAGATGGTTGTGCTTCTTTCACCATTCGCACCTCATATAACTGAGGAGCTTTGGAGCCTGCTTGGCAACACTGAGAGTGTTTCAAAGGCTTCATTCCCTGAGTATGTTGAGGCTTACACCGTAGAGAATACATTTGAGTACCCTGTATCTTTCAACGGAAAGATGAGGTTCAAACTGGAGCTCTCAAAGAGCCTTACCCCTGCAGAGGTTGAGCAGGCTGTACGTGCAAACGAAAATACTGCCAAATATGTTGGGGAGAACGGTATAAAGAAAGTGATTGTAGTACCTAATAAAATCATCAACGTAGTTTGCTAGGCAAATTGGACATATTGAAAGAGATAAAATCCTATGTGATAATCTCGCTGGGAACCTTCCTGTACTGTTTCAGCTGGGTGGCTTTCCTTATTCCGCACGGAGTTGCAGGCGGTGGTGTTACCGGTATAGCATCAATCATATATTATGCAACCGGCTTTGAGATATCCTACACTTACCTTATGGTAAATGTAGGGTTGCTCATAGCGGGAACCATGATTCTGGGAAATGCTTTTGGCCTGAAGACAATATATGCCATCTTCCTGGCCAGTGCCATGTTCAGGGTGCTTCCTGAATTCGCCTGGATAACAGGCTTTTCGGATATTCCTGATACCTTTATCAATGCTATTCTTGGAGGTTCCATAAGTGCAGTGGGAATCTCCTGGATCTTCAATCAGGGTGGAAGTACGGGAGGAACAGACATTATAGCCCTCATTGTCTCCAAATACAGGGAGATCTCTTTGGGCAAGGTATTCCTCTACTGCGACCTTCTCATTGTGGGATCAATATATTTTCTTCCCGACAAGGGGTTGCAGGATGTCATATACGGCTACATCCAGATGGTATCATTCTCATACCTGCTTGATGTACTGATAACAGGTTCAAAACAGTCTGTGCAGATACTGATTTTTACCTCAAAGTATCAGGAGATGGCCGATATGGTATCTACCCAGCTCAACAGGGGTGTAACTGCGTTGCAGTCTATGGGATGGCATTCAAAACAGGAGGGAAAACTTCTGGTTGTAATTGCCCGCAAACAGCAGCTTGCAGAGATTACCCAGGCTATAATGGAGGTTGACAACAGGGCATTTATCTCTGTATGCTCAGCAATGAGCGTGTATGGTAACGGCTTTGAAACGGTGAAAGTGAGGCGTAAGCCACATGCCGAATTCAGACAGATACAGGAAAAATAACAAAAAAGGAAATGGACAATAAGTTTTGTAAAATAATGGGGGAAGTCAAGGCCTATTTTATAATGACATTGGGCCTTCTTCTTTATGCTTTGGGTTGGATAATATTTGTCATCCCCAACAATATGGTAGGTGGTGGAGTATCGGGTATATCGGCAATATTGCTGTATGCCTTCAATATTCCGGTGAGTGTATCATTCTTTATAATAAACCTCGTGCTGCTTCTCATTGCGCTTAAGGTACTGGGCAAGGCTTTTGGGGTGAAGACGGTATATGCAATAGTAATGATTTCCGTTTTCTATGAAATTGTACCGCCGCTTATTTCAGAGACTTTTATTCAGGAGATAGCAATCTCCAACGGTAAGCTTCTGTGTGCCATTTTTGGTGGTGTATGTGCAGGCTTGGGTATTGGTATCAGTTTCTCACAGGGAGGAAGTACCGGTGGTACCGATATAGTTGCCCTGATGATTGTAAAATACAGGAATGTATCTGCGGGTAGGGTGATACTTCTGTTGGATATTTTTATCATTGCCTCTTCACTTCTTTTGCCTGCTGCCGATGTAGTTGATGCAAACGGTGTTGTAGTTGGTGTAGAAACCTGGGGCGAGAGGTTTGCCAGGATACTTTACGGCTACATCCTTATAGGTGCCTGCAGCTATTCTATAGACATGTTCATATCGGGAACAAAACAGTCATTGCAGCTGTTCATTTTCTCCAAGAAATATGCGGAACTTGCAGATGCAATTACCAGCCAGACCGGCAGGGGTGTTACCCTTATTGATGGTCAGGGATGGTATACAAAGCAGCACAGCAAGATTGTAATGGTGATTATGAGGAAAGATGACATGAATCTCCTCTATAGGATGGTAAGAGAGATTGATAGAGATGCCTTTTTGTCAGTGGCCAGTGTATCAGGTGTTTACGGTAAAGGATTTGACCAAATTAAAAAATGACAAAAAAAGCAATTTTAGAAAAAAGAAAAACTTGGGACCTGTAAGGTCCCTTTTTTATTGTCCGCAGCCGCCAATAAATATTTTTGCAGAATGATGCGGAAATCAAAATGTGCGGTATGGTATTGAAAGTTCCAATAGCAGCCGTCTATATAGTTGCTATAATAAGGCTGTGTTTCAAATGGAGGAAAAGCGGGTATGTGGTTGAAGGAAATGAGATCATGTTCCCCCTCCCTATATTCCTTTATGTTCTCCTTCTTCCCGCTGCTCCGCATGAACTGGTAACCAGGGTGGCAGTGCAGGTTGCCCTATGGGGGATATGCTTCTTCTGGTATACACTTTTCCCGCGTGAGATGTGGCGGATTGTCCTTTGTGTGGGGGTGTTCATGTTGTCACTCCCAACATCAGACTATATCCGGTGTGTCTTCTTCAGCAGCAGTAACGGGGTGCCTCTGCTGCAGATATATTTTGTGGCGTGTTGCCACTACATCACTTTCATGCTGTGGAAAAGAAGTGAGAAATTCCCAAAGAATAACCTGAGCCTTGAGAAACTCCATCAGGCACAGCTCCGTGGGGTAATGTTCTCTGTGGCGGGTGCGGGTATAGTGTGTGTGGCATTTTATGTGAAGATAGGAACAGTGGCATCCTGGGTAGCTGTGTCGCTCCTTTCTATTGTTCCTCTCCTTGTTTTTTTCAGGTACAAGCCACATTGTCTGCTGCAGAACGACAAGATGGCGCTGAAGAAAAAGGCATATGTCCTTGGGAAGTCGTACCGTGACGGGAGCTTCCTGGAGGATGAAGGTGGACCTTTCAATGAAAGCATTGTTGAGGACGCAAGGATTATCTACAGCATAATGATTCTGTTTGAGAAGGAGAAACTCTATCTCAACCCGGATATAAAGCTCATAGATGTGGCCCGCCGGATAGGTACCAACAAGACCTACCTTTCAAGGGCCCTGAATACCCGCCTGTCCAAGAATTTCTGTCAGTTTGTAAACCATTATAGGATCCGCGAGGCCTGTCTTATGTTCCTTAAGGATCCCGGACTTGATATAAGGCCCTTGGCGGAACAGTGCGGATTCAGCTCCCAGAGCAATTTCTCAATAGTTTTCAAATACAACACCGGACTCACTCCCGGAGACTGGGCCCGTATGATAAAGGCAAAACTGATAAATAATGAAAAGGTTGACGTTGACGATTATCTGCTGTAAATACCTGCTTAAGATGCTGAACAGGGTGCGGGAATTCCTCATAAAAAGGATTCATGAGGGGGATGAGGCTCCCCAGATCATCATTGACAGCACCCCCGGCTGTGTGATAAAGTTCGATGCCGGGGTGGACAAGCTTTCCCAGATTGAATACAAGGTAGACAAACTGATGTCTTCCCGACAGCTTTATCTCGACAGCAACCTTACAATGGAAACTCTTGCCAAGGAGGCCGGTACCAACAGGACCTATCTGGCAAAAATGTTCAGGGAGAGGAAACAGATCAGGTTTGAGCAGTATCTGAATGTGTTGAGGCTGAAATATGCATCAGAAATGGATTACCGCAACCTTGATGTGGTGGATATGGCCATAGTGTGCGGCTTCCCCTCTCTCAGGGCTTTTTACCGGTGTTTGCTGGATGTTGTGGATGATGAAGGTTATTTGCTCAAAAAGAAGTATCTTTGTACAAATTTGTATTTAGATATGGCAGACGAGAAAATTATTTTTTCAATGAATGGTGTTGGCAAGACTTTGCCTGCCAACAACAAGACAATCCTTAAAGACATTTATTTGTCTTTCTTCTACGGTGCAAAGATCGGTATCATAGGTTTGAACGGTTCCGGTAAGTCTACACTTATGAAGATTATTGCCGGTATTGAGAAATCTTACAAAGGCGAGGTGGTTTGGGCACCGGGCTACTCTGTAGGATATCTTGAGCAGGAACCTCATTTGGACGAGAGCAAGACTGTAAGGGAGATTGTAGAGGAAGGTGTTCAGGAGATAGTGGATGTCCTTAAGGAGTATGAAGAGATCAACATGAAGTTCATGGAGCCTATGGATGATGACCAGATGGCCAAACTTATAGAGAGACAGGGCGAGCTTACAGAGAAGATTGAGCATGTAGGCGGTTGGGAGCTTGATTCAAAATTGGAGAGAGCTATGGATGCACTTATGTGTCCGGAGCCTGACGCACTTGTGAAGAATTTGTCGGGAGGAGAAAGAAGAAGGGTTGCCCTTTGCCGTCTTTTGTTGCAGGAGCCTGATGTGCTTTTGTTGGATGAGCCTACCAACCACCTTGATACTGAGAGTATCCAGTGGCTTGAGGCGCATCTTCAGCAGTACAAGGGTACAGTAATTGCCGTTACCCACGACCGTTACTTCCTTGACAACGTTGCAGGATGGATCCTTGAGTTGGATAGAGGTGAGGGTATTCCATGGAAAGGAAACTACTCTTCTTGGTTGGACCAGAAATCAAACAGGCTCAAACTTGAGGAAAAACAGGAGAGCAAGCGCCGCAAGACTTTGGAGAGGGAGCTTGAGTGGGTTAGAATGGCCCCTAAGGCACGTCATGCAAAATCTAAGGCACGTTTGGGCGCTTATGAGAAGATGCTCAATGAGGACGGCAAGCAGAAGGAGGAGAAACTTGAGATCTTTATCCCTAACGGACCACGTTTGGGTACAAATGTGATTGAGGCAATTGATGTTACCAAGGTATTTGGTGACAGAGTCCTTTATGAGGGGTTGAACTTCAAGCTTCCGCCTGCAGGTATCGTAGGTGTGATTGGCCCTAACGGTGCCGGAAAGACCACTTTGTTCCGCCTTATCATGGGTTATGACACTCCTAATAAAGGTGAGTTCAAGGTTGGTGAGACCGTTAAGGTTGCTTATGTAGACCAGCAGCACAAGAGCATTGATCCTGAGAAGACTGTTTATGAGACAATTGCAGAGAACTCCGAGTATGTGAAACTTGGCAACAAGGAGGTTAATGCAAGAGCATATGTTTCACGCTTCAACTTCAGCGGTGCAGACCAGGAGAAGAAATGCGGTGTATTGAGCGGTGGTGAGAGAAACCGTCTTCACCTTGCACTTACACTTAAAGAGGGTGCAAATGTGCTTCTTTTGGATGAGCCTACCAATGACGTGGATGTAAACACTATCCGTGCATTGGAGGAGGGTCTTGAGAACTTTGCAGGATGTGCTGTAATCATCTCCCACGACCGTTGGTTCCTTGACCGTATCTGTACCCATATCCTCGCATTTGAGGGTGACTCTAAGGTTTACTTCTATGAGGGTACCTATTCAGAGTACGAGGAGAACAAGAAGATGCGTCTTGGCAACGTTGAGCCGAAGAAATTCAAGTATAAGAAACTTATGGAGTAACAAACGGAAAGGGGATCCGGCCGGGTCCCCTTTTTTATGGTATTGCAGTGCCCATTGGGACGTACGTCCTAATGGGCACTTTTGCTATTTTACAAAAGGTACAAACCTTGCTGAAAGGTCGGGGTCAGGCATGTCTTTGTCTACTGGGAACATAGGCCTGTTTATCCTTTGGTATGGAAGGCCTGCCAAGTCCTGGTTTACGCCGCCAAGGGTTAGTGCCATCATCCAATCTGCCTGCATGTTGTAAAGTTCAGGCTCAAGGTAGCCTATTTTTACCATAACTATATCTGCAGTGCGTGGGTTAAGCCCCAGTTTGGTAAACTCATGCTCCTTGTGGAACCCTTTTCTTATCTCGGTTACAATCACATCAATGCTGCCAACCTTTACTGCCACCTCTGAGTTTGTAGGGTGGTCGTAGATTGCGGTAACTGTACCTTTCAGGCGTACAGGAGGGGCATATCTGTCGTCAACCTCCGCTCCGGCAACCATATCAATCTTTCCCCCAACGCCAACTTCCTTGGCTTTAGCCACAAAGTCTTTGTCGGGAAGAGAGGCATAAATTAATTGCGGACCGTTGGCATTGCGGAATTCCTTGCGGCCAAGGAGCTGGGTGAGGGTCCAGGTTACGTCGCCTGCACCTCCTGCTGTAGGGTTGTCGCCGGTGTCGCTGATGTAGTAAGGCCTTTTGGCATCCTTTTTAAGGGCGTTGGCAAGACACTCCTCCAAGGTGGTTGTAGGGGCAACAAAATCAAACTGGTGGCGTACATCCCAGAAATGCTGAGCAATATCCTGTGCTGCCTTTACTACATTTTCCTTATTGTCTCCGGTTGCCATTACAACTGCGTGGTTGCGGGGCTCGTCTGCCCAGGCGTATCCGATCCAGATAGATGCATCAATCACACCCTCCATCTCTGAAGCGGGGTATGTCATTGCGTAAAGTGATTTTGCAGGTTCCACGCGGGTTGAGGTCTGCTCTCCAGGAAGAAGGATAGGGACAGGAATCCAAACCTTGTGCTCAGGTTTTCCTTTGCCGCTCTCAAGTCTTTCAATGAGTATCCTTGCAGCCCTCTCACGGGTCTCCCAAGCATCCTCATGAGGTGCCATGCGGTAGCAGCAGATCATATCTGAATTTACCGCAAGATCCCAGGATACATTGCCGTGAAGGTCCATAGGGGTGGTAACCACCACATCATTGCCAATAACCTCGCGGATTCTCTTGAGCATATCCCCCTCGGGATCATCCAGTCCTACAACGCTCATTGCACCGTGGATATCGTATACAAGGCCATCCAACGGAAGGTTGGCCTTAAGGGAATCAAGGATGATTCCCACAAACTTCTCGTAGGTCTCCCTGGTTACTGCTCCTCCAGGTGTGGCTCTGGCTACAAGGGCAGGTACCCACTCGGCTCTGTCCCTTAACGGCTGCCCCTCGCGCAGGTACGGGATCATATCGTAGATTTCATCTCCAATTGCCACGTTGAACGACTCCTCAGTGCTCAAGGCAGGGGAGAAGGTGCATGATTCTATCTTTATGCCCGCAATGGCAATCTTGGGGAGTTTTTTCTCCTGGCTGCAGGAAACCGCTACCAATGCGGCAACTGCAATTAAAAGTGATTTTAAAAAGTATCTTTTCATAGTGTCGGGTTTTTACATCTGTTGTGAAGCCTGAATCATCTGGCGGATTTTTTCAACTGAGCTCTCTGTTCGGGTAAAATCACCGCCCAGACTGTCGGGAGTAAAGGATACTCCTTCCCTGTATACCATCTCAGATTGGATGGTTTCCGATCCTGAGAAATGAATTTCCTGCGCACCGGTTGTTTTCAGTATCTGGCTGATATTCCCTGCATTCACCCCTCCTCCAGGCATGATGATTATCCTGCCTGCAGCTGCGGCATTCATTTGGGCAAGAGTTTCCATTCCCTCAAAAGATGTTGTTTTTCCTCCCGACGAAAGCACTCTGTCTGCCCCGGCAGAAATCACATCCTCAAGCGCAGCCATTATGTTGCAGGCACGGTCTATTGCCCTGTGGAAGGTAACTGACATCCCATAGTGCTTGGCTACGGCTACCATAGCCCTGCAGGCATCCTCGTCCACATTGCCGAATGGGTCCAGTGCACCTATAACCACTCCGTTTACCCCCATCTGGGCACAGGCGGTGATATCTCTCAGCATTACTGCAACCTCATCAGAATCATACAGGAAATCCCCCTGGCGCGGGCGGATAAGTACATTTATATCAATCTTGAGCCTCTTCCTTGCCAATTCAATGAAGCCGTAGGAAGGGGTAAGGCCTCCAAGGCTCAATGCGGAGCAAAGTTCCACCCTCTGGGCACCGGCCTCCTGGGCATTCAGCGCACTTTGCAGTGATCCGCAGCATATTTCAAATTTTATATTCTCCATACCACAAAGTTAATATACCTTCGGGGATTAGAAAACAAAAAAGCCACCCAATTTCTTGAGTGGCTTTGCTCCTGAACTAGGACTTGAACCTAGGACCCTCTGATTAACAGTCAGATGCTCTAACCAACTGAGCTATTCAGGAATTTTGTTGTGCTAGCAGTTGTTTTGCTTAGCGGGTACAAAAGTAGAACAAAATTCCTTATCCTCCAAATTTTTTAGCAAAAAAATGTGAAAAATTTTAACTTTGTGCTTCTAAAGTTAAAAAACAGTTCATGGAAATAGCCCTGGTATATAGAGAAATTCAGCAATTACTTATTAAGGATGAGAATGTTACGCTTCCAAAAGTGGGAAAGTTTGCAATTGTGGCAAAATCTGCAACTTTTTTGGAAGATTGCAGGGTAATTCTCCCTCCAAAGAAGGAACTTTTGTTTTCTTCATCATCTGAGCGGGGCGAAAATGAAGTTTTAGAACCATGGCAGCAGGAACTGGCTGAGGAAATTTGCAGCAAATTGCAGCAGGATGGGGCATTTGAGGTGCCCGGATTCGGAATTTTCAGGCAGTCGGAAGGAGGAGATATCTCTTTTGAGGTCTCTGAAGAGTTTGATTTTGCTCCCGACAGTTTCTCCCTTGAGGCAATCTCCCTTGAATTGAACCCGGAACCGGTAGAGGAGCAAAAGGAGCCTGAAACTGAGGTGGAGGAAGTTCAGGAGGGAGCTGAAGTTGAAGAGCAACAGTCTGCCGGGCCTGCAAATGATGCCAAAAAGCAGAAGACGCTTATGTGGATTCTTGTTGCGGCTATAGTTGTTTTGCTTATTGCCCTGTTTATAGCGCTATTCAAGGAGCAGTTTGCGCAGATGATCAGAAATCTCCTTTACACTGAGGAGGAACTTGAGATTATCCGTCAGTGGGGTGCCCGATAACATCTTCAGGAATCTTCTCCCCAATTGAAAATCTTCAGACCGAATGTGCGAGCCATGGCAATGGCATGTTCGGTAATCTGTGATTTTACCCCTTCATATACGGCCCACCCTTTATGGGCGGAGAAACAGTAGATCTGTACCGGCAGACCTGTGGCTGTAGGATCCATGTGGCGTACCATTGTAAGGATGGAGTTGTTTATTCCCTTGTGTTTGTGTATGTAGGTGGCCATATATATTCTATACAGTTCAAGGTTGGTAATTTGGGAGGTGTCTGCAGGGAGCTGCACCAGGGTACCGAGCTTCTGCAATTCGTCGGGAGTACAGAAATGGACATAGTCCATGTCCATGTTTATGTTGATGGTCATTCTGCGGCCTCCGCTCTCGTCCATCCCCCTCCAGTTCTGGAAAGAGCTGGTTACAAGGGAGTATGTTGGTACGGTAACGATAGTGTTGTCAAAGTTCTGCACCTTTACTGTAATTAGGGAGATGTCAATCACATTGCCGTTGGCTGGCGTTCCCGGAACCACAATCCAGTCGCCTATGCGTACCATGTCGTTGGAACTCAGTTGTATACCCGATACAAATCCAAGAAGGGTGTCTTTGAAGATGAAGGAGATTACGGCAGCAACTGCTCCAAGGCCGGTGAGGAGCTTGGCGGGGGATTTGTCGAGAAGAATGGAAACAATTATGATTCCGCCCACAAAATATACTATTATGCGGGTAATCTGCTCTATCCCCTTCAGAGGTGCCTTCTTGTAGGCGGTCTTCCCTTTAAAGAGGCCGTAGGTGAATATTATCAGATCATTGAGAATGGCCATGAACATTACGGTTATGGCTGTTGCATCAAGTCTCATTATAAGGGAGAGCAGCTTTGTCTCCTTGGTGAATAAAAGTGGGGCGGCTATGATTGTTCCAAGCAGTATGGCCAGCACACCCACTTTCCACCACATATGTTTCAATTTTCCCAACATTGAAGTTCCTGTTTGAATTACATCCTTTAAACAATGCAATGCCCAATTTGTTATTGAGAAAAAACTGATTGCCATGAACAAGAAACAGCTTGTGAAGAGAGTTTCACAGAAGACAGGACTTACATTAACGGAGAGCAATGAGTTCTTGAACTCAGTACTTGACACAATTTCCGATACATTGAAGAACAAGGAGGATGTGTTCTTGAGGGGATTCGGGTCATTTATGATAAAGGAGAGGAAACCCAGACGTACTATGAGCCTCAATACCCGGAAGATGATTACAATTCCAGGAAAGAAGGTGGTGAAGTTCAGGACCCAGATCCTGTAAGCAGGCGGGAGCGGCTGGCTGCTGCTCCCATTTTTTTGTGTTTTTGTTTTCGGTTTGTTTTTTTCTAACTTTGTTAACGAAATTAGATGCGATGAACCGTATATATATTTTGGCAATATGCTTTATGTGTGCATTTATCTCTGTAAATGCGAATCTTTAATCAATTTTGCTATGGAAAGAAAATCATTCCTTATACTGATAATGATTCTTGTTGCATCTGTAAGTGCCCTTGCCCAAAAGATGAGCAGAAAAGAGGAACTTGCGGCATTGAAAGAGTCGTACAAGGAGGCCATTATGCACACACAGGAACTCTCCAAGGAGCTTGCAGCCAGTGTAGCAGCAATAGATTCCCTGATGGAAGTGGCTTCGCAGCTGGAGGCGGAACAGAAGAAAAATGCCCTGTTGGAGCAAGATCTTGCAACAGCCAGACAGCAGCTTGAACACAACAGGAATACATGCCATAGCGAAGGAACCCCTGTTGCGCTCTTCTTTGAAGTTGGAAAAGCGTCCATTGGGGCAAAAGAGGTGGTTAACCTTACCTTCTTTGTGGAAAATTCCCTCAAGCTTAATCCCGACAAATCATTTACAGTATACGGCATCCAAAATGACCTTGCTCCGCAAAGGATAGAGTACATCTGCAATCTTCTGCATAAAAGGTATGGGATATCCAAGGAGAAGATCATAAATGGCGGAATGCTTGGCAAAGGTGAATATCCTGGGATAAATCTGAATAGAGTAGTAATAATAAAATAGATATGCTAGTACACATAGTAATGTGGCGCTTTAAGGATTTTGCCAATGGCGCCACCAAAGAGGAAAACCTCAAACAGATGAAACTGCGCCTTGAAGGGCTCGTAGGGGTAGTTCCTGAGTTGGTTTCAGCCGAGGTAGGAATAGACTTCAAACACACTGAAATGAGCTATGATGCTGTTCTTATAAGCCGCTTCCGCTCTGAAGAGGACCTGGCTGCGTATAAGGCGCACCCTGCCCATGTGGAGATAAGCAATTTCTGCAAGCAGTGCAGGGAGAGCAGGGTGGTTTGCGACTATTGGGAGTAGAATTTTGAATGGAATAAAAAAAGTGCCCTTATAAGGGCACTTTTTTCAATATAGTTTTAACTTGGATTATCCTACGCATGCGCCGTTGTCTACAGCCTCGGCTGGTGTGACGAAGCGCATTTTGCCGCTTTCGTCTTTGGCCATAAGGATCATGCCGCGGCTCTCAATGCCCTTGATTTTTCTTGGGGCAAGGTTTGCAAGGATACAGATCTGCTTGCCAACCATCTCTTCTGGAGTGTAGTGCTCTGCAATGCCTGAAACGATGGTTCTTGTATCGATTCCTGTATCGATAGTAAGCTGTAGAAGCTTGTCTGTCTTTGGAACTTTCACTGCCTCAAGAACGGTTGCTGTTCTGATATCCATTTTCATGAAATCATCAAATGTGCATTCCTCTTTTTGTGGAAGTGGGGCAGGGGTGCCGGCAGCAGCTGCAGCAGCAGCCTCGTTGGCAGCTTTTGTAGCGTTAAGCTTGTCAATCTGTGCCTGGATCTCTGCGTCCTCAATCTTTGCAAACAACAGCTCAGCTGGGTTCAACTGGTGGCCGTCTGCAAGAATGTTGCCGCCGAACTCGCTCCATGAGATCTTCTCAAGGTTAAGCATCTTAACAAGTTTCTCTGAAGAGAATGGAAGGAACGGCTCAAATGCAATTGCAAGGTTTGCGCAAAGCTGCAATGAGATGTTGAGGATAGTTGCAACCCTCTCCATATCTGTCTTGGCAAGTTTCCAAGGCTCAGTCTCTGTAAGGTATTTGTTTCCAAGGCGTGCAAGGTTCATTGCATCCTTCAATGCCTCACGGAACTTGTAAGTACTCAAATTGTGCTCCAATGATGCCTTGATCTGAGGAATCTCTGCAAGAACCTCCTTGTCTACATCTGTAAGGGTTCCAACTGCAGGAACTTTCCCCTCAAAATATTTGTGGGTAAGTACAATTGCACGGTTTACAAAGTTTCCGTAGATAGCCACAAGCTCGCTGTTGTTGCGGGTCTGGAAATCTTTCCATGTAAAGTCGTTGTCTTTGGTCTCAGGTGCGTTTGCGCAAAGCACATATCTCAACACATCCTGTTTGCCAGGGAAGTCAACAAGGTACTCGTGCAACCATACAGCCCAGTTGCGTGAAGTTGAGATCTTGTCGCCCTCAAGGTTAAGGAACTCATTTGCTGGAACGTTCTCAGGAAGGATGAAGCCGTCGCCGTGAGCTTTAAGCATAGAAGGGAATACGATACAGTGGAATACGATGTTGTCTTTACCGATGAAGTGTACCATCTTGGTATCCTCGCTCTTCCACCATTTCTCCCACTCGTTCGGTAGTAGCTCAATAGTATTTGAGATGTATCCGATAGGGGCGTCAAACCAAACGTAAAGCACTTTGCCCTCTGCTCCCTCAACAGGAACAGGAACACCCCAGTCCAAGTCGCGGCTTACCGCTCTTGGCTGAAGGCCGCCGTCAATCCAGCTCTTGCACTGGCCGTAAACGTTGGTTTTCCACTCCTTATGGCCCTCAAGAATCCACTCTTTAAGCCATCCCTCGTACTGGTCCAAAGGCAAGTACCAATGTTTGGTAGGTTTCTTTACAAGCTCGCCGCCGCTGATTGAAGATTTTGGATTGATAAGCTCCTCAGGGCTGAGAGTGCTTCCGCATTTCTCACACTGGTCTCCGTAAGCTCCCTCTGCGCCGCATTTAGGACAAGTACCTGTAATGTATCTGTCTGCAAGGAATGTATTTGCCTCAACATCAAAGAACTGCTCGCTCTCTTTCTCAATGAACTTGCCATCCTCATAAAGCTTCTTGAAGAATGCTGCTGCAGTCTTGTGGTGGGTAGGGGAGCTGGTGCGTGAATATACGTCAAAGCTGATTCCCAATCCCTGGAACGAATCTTTGATGATATTATGATACTTGTCTACAACGTCCTGTGGAGTGCAGCCCTCTTTCTTTGCCTTGATGGTGATTGGAACTCCGTGCTCGTCTGAACCTCCAATGAAAAGTACCTCCTCACCTTTAAGTCTCAAAAATCTGGCATAGATATCTGCAGGAACATATACGCCTGCAAGATGGCCGATATGCACCGGACCGTTCGCATATGGAAGGGCCGATGTAATCAGGTGTCTTTTAAATTCTTTTCCCATTTTCTGTATATTTTATTTTCAATTATTTCCTGTTTTTTCATCCCGACAGCTTTTTGTCGGGATGAAGAATTTTCCCTATAAAATTATCCTGTTCAGCTCCTTGGAGAAGAAGTTTCTCACCTGCATGAGGGTGTTGAGTTGCCCCATCAGTTCAATTTGGAGCTCCATGTTTTTCGCTTTCTGGGCTTTCCCAAGCTCCTCGGTGAGGTTCATGGCTGCCTGTGCTGTAACCTTGGCCTTGTATATGAGGATGGATTTTGGGACAACCCTGCCAAGCACGTTCCTTTCAGGAATAAGTGACTTGCTGAACTGCTGGATTGTTAATGTGTATGGCTGGATGAAAAGGTCTGCCACTATGCTTGAAACCTCCTTGTTGGGGTGGTTCATAAAGTAGCGGAGTACTTTCTCGCTCTCGTGTTCCTTCAACTGGAAGTATTCGTTGAATATCTCCTTGTACTGCAGGTTCTGCAGTTCCAGTTCGTCATTCTGCAGCTGTGCCAGTATATACTGGGCTACGGTCTGCTCCTCGTCCTCTGCACCATATGAAAAATCAGCATCCACATGTATCGGGAGGTATCCGAACTTGAGCAGGTAGTAAAGAATTTCCTTCTCAGCCTCGCTGCAGTAGGTGTTTACAACAAATCCGGGGATGTTGTTGCGCTGCATTCCTGTCTGCATCCCTGCAAATGCTGAAGCCGAGTCTGCTGCCTGTATTCCCTGCAGCCTTTCCTGTCTCTCCTGCTCCCTCTTCTGCTGGTAGAACTCCTCGCTTTGCTTTTTGTGGCGCTGCTTGGCAACCTCCTGCTGCAGAAGCTCCTCCTTAATGTTCAGCTTGGCCGCTGTCTGTTCTATGTATACGGCGCGTACAATGGCATCCGGTATCACAGCAATGCTGCTTACCACCTCGCCAATGAGCTTTGCTCTCTGGAGAGGGTCTTTGTTGAGTTCCTGGGCAAGGATTCTCTGCTTGAAGCTGATGAAGTCTTCCTCGTTGTTGGTGAGGAATTCCAAAAGCTCCTCGCGGGTATGTTTGCGTGCAAATGAGTCGGGGTCTTCTCCGTCGGGAAAAAGGGCAACCTTTATTTCAAGGCCCTCTTCAAGCAGCATGTCAATTCCTCGCAGGGAGGCCTTGATGCCTGCCCAGTCGCCGTCATAAAGGACTGTTACGTTGTTGGTGAACCTCTTTATGAGCTGGATCTGTCCGGTGGTGAGGGAGGTTCCGCTGCTGGAAACAACATTCTCAACGCCGGCCTGATGGAATGAGATAACGTCTGTGTAGCCCTCAACAAGGTAACATTTCTGCTCCTTTGCAATGGCCTGCTTTGCCTCATAGATTCCGTAAAGGACCTTGTTTTTTACATATACCTCACTCTCAGGCGAGTTGATGTATTTGGCAACCTCCTTGTCGTTGCGGAGTTTCCTTCCTCCAAAGGCAATCACTTTGCCGCTTATGCCCCTGATTGGGAATATCACCCTGTCATAGTAGCGGTCTACAAGTTCCCCATTCTCGCGCTCAATGGTGAGGCCAACCTCAACCATGTGCTCCTTCTTGTATCCTTTTCTCTGTGCGTTATGTGTAAATTCCCTCTTCTTGTTTGGGGCGTAGCCCAAAAGGAACTTGTTTATGGTTTCGTCTGTAAAGCCACGCTCCTTGAAGTAGCTTAAGCCTATGGCAATGCCCTCCTCGGTCTGGAGCAGCTGCTCTGTGTAGAACTTCTGGGCAAAGTCATTCACAATCAGCAGTGACTCATGGTGGAGCCTCTGCTGTACATCCTCCTCGCTCTCCTCCTTTTCCTTTACCTCAATGCCATACTTGCGCCCCAGATACTTGAGCGCCTCCACGTAGCTCATCTGCTCGTGTTCCATCACAAAACTTACCGTACTGCCGGCCTTGCCGCAACCGAAGCATTTGTAGATGCCCTTGCTTGGCGATACCGAGAAACTCGGGGTCTTCTCATGATGGAACGGGCAGCACGCAATGTAGTTTGCCCCCCTTCTCTTAAGGGAGACAAAGTCGCTTACCACCTCCTCAATGCGGGCGGCGTCAAGTATGCGTTCTACTGTTGCGTGGTCAATCATTTTTTTTGTTTCTAAAAGGTAAATTCTGCGTTGCACTTGTCTCAGAACTCCTCACTTGCATAAGCAGGCTCCGGGTTCTTCGACTGCGTGCGCCTTGAATTTCCTCTTTTATAAATCAAAAAACGGTTTTTATTTTGTTCTGTAAGCTTCTGCCTGTGCCTTGATCAGCTCCTCGTCCTGGAAGTAGTTGATTTTCATGGCAGCCTTTACCTCCTCAAGGGTTGCTGCTGCTTTGGCGCGGGCAACCTCAGAACCTTTCTTAAGGATCTCATATACTTGAGGGATGTTCTGCTCGTACTCTTTTCTTCTCTCGCGGATTGGGGCAAGGAACTCCTCCATAATGTTGAAAAGGAACTTCTTGCATGTGCCGTCGCCAAGACCTCCGCGGCGGTAGTGGTCTTTCATTTCATCCAGGTTTGCGTACTCAGGAAGGAATTTTGCAAAATGCTCGTCTTTGCAGAATGCATCAAGGTATGTGAACACTACGTTGCCCTCAACGTGGCCAGGGTCTGTAATCTGAAGGTGTTCAGGATCTGTGTACATGCTGTTCACTTTCTTTTTGATCTCTTTTGAAGAGTCTGAAAGGTAGATGCAGTTGCCAAGGGACTTGCTCATCTTTGCCTTGCCGTCTGTTCCTGGAAGGCGCATGCAAACAGAGTTCTCTGGTAGCATCATCTCAGGAAGTACAAGAGTCTCGCCGTAAACGGTGTTGAACTTGTGTACAATCTCGCGGGTCTGCTCAATCATAGGGGCCTGGTCAATTCCTACTGGAACTACAGTTGCCTTGAAAGCGGTAATGTCCGATGCCTGGCTGATAGGGTATGTGAAGAATCCTACAGGGGTGCCTTTCTTGTTCGCGTTATCCTCGTCGTCTGAGAAGCCCCTCAACTGGATCTCCTGTTTTACGGTAGGGTTGCGCTGAAGGCGCTGAACGGTTACAAGGTTCATGTAGTAGAACGCAAGCTCACAAAGTTCAGGAACCTGCGACTGGATGAAAATTGTACATTTCTCCGGATCCAAGCCTGCTGAAAGGTAGTCCAATGCCACCTCAATGATGTTCTGGCGAACCTTCTCAGGGTTGTCTGCATTGTCCGTAAGGGCCTGAGCGTCAGCAATCATGATGAAGATCTTGTCAAACTCTCCGCTGTTCTGAAGCTCCACCCTTCTCCTTAGTGAACCTACATAGTGGCCCAAGTGCAGCTTGCCGGTTGGGCGGTCTCCTGTAAGAATAATCTTTTCCATGTATATTTCTCTTATTATTTTCGGTGTGAATAAACGTACAAAGTTAATAAATTATTTCAGTTTTCCTTTTTATAAGAGGTATAAGGTGCAGGGAAGGTGTAAATTTGTACCGTGCTCAATGAATTGCAGGAGCAAAACATCCTCATTTAAGCAGCAATTCCGGGAGGAAATGCCACCGCTGAGTATTTTGTCCCGGTTTTTGGGTGATATTGAGGATAAAATGTGTCAGTTGATGTATTTTGTCCTGGCTTTGGGGTGATATTGAGGACAAAATTGATAAATGGTGCAGTTTGTCCTTGATATGAGATGATTTTAAGGACAAATGAAAAGAGGGTAACCCATCGGGTCACCCTCTAAAATCTCTGCAGGGGAGAGAAATTCTCTGTCGGGAAGAAAATTACTCTTTCTCGCCCTGTGCGGCAATTGCCTCGCGGACTTTTGCCTCAATCTCTTCTGCAAGCTCAGGGTTGTCCATAAGGAGCTGTCTTACAGCCTCGCGGCCCTGACCGATCTTGCTCTCGCCGTAGCTGAACCAGCTGCCGCTCTTCTTGATGATCTCGTACTCAACGCCAAGATCGAGGATCTCGCTGATTTTTGAGATACCCTCGCCGTAAAGGATGTCAAACTCTGCCTTTTTGAAAGGAGGTGCCATCTTGTTCTTTACAACTTTAACGCGGGTGCGGTTACCTGTTGCATCCTCGCCGTCTTTAAGCTGGGTGGTTCTTCTAACATCAAGTCTTACAGATGCATAGAATTTAAGGGCATTACCACCGGTGGTTGTCTCAGGGTTGCCGAACATCACACCCAATTTTTCCCTCAACTGGTTGATGAAGATACAGCAGGTGTTGGTTTTGCTGATGTTTGCAGTAAGCTTTCTCAAAGCCTGGCTCATAAGGCGTGCTTGAAGACCCATTTTTGAGTCTCCCATCTCACCCTCAATCTCAGCTTTAGGGGTAAGTGCTGCTACTGAGTCAATTACAATGATATCAATTGCACCCGAGCGGATAAGGCTGTCTGCAATCTCAAGGGCCTGCTCGCCGTTATCGGGCTGAGAGATAAGCAAAGTGTCTACATTTACGCCAAGTTTCTTTGCGTAAGAGCGGTCAAAAGCGTGCTCTGCATCAATGATTGCTGCAATGCCGCCTGTTTTCTGAGCCTCTGCAATTGCGTGGATTGCAAGGGTGGTCTTACCGCTGCTCTCAGGTCCGTATATCTCAATTACTCTACCTTTTGGATATCCTCCAATTCCCAACGCGCAGTCCAATGCAATTGAACCGCTTGGGATAACCGATACATCCCATTTTGGCTGATCCCCCAGCTTCATTATTGTCCCCTTTCCAAAATCCTTCTCAATCTTGTCCAATGTAGCCTGCAATGCTTTAAGCTTGGCTGCATTCACCTCCGCTACGTTTGGAGTTTCTACTTCTTTAGCCATATTTTCCAGAATTAATTTGTTAGTTTTTATCCTAACAAAGATACTTAAAAAATCGTAACTTTGCGGGGTATGAAGAAAATTTTGTTGGGCATGTCGCTGCAGGAGCTCAAGCAGCTTGCCGTAGAGTATAAACTGCCTGCTTTTACAGGCAAACAGATAGCCGACTGGCTATACAAGAAGAGGGTTACATCAATTGATCAGATGACCAATCTTTCCAAGGTTGCAAGGGAAAGATTGTCTGAGGATTGTGAGGTTGGAAGAGTGGATTATACACAGCTTCAGGCATCGGTTGACGGAACAAAGAAATACCTTTTCCCATGCCATACCGGAACCTGTGTTGAGGCTGTTATGATTCCCGATGAACCAAGAGCCACAATCTGTGTTTCTTCTCAGGCAGGATGCAAGATGCACTGCAAGTTCTGCATGACAGGAAGACAGGGTTTCAGCGGTAATCTTAAGGTTAATGAGATCCTCTCGCAATTTATGGGAATTGATGAGGCGGAGAGCCTTACCAATGCTGTGTTTATGGGAATGGGTGAGCCTTTGGACAACCTTGCAAATGTGCTTAAGGTTATTGAGGTGCTTACTGCAGAGTGGGGCTTTGCATGGAGCCCCAAAAGGATAACACTCAGCAGTATAGGTGTAACCTCATCACCTCAGCTTGTGGAACTTCCGGATTACAGGATGGAGGAGAAGAACAGGGGTGTTTACCATGCGTTCAATCCGTTGAAGGCATTCCTTGATCTTACAAAATGCCATTTGGCAATAAGCCTCCATAACCCGTTCCCGGGGGAGAGGGTTGAGCTTATGCCTATGGAGAAGGGATTCCCTCTTGAGGAAACCCTTGACCTGATAAAAGAGTATGATTTTACCGGCCAGCGTAGGGTGAGCTTTGAGTATATCATGTTTGACAGGGTAAATGATACAAAGAAGCATGCAGATGCCCTTGTAAGGATGCTCAAGGGATTGGAGTGCAGGATGAATCTTATCAGGTTCCATGCCATACCGGATTCTCCGCTGGCTCCATCTCCAATGCCTGTAATTGAGGCCTTTAAGGAGAGACTCAACGGCGCAGGCCTGATGACAACCTTGAGGGCAAGCCGTGGAGAAGATATTATGGCAGCGTGCGGAATGCTTGCAGGAAAGAAATAAAAACAGAAGATAATGTTAAAGAAGTTTATAGTGAAACTGATGCTCTTGTGTGCAGCTGTAATGGCAGCGGCAGGACCATTGTGTGCAGACGGCGCTGACGGCAGTCTCCGCAGACGCCCCAAGGTAGCCCTTGTCCTCTGTGGCGGAGGAGCCAAAGGTGCTGCCCATATAGGAGCACTTAAGGTGCTGGAGGAGGCAAATGTTCCTATAGACATGATAGTGGGTACCAGCATCGGTGGCCTTGTAGGTGGCCTGTATGCTATGGGATACTCTGCGGCAGAGCTGGATTCAATTGTTTCGGGCTGTGACTGGAAATATCTTTTGAGTGACAATTCATACTCCCGACGAGATGAGTCTTTCGACGGCAGGAGCATGGATGCAAAATATCTGGTGAGGGTCCCTTTTTATGGTGTAAATGCTGCAAAGTCTGAATCACCCATTTCCAGACTCCCTTCCGGATTCTTGGGAGGACAGAATATCCTCAACTTTCTCAATGGCCTGGCAATGTCATACAGGGGAGATATTGAGTTCAAGAATCTCCCTGTGCCGTTTGCATGTGTGGCAACAGATCTTTCTACAGGAGAGGCGGTTGTATTGGACAGCGGTGAGCTCACCATGGCCATGCGTGCCACTATGGCCATTCCCGGAGTGTTCTCTCCGGTAGAGATAGACGGGAGAATACTGGTAGATGGAGGTGTGGTAAATAATTTCCCTGTGGATGTAGCCCGCAATATGGGGGCGGATATTGTAATTGGCGTAGATATAAAGAATGATGCCCCATCTGTAGACCAGCTCAGGGCTATGCCTCAGGTATTCATGCAGATGCTGGACCTTTTGGGCTATGAAGCATATGTGAGGAATGTTCAGGATGTGGATATACTCATCAAGCCTGATGTCTCAAAATATGGCACATTCAGCTTTAATGCTCCGGCCGTTGCACAGCTGATAAAGAACGGTGAAATTGCGGCAAGGGAGAAGATAGAGTCTGTAGACAGTCTGGTAAGAAGGCTCAATACATTGGCATTGGGCGATTATGGCCAGTCTTCCCCTGTAGAGGTCGTGCCGCAAAAAGATGTGTTCTGCTTCTCAAAAGTGGTCCTTAAAGGTGTTGAGCAGAAGAATATGCACTGGCTCAGGAGACTGTCGGGATTAAAGGACAATATAAATCTTACAAAGGCAGATATAGATAGGGGAATCTCTGTGCTTATGGGTACAAAAGCCTTCTCTTCTGTCACTTATACTATTGAAGGTCAGGGGACTGATGAGGAGATTCTTGTTTTGGACATAGTGAAGGGGCCTGTAAATGTTGTGGCTCTTGGTGCGAGGTATGACTCGGAGGAGGCGGCCGGCCTGCTTGTGCATTTGGGTGCAAATGAATTGGGCCTGCTGGGATCCAAGGTAGGTTTGACAGGAAGGCTCAGCTATAATCCGTACGGAGAGGTGAATTATTCCTATAACTCAAAATATTTTCCAAAGGTTGAGTTCAACTATAAGGTGGGCAGCATGGACCTGAACATCTACAAGTCCACCGAGAACCAGAACAATCTGAATTTTCTTTACCAGAGGGGAGAGATAAATCTGGCCAACATCTATTTGAGGAACTATAACTTCAAGGTGGGAGCCAGGTATGAACATTATGACTACAGCAGGTATCTCAAATATAATGTTCCCGACATTTATCAGGAGTACAGCCTCAAGGACAAGAGTTACCAGAGTTTCTATTTCAGCGGCAAGATGGACAATCTTGATGATGACTATTTTGCACGTCATGGAGTGGCAGTGGAGATAGAGGGCGCGTATTGGCCCGAATCTTATTCCAATGGAATTGCTCCGTTTGGAGCTGTGAAGCTTATGGTTGACGGAACCATGCGGGCGGGTAAAAGGCTGGTATTCTTGCCTCACCTGTATGGCAGGGTACTCATAGGTGATTGTACCGAGATACCTTATCTCAACTATTTTGGAGGTTCAGAACCGGGCAGATATTTCAGCCAGCAGTTGCCGTTTATAGGTATGAATCATGCAAACCCGATATATAATAGTGTGATGATTGCAAGGATGGATGTGAGAAGGCAGTTTGGTGGCAACCACTATGTCTATGCCATTGCAAACTATCTGCGAAGCGGAATGAGCATTGATGAGATGCTTTCATCCAGGGGATTCGGTATATGGGGGGTTGGAATGAAGTATGCGTATAACAGTCCTATAGGACCGCTTTCGGTTAATGTGCACTGGTCTGATTATGACCACAAGTTTGGTGCATATGTAAGTCTCGGACATTATTTTTAACAGTAAGGAATGACACCAGAGCAGGCTTTGGCAAGGCTTCAGGCGCAGTGCAGCAGAAGCGAGATGTGTTGTGGGCAGGTGCGCAAAAGGCTCCGGCGGTGGAGCGTAGCGCAGCAGCAGAAGGGGATGCCGGGATTCTCAGATTCCCAGATGGAGGGGATTGTGGAGTCTCTGGTAAAGGACCGTTTTGTGGATGATGCCCGTTTTGCCGGGGCGTATGTGAGGGACAAGTCCCGTTTTTCCGGCTGGGGAGATGTGAAGATTGCATACAATCTTAAGGGATTGGGTGTTGAAGAGTCTGTTGTGAAGGAAGCTATTGCGGAGAATATGGGGAGTTTTCCTCCCGACAGGCTGAAAGAAATCCTGCAGAAGAAGTGGAACTCCCTCAAGTGTGGCCTGACCTTACAACAGAAAAGGGAGAAAGTGTTGAGGTTCGCTCTGGGCCGTGGGTTCCGGTGGGAGCAAATTATGGATATAATTAAAGATTTCAAGTAGATTTTCTTATCTTTGTATTTGGTCTAATAAATTTTTAAAGATGAGCAGTTTTAGTGAGCGCCTGGATGCGCTGAGGAGGTCTCTTTGACTATGCCGGCAAGAAGGCTGATGTTCAGGAGAAAGAGAAAATAAGTACTTCGGAGGGTTTCTGGGATGATCCCAAGGAGGCGGAGGCATTCCTTAAGAAATTGTCGGGAGTAAAATATTGGGTAAATTCGTTGGATGCCGTTGCAGGTGCCCTTGAGGATATTGATCTTTTGAAGGAGATGGGTGCTGATGAGGAAGAGATTGCCCAGGAGGAAAAGAAGATAGAGGAGATGTTGGGTGAGCTTGAGATGAAGAGCATGTTGGGTGAGGAGGGAGACAATCTTGGAGCTTTGCTTAAGATAAATTCGGGAGCCGGTGGTACTGAGAGCAATGATTGGAGCAGCATGCTGCTCCGCATGTATGTGAGATGGGGTGAGAGGAACGGTTATAAGGTTACCGTTTATGATGTGCTTGAGGGTGATGAGGCAGGCATCAAGTCTGCTACCATTGAGTTTGAAGGGGAGTTTGCATATGGATATCTTAAATCAGAGAATGGTGTGCACAGGATGGTGAGGATTTCGCCGTTCAATGCGCAGGGCAAGAGACAGACTACGTTCTCGTCAGTGTTTGTTTACCCGCTGGTTGATGATTCAATTGAGATTGTAATCAATCCTTCAGATTTGGAGTGGGATACTTTCCGTTCAAGCGGGGCAGGAGGACAGAATGTGAACAAGGTGGAGACAGGAGTGAGGGTTAGACATATTCCTAGCGGTATTGTGGTTGAGAATACTGAGACCCGTTCGCAGTTGGACAACAGGCAGAATGCATTGAGAATCCTCAAGTCTCACCTTTATGAGATAGAGCTTGCCAAGAAGAGGGCAAAGCAGGCTGAGCTTGAGGGGCAGAAGAAGAGGATTGAGTGGGGCTCGCAGATACGGAGCTATGTGCTTCATCCTTACAAGATGGTTAAGGACCTGCGCACTGGTTGTGAAACTTCAGATACTGCAGCGGTGCTTGACGGTGACTTGAATGAGTTCATGAGAAGTTATTTGATGGAAAATACAAAACAATAAATACACTTATATAATATTATGGAATTCGTTTATAAAGAGATGTTCCCTATGGGGAAAGATACTACCGAGTATCATCTTCTTACCAAAGACTATGTTTCTGTAGAGAAATTCGGTGACAAGGAATTCTTGAAAGTAGATCCGGAGGGATTGAGATTCCTTGCAAGACAGGCTATGCATGATGTTTCATTCATGTTGCGTCCTGAGCACAATGAGATGGTTGCAAAAATTCTTTCAGATCCTGAGAGCAGCGATAATGACAAGGCAGTTGCAATCCAGATGCTTATGAATGCAGATGTTTCTGCAAAAGGCCAGCTTCCTTTCTGTCAGGATACAGGTACTGCTACAATTGTTGCAAAGAAAGGCCAGTTTGTATTTACTGGCGGCGGCGATGAAGAGGCACTTTCCCACGGTGTGTTTGATACATATACAAATGACAACTTGAGATATTCACAGAATATCCCGTTGGATATGTACAATGAGAAGAATACCGGATGTAACCTTCCTGCACAGATTGACATTTTTGCTACAGACGGTAATGAGTACAAGTTCCTTTTTGTAGCCAAAGGTGGCGGATCTGCAAACAAGACATATCTTTTCCAGGAGACCAAGGCACTTATTACTCCAGAGAAACTTGAACCATATTTGGTTGAGAAAATGAAAACTTTGGGTACAGCTGCCTGTCCTCCTTACCATATTGCATTTGTAATTGGCGGTACTTCTGCAGAGCTTAACCTCAAGACTGTGAAACTTGCCTCTACAAAATACTATGATTCACTTCCAACTGCTGCAAGCGAAGAGGGTTATGCTTTCAGGGATGTTGAGATGGAGAAACGTCTTCTAAAGGCTGCCCACAACCTTGGTATTGGTGCACAGTTCGGCGGTAAATATTTTGCTCACGATATAAGAGTGATCCGTCTTCCACGCCACGGTGCTTCTTGCCCTGTAGGTATGGGTGTAAGCTGTAGCGCAGACAGAAACGTTAAGGCCAAGATTAATAAAGATGGTATCTGGCTTGAGACTTTGGATGCAAATCCTGCACGTCTTATCCCTGAGCAGTATCTTTCCGGTTCTGCATTGGCTAAAGGCGTGAAAGTTGACTTGAACCGCCCTATTAAGGAGGTTCTTGAGCAGTTGAGCCAGTATCCTGTTTCTACATTCCTTCTATTGAATGGTACCATTATAGTAGGTAGGGATATTGCCCATGCAAAACTTAAAGAGAGAATTGATAAAGGTGAGGGCCTTCCTGAGTATATCAAGAACCACCCTATCTATTACGCAGGTCCTGCCAAGACCCCTAAAGGAATGGCCAGCGGATCATTCGGCCCTACAACTGCAGGCCGTATGGACAGCTATGTTGATTTGTTCCAGGAGAATGGCGGCAGCATGATCATGATTGCCAAAGGTAACAGAAGCAAGGAGGTTACCGATGCATGCCACAAACATGGCGGCTTCTATCTTGGAAGTATCGGAGGTCCTGCAGCTATTCTTGCAAAAGAGAACATCAAGAGCGTAGAGTGCGTTGAGTACCCTGAGCTTGGTATGGAGGCTATCTGGAAAATTGAGGTTGAGAACTTCCCTGCTTTCATCCTTGTAGATGATAAAGGCAATGATTTCTTCTCTCAGATCAGGCCAATTTGCTGTAAGGACTGATTCGGGTTTTAGAATATGATTTTTAACGGGTGTTCCTGCGATGGTAGGGACTCCCGTTTTCGCGCTGTATAAAAGTATTTTTTGTCATAATTTGGAAAATATATATCTTTGTAGCTGATTTTAACTTGAAATAACTGTCGCTAAATGGATAGGAATCGTGCTTACAAGGCCTTGAAACGCATGTTTTTAGCGTTTTTAGTGTCTGTGTGGCCGCTTTTTGCGGTTGCTCAGAGTGGTGTCCGTACGGTTTCAGCATTGGTGAATTTGGGTTTTGAGAATGTAAGTTGGGCAGAAAATTCTGAGGAGAGAGTATATATTCTGGAGAATACGGCGTACAGGGTTTCGGGAGTTGGAATTGGAGTGGCACTGGACGAGATCCAGAAGCATGGGCTTCCAGAGGACAGCAAGGTATGCAAACTGATTGTCCTCGACAACAATGTTCCTATGGTTTCACTTTATTGCAGTGTGTCAAAGGGTAAGGATGTTTCAAGGCAGGACTGGAAAGTGAGCTATGACCTGGACAGAAGCTGGGAGCTGGTTAAAAAAAAGAAAAGATACAACAGTTCTTTGTTCAAGACTGATTTGCTGATATATCCTGAGTTCAGCTTCAGGAACAGCCGTTTGTCGGTGCCGTATCAGGTGAAGCTGAATATGAACCCTACATTGCAGGTTTCCCTTTGGAGGGGTGGTATGTTGAACGCGCAACTTGTAATACCGGTTGTGAATGACTATGGGTACAAGTATGATGATATCCGCCCGGGATTCCTTACAGTATCGCAAACTGTCAGATTGCCGTACAATGTGTTTGTGACAGGTACTGTGGGATTCTTCAATAATAACCGTTCCGGCGTGGATTTGAGTGCGGAGTGGCATCCGTCGGGACAAAAGTTCTGGTTTGACGGAAGAGTAAGTTGGACTATTTGGGGTGAATGGGGTGAATGGGAAAATAAAAATGGTGTGAAGAATATACATCCGTTCAGATATGGATACAGCAAGGATGAGGAGAAGATTACAGGACAGTTGGGGGTGAACTACTATTGGGAGAGGTTCAATACCCAGTTTGCAGGAAGGATGGAGTCGTTCCTTGGAGGGGATTGCGGATTCAGGTTTGATATGATAAGGCATTGCAGGAACTGCTCTATAGGATTTTATGGAACATACATCCCTTCGGACTGGTGGAACAGCGGAGTAAATGCAGGATTCAGGTTCCAGATTACCCTTCCTCCATATAAGTATAAGAGGAATGGATATATACCAAGGGTGATGCCGTCGAGAAACTGGGGTTTCTCATATAACGCAGCAGGTGCCTTTGTGTACGGACAGAGATTCAGGGCAGATATAGATGACAATATAAGCAACAATATACAGTATAACCCTAGTTATATAAAACAAGAATTACTGAATTTTTAATAATATTAATTTAATTTTAGATGCAAATGAAAAAATCATTTTTCGGCTTTGGTGCTAAAGTAGCAATGGCCGTTTTGGCAGTTTGTTCTTTTGTGTTGACAAGCTGTTATGAGAAGACTCCAGTTGCAAAGACTCCATCTGAGTACTATGTAATTGGTACAGTTTATGGTATTGATGCAGATGGAAATTACAGCAAGCTTAACAATGCAACTGTAATGGTAGACGGTAAAACTGTAAGCAACCCATTTGAGGTAAAATTGGGCGGTTATACCGCATCTGTAACTGTTTCAGCTAAAGCTGACGGTTATGTTCAGGGCAGCAGAACTGTTGCTATTGAGAAAGTTGGTGAGTTCAATCAGACAAGTGTAACTGTTGCTGACTTGGTATTGGTTCCAGTAGCTCCTGAGCAGCCAGATCAGCCAGATCAGCCAGAGGTTGAGATGGGTACTCCTGAGCCAGGTGTCCAGATGACTGCTGCAGAGGTTGCTGCTTTGTTCAATATCACTGGCGGTGAGGTAGCTGTAGGTGAGGATGGTAAAGTTGAGGTATTCAAACATGTTGTTCTTGCTTCTGCAAACAATACTCACTCTAACAATCATAACCACAATTCAGTATTTGTAGAGGATTCAGTGTATGTAGGTTACATTGCTAACATTGCCGAGGGTCTTGCTGACAAAACTGAGGAGGTTCTTTATGCGATTTCAACCTCTCTTAACACTGTATGCGTAGGTGCTGAGTATGGCGATTTCAAAGGTAAATATGTACCTTTTGCACAGGTTCTTAATGAGGATGGCGAGCTTTGTCTAGTTGGTTACTGTGTATGCAGAGACTTCCAGCTATGGGGTATTCCTTTCACACTTGACGGTGTACAGATGGATGTTCTTACTCTTGAGGCTCTATCTACCCATATTACTCCAGTAGAGGGTGACTGTCCTGACAAACACAACAATCATGACAATCATGACAATCATGATAATCATGATAATCACGACAATCACCACAACAACCATGGCAACCACGGCGGTGCAACTGCTTGGGGCGGTGGAGCTGGTGACGCTGAGTAATTTGAATTTGATCTGAATTGAATAATATTTGAGAAGACTTGCAATGCTCAACTTGAAGAAAATATTGCTTTCAGTAATGCTCATTGGGGTGAGCATTGCCTTGTCTGCTCAGATGACGCATGGAACTACAGGACTGTTGAATGCACCTTCTGCAGAGATGCAGGATGTGAAGACAGTGATGTTGGGTGGAAACTACCTGAATAAGGAGCTAACTCCCAATCCATGGAACTACGGAACTTATAACTATTTTCTGAATGCTACTGTCTTCCCTTTTCTTGAGATTGGCTATACAGCTACAATGTTCAAGGCAAAGTCTATAGGCATTGGCTGGTTTACAGACCCGGAAAAATTTTGCAACCAGGACAGGTATTTCTCGGCAAGAGTAAGAGTCTTGAAGGAGGGACAGTTCTGGAAACATATGCCGGCTGTTGTATTGGGAACATCTGATCCCTATACTGAGTCTGGAGACGGAGAATTGAATACAGTAGACGGAAACGGTTATTTCTGCAGGTTTTATGTAGCCGCAACAAAGCATTTCATGTTGGACAGGGAGAGATTTGGGGTGTCTATTTCCTATATGTATAACAGAAGACGTTCAAATCACCTTAACGGTATGGCTGCTGGTATTACATATAACCCGTCTGTACTTCCAAATTTGAGGCTTATTGCAGAATATGACAACATTAACTTTTCCGTTGGAGCAAGTTATTTGTTATTTGATCAGTTGCATGCTCAATTCCAGATGCAAAAAATGAAATATTTTACCGGAGGACTATGTTATAAGATACATTTGAGATAATCCGGAAGCAAAATAGAATATAAATACATAAAAACATTACTATAATGAGAAGCAAACTAGTTATTCTATCGTTGATGTTGGCTGCTTTTGCAACAGTTGCAACAGCTCAAACAAAGAGCAGATATTATGCTGAGAGCTCAAAAGACAACTACTTCATCAGCGTAGGCGCAGGTGCACAGCTTTGTGTAGATCCTAACGCTTCAGAGAATGGTGTTACACCTTTGTTCAACCTTTCAGTAGGTAAATTGATTAACCCTGTATGGGGTGTTAGAGGTATGGTTTCAGGTTTCAATACCAAACTTTACTCTTATATTGATGCTGAGGGTTATACAGACCCTACTGCTGGTCACGATGTGGAGAAAAATTATTTTACTCTACGTGTTGACGGAATGTTCAACATTTCAAACGCTATTGCAGGTTACAACCCTGAGAGAAAATTTGAGGTTTATGCTTTCATGGGTCCAGCTCTTCAGTTCGCTAAAGCTGAGATTGGCGGTGATGCAGATTTGAAAGCTTTGATCAACGGTTCTGCAGGTTTTGGTGCTGCTTATAACATCAATAGCAAATGGGCTCTAAACCTTGAGGTAAGAGGTGAGATTTCTGAGTCTCCATTCGGTGATTACAGCTCAACTATCGCAAACGGTTTCGTAGGCGGTACTTTTGGAGCTACTTACTACTTTGGTGGCAAGAAATTCGTGAAAGTTACAAACGAGTCACTATTGGTTGCTGCTAACGGTGATATCCAGAAATACAAAGAGCTTTTGGCTGCTGAGCAGGCTAACCTTGCTTCAGTAAAAGAGGAGTTGGCTAAAGAGAAAGCTAAAGCTCCAGTAGAGGTTGTTAAAGAGGTTGAGGTAGAGGTTGCTGGTCCTAGAGCAGTATTCTTCACTATCGGCAAACACAACATTGACGCTAAAGGTATGGTTAACATCAACCTTGCAGCTGATATCATGAAAGCTAACCCAGATGTTAAGTACGTAGTTAACGGTTACGCTGATAAAGCTACAGGTTCATCTAAGACTAACCAGAAACTTTCTGAGAAACGTGCTCAGGCTGTTTACAATGCTCTTATTAAAGCTGGTGTAAGCGAGAGCCAGGTTGAGTGGAAAGGCAACGGTGGTCAGGACAACATGTTTGAGAACAGCCGTGCTCTAACCAGAGTTGTTCTTATTGAGAAAGCAAACTAATTTTTTGTTTCAAGATAAAGATAAGAAGGGGTTGTCTGAAAAGGCAACCTCTTTTTTTGTATTTTTGCCCTTTCAAAATCAGGTATATGGCAAGTTATTTACAGGTAGAGAATGTTTCAAAATCATATGGGCCAAAGGTGCTCTTTGAGAATATTAACCTCAATATCAATGAGGGCGACAAGATAGCACTTATAGCACCTAACGGTACAGGCAAGACCTCGCTATTGAGGATTTTGGCCGGAGTGGAGAGTTCTGATGGAGACGGAAAGGTAAAGTTCCTTAAAGATATAAAGATTGCGTTTCTGGCTCAGGATAATGTTTATAATCCGGAGCTTACAATCATGCAGGTAGTAGCCCCTTATGCAAAGGATATCCAGCAGCATGAAGTAGAGGAGATATTGTTTTCGCTGAACCTTGCTGATGTTGACAAGAAGGTGTCACAGTTGAGTGGTGGAGAAATAAAGAGGGTTGCAATTGCCTGCATGTTTGCACAGAAACCCGATTTTCTGGTGATGGACGAGCCTACCAACCACCTGGACCTTGAGACAATCGAGTATCTTGAGGAGTATCTTGGCCGTCAGAGATGTACCCTTCTCATGGTCACCCATGACCGTTATTTTCTCGACAGGGTCTGTAACCAGATCATTGAGATGGCAGACGGAACCCTTTATACCTATAATGGCAACTATTCCTATTATCTGGAGAAGAGGGAGGAGAGGATGCAGAACTTCCAGAAGGAGATAGACCGTGCAAGGAACCTTCTCAGAACTGAGCTCGACTGGATGCGCCGTATGCCTTGTGCCCGTGGTACAAAGGCAAAGTACAGGATAGATGCATTCTATGACCTTAAAGACAAGGCGCAGCAGAGAATAGAGAACAGGCAGCTGAACATTAATGTGCAGATGCAGAGACTAGGCCGCAAGATTGTAAACTGCAGTCATGTGGATTTCATGTGGGATGACTGGACCGGCCTTAAGGACTTTACATACAATTTTGCACCTGGAGAGAAGATAGGAATTGTAGGTAAGAACGGGGTGGGAAAATCAACCTTCCTCAATCTTATTACAGGAAACCTCAAGCCTACATCAGGCGAGATAGAGATAGGGGAAACAGTAAACTTCGGCTACTACAGACAGCAAGGTATTGAGTTCAATCCTAATGATACCGTAATTGAGGCGGTAAGGGAGATTGCGGAGGTGGTAACATTGGGTGACGGCAAGAATGTCCCGATATCCACCTTCCTCAACTATTTCCTTTTTCCCCCAAGCATGCACTATAACAAGATAGAGAAGCTCAGCGGTGGAGAGAAGAGAAGACTGTATCTCCTTACAGTCCTGATGAAAAACCCCAATGTCCTTATTCTCGACGAGCCTACGAATGACCTGGACATCCTTACTTTGAATGTCCTGGAGGAGTATTTGCAGAGCTATACAGGATCGGTGATAATAGTTTCACACGACAGGTTCTTCCTCGACAAGATTGCTGACCACCTGTTTGTGTTTGAGGGAGAGGGTGTTGTGAAGGATTTTGTGGGAAGCTACTCCGGATATAGGGAATATATAAAAGATAAGGAGAAGGAGAGAAGGGCATTGGAGAGGGAGAAACAGCAGAAGGAGGAGAAAAAGAGGTTTGTGGAGTCTGAAAATGCACCTGTAAAAAAAAGGAAACTTACCTACAAGGAGCAGAGGGAGCTTGAGCAGATAGAGAAGGATCTGGAAGCACTCAATGCAGAGAAAGTGGAACTTGAGGAGAAACTGTCGGGAGGAAATATTTCAGGCGATGAACTGAACAGGAGTTCCATGAGGATTGGTGAGGTGATGGCTTTGTTGGATGAGAAGGAGATGAGGTGGTTGGAGTTGAATGATAATTAATTATCTTTGGCGCTCAAATTTTTAAATAGGTTTTTATGAGATTTTTGAATATAGTGTTTCTGTTTGCAGTAATGGCTTTCTTCCCTGCTGCATTGCGTGCCCAGGAGGATAACTGCGGAGGAGACCCTGCGCTTTCAATTAGGGTGGATGCAAGGTTTGACGGCGAGACAACATCCTATGATAAAGGAATCCCTTCTGATGGCGGTTTTGCCGGCAGATATTTGAAGGTGCTTGCAGATGGAAAGATCAACAGCAAGTTCTCTTACAGTTTCAGACACAGGCTTTATGTGGAGCACTCGCAGCCAAAATCGTTCTTCAATGCTACCGATTGGGCAAATGTTACATATCACCATAATGACAAGCTTACTGTAACTGCAGGAAAACAGATGGTGTGCATTGGAACAATTGAGTACGACTATGCACCCATTGATGTATATTTTGCATCTGATTTCTGGAATCACGTGAGTCCTTTCCAGATAGGAGTGAATGTGGGTTATAAAGTTGGCAAGAACCAGCAGTTCTATGCACAGGTTACCAACTCTCCGTTCTCACAGGCAGCTATGGAGAACATTTATGCCTATAATGTAATCTGGTATGGTAAGGTTACACAATGGATGAACACCATCTGGTCTGTGAACATGATTGAGTATGAGAAGGGACATTTCATAAACTATATTGCTTTGGGCAACAAGTTTAAGGCCGGCAAGACAGACATTGACCTTGATTTCATGAACCGCTATGCAGGAAAGGGAACAGCATTTTTTGAGGATTTCTCTCTACATGGAAAGGTGTCTGTACCTGTTTCAGACAATGTTAATGTTTTTGCAAAGGGTGGATATGATGTGAACAATGCGCAGCAGGAGGGAGCCTCTTTTGTATATGACAGATATGTCCTACCTGGAGTTGAACTGGGCTTTTATGGGGCAGGTGTGGAATTTTTTCCAATCAAGAGTGCAAAAAAAGCTGTGAGGTTCCATGCATTCTGGTGCTCAAATACATCTGATGTGCATCCGAACACCTTCAATGTAGGTGTGAGGTGGCAGATGAATATTCTCGACAGAAACTAACTTAGACCTTATATTTGATGAAAAACAAACTTTTTAGCAAGAAGCTTGAACCACTTTATTTTCTTGTGGTCTTCTTCCTTCTTTTCGGTTCATTGGGATATGTGATGGGTACACCCAATATGCTCAACACCCTGATGAATACGGCTTACAGTCTTCTGATAGAGACAGTTTTCTATATTATGGGCATAACAGTGCTGTCGGGAGCATTGGGAAAGATATTGGTTGAGTTTGGTGTTGTGGGTATTCTTGAGAAGATTCTCCGTCCGCTGATGAGGCCGCTATGGAATCTTCCTGGTGTAGCAGCATTGGGAGGTGTCCTTACTTTCCTTTCAGACAATCCGGCCATCATCACTTTGGCAAATGACAGGAATTTCAGCAAGTACTTCAAACGGTTTCAGCTTATCTCAATAACCAACTTTGGAACAGCATTCGGTATGGGTTTGGTTGTGATTGTATTTATGGCTGGAAGGGGTTTTGCTTCGGCTGCCATCATTGGTCTTGTTGGAGCATTTATAGGAAGTATGGTCTCTACCAGGATTGCGCAAAGGCTTATTCTAAAGAAACATCCGGAATTTGATGCTTATATTGTACCTCAGGAGGATGAGAATGGAGAGGTTCAGGCATCTGGGACTCAGGTGCAGAACCAGGGACTTTTCCTCAGAATCCTCAATTCGCTTCTTGATGGCGGCAAATCGGGAGTTGAGCTCGGTCTTGCAATCATTCCAGGAGTGCTCATTATCTCAACTTTTGTGATGATGCTTACTTTTGGTCCTGGCGAGAACGGCTATACAGGTGCGGCATATGAGGGAATAGCTCTTCTTCCTGCAATTGCAGAGAAGCTTGATTTTCTTTTTTACTGGATGTTCGGCTTTGAAAGCCCTGAGCTCGTAGCATTCCCTATGACATCTCTGGGTGCGGTAGGAGCAGCTTTGGGACTTGTTCCAAAATTCCAGGCAAGTGGTTTGATTGATGGTAATGCAATAGCAGTATTCACGGCTATGGGAATGTGCTGGAGCGGTTATTTAAGCACTCATACGGCAATGCTTGATTCTCTTGGCTACAGGGACCTTACATCAAAAGCTATTATAGCACATACAATAGGAGGCTTGTGCGCAGGTATCCTTGCACACTGGCTTTTTGTGGTTGTGAATCTTTTTTAAGGATTCTAGATAAAGAATTTGTTTACCTTTGACAATACCTGAGGCAGGGCAAATACAGCAACCCTGTCGTAAGGCTTTATAAGGGTCTCTTCAGTGGCTACGAATATCTCGTTACCTCTGATTACACCGCCGATTATGGCCTCTTTAGGGAAGTGAAGTTCCTTGAGAGGCCCTTTTGTTATGGCGCTGTTAGGGTTTACAATGAACTCCAGAACCTCTGCGTCTGATCCGTTGAGACATTTGATTGACCTTACCTTGTTGCTCAAGGTAAAGCGGAAGATTCGTCCTGCTGTTGAAAGTTTCTTGTTGATTACCGCATCTACACCCATACCCTCCGCAAGCTTGATGTACTCAATGTTTTCAACCTCTGCAATTGTCTTGGAAACTCCCATTTTCTTGGCTGCCACGCACGAGAGGATATTGGTCTCGGAGTTGCTGGTTACAGCTACGAAAGCATCATATTTGTTCACATCCTCCTCAAGCAGAAGGTCTGAGTTTCGTCCGTCTCCATTAATTACAAGGACATTCTCAAGAGTCTCTGCAAGATACTCGCAGCGCTCAGGCTTTATCTCAATAATTTTTATGTGGTCTGATACCTTGCTCATCTTTTTGGCAAGCATCTCGGCAATCCTTCCTCCACCTACAATCATCAGATTCTTGATTGGAATCTCCTTCTTTCCGCAGAAGCTCATTGCTTCCTGCACTCCATCCTTGGTACAGATTACAAACACAAGGTCGCCTTCCTGGAATTTGGTCTGAGGCCCGGGTATGATAGTATCCTCATCCCTGGCAATGGCTACGGCCTTGTACTGGCTCTTGCCGGTAAATGAGGCCATGTCTGAAGCGCATTTGTCAATAAGCGGTGCCCCCTCCTCAAGACGGAACGCCACCATCTGCAGCAATCCCCTTGCAAACTCCATGAACTCTGTTGTTCCAGTCTGTTTTAGAAGGTCTACAATTTCATAGGAGGCAATCTTCTCGGGATAGAAGAGGAGGTCTATGCCAAGCTCGGTAAACAGGAGCTTGTTCTCATGATGCATGTACTCGTCATTGTTGATTCTGGCAGTAACCTTCTTGCTTCCCATCTTCTTGGCCAACAGGGCGCTGATGATGTTCACATCCTGGTCATGTGCCGGGCTAACGGCAATGAAAAGGTCTGCAGTCTCCGCACCTGCCTCCTTGAGTGTCTCAATGGAAGTGGGGTTTCCCCAGATTGTAATCACATCGGCTACCTCACGCAACTTGTTGAGGCGGCTTTCATCAGAATCTATAATTGTAAGGTTGTTTGACTCATTGCTGAGCATTTTTGCCAAATGGCTTCCAACCTCACCTGCACCTGCAATAATGATTTTCATTTCAAATAATGTTTAAAGTACAAATATAGAAAAACGGTCCAAAGATGCCAATATGCTTTCAGGACATATTCAATGTGCAGTGTTGCCGGTATGGGTATGTCTGGTGATGAAGGTTGCAGTATTGAATTTGAACCTGTCTGCATTGGTTTTGGGCAGTGAACAGAACACCTTGGTGTAGACGCTGTTCTCCTGATCTGTGGGTGTGAGCATGCCAAGTCTTTCCGCATAATTTTTATATGCATACAGCAGCCCCAATTCATGCTCTGTCATCTCGCTGTACAGATAACTGAGGGAGGTAGGGGAAAAGTGTGCTGAGTTCTGGGCTATAAACCTTACAATCATCCCCACATAGTTGAAATAAGGAAGAAGCCTTATCCTATGGCCGTCAAAAAATGCAATGTCTGTGGAATGGTAGTCTGCAAGATATCTCACTTTTTTATGTTGCTGTTGAAGATCAAGCAGCAGGCTGAATATTGCCCTGTTGTCGTCCTCTGTCAGAGGCGTGTCAATCAGACCGTTGTTCTTGGAGCTGTCGGGACTGACACCATCAATAAAAAATGCAAATGCAAGTGTGCATATATATTCTGGAGTCATATCTTTTCTGCCTCGTTCCAAAAAATAATTGTCAATGATGAAATAGATGGCCTTGAATTCATAAAACATGTAGTGGAAGACAATTTTGCCGTCACCAATGTTTTTCAGTTTTGTCTCTTTCCTGATGTCTCTCAATGTCTCCAGCAGATGGAAGAACTGGTTCTCAGCTCTCTCCCTGGACAAATCGTCCTTCTGCCTCTGGTTGAAGACATATTGGATATAAAATGCAATGAATGTGAGGAATACGCCTAATGCTGCAAAGATAAGTCCGTTGAAATCCTGCATTGCCGATATTACTTCAATTCTGGAGCTCAAATCAAAATTGTTGTAGTCAATGTTGCTTGAACTTGGATCCAAAGACAATGCTTCGGCCAATGATACCAGACGGCGCTGCATAAAGAAGACTATTACTGCTATCAGGATAAATATGCCTGCAGAAATATAGATGAAGGATCTGTTCTGATTGTTTCTCATATTTGTAGGAAAGATGACATTATACTTATGGTAAATATAAATCACTTTTGCCTTAATTCAAAAAAAACATCCTTCAAGTATTTTGTAGAATATTAATGTTATATTTGTAACCCTACCAACGTATAACAACAATTTTATGGAGAACAGACCGGATACTTTCAGAATACTTATAGTGGATGACGAAGAAGATATCTGCGAAATTCTGCAGTATAACCTGCAGAAAGCGGGTTATATAGTGGAAACCGCAGCGAGTGCAGAGGAGGCTCTCTATAAAATGCGGAATACCTGGCATCTGCTGTTGCTTGACATAATGATGGACGGCATCAGCGGCCTCAAGATGGCGCAGCTGCTCAGGGAGGATTACCACAATGATGTACCCATCATCTTTATATCGGCACTGGACAGCGAGATAGACATAGTGGCCGGATTTGACAAGGGTGGAGACGACTACATAGCCAAACCATTCTCCATAAAGGAGGTGCTGGCAAGGGTGAATGCAGTCCTCAATAGATGTTATCCCACTCTTCCCGACAGGATATCAGATAATGGCACTGAACAGGGGACAAAGCCCGTGGCACCGCAGTCTGACACTTTTGTGCATGAAAGCCTGAAGGTTGAGTATGACAAGAAAAGGGTACTTGTGGATAATGTAGAGATATCCCTTACCAGGAAGGAGTATGAAATACTTGTCCTGCTTGCAAAATCACCAGGCAAGATATACTCAAGGGAAGATATCCTGCAGCTTGTATGGAAGGAGGAGAGCTACGTGCTTGAACGCACTGTGGATGTGCACATAGCAAGGCTGCGCAAGAAGATAGGAACTTATGGAGACCTTATTGTAAACAGATCCGGTTACGGCTACAGCATACACCTATGAAAAAGTTAAAGCTCAGGCTCAAATACCAGCTCATAATATACTATGCAATAATTATTGCCATAGTGATATCTGCTGTTCTGGTGTACACGCTGCAGAAAAGTGACGGCAACCACGAACACTACCAGTATGCAATACTGTTGCTGATCATAGCCTTGATATGTACTCTTTTCTACATTTCAAGGAAACTTACAAAACCCTTGAAGGCATTCAATGACTTTTTCTATGTGATGAGCAGCAACAAGAAGAAGGATTTCTCAAAGATCTCTTTTCCCGACGATGAGTACGGTGATATAGGACGGCGTATTGTAGATACCTACGAGCAGCTGGAGAAGGTAAAGCTCTTTAAGCAGGAGATGACCAACAATATCTCCCATGAGCTGAAAACCCCACTTACAGGAATAAGGGCATACCTTGAAACCATCATGGATGACGGGGCTATGGATGCCGGGCAGATGAGGCTGTTTGTGGAGAAGGCGTACAGACAGTCGCTGAGGCTCACTTCGCTGGTAAACGATGTATCTATCCTCAACAAACTTGATGAACAGTCTGATTACTACAAGATAGATGAGGTAAACATTTCATCCTGTCTTAAGGAGATCGAGGAGGAACTTGCTTATAAGATGAAGGCAAACAATACTGTCTTTACCCCTAAGATAAGCAGTGAACTTACAATTGGCAGCAATCACGATATCATCTATTCACTCTTCAAGAACCTTATAGACAATACACTTGAGCACGGAGGTCCCGATACCCATATTTCCATAATGGCCGGAATCCAGCAGATTTCAGGAGATCCAAGTTACAGGATAAATTTTACATATATGGATAACGGGGTTGGTATTCCCGACAATGCCAAAGAGCGCCTTTTTGACCGTTTCTACAGGATAGACAAGGGACGGTCGAGAAAATCGGGTGGAAGCGGACTGGGGTTGGCCATAGTTAAAAATGCGGTATTGTTCCATAAAGGGGATATAACTGTAGAGAACGGTCCAGAAGGTGGACTGATATTCAAGTTTGATTTATTGTCGTTGTTATGAAAATACTTGTTACAGCAGCTGAGGAGCAGGAGCTGCGCAGGGCGGAGAGAGCCTTTGATATGGTAAAAAAGAGCAAGGATGTGAAGGCTCAGGTTGAATTCCGCCTTACTGGAATAGGGGCTGTGCAGGCATGTCATTGTGTAACCAGGGAGGTGGTTGCAGCAGCTGCAGCCGGGGAGCCGTATAACCTTGTGGTAAACCTGGGAATTGCCGGAAGTTACGATTTGGAGGCTTTCCCCATAGGTTCTGCAGCTGTAATTTCAAGGGAACATTTTGCAGATTTGGGATTTGGCTCTGAAGAGGGCTTTTCAGACCTGTTCCAATACGGTATACTTGATAAGGATGAATTCCCTTATACAAATGGAGCGTTGGCACGCCAATTGCTGCCGTATCCCCATATAGAGAAGGTGTTGGAGAAGTATGGTGCAGGAGCAGGGGCAACGGTGCAGTGTGTAACCGGCACACAGGCCAGGTGCAATGAGATAGTTGACATGTATAATCCCCAGATTGAGAGTATGGAGGGGGCCGGAGTATATTATGCTGCACTTATGGAGAAGGTGCCGTTCTTTGAACTCCGTACCGTTTCAAACGCGGTTGGAGAGCGTGATACCTCAAAATGGGAGAGTAAGGCTGCACTTGATACTCTTGAGGAGTGCTGCAGGGAGATTTTTAGTGTGATATAGATATGGAGAATGAGAGAAAGGAAGTAATCAGCATCAGTGGGTTGGAGAAGGTCTACAATCTGGGCAGACAACAGGTAAAGGCATTGGACGGCGTTAGCCTTACAATTTGCAAAAATGAGTATGTGGCCATAATGGGCCCTTCGGGTTCGGGAAAGAGTACCCTCATGAATATTTTGGGGTGCCTCGATACCCCGTCGGGAGGAAAGTACGTACTCAACGGTACAGATGTGAGCAAGATGGGGGATGGAGCCCTGGCTGAGACCAGGAACAGGGAGATTGGATTTGTGTTCCAGTCGTTCAACCTCCTTCCAAGGTATTCGGCTCTGGAGAATGTAGGGTTGCCGCTTGTCTACTCCGGTATCTCGTCAAAGGAGAGGGAGAGAAGGGCCACTGAGGCACTTGAAGCTGTGGGGCTGGCAGACAGGATGGAGCACAAGCCGGCAGAGATGTCGGGAGGACAAAGACAGAGGGTGGCTGTAGCGAGGGCTCTGATAAACAACCCTTCAATCATCCTTGCGGATGAGCCTACGGGAAACCTGGATACAAAGACCTCAATTGAGATAATGAGGTTGTTTGAAGAGATTTACAAACAAGGGAATACGGTGATTGTGGTAACTCATGAGGAGGATATTGCCCTGCATGCGCGCAGGATTATCAAGCTCAGGGACGGCAAGATTGAGAGCGATACACAAAATCCGCATCCGGCTATGGAAATTTAAAGATTACAGATATGAAGATTTACACAAAAGGTGGAGACAAAGGGACAACATCTCTTGTAGGTGGCAAGAGGGTTCCAAAAAATCATCCGAGGGTTGAGGCTTATGGAGATTTGGATGAGCTTATTTCTTACATTGGCATTGTAATAAGTGATGCCGGTTTTGACCATGTGAAGAAAAACTTGAGGAAAATCCAGGAGGAGCTTATGCTCATTTCTGCCCATTTTGCCTCTGACGGCTCAAGCAAGAGCCTCAAGGAGGTGGGTGAGGATGCAATCACATTCCTGGAGAACGAGATTGATGCCATGACAGAGGCGCTCCCTCCGCAGATGGCATTTATCCTTCCTGGTGAGCCGAGAGTTGCATCGGAGTGCCATGTGGCAAGGACCATCTGCCGCAGGGCAGAGAGACACGCCCTTGTAATTGGAACAGGCGGTGAGGCCAATACCGAGGTGTCGGAGCAATTGGTTCTGGGACAGAGGTACTTGAACAGACTTTCGGATTATCTGTTTACACTTGCAAGATATCTTTGTGTGGAAAATAAAGAAAAAGAGGCATTTTGGTTGCCATAATGAATTTTTTTCTATATTTGCGCCCCGTTAACAAAAAATTGATACAACTATGTATTGGACACTTGAATTGGCATCCAAACTTGAGGATGCTCCATGGCCAGCAACTAAAGATGAGCTGATCGACTATGCAACCCGCTCGGGTGCACCTCTTGAGGTTATTGAGAACTTGAATGACCTTGAGGATGACGGTGAGGTTTACGAGAGCATTGAGGAGATCTGGCCTGATTATCCAAGCAAAGAGGACTTCTTCTTTAACGAGGAGGAGTATTAAAATTGAAAAGAGCAACTGATGAGGTTGCTCTTTTTTGTGTGGATATTTTTATACCTTTGCATCCCGATAGAAAACAGAAGATTATGGCTTATACCAAGATAGAACAATATGATCCGGAAACTACGCAGAAGCTTGCGGAGCACTATTATGAGATATTGAAACTGTTGGGTGAGGATCCGCAGCGTGAGGGGCTTTTGAAGACTCCGGAGCGTGTGGCCAAGGCTATGCAGTTCCTTAACCAGGGATATGGTACGGATCCGGTGGAGATTCTCAAGTCTGCATTGTTCAAGGAGGATTATCATCAGATAGTGCTTGTGAAGGACATTGAGATCTACTCGCTTTGCGAGCATCATATGCTGCCGTTCTATGGCAAGGCGCATGTGGCATATATCCCTAACGGCACCATTACCGGCTTGAGCAAGATTCCGCGTGTGGTGGATGCTTTTGCCCGCCGCCTTCAGGTGCAGGAGAGGCTTACCATCCAGATAAGGGACTGCATTCAGGAGACCTTGAACCCGTTGGGAGTGGCCGTGGTCATTGAGGCTGCCCATATGTGCATGCAGATGAGGGGTGTGCAGAAACAGAACTCGGTTACCACCACTTCTGCCTTTACCGGTGCATTCCTCAAGGATCTGAGAACCCGCGAGGAGTTCATGAGGCTGATAGGTGTAAGTTTGCACTAAGATTTATACAAAGATATTTTGGGGCTGCCGGCTGGTGGCCCTTTTTTTGTTTGTGGAAAATGGGTATATTTGGAAAAATGGATTGTCATGAAAATTGTCGGGATAAAAACACTCTTCCTTATGGTGGCGTTTTTTATGCTGCTGGGGGTGAATTTGTATGGTTTTAAGGTTGTGAGGGATACAGTGCATCTGGATTTGAGGGGGCGGATGAGTCCTTTGTCTATTATACGTCTTAAGGGGGTGGATAAATTTGACGGGAGGTATCAAGTGGAGTTTCACTATAATGAGAGATATTCCAGAACAGGCTTTTATAGGGGAGTGATGGCTGAAATTCAAGGGGATAGCACATGCTTTTCTTTTCATAAGTTGGGTATGGATAAAGGCTTGAGGAATCTTTATGAGGATGCGCAGTGGAAAGTTGCCTGGATTGATCAGGGGGAGTGGGGGGAATATGTGTGGTTTATTGACAAGAATGACGGGAGGGAATATTTTTACCGTTTGCAGTTGCCGTTGGTTGATGTGGACAGGCTGGGTGACAGTTTTTATGTGGCTACAGTGTTTGGACTTGAGAAGATTGATCCCAGAACTGATATTCCGCAGTGTCCGGATGAATTCAAGTATGGGAAAGTGAGGGAAACGGAAACTCTGATAGAGGTGGATTATAAAGGTGAATTCCCTGTTTTGGAGAGGTGTGTGGAGTTTGAGCATGAAGTGGAGTTGGCTTACTTGTTGAAGGGAGATACCACTTTTGTTGGTGGATTTGAGTATGATGGCAGATTGTTTTATGTGGTGAATCTGAAGAGAGGGGCGTATTTGGGAGAACTGGTGGATGGCGGTCTGAAACATGTGATGTCTTTTGACGGGAGATGTATGATGGAAGGAAATACATTTGGCAAGGATGGGAAAGGATTGGTCCTTGGGTGTGTGTATGGCGAGAACAATTATGGCCTGATGGATATTGAGGGGGATACAGTGAAGATAATCAGGCTGGTTACCAATCTGGATCCGA
Organism: Candidatus Egerieisoma sp.; assembly: GCA_045650045.1. GTDB lineage: Bacteria > Bacteroidota > Bacteroidia > Bacteroidales > UBA932 > Egerieousia. Next base: position 6,425 of record JAZRQU010000028.1, on the reverse strand, counting down.
AGCCAAAAATTGCGGGGACAGACAATATTGCCCGGCAGTTGAAATTCCTGATGGACAATTGGGGGGATTTGGATTTGAGTAAAGTGGATGAATTTAATGGGAGTCTCGGTTGGGTTACAGATTATATAAGAATTCCTGCATCCAGGATTATGCTGCATCCAGAGGAGCATAGTGATAGAGAGAAGTATTATATTCGGGAGTGGTATGTGGAACCGGACAAGGATTGTCTGTTGACTGTTTCCTATAGGGTTGAAAGAGCTACCGGAAAAGTGAAGTCTGTATTCTGCAACTGGTGGTGGCATGGTAAAACTACAAAGAAGAAGAATAAAAAGAACCAACTTTGCGGGATATTGGATAACTTTGCCGGTGGAAAAAGGGAACAGCATCCAGATGGCAAGGGCTTTTTGTGGAAGATGGGGGATTGCAGTGTAGAGATGACAAAATCATATGAGGATGAAATTGATATTTTGATTTATTGACATTAAAATTGATATGGCTAAATTGTATTTGGTACCAACCCCTATAGGGAATATGGAGGATATTACCCTAAGGGCGTTGAGGGTGTTGAAGGAGGTTGACCTGATTCTGGCAGAGGATACCAGAACCAGTTCTGTGTTGCTCAAGAAGTATGAGATCTCCACACATATGGAGAGTCATCACAAGTTCAATGAGCACAAGACATCTGCGGGTGTTTGTGAAAAGATACTTGCAGGTATGAATGTGGCCCTTATCAGTGATGCGGGCACGCCCGGCATATCCGATCCGGGTTTTCTTCTTGTGAGGACCTGTGTTGAGGCTGGGATTGAGGTGGAGACCTTGCCCGGCGCAACCGCTTTTGTACCGGCGTTGGTCAATTCCGGTTTCCCTTGTGACAGGTTCTGTTTTGAGGGTTTCCTTCCTGTAAAGAAAGGGCGTCAGACCAAATTCAAGCAACTGGCCCTTGAGGAGAGGACCATGATAATTTATGAGTCTCCATACCGTCTAGTGAAGACTTTGGGACAGATGGTTGAGTTCTTTGGTCCCGGCCGTATGGCTGCGGTCTGCAGGGAGATAAGCAAGATGCATGAGGAGTGCCGCAGGGGTACTGTTGAGGACCTGCATAAGTGGTACAGTGCACACGAGCCTAAAGGTGAAATAGTTATGATTGTAAGTGGAGCGGGATATGAGGCAGGAGAGCAATCACAGGATGAGTAACGGGGAAAGGGATTCCGTTAAGATATCAAACAGCAGAGCAATGGGGGTAATTGTCCTCATTGCGCTGCTGTTTTTGTTTCAGGTGGTTACATTTGTGGTGCAGAAGGTGCGGATGCGGCAGGTGGCGGCAGTTGCGGATGCGGGTGCCGGTGGGGGTGCCGGAATTTCCGGGGCAGGGCCATCAGTCGCTGTCGGGAGTAAAACATTCCCCTTCAATCCCAATACCATCACTGAGGATTCCCTCCAGATGCTGGGGTTTTCACAGCGGCAGGCGGCCAGTATCATAAAGTACCGCACCAAAGGGGGGAAGTTCCGGGTGAAGAGGGATTTTGCCAAAATGTATGTGGTGGACAGTGTGAAGTATGCTGCTCTGGAGCCATTCATTCTTCTTCCCGACAGGTTGCCGGGGAAGAGAAATGTCACACATAAGCCGAAAAACGTGACAAATGGGGAGGAAAATGCCCGCATTGTCACAGAAGCGGCTGATTCTGTGACAAACGCGCATCAAGCCCCCGCACCGCAACCCGCCCCAGCTTCCAAATACGGTACCCGCCTCCCAAAAGATAAGTATGTATGCAACCTCAACACCGCCGACAGTGCCGCACTGGTGCAGCTTTATGGCATTGGCGGGTATTATGCCCGCAAGATCCTGCAGTACAGGGAAAGGCTGGGAGGATCTTTTGTAGACACCAGGCAGCTGCTTGAGATAGAAGGTTTTACGCAGGAGAGGTTTGACCGGATTGCAGGGAATGTGCTGGTGCTGGATGAGGATGTAAAGAGGTTTTCGCTGCTTGGGGCCAGCAGGGAAGAGATGTCGCGTCATCCCTATATTGGCCCGTATGCTGCAAGGGGGATAGAGACCTTTTTGAGGTTGAAGGGTAGGGAGAATTTCAGTTCAGATGTGCAGCTGCTGGAAGCCCTTGTAAAAGAGCGGGTGATTAGCGCCCAAAATGCGGATAAACTAAAGGAATATTTGCTACATTTGTGAGGATAAACACATTTGAGATGGAAATCATAACCTGCAAGGACATTACCAAGAAATTCGGTAATTACACGGCTCTCAACTCTGTGAGCCTGAGCATTCCCAAAGGGGAAATATTCGGTCTTCTGGGACCCAACGGTGCCGGCAAGACAACACTTATAAGAATCATCAACCAGATCTCCCTTCCCGACAGCGGCGAACTCCTTTTCGACGGCCGCCCTGTGAAACTTTCCGATGTGGAGCAGATTGGATACCTTCCGGAGGAGAGGGGACTCTACAAGAAAATGAAAGTGGGGGAGCAAGCCATCTATCTGGCAAAACTGAAAGGGATGACCACGGCTCAGGCTACCAAGGAGCTTAAGGAGTGGTTTGTGAAGTTCGGTATCCAGGGATGGTGGGACAAGAAAGTTGAGGAACTCTCTAAGGGTATGGCCCAGAAGATACAGTTCATCACTACTGTAATGCACAAGCCCAAACTGCTTATCCTTGACGAGCCTTTCAGCGGATTTGATCCGGTGAATGTGAACCTTATAAGGAAGGAGATTCTGGCTCTGAAGGAGGCAGGTACAACAATCATCCTCTCTACCCACAATATGGAGAGCGTTGAGGAGCTTTGCGACAGCATTGCACTTATCAACAAGTCCAACCTGGTGGTAACCGGAAAGGTGGATGATATAAGGAGGCAGTACGGAAACAACCATGTTGAGGTTGTTTACAGAGGTCTTGAGCCTATAAATCTGGCATTGGCTCCTGTGGAACTGGTCTCTGACGGGGATTATAAGGGGAACAGACGTGCTGTACTTGATGTGAAGCCGGGCGCAACAAGTGCCCAGATTCTTGGAGAACTTATCAAGGGCAATGATATTGTGTCATATCAGGAGCTTATTCCAAGAATGAATGACATCTTCATTAAACTGGTTACCAACAATTAAACTTTAAGGAAATGGGAAAAAGCAAGATATCTGTAATCATTGCAAGGGAGTTTGCAATAAGGGTAAAGAAGAAATCGTTTATTCTCACTACGCTTCTTACTCCAATACTGTTTGCTGCGCTTATGGTTGTTCCTGGGCTGATTGCGGCCTATTCTGAGGAAGATGAGGCCCACAAGATAGCGGTAGTTGACAACAGCGGCGTGGTTATGCCGTATATGCAGAGCGATTCACAGGTGGAGTTCTGCCAAATTGTAGGGGCAACAGTGGATGATCTGAAAGCAGATTTTGACAATAACGGCTATTTTGCCGTTGTGGGAATTTCTGCAATGGACTCGTCAAAGAATGTTTCTGTGGTAACATACTCAAAGAAACAGCTCAATATGGATATCAAGGGACGCATTTCACGCAATGTGGAGGAGGCTGTGGAGCAGCATAAGCTGCAGGGATACGGCATTCCGCAACTTGAGGAGATTATGGAAGATATAGAGTCTGACGTGAAGTTGAGTACCTATACACTGGATGAGAGCGGCGAGGAAAAAGTGTCTAAGGTAGAGATATTTATGGTGATAGGATACATTGCCAGCTTCCTTATCTACATGTTCATTTTCATGTTTGGAAGCATGGTTATGAGGAGCGTGATAGAGGAGAAGACCACCAGAATCATTGAGGTGATAGTATCGTCGGTGAAGCCTTTCCAGATTATGATGGGCAAGATCATTGGTGTTGCATCAGTGGCCCTTACCCAGTTCCTCATCTGGATTGTGTTTACAATGCTGATTGTGACTGTTGCTGGCCAGGCTTTGGGGCTCAATGAGGCAGCGCAGACAATGTCGTCGGTATCTTCTGAGGTACCGGTTGCCGAGATTACCTCTGCCATGCAGGATGACGGTGACAGCTTGCTCCAGGCACTCAAGGATGTGAACTATGTGCAGATTATAGGGTGTTTCATCATCTACTTTGTATTGGGATACCTACTTTATTCGAGCATGTTTGCCGCAGTGGGAGCAGCTGTAGACAATGAGGCCGACACCCAGCAGCTCATCCTCCCAATCACAATGCCCCTCATTGTGGGACTTTTCCTTATGCTGCATACTTTCCAGTATCCCGACAGTGCACTCTCTTTCTGGGGATCTGTAATACCTTTCACATCTCCAATGGTGATGATGGCCCGCATAGCGTATGGGGTGCCAATGTGGGAACTTGCCCTTTCCATTGGTGTGCTTGTACTTACATTTGTGGGGATGGCATATTTGTCGGGAAGAATATACAGGGTTGGAATACTTATGTACGGTAAAAAACCGGGTTGGAAAGAGATTTGGAAATGGCTTAAATATTAAGTAACTTTGAACGATTTTAGAGAAAATCAAATTAACCATTCATATATAAAAACAAAAAAGATGGCAGAAAAATTATTTGCTGAGTTTCCACCTGTTTCCACAGAGCAATGGGAAGAGGTGATAATCAAAGATTTGAAAGGTGCCGATTACGAGAAAAAGCTCGTATGGAAAACTGAGGAAGGTTTTTCAGTTCGCCCTTACTACCGTGCCGAGAACCTTGAGGGTGTAAAACACCTTGGCGGTGAGGCTGGTGCTTTCCCTTTTGTTAGGGGTACAAAAGACAACAACAACTGGTTGGTTCGCCAGGACTACTGCGCTTGCCAGTGCGGTTTTGAGGCTGCCAATGCACAGGCTGTTGACGGACTTAAGAAAGGTGTTGAGGCTGTAGGTTTCTGCATTGATGGCAAAAAGGCTATCTCAGAGGCTGAGATGAAGACCCTTCTTAACGGTATTGATCTTGCTAAGGTTGAGGTTAACTTCACAGGTTGCTGCTGTGCATCTGTAGAGATCATTAACTCATTCCTTGCTGTTGCAAAAGCTCAGGGCGTAGCTGCTGAGGACCTTAAAGCTTCATTTGATTTTGATCCGCTAAGAGGCCTTAACCAGACTGGCGCTTTCTGTTCAGACAAATCTATGGATACCCTTAAAGATGTAATTGAGGCTGTTAAGGATTATCCAAGAGTAAGAGTTATTGGTGTTGAGGCTTACGCTTTCAATGATGCAGGTTCAAACATCTCTCAGGAGCTTGGTTTCGGTCTTGCTATGGGTAGCGAGTACATCAACAAACTTGTTGAGATGGGTCTAAGCGCTGATGACGCTGCAAGACGCATCAAATTTACTTTTGCTGTAGGTTCAACCTACTTCATGGAGATTGCAAAATTCCGTGCAGCAAGAATGTTGTGGGCTAACATCGTTAAAGCTTACGGTTCAGAGAAAGAGTGCTGCCAGAAGATGAAGATCCACGCTGTAACCAGCGAGTGGAATATGACTGTTTACGATCCATATGTAAACATGCTAAGAGGTACTACTGAGGCAATGAGTGCTGCAATTGCAGGCGTTGACTCTCTAGAGGTACTTCCATTTGACTATCCGTTCCGCGCTCCAGGCGAGTTCAGCAACCGTATTGCAAGAAACACACAGTCTATCCTTAAAGAGGAGGCTTCTTTTGATAAAGTTGTTGACCCTGCTGCAGGTTCATACTTCATTGAGAATCTTACCCAGTCAATTTCTGAGACTGCTTGGAAACTGTTCACTGAGGTTGAGAACATGGGCGGTTATGTTGAGGCTTTCAAAGCTGGTTTCATCCAGAATACAATCAAAGCTACTGCTGACGCAAGAGACAAGAAGATTGAGACCCGCAGAGAGATCATCCTTGGTTCTAACCAGTATCCTAACTTCACTGAGAAAGCTGACAAAGACGTTACTTTGGAGGTTGTTACCAGAAAAGCTGCACCTGCTGCTTGCGGTACAGTTCTAGGCCAGCCACTTGCAAAATACAGAGGTGCACAGCCATTTGAGGCTTTGCGTTTCGCTACTGAGCAGAGCGGTAAAGAGCCGGTTGCTTACATGGTAACTTACGGTAACCTTGCAATGTGCAGAGCAAGAGCTCAGTTCGCTTGCAACTTCTTTGCAGTAGCAGGTTTCAAAGTAGTTGACAACAACAGATTCTCTTCTCCTGAGGAGGGCGTTAAAGCAGCATTGGAGGCTAAAGCTGATATTATTGTTGCTTGTTCATCTGATGACGAGTATGCAGAGGCAGTTCCACAGATCGCTTCACTAGTTGGTGACAAAGCTATCGTGGTTGTAGCCGGTGAGCCTGCTTGCAAAGAGGAGCTAGTAGCTAAAGGCATTGAGAACTTCATTAGCGTCAAGAGCAATGTTCTTGAGACTCTAAAAGGTTATCAGGCTAAATTGGGTATTAAATAAGCAATAATAAAATTAAAAGACATATAAGATTATGCGTCCGAATTTTTCAGAACT
>JAZRQU010000027.1:0-12257 GCA_045650045.1 Candidatus Egerieisoma sp. | reverse complement strand
CATGCCTTTGAAATCGCAGATGGACAGAGTCTTGTCGGGAGTGTATTCATAGATGCTGATTGTGGGAGTTTCCTTTCTCATAGCCCATCTTTTGGCCTGTCTTTTGAGTTTTGTGCAATAGAATCCTTCTCCGAAATCTTTTGTGAACTTACCTGTTCTGATTTCTGGTTCCTTGACTTCTATGGCACTTCCGTGGAATACTCTCATAATCTATAATGCTTTGGCGCGATTGCTTTTCTATACAATTGCTGTGTCAAAGATAATGGTTTGGATTAATTATTCAAAGAAATAGTCTTATGATCAAGCGGTCAAGCCCTCTGCTCTCAGCTGTCGCTGAGCCAGAAGGCTTGCTTTTTTATTATCCCGCACCGGCGAGACAGTGCCATCTTTGTAATGCTGCGCATTCCTGCATTCCTGCAGATGTCACAGATTCGCTTCGGTGCTATTGGACTGTTAACAATTGCTCAATTTCGCACCAGTAGAAGAATGCTTCTGGCCTGATTGCCTTAAGCTTGTTTATTGCAGATGGAATAGGTTCTCCAATCTGTATGTGTCTAAGGTTAATTGTTGGGTCATATCGTTTTATGGTGTTGATTCCTTTGCCGATTAACACTGATAGATATGCAGCCTTGGATGCATTGACGATGGCTGAGTAATGATTATAGTTTTCGCTGATAATCAAATCATGGATGCGTCTGATTCCTTTAGTGAGTCTTGTATACTCTTCACTGGTGTCTTTTGTGTATAGTCCCGTACATATAAGCAGAGATGTGGAATAAATGTCATCAAGAATAACTTGTATGTTATCTTTATCCATGCCTCTATATTCCAGTTCGATTGGGGCTATCTTTAAGAAGGTGTCTCTTGCTGTATTGAGATTGTCAATTTTATCAAAGAGGGATGCAATATCAAAGAGCTGCTTGATAATCTCCATTGAGCAGTCACGTTCTTCAACAGTTCCATCTTTTTTTGTGATCTTCTTTATATAAGGGATGCCTGTTGTGTTTGGAGCGTATGCTGTCAGTTTGTCTCCCAGCAGGTCGTCTTTGCTTGGTAGTTGCACTGTGTATTCCTCGCCGTTCATCTGTAAGAAAGGGCTGGTGATAGGAAGTGTGTCTATTGTGCTGTACCAGTTTTCTTCAAAGAGGACATCGAGAAGTATCTTTTCGCTTATGGTATTAGTGATATATGATACCTGATAATAGCACTTGGCATGTGTCTTTGGTACGTTATTTCTGGATATACGCTCCGTCGGAACGATCTCTCCAAAGCCATATTCCTCTGCGTATGGCTCAAGATATGATATGACGTCTGTACCTGGTGGACATACGATGTCAATGTCTACTGATAGACGTTGTGTGCAAGCTAGCTGAAGCATTAGTGCGCTGCCACCTTTAAAGAGGAATGGACAGCCGGATTTGGCTAACGCTTCAAGTAATGAGAATGCCCTTATGGTCTTCTCCATCAGAGTAGGGTCGTTCACTTTGTTCTTCCCACAGGATTCAAGAATCCATTCTTTGCTTCTGCTCTTAGGGTCAATCATGGCATTGTGGAATTTATGAGTTTTTCTATTTCTTCTTTTTTCCCTCGTCTTGTGGCGTAGCGCAGCATTGTCTTTTTGTTAATCTTGAACATTTCTGCAGCATTCTCATATATATAGTATATCTCAGCTCCACGAGCAAATTCGAGTTCAGGCGCTATAGTGGCATCTACAAGAATCTTTTCTAGGCTTGGAGTTGTGATATCGTTAATGGTAACGATAGGGGCTTCTGTGATATGGTCTTTGATTATTATAGCAGGGCTTCCTGCTGCATAGAGATGATATTCACGTTCTTTAGGTTTTAGTAAAACTATTCTGCCTTCTGCAAACCTTCTTACATCTTCATAAATAGGTTCTGCTGCAATTCTTTCGGTCTCAATAATTATGGTGTCAACATTAGGGACATGTTGCATAAATGGTGAGAGTGCTTGAGCATTCCATATGCATAGGTGTGTATATGGGTATAACTCCTTAATTAGAGAGTATAGTTTGGAGTCAGTGTCAGATATGGCATATCTGAATTCCGGTTTAGTGGTGCTTGATATCTGAAACCTCCCGTATCCCGATCTTGTCAGTATGCCATTCTTGACCAAATTCTGAAGTGTGATATCAATACTACCAAGAGATCCATTAGGGAATTCCTGCGAATACCAGGTCATAAATTCTTTCCTCGCGAAATTATTGTCGTGAGATCGTGCAAAATTAAGTATGATATCTGTGTTAGTCATGGTATGACAAAGTTATAAATATTTTGGCAATAAACAAAAATATTGCCAAATGTATTATATCTTTATCTACAAACTACGCTTGTATGTTATCTTAAAAAACATATTGGAATATGGAAATACTGGATAAAAACAATATTCGGATATGTTTTGGCTATAGCCAGTGTGTGTGTCGGTATCTCAAGGTGGAGTGTTGTTGAGTTATGCATAATTCAGTAATGGTTCTCAGTAGGGGTACAGTTTGTACCCCTACTAGTTCTGGTTAAATCGGTCAAGCCCTCTTCTCTCCGCTGAAGCTGCGTTCAGAAGGCTTGGCTTCAGCCACCTTGGCACGTTGCGCCAATGTGTCTTCCGCTTTTATGCCCACCGCACCGGCGAGACTGTTGGCATCTTTGCCGGTGCTGCATTGCTTCGCATGCAGTACTTCTGCTGCAGATACCCACAGACTCGCTCGACCCCACGCACAGATGGCCTACCCGCCGCACCCTTCTTTCAGAAAGGTGCTCATATCCTCCGCACTTTTAAAGGGAAATCGGTCAAGCCCTCTTCACTCCGCTAAAGCTACGTTCAGAAGGCTTGGCTTCAGCCACCTTGGCACGTTGGCCAATGTGACTTCCGCTTCAATGCCCACCGCGCCGGCGAGACTGTTGGCATCTTTGCCGGTGCTGCATTGCTTCGCATGCAGTACATCTGCTGCAGATACACACAGACTCGCTCGACCCCACGCACAGATGGCCTGCGCCCCGCGACATTCTTTCAGAAAGTCGCTCTGGCCTCCGCACTTTTAAGGGAAAGCGGTCACGGTCAGCAGCCAGAAACTGTTCCGTTCCCATGACCTGTCGGTCACTCCACTACACAGTTTCAGTCAGCTCACCGTGCTGGTCTAATCCCTCCCAGCCTCCCAAAGGGAGGTGCAATGAACGTACGGGCTCTGTCACTCTAATCACCGTAGGTGCTGAATGGCCCGGGACATTAGACATAATGCGAAATTATGTGATCTCCTCCGCTTCGCTACGGGTCACATAATTAGACATTATGTTAAGTGCCTGCCTTTGTTCTTCGTGGCATCCTTTTCCTATGAGCCCGTACGAGTCGTCGGCAGGAAGTGGGGTTTTGCTCAGGAACCATCCCCGGCCCTGGCCCGTCGCAAAACCCCGTACTTTGCGGGTCCCCGCCCACAAAGTACATGGTTCCTGCCTCCTCCGGCACTCCGCTGCAGACAAAGAAGATGGTCTTACGGTCGCGGGCTCCCTCCAGATCATCTTCCTTGTCTTCCGCTCTCGTGCTGGGTCGCTCCAGCTACGTCAGTCAGCAGCCTAAAAAGCTGGTCCGTTCCCGCTCCTTTCAGTCACTCCACTCCCGCAGCTTTTTCGTCAGCTCACTTCCTACGCTTGCGCTTCAAGGTAAGCCGCTTTGCGGCTTGTGTCTATACAGCTGCTCCAGTCGACTGTCAGGCAGAGCCTGTCAGTCCACTTCCGCAGCACACTCCGCTCCCGTTGGTCGCTGCGTGCCCTTGATTACTGACGGACTCGTTGCCGTCTTTTGCAAAGCCGACATCGAGACCGTCAGCAATCAAGGCTAAGGGGGAATTATCCGCTGATGGTAGTGCGGTGTTGTGCGAGAGGTGTTTTTTCATTGCACCGTTTCTGATGTGTTATAAATTTCTTGATTGTGTTGAGGTTCCGGCTAACGCCGGAGCCTTTTTCTGTTTTTTTATGTGGGTTTTGGACGGGTTTTGTTGAGGCTGATGTTGTGCGATTTGGGGTGTAAGTTATTGAAAATAAATTTGTTAAAGTGTGGGATTTTTAGTAACTTAGAGTTAGATATTAATAAGTTACATTGTTATGAAGAGAGGATATAGCGATAGGTTGGCTGAGTTGGAGGTTCGGCTGATGAATCAGGAGAGGAGTACAGGTTCCGGTAATGATGTTGTGAATTATGCCAGGGAGCGGAGGAAGATGTTTATTGCGGTTAAGGATCCGAGGAGAGCATGGACGCGTAAGCTGTGGTAGTGCGGATTGGATAGTGTTGGTGTCTGTTTATTGTTGATTTACCCAAAAGTTACATTATATGATAGAGTCTTTTCCTAATATATTGGTTAGTGATGTTTATGGGTCTGCCGGTGGGGTTACGGCAGTTCATAAGGATGGTAAGGTGTGTTTGAGGCGCAAGAGTAGTGCGAAGTATCCTGGGACTCCTGCGCAGCTGGAGCATCTGGCTGTGCATCGCAGGGCGTTGGCTGCTTGGAGAGGTTTGACGCATGAGGTGCAGCTGGTGTGGAATGGTTATGCCCAGGAGGTGGAGCCGCATCGTCCTCCGTTTGATGGTAGGGCTTGGATATCGGGGCAGAATCTTTTCGTGTCGGCTTATCATGGGTTTGCGACGCTCGGTGATGAGCATGTTCCTGTGCCTTATAAGTTTGAAGGGATGCCGGGGTTTGCTGTGGAGAGTGTCAAGGGTGTTGAGGTGGATGGTGATCTTGAGTTGTCTTTGGATGTGGCAGGTCTGGAGCTTGTTGATGAAAACAGATATAGGGTGTATGGTCAGGTGCAGGTGGTGTATGCCGGGTGTGGAACTAGTTCGCGTTTGAAATGGAAGAGTGTGCTTTCTTGCTCTGGGTGTGTTGGTGGTCAGGTTGTGATGCGTGTTGAGGGGTGGAGGCAGGTGTGGCCGTTTGTCGGGAGTGAAATGAGGTTTTCTTTGCATGTTAGGTTTGTGCTGCTGGATGCGGTGACCGGGTATAGGAGTCAGAAGTGGAAGGGGAATTTTATTGTTGAACTTTAGAGGAGGATAGTGTTATGTTTAAGGTTATTTTGTTTAAGGAGTTGAATGTGAGGAGTGGTCAGACTCCGTTGAGGTTTAAGGTGAGGGATGATGTTGCCGGGGAGCTGGTGTTTGATTCAGGGCTGATGGTGGATGCTGCTGCGATGATGGCTTTTGCTCAGGATGGTTCTGTGAAGTCGGGTGCAGAGTTTGATGCCGGACTGAAGAAGGAGATTGACAGGTATAAGCTTGTGCTGAGTGAGGTGTTCCTGGATCTGCTGCAGAGTGGCGGGAAGATTGATGAAGATGTTCTTAAGGTGGCTGTGCTGGAGAAGTTGGCGCTGCAGGAGAATCCTTGTGCCAGGGGAACGTCTGTGGTGGAGAGGTTCCGCAGTTATCTTGAGGAGCAGAAGAGTACAGGCAGGTTCAGTGAGAAGATGTACAGGGAGTCTTATACTTTGTCGCGCAAGCTGGAGAGGTTTTTTGTAATTAAGGAGATGGTTGGCCTGTTGCCGGAGGAGATGACATTGGAGCTGGTTGTGGAGTATGAGAAGTTCTGCATTGATGAGTATCTGTATGCCTATAATCCTAAGTATGAGCATCTGTATCCGAGGGATTATGTGAATAACAGGTGGTGGCCGAAGAAGAAGCTGCAGGAGGAGCCACTGAGGAAGGTGCTGATTCATTTCCATACGTTCTGGAATGATCTTGTGCTGTATGGGGAGATTGAGAAGAGTCCGTATGATGGGTATGTATCTTGGATGCAGCCTAAGAAGTATAAGAACTATGTTGAGGTAATGAATGAGCCGTTGTCTATTACCAGGGATGAGTTCATGAAGGTGGTGTCCACTCCAGTGCCGGAGAGTATGTCGGAGACTAAGGATGCTTTTGTGCTGCAGTGTTGCCTTGGGTGCAGAGGTGAGGATTTCAAGCAGATGAGTCTGATGAATATCAGGATATCTGAAGAAGGTATACCTTATATACATTATGTGCATAAGGCGGTGAGGAACCGTGCGCGTAATGAGTTCAAGTATGATATAGTGGTGCCGATGGTGAAGATTGCCTTTGATATTGCGTTGAGGAGGAAGTTTAATTTTTATTTCGGGTCGTACAGCGCTTCGTACAACAGGAGGATCAAGGAACTGTTGAGGTTCTGCGGTATCACTCGTGAGGTTGTGGTGTATAACTCCAGGACTGGAGAGTCTGAGGCTTTGCCTATCTGTGAGGTGCTGTCTCAGGGGCATCTGCATCAGACTCACATGGATATTATCCGTGAGCTGGAGTGCTTGCGAGGGTTGAGGGGTGAGTTCAATCTTGGCGCAAGGGCTATGGTGAAGATGAAGGATATGCCTATAGAGGAGCATTTCAAGTTGCTCAATAGTGCCTTTAATCAGAGACCTTATAGAGTGGATCATAATCTGAATATTATTGAGGGTGCTCCGTGTCTTCCGTATGATCCGCTTGTATATAAGGAGCAGCCGGAGAAGTTGTTTGGACGTAGAACAAATCCGTATGTGATATCTGAGCTGGTCCCTATGCCTGCTGGTGATGGTAATGTGGGGGATAGAGTTGAGGTTAAGTATGGCCATACTTTGCAGACGCCCAGGAAATTGCTTGTACTTGGAAATCAGGTTGGGGATTATCTATCTACTCTTGAGGAGGATCATAGGCAGCAAGTGTATTATGGAATGATGTTGCTTAAGATCTTGTCGGACTTTAATGTGACGTTTGTGAATTATTGCAAGGAGGCGATATATGAGCTTAGGACTTCGCTCAGAGGATATGGGTATTCAACTTACTTTTATCTGAACGGAGATGCGATAGTGTTGTTATATGCTTGTCAGAGTGAACTGTGGCGTAGGCGTAAGATTCTGAATGATATTACTCATATAAGAGAGCAAAGGTGGAAACATGTGCTTGGTGAAGTTGAGGCAGAAGAGTTTGATGGTGTGTTGGATGATCTGTATGGGGAACGTGGCTCAACCAAAAGAGAGGTTTATGAGATGAGGGCTTGCTGCAGTTATGTCAGTCAGGCTTTGAGACAGGCGAGACTGGATGCCGGTCTGATGCAGGAGGATATTTTCTCAAAGTGGGGACATCGAGCAGACTGTGGAAATTTGCACCAGGCAGAGAATGGAATAAGGGTGTTGCCATATAAGTATCTGGAACGTCTGCTGGAGGCGCTTGGGCTGAAAGCTATCATTATCCGTCCGGGCCTTGATGGTTGGAATGCCATCTCCCGTAAAAGGTGTTTGGAAGATATGCTTATTGAGATTGGAGAGCCTGGCAGGGGATATGTTAAGAAAGGGAGGAAGGTGTAAGATTTGCTAAATAATCTTTGATGATTAATGTTTTATAGAATAGAATCATTATTTTTGCGAAATAAACTTGTAGATTATGATTAGGAGAGTAAAGGTAGATAACTTTAAATCTGTTGTAAGTCAGACAATGGATTTGGGGACATTTAATGTGTTGATAGGTGCTAATGGTTGTGGTAAATCTAATTTGCTTGAGGCAATAGCACTTGCTGGACTCTCTAGTTCGGGAGCATTGCTTCCTGAGATGTTTGATAATCGTGGTATCAGGTTGTCCGATACTCGTTTCATGAGAGCTGCTTTTGAAAATATGGATGATGAGTTTATCTCTATAAAAGTTGAGACAACAGGCGGAGAGTCATCTCGTTATAAAATACGCTATAATACAGACCTTAAACCAGCTCAATGGGAGGATGTGGTAGAAGAAGATACCAAACATTTCTTATCTCATGCGAAAGGGACAGATTTGAAGTATAGCGTGTCAGACCTTAAGGCGTACTTTGAGGAAATCGCAAACTCTAAAGGGAAAACTGATGTTGAATTTAATATCAGTTTGTACAGAAGAGATAATGATGTCGTCTTGGCAAGGTCAAGAGTGAACGGATTGAAGAATTTTACGATATACTCTTTAGAAGAAACGGCTTTGAGAGGTATGGATCAAATGCCAAGTACTAAGCTGGGACGTACTGGAAAGGGGCTTCTATCATATCTCAAAGAATTGTCAAAATCTGAGTCAGGGAAGGCAATACTGATGGAGATAAAGAACAATATGAGAGTGATAGATTGGTTTGAAGATTTGGATATGCAGGACTCAGGTCTTTCGCATGATTCAACATTGAAACTAAAGGATAGATATCTTGATGAAAATTTAGAATTCTTTGACCAAAGAAGCGCAAATGAGGCCTTCCTATATCTTTTGTTCTATTTTACCTTGTTTATTTCAGATGAGACTCCGTCATTTTTCGCAATAGATAATATTGAGTCGTCTTTGAATCCTAAGCTCTGTAAATTGCTTATATCTAAGTTGTCAGAACTTGCTAGAAAGCACAATAAACAGGTAATTATCACGACTCATAGTCCTTTTGTGCTTGATGGTTTAAATGAACTCTCAGAATATAATCGTTTGTTTGTTGTTAATAGGAATACAGATGGTTATACTGTTGTTAACCAAGTGAAAGATAACAAGAATAAGACAATCTCTCTTTCTGAGGCTTGGCTGAAAGGATATATTGGTGGTTTACCTAATAACTTTTAAGTTGGTATGATGACGATAGGATTGATATGTGAGGGGGTATCGGAAATCAATATAATGACCCGTATCATCTCGAAGTATTTTGATGAGGAACCATTTATAAATCCGATTGAACCGGAAACAAGGCTTGAAAATGGACATTTAGTGCAGGAAGGATATGGTGGGTGGAAGCAGGTCTTAAGCCATTGTAATGATGAGACCATAGAGGAAATTCTACAGTTCAATGATGCGCTTGTTATTCAGATTGATACGGATGCATCTATTCAAGCTGGATATGATGTAAGTCCTTTCGATGCAGAAGGGAAAGCAAAAGATCCTCATATCCTCTATGAAGATGTAAAGAATAGACTAAAGCAAGGGGTGAGCCATGAAATGTTGGAAAAGTATGCTAATAAAATTCTTTTTGCTATATGCATAAATGAAATCGAGTGTTGGTTACTTCCTTTGTACTATACAGATAATAATAAGTGTAAGACTCAGAATTGTATATTTTCTTTGAATAGAGCTTTGGCTAGAAAGAATCTGGGTGTAATACCGGAAGCTGATAAAAATAGTTCAATAGCTAGGACGGTGTACAATAAGATTCTGAAGAATTTTAAAAATAAGAGGACTATAGAGGAATGTGCAAAGAATCAGTACAGTTTTGAATCTCTGTTGCGACAGCTGGATTTATTGAGTGAAGAAAACTAGTGAGGATTGTGTCGTCATTGTTAGTGAAAAGGTTTTAGGAGAATTATGGCTATTAGCTTTTATGAATACGAATGAGCAATGTTTTAATGAATATTTATTGCCAATTTAAATAAAAGGTAACTTGCGTTTTGAGACGCTTTACTTAATAACGAACTAAAAATCAACCCTCCAGCGTTTCACAACGGTGGAGGGTTTTTGTCTTGATGTGGATTGCGAACTAATGTCTATCTTTGATTCCATATTTGAAGATTAAGATATGGTTAGGATTACGTTGTTCAAGAGCCTTAATGTTAGAAGTGGAGATGTCCCATTGAAGTTTAGGCTAAAAGATGGTAAAGATGTGGATTTACTTGTAAATTCTGGTCTGATGGTAGAGGCTCACGAACTGATGAACTTTAGGCTAGATGGCTCAAGACGAAGCGGGGCAAGTGATAACCCGGTTCTGAAAGGTGAGATAGACCGTTATATGAATGCAATAGGTCTTGTATATGCTGAAATGAGCCAAGAGTCGAGGTCTATAGATGCGGACACTTTTCAAAGAATGGTAGACTTCAAGCTCGGAAAGGTTCAGCACGATAAGGATGGAAAGTTATCTTTGCTGAAGGAGTTTCGGGCATTCGTAGAAGGAGAATGGGAGTCAGGCGCTATTAGTCGGACTAAATATAGAGATGCCATTACCTTATCCAATAAATTGGAGCGTTATCTTAAAGTAAGGGAGTTTGAAGGAATTTTGCCGTTAGAATTTTCGCCGGAGATGGTGGTGGATTTTGAAAAATTCTGCGTGGATGAGTATTTGTATGCAGTCAATCCTAAATATTCGTATTTATATCCACGTGATTATGAAGGTAGCCGCTTATGGCCAAAACATAAGCTTTCTGAAACGTCTCTGAAGAATATGTTATATGTCTTCCGTAGGTTCTGGGATACTATGGTGCTTTCAGGAGAGTTGAAGTTTTCTCCATACCATAACTATCAACCATGGATGCAGGAGGTTAAAAATAAATCGTATAGAGAGATTATGGGAGATCCTTTATCCCTTACTATTGATGAGTTTACACACGTCATGACTACACCTTTGCCTGTATCTCTTGGATATTTGAGGAATGCGTTTGTGTTACATTGTTGTCTGGGGTGCAGTTGCGAACTTTTCAAGAGTTTGGCTATAAAAGATCTTAGGGTTACATCTGGTGGTATCCCTTACATCCAACATCGTTATGTAGGGCCCGGCTCTCCGGAGAAAAAGGATTTTATAATGCCGTTGGTACGTGTTGCTTTTGATATTGTGTTGAGAAGTAACCTTGAATTTAATTTGGGCTCCAATGCTGTATATATCAGGAGGATAAGAGGTTTGTTGAGAATACTTGGTATAACACGAGAGGTTAGTGTATACAATGAGAGAATTCATATGACAGAGGTCTATCCAATCTGTGATGTATTCAGTCTTCCGAATATCAAGGGTACACATTTGGATATTATAGGCAAATGTCTATATGAATCAGAGATGGGGCGAGAGTGGACCGTAAATGATCGTCTGTTATTAAAAAGATTGAAAAGTAATATAGTTGGTCGTTTTAATCGGCTCAGTAAAGCGTTTAAACAAAGCAATTTTCGGGTGAATCCCAATCTTAGTATTGCAGAAGGAACTCCTTTTGTTGAATTTGATGAGTTGATCTATACAGAGCAGCCAGACAAACTCTTGGGTGGACGTACTAACCCTTATGTGATTTCCAGGCTTATTCCGTTTTCAACCGTAGAAGGGAATCTTTCGGATAGGATTGAGGTAAGGTACGGGCCTTCACTGCAGAGGGCGAGAAAAATTTTAGTGTACGGAACTCAGGTACAAGCGTTTTTAGATCTGCTGGAGGAGAATCATAGACTATGGATTCAGTATGGCTATCTGTTACTGAAGATATTGTCTGACTTCAATGTTATGTTTATCAATGACATCAAGGATGGCCTTTTTGAACTAAAGACCTCTTTTAAGAGTTGTATGTATTCAACGTACTTTTATATGAATGAGGGATCTGTTGTGTTGCTGCATTGTTGTTCGTTTAATAAGGGTCGTGGTCTTAAATCAGCAAGCAATCATATGGCATCTGCGTGTGTTATGAGAAATAAGTATCTAGCAAGAGAGGGAGTTGCTGAAGACTATGACATTGTCTTAGATTCAATATTTGGTGGGACTGGGTCTGCAAAACGTGAAATTATGGAGATGAGAGCATGTAGTAGCTATACTAGCCAAGTTCTTAGGAATGCAAGGGTTGCAGCAGGTCTGCAACGGAGCGATATTTTGGTAAAGTTGGGCTTTAAGGAAGGCTCATCTAATCTTGTAAAAGCTGAGACTGGAGTTAGAGTCCTTCCATATAAGTATCTTGAACATCTGCTGGAGGCACTTGGGCTGA
Source organism: Candidatus Egerieisoma sp. (assembly GCA_045650045.1). Classification (GTDB taxonomy): domain Bacteria; phylum Bacteroidota; class Bacteroidia; order Bacteroidales; family UBA932; genus Egerieousia. The sequence goes on along the minus strand of JAZRQU010000027.1, from coordinate 570 downwards.
AAGCTATCATCATCCGTCCGGGCCTCGACGGTTGGAATACCATCTCCCGTAAAAGATGTTTGGAAGATATGCTTATTGAGATTGGAGAGCCTGGCAGGGGATATGTTAAGAAAGGGAGGAAGTAAATTGTTAGTGTGGGAATAAATTTATGTAAGAATGTGCTTTGAAAGTGTTTTCTTACAAAGTAAATTCTTACATTTGTAAAAAATACTGTTATGAAGACTCCTTTTGTTTTTGGAAAAATAGCCTCTGAGCAGGAATTTACTGACAGGCATTATGAAACACAGCACCTTTTGAATAATTTCAACGGTCTTGTGAATACTATACTCATTTCTCCGAGACGTTGGGGAAAGTCTTCTTTGGTTTCTAAGGCTGCAACATTGTTTGAGAAGCAGGATTCTGACAATATTGTAGTATATATAGATCTTTTCAATTGTCGTACAGAGGATAAGTTTTATAAGGAGTTTGCTAGGGCAGTCATAGCTGCTACAAGCAGTGCATTTGAAGAATTCGTAGCATCAGCACTGAAATACCTCAGTAGATTTGCTCCGTCATTCTCTGCGCCTGACC
>JAZRQU010000026.1:0-1887 GCA_045650045.1 Candidatus Egerieisoma sp. | reverse complement strand
TTTTCTGCTTCCGGTGACCTGCTTTGGGTTACCGGAAGTCTTTTTATGCTGCCAATGGATAGCTGTGGTGCTTCTCCATCGGTGTCAGAACGCCCAGATTGCGCTGTACCCGGCGGTTGTTATAGTAGGCAATGTAGTTCTCAATCATCTGCATAAGCTCCTTACGGCTTGTAAAACGCCTACCGTAATATCTCTCTCTTTTCAGAATGCCCCAGAACCCTTCCATAGGACCGTTGTCAATGCACTTGGCTACTCTGGACATGCTTTGTCTCATTTTTGCCTTCTTCAGTTTGTTGTAGAAGGTTCTGTTTGTATATTGGAAACCTCTGTCGCTATGAAACAAGGGATGTGCGTTGGGATTAGCCTTAATAGCGGCATCCAGAGTATCGAATACAAGAGGGTTATCATTGCGGTCACGAATGACAAAGGCAACAATTCTACGGTCGTACAGGTCCAGGATAGCACTTAGGTATAGCTTGTGTACAGTAGGACCTTCGTACCACTTAAACTCCGTCACATCGGTCAACCACTTCTCATTAGGCATACTTGCATGAAACTGTCGGTTCAACCAATTCTTTGCGATGTGCTGCGGATTGGCAGCTTGCCTTGTACAACCATTATTTTTGTACTTAATAGTGGATTTGATATCCAGGCTGCGACAAATGCGAAGCACCCGCTTTTCGTTTACATTCAGCTTGTGGTCGTGTGCCAGATCATCCTTGATACGACGGTAACCTTTGTCGGGGTTCTCCGTATGTATCTGCTCCATAAGCTCTGCAATCTTCTCATTTTCCAGCTCTCTGTTGCATTTCTTCCCACTGAGCCAACGGTAATAGGCAGCTCTCGACACCCCAAACATTCCACAAGATAATTCCACAGGATATCCGTATTCTTCCTTGCCTTCCTTTATTGCCCGATAGATATGAGATTGCCGTACCTGACTCAGCCCCGCCTCCTTTCTATCTCGTCCAATTTTTTTAGCAGGTCACGCTCCATCTTCGTCATATAAAGCTCATGCTCCAGCTGTGCGATCCGGATCTTCATTTCTTCTTCCGGTGTTCTTGGTTGTTGCTGCGCTGTCCGCTTCCCACGGCGGTCCTCTAAACCGGCTTCACCCTGTTCAGCATACTTATTTGTCCAGATATACACCTGTTGGTAACTGACATTGTACTTGATTGCCAAGTCACCGTAGTTTCTTCCGGATGCAATGCATTCTCTGGCAATCGCTACTCTTTCCTCAAAGGTAGTCTTTCGTGCTTTGGTCATACGGCTTCCTCCTGTCGTATTTCTAAATTCCTTATGACCATTATACACCTTAATCCAGTTCCGTAGGGGATGCGTTGAACGAATTTTATATTTTTTGCAAATTTCCTCCATACTTCCTTTGCCGGACAGATAATCTTTCACAGCTGCTTCCTTTAATTCCTTGGGATATTTGCGCTGATCCTGTGCCGCCTGTAATCCTTCTTCGCCTTCCGCTTGATATCGGTAAATCCAACGCCGGATACTTTCTTGTACTACTCCCATTTGACGTCCGGCTTCACAGACACCTAATTCTCCCGACAAACATCGCTTAACAATTGCAAGTTTTTCTCCCTTGCTGATCTTTCTGCTTTTGGACATTGAAATACCCCCATAAGAAACAGTTTTTCTTTTTCACTGTCTCTTATGGGGGTAGCATATCAGGAATTGCAACGCGCCTATGTTTCATCTTATAAAATGGCGTTTAAGCCAGCCGGTCCCCCGGCGCCAGAAAATGCGCAGCTTTCGGGCTCCGCACCACAGCCGGCAATACAGCCGATAGCCCGGCTCAGTCACGCTGTGATATTTTTCGCCCCGGTAAAAAGCGGTGACCACTGCGATCATTTGGCTGTGCTTCAGATCCGG
>JAZRQU010000025.1:0-11590 GCA_045650045.1 Candidatus Egerieisoma sp. | reverse complement strand
GGGCCCGCGACGAAGTCGTGGGAGGGATGAAGTCGGAACTCGTTCCGACGGAACCAAGCCAAACTTACCCTACTGCCACTGTCGTCATATCCATATAAACACGAAAGGAGGTGACTAAATCACTTATTAGTCACCTCCTTTATAAATACCCCTGAAAGGGTAAAAATATATCTGTCGGGAAGAAGATTACTGGATACCTTCCACCTCAACTCCTTTTGCAATTTTGCTTATAAGTCCCTGAAGAACAGTGCCCGGGCCAACCTCTGTAAAATGAGCGGCACCGTCTGCAACCATATTCTCAACAGACTGGGTCCATCTTACAGGTGCAGTAAGCTGCACAAGAAGGTTTGCCTTAATCTCTGCCGGATCTGTATGCGGCTTGGCATCCACATTCTGGTACACAGGACATACCGGAGCAACAAAAGCTGTCTTCTCAATGGCCTCGGCAAGCTCAACCCTTGCAGGATCCATAAGCGGAGAGTGGAACGCACCACCTACAGGCAATACAAGAGCCCTCTTTGCTCCTGCCTCCTTAAGGGCAACGCAAGCCTTGTTTACAGCCTCAACCTCACCTGAAATTACAATCTGGCCGTTGCAGTTATAGTTTGCAGCCACAACAACACCCTCTGTTGCAGCGCATATCTCCTCAATCTTTGAGGCCTCCATTCCAAGAACGGCAGCCATAGTTGAAGGCTGCATCTCACAAGCCTTCTGCATTGCCATTGCACGCTTTGAAACCAATACAAGGCCATCCTCAAAGCTCATCGCACCGGCAGCCACAAGCGCAGAGAACTCACCCAAAGAGTGACCTGCAACCATCTGCGGAGCAAAATCAGGGAGACATTTGGCCAAAATCACCGAGTGCAGGAATACCGCAGGCTGGGTTACCTTGGTCTGTTTAAGTTCCTCGGCTGTGCCGTTGAACATGATATCTGTAATTCTGAAGCCAAGAATCTCATTAGCCTTCTCAAACATCTCTTTGGCTACAGGATTGCTGTTGTACAGCTCCTGTCCCATTCCGGTAAATTGAGAACCCTGGCCAGGGAAAACATATGCTTTCATAATCAATAAATTGTAGGTATTAGATTTTTAAAGGCGCAAATATAGCAATTTTTGGAAAAACACCTCATTTTGCTAATTTTGCATTTTAATGCGTACACGCACGCCTGCCCCTGTAGTTTAAAGGATAGAATATGAGATTCCGGTTCTCAGGGTGGCGGTTCGATTCCGCCCGGGGGTACAAAATCTACTTCACTTCAAAACCGCCTGTGCCATAAACCTCATTCCAGGCCTGGTCCACACCTTCAACAACTATATTGAATTCCCCTTTATACTGCGGAAGCGTACAGCTGAACTCAAACTCTCCGCCTGCAGGTATCTCAACTATTGGATTCCAGTAGATTGTAGACATGAAATTCGGATGGCTTTCCCACAAATCTCCCTTTCCACCAATCAGCGCCAAGGGCCAGCTCACACCATCAAATTCCACAACACTCATATTTTTAGGGAGCTTTATGCCACCCATATCTCCCTTATACGTAATAAAGCTCACAATTCCATCATACATGAAATGATTGAGCATATACCTCACAGGATAAACTGCTATCTGCTTTACAAGATGCTGGTCCAATGCCAGAACCGCCGAATGGTCATTCACAGGAACTCCATCAAGCAGTACCAGAGGACGTCCGTTCTCCTCCCAAATCACCTTAATTTCAGGCTCCACACCATTCCTCCTCACCCTTGCGTACTTCACATATTCGCGCAAAGTTTCCTCAAGATTCTGGAATCTGGTATAGTCATCAAGATTATATACCAGCCTTGGCGTATTCCCTTCAAACATCTTCTCCTTCATCTTTCCCATATCAAACAGCGTATCAGGAACAAACATTCTGGAAATCTGCATCCTGCGCCCCCTCTCCTTTAATGCCTTTTCCATCTGGCCATCCAGTCCCAGCAACGGAATCTGTACTACAGAACGGGCATATCCCTTCTGCATTATCTCCACATTATAAGCAACAGATGTATCTCCCGCCACTTCAAACACAAGGTCCCTCCTGCCCATTATGCTGCATGTATGCAGCAGGGCAACACCATCATTCCCAACCTTTGCCATATAAACATCATCAGTATTGCCTATTCCCGACATAAATACATACTTGCCTGCCGCACTCTCACCCTTCTTCCCCTTAACTCTCACGGCAACCGTTTCACCTGCATACTCCACACCTTCAACCTTCTGGAACTCCCCTTCTCTGCAAAGCAGCGAAAGGCTGTTATAGCTTCCCGACAACTTTGCAAGCTCATCATTATGATATACCGAAACATTCACATGTACAGGAGCGCCCGAAGTATTGCGGACCTTTACAGGCACAGACCTCCCGTCGCCTTTTCCAGCCTCAACCACAATACCTTTCACGGCTGCTCCCCCACCTGCTACCGGCGAAGCCTCCGCCAACGTCACCACTCCATCCTTCACCTTTGATGCAACAAGCGTGTTGAACACAGAAATCACCTTGCCTTTATACTCGCCTTCTGCATCTCCGCCATAATGGGCCGTATACGCAACAATCATATAATTGCCGGTAGGCAGATCGAGCGGAATCTTAAACCTTCCGCACCCCCTTCCGTCTATCAGCGCCCCCTTATGAAGAGCAGCCACTCCGTCACTGCTTATAAACTGCAGGTAAGCCACATCGCTCAAATGGGAATACTCCCCGGAAGCCCCGTCCCTGCAATAAAGCGAGTACCACAGGTCCTCCCCTGCCACATAGCAATCCTTGTCCGTTGAAACATAAACCTTCTCCTGGGCATACACTGTTCCAGCAATCAGGGATATCACCGCCACAAATATAAATGTCAACTTTTTCATACCTTTATTTATCTGTCTGACGGCCAAAATTCAGGCCTTGAACCATTTGAATACGATTTGCAATTAGTACATTTCTCCAACGCCCACAAGGCCGCCGGCTTTGTCTTTGACGGGTCAGCAGTATCCGGGAACCTTATTGGCCTGTACCCCTCATTGTAGTATGCATTCCAATAAACAGGACCAGGATCCTCCTTATCAGCATCAGTAACCTCCGGACCACTATACACCAATATGGGCTCGCAAGTGCTGGAATAGATGCCCACCTCGCTCCAGTCTATGAAAACTCTCATATCTGTCTGGGTTGTCACATTCACATACCCTATCACTATCTCACCCGGAACAGTTGCACACTCAAGATTGCCTTTAACCTCACTAGGCTGAGGAGCAAAGAGCCCGCCTGCCTCACTTGAATTCTTCTTCACATTCTCCCAATAAATATACGCCTCCCTGTCCAATGCTGTCTGCTTCACAAGAATTGAATACAGTCCCATCAGCCTGTTGTCCACATTCGGGATATTGTTCACCACAAACTTGCTTATAAGGTTGTCAGACAATTTCTCGGTATTGGCAATATGTGTCTGCACAGACTCTGCACATGAGAAACAGAACTGTCGGGAAGCAATTTCTTCTTCAGAAAGCTCCACCATTCTGCCATATTTGTAGTCATAGTCAATGGTTGCCGGATAAAGGGCGTAGCTCTCCCAGTTCTCTGTATAGTTCCACTTGCAGTAAAGCTTCTCTCCACTATTGCCGTTGTGCGTAGTAACCTCCACGCGGGCATAGCTTCTGTCTGAAGCTGCCGACCAGGTTATACTGTCGATTGCCGGAGACACCAGCACCTTCTTGAACTCCGAAAAGTACTCACCTCTGCCAGGAATTGAAACTCCAAGCCTGTAAGTCCCCTGCGTTGAAAGCCCTCTGGTATCAACTTCAAACCTGTTAAACACCCCATTCAGCTCTTCTCCATGCCATATCCCTCCATTGGTATCTTCAACCCAGACGGAAGCGCCCAGAGGCACCTCTACCTCATCTTCCGCCAGCGAACTGGTATAGCTGACCCTTATATCGGTAGTGCCTCCAACCACAATATCCCCGTCAATCACCACAAGCGGAGTGTCCAGCCCCTGGATGTCGTCATCAGAGGGTTCATAGTCATATACGCAGCCCCATGCCGCAACTGCAAGAAGCGCCATTGCCAGAACTCTATAAATCTTCTCTATCATACCTCTCCTAGAATTTAAAGTTAAAGTTAACGTATGGAATAGGCGCCCCAAAGATGCATAGCTTGTGACCCTTTATCTTGCCCTCATTATTGGTATCAAAATAAATTGAATACACATTCTTGCGGCCGGTAACGTTATACACTCCTACATTAAAGGAGAAATGTGTAAACGCCCTCAACCTGTGGGTAGGCTCTATATTCAACGCCGCATCCACCCTGAAGTAATCTGGTATCCTGTGGCTGTTCCTTGCAGAATAATAAAGCTTGTATCCGCCGTCGTACTTGTATTTGGCCACCGGAATGGTAATAGGGCGCCCTGTTGAATAGTCTCCGTTTACAGAGATGCTTACCCTTTGTGTAAACTTGTAATTGGCAACTAGTTTCACATCATGCGGCTTGTCATAAGACGCATTATACCATTTACCGCCATTGATTGCCATATCTCCACGGTCCCCCACTTCCCTCAACCTGGTCTTTGACCATGTGTACGCAAACCATCCGTTCAGCTTGCCAAGCGGCTTCTTGAGCATCAGCTCCACACCATAAGCCTCGCCTTGTGTAGGCACCACATCCTGCGCTATATTCCTGTTCATTACCAGTACAGCACCGCTCTTATAATCCAGGTAGTTCTCCATCCTCTTGTAATAGCTTTCAAGCGACGCCTCCACCTTATTATCCAAAAGGTTTGCATAGAATCCGCTTGCTGCCTGCCATCCCTTCTGCGGCCTGATGTCCTTGTCGCTCAATTTCCATATGTCTGTAGGGGACATTGCAGTAGTATTTGAAAGCATATGTATGTACTGTGTAAGTGTATTGAAGCCGGCCTTGAACGATACATCCTGCGAAATCATCATTCTGCCCGACACCCTTATCTCCGGATTGCTGTACACCGTCCCTGCAGAGCTGAACATGGAATACCTCAATCCGTAATCCATAAAGAACCTGTCTGAAATGTTCCAGCTGTGGCTCAAATATGCTGCTCCCTCCACAGCCTCCTCATTTGGGATAATGTCGGGAGTTACAATAGACTCACCTCCATAAGGAAGATAGCTTCCAGGAGAAAGGCTGTAGCTGATGCCGTCCACTCCATAAGTAAGGGTATGGCTGTTATTGAGCATAGACTTGAACTTAAGCTTGCCGTAACCCTGCCTTATCTTGAAGGTCATTTCATATGAGTTGACAGGATTGTATTTGTCATAGGTTGCATAACTGTACATATCATACCCGGCAGCCAGTTCCAGCTTGTGCTTCTCATGGAAATTGTATCTCCACTTTACAGATCCGTTGGCATTGTTGTACCTGTAGCTGGTATCTGCATTGAATCTGAAGGCATCTATTGAATAATATCCGTTCAGAAGCAGCGAGCTCTTGTCGTTGAACTTGTGGGTCACTCCGGCTGTAAAGTCATAGAACGATGCCGCACCCTGCCTGTACTCACTATCGTGGGGAAGAAGACCAAGAAGCCAGTCTGAATAGGTTGCCCTCACACCTGCAATGAATGTGGTATTTGACCCTAAAGGCCCTTCAATGTGCCCCCTTCCGGTAAGAAGCCCCAAGCCTAGGGAGCCGGTGATGTTCTTATTGTTTCCCTCCCTGCTGTTAACATCCAGCACAGATGAGATTCTTCCGCCGAACTCTACCGGTATTGAACTCTTATAGAGCTCTATATCATTGATAATATCCGGATTGAAGCCAGAAAACATTCCAAAAAGGTGTGACGGATTATATACTGTACCGCCATTGAACAGCACAAGGTTCTGGTCGGTGGCTCCACCCCTCACATTGAATCCGCCGGCAGCCTCACCAACAGACTTCACTCCCGGAAGTGTAAGGATAATCTTCACCACATCCGCCTCTCCAAACACTACAGGGACACTCTTTATCCTGTCCATCCTCACCTTCTCTATACCTATCTCGCTACTCCTCACCTTATTGCCAGCCTCCGCAGATACAACCACTCCGGTAAGGGCATACACCTGCTCCCGCACAACTATGTCCAAGGCACCGTCATTGTACACCTGTAGATGCACCTTTGCATCCTCCAATGAATATCCGCTCACATCCAAAACGGACTCTCCAACAGGAAGAAGGATCTTATAGAATCCTGCCGCATCAGACTGGGCAAAAGCCTTGGTTGCATTGTCCACCAATGAAACTCCAATCACCGGCTCTCCAGTCCTGGAATCCCTTACATAACCGCTCACATAGGCCTTGCCTGCTCTATTTGCACTTCCCTTGTCTCCAATCTGGTAAACCTTATTGGAAGAGGTGGCCAATTCCTGCCCGCCCTGAAGCATGTACATCACATCATCCTGCTCTTCCCCCTGCACATTACCCTGCTCCTCTTTCTTCTGCTGCAGCTCCTTCAAGCCTGCAATAAAGTATCCCTGCGGCAATACATCCTTTATGCCGGCCCCTCTTGTAACAAACACCATCCCCTCTGCATAAGAGATCCTGTACCCCTTGTCATTCAGGGCCTGCTGTATATCCTTGGCAATATGTGCGCTTGCTGCATTAATTGTAAATGTAAGGTTCTTGCCCGCATCATCCTTCACATAATAGACTTTCTGCGGAGAATACTGCTGCATTATCTTCATTAAGGAATCCAGGCCAATATTCCTGCGCATGTCAGGAGTCTGGGCCATGGCATCCTGCATCAATGCCACGGCAAGGAACATTATGGCAAAAAACACTCTTCTCATCTCCTGTCCTCCCCTTTTTCTGCAATTTCCATAATACCCTGCATGATTTCATCCTCCGGGAATCCACGGTGGGCCTTCATATAAACTTTCATTTCGCCCTTCATTTCCTTAAAACATGACGCCAGGCCTTTGCAATCCTTAAAAGCATGCACTTTGCCGTCTGCCAACAGATAATGCCTCTTCCTGGATGAGAACTTTTTCTTTATCTCTCCAGTAATCATATCACCTGTTTCTGTAACATTTTTCCAATGCTTCTTCACAAGCATATACTTTCCATCATGCAGCACCTCATAATATCCCGCCTTCAATCCGTCCACTGCATTTTCTCCGGAAATATTCACAAACTCCCTCTCACCCATTGCAAACCTGCTCACCAGTGTTTTCTTGAGGGACAGGATTACTCCACCCTCCCTTACTTTAAGCTGCAGCTCATCCCTGTGTGAGTTAAGATTGAGCAATACCCCAAAATACTCCTTTCCGTTGTACACAACGCTGCCTGTTTCAAATTCGTCTGAATATGCATACACTGTACCCTCCATATCAAAAGGGTATTTCTGCGCCACCTCACTCCTGTATATAGGGGCACTTAGCCCCACACTGGAGATATGGTCATATCTCTGCTGGGCATGAACTCCCGCCGCCATAAGGCAAAGCATGCACACGCACATGTATTTTTTAAAAATCTTCATATCTGTAATCAGGATTGTCACTAATTCCCATATTTGCCGTTCGGCCACCATTCTGGTTTTGTGCTGTTTGAATGCAACCTGCAGTCCACGCATTCTACTGTACTGCCCCACAAGGCCCCTTCATCTGTTCTAAATACCAGCCTATTGCCAGATGATACATATGAATTCATAATGACCACAAAATCAAAACCTTGTGGCACTCTGGTCATTACACAGCCCGATTTATAGAAATCAGTCTCTCCCCAATCAATAAACGCCCTGCGTGTCTGCACTGTTGCAACATTTATATATCCTACCACCTGTTCTCCAGGGTTTGAGACATTCTTTATATTCCCCACAACCTCCGTTGGCTGCGACGAAAAAAGGCCGCCAATATCGCTTGAATTCCTACGCATAACCTCCCAATACACATACGCATCCTTATCAAGAGCCTGCTGGCTCACTTTAATGGAATAAAGTGATTTTGCCCTGCTGTCATTATTTGGAATTTTTGCTATGATCTGCTTGTATATACGATTTTCAGTAAGTTTTTCGGTGTTGCCTATAAGCACTTCCGATGATACAGACTCACTGAAACAGAAATGCCTCTCACCCTTTTCTTCTTCAGACAGTTCCACCACCATCTGGAACTTCCTGTCCCACTCTATACTTGGCACATAAACTGAAGGTGACTCCCAGTTCTCTTCATAGTTCCACTTGCAATACAGTCTTGAGGAATCTGCTTCACCGGTATTTTCCTTGTGGGCTGTAACCTCTATGTACGCAGTAAGATTGTCGGGAGTAATACTCCTTGTTATAGAATCAATGGGCGGGGTTATAAGGACGCCTCTGAACTCTGAAAGGTATTCTCCCCTGTCGGGAATAGAAACTCCCAGCCTGTAGCGGCCCTGAAGGCTCAAGCCGGTGGTATTGATTTCAAATGCATTCACCTCATCCTCCTTCTCAACGCCGGAATATATGGAGCCCCCTTCCTCCTCTACCCATACACTTGCACCAAGAGGCAGCACAGTCTCCTCTCCTTTAATCAGAGATTCTGTAATATTCACCCTTATTGTAGTAATGCTGCCAACAGCTATATCACCATCTATAACCACAATTGAATTTTCTGCCGCCCTGGTACTGATCTCTTTTGGTTCATAATCATATACGCAGCCAGAGCCGGCTACAGCCATGGACAGCAAGAAAAGAATGCTTGAAAACCGCCACTTCATAGTAAAGAGTTTCTTAGCGAAATTTACAACATCTGCTACAAATTTACAACATCTGCTACATAAAAATGACCCGCCTTCTTCTGAAGACAGGTCATTTTTCTATCTAATTCTTAATATTTTAGTGTTTGAAGTGACGCATGCCGGTGCAAACCATTGTAATGCCGCACTCATTTGCCTTCTTCACTGAATCCTCATCCCTTACGCTGCCGCCTGGCTGTACAATTGCAGTTACACCGTACTGTGATGCCATGGTTACAGTATCATCAAATGGGAAGAATCCGTCTGAAGCAAGTACAATGCCCTCTGTGAAGCCTGCAGCCTGTGCCTGTTTAAGGGCAATCTCTGCAGAACCTACGCGGTTCATCTGGCCTGCTCCAACACCTAGGGTCTTGCCGTCCTTAACTGCTACAATAGCGTTTGACTTAACGTGTTTTACAATTCTCCATCCAAAGTTAAGGTCTGTAATCTGTTCTGGAGTAGGTTTTACCTCTGTCACACACATGTCAGCAGTAACCTCTACGGTAGTCTTGTCAAGGTTCTGAACCAAAAGACCGCCGTTTACACTAACATACTGGTCAACCACTGAATCATCTTTGGTCATATCCACCTGAAGCAGGCGAAGGTTCTTCTTGGTTGAAAGGATCTCCAATGCCTCAGCAGAGAATGAAGGAGCCATGATAATCTCAAGGAAGATAGGTTTCATAAGCTCTGCAGCCTCCTTGTTGATCTCGCGGTTTACAGCCACAATACCTCCAAAGATACTTACCTTATCTGCCTCATATGCTTTTGTCCATGCGTCAACAACATCTGTTCCGATAGCTGCACCACAAGGGTTCATATGTTTCAAACCTACGCAGAAAGGCTCATCAAACTCACGTGCAATGCACAATGCTGCATTTGCATCCTGGATATTGTTGTAAGAAAGCTCTTTACCGTTAAGCTGCTTTGCATTTGCCAAAGAGTAAGAGCCGCACTCTGCCTTTCCGTAGAATTTTGCCTCCTGATGAGGGTTCTCTCCATAACGCAATCCCTGGATAAGGTCATACTCCAAAAAAAGCTTCTCGTTAAGGCCTGCAGCCTTGCGCATGTAGGCAGCAATCATCATATCATACTCTGCAGTATGGGTATATGCCTCTGCAGAAAGCTGTAGACGGGTCTCTTTTGTAGTATTGCCGGTCTCTTTAATCTCAGCAATGATCTTTGCATAATTCTCAGGATTGCAGACAACTGTAACAGCGCTCCAGTTCTTTGCAGCCGAACGTAGCATTGAAGGGCCTCCAATGTCAATGTTCTCAATTGCATCCTCCATTGTAACATCAGGTTTTGCAATGGTCTGCTTGAAAGGATATAGGTTTACACAAACCATATCAATGAACTCAATGCCGTTCTCTTTCAACTGTGCTATATGGCTGTCAAGGTCGCGACGGCCAAGAAGGCCTCCGTGCACTTTTGGATGAAGTGTCTTAACTCGTCCGTCACAGATCTCAGGGAAACCTGTAACCTCGCTGATATTGATTACTTTAAGGCCAGAATCCTTAAGAAGCTTCATTGTTCCGCCTGTTGCAATAATCTCCCAGCCTAGACCAACAAGCTCTTTGGCGAACTCTACCACGCCAGTCTTGTCTGATACTGAAAATAATGCTCTCATTTATGAATATATTTAAATTGTTTGATTTTCCCGACAGGATTTTATCCCACAAAGATAAATCTTTTTGGACATTTATTTACGGGAATAAAAATCTATTTTGCACAATGTACTCCATCCACATACATGCAGATACCAGGATTCAACCCTGCCGCAAGCTTTTTCCAGTCTATTTCAAAGTAATGGATAGGGAAAAGGTTCTTAGGGTTGATGAGGTTTGCCGCCTCTATGAATTTCTCATCAGAAAGGGTATATGGAAGATTCTTTGGAAGAAATGCTATGTCTGCACCTTTGGCAAGTTTCATATCGGGAATAAATTCCGTATCACCGGCAAAGTATACCTTGAATCCTCCAAAATTCAAGATGTACCCGTTGCCCTCCCCTTTAATATGGAAAGGGTGGCCGTTATCTCTTTTCTGCTCTATATTATATGCAGGTGTCGCCTCAATTTCCACGCCTCTGGCCTTGATCTTGTCACCATTCTGCATTACTGCTATGCTGCAGTGCTGAAGGCAGGCAATGCTTTTTTTCATATTTTCAAGGTTGGTGGAAGGATCTACATTCAAAGGATTATTGTCTACATCCAGTTTCATTCTTGCAAGATCATTATCCAGACATACCCCCACAGCATTGCTCACAACAAACTTGGTGTTTGGAGTAGCTATTTTCTTGATTGCAGCACAATCATAGTGGTCTGTATGTGCATGGGTAAGGAGAATGAGATCAGCTTTTTTCATCCCTGTGAAATCATAGGCATCATTGTATGGATCAACGTAGATATGCATCCCCTCCCAATCAATATGAACTGAGCCATGGCCAAGGTGAGCAACATTAAGCAAACCTACCGGCGTGTAGAATGTGTTGTAACGGATTGTTCCCATAATGTACTGTGTATATAGTTTGATGCAATATACAAAAAAATCATGGCATATGGAAGATAATCCCCAGAAAAAGAAAAGCCCCAGATTTCTCTGAGGCTTTTGGAGCGGAAAACGAGGCTCGAACTCGCGACCCCAACCTTGGCAAGGTTGTGCTCTACCAACTGAGCTATTTCCGCATGTTTCATTGGTGCTCGGGACGGGAATCGAACCCGTACGGGCATTGCTGCCCACGGGATTTTAAGTCCCGCGTGTCTACCTATTCCACCACCTGAGCCAATGAACGGACCGCAAAGTTAAGAATAGTTTTGTATTAAGCAAAAAAAAGGTTGCCGCATGTGCGGCAACCTCATATTCAGTTATAATATTAT
>JAZRQU010000024.1:0-1140 GCA_045650045.1 Candidatus Egerieisoma sp. | reverse complement strand
CGAACTGCTGTCTAATCTGCTTGACTACCTCTGCTACGAATTCATCCTTAATGCTTTTTTCGCAGAGGATATAGTCGGGAGCCACACAGGTCTGGCCGCAGTTGAGGTATTTACCCCAAACAATGCGCTTTGCAGCCAGCTTGATATTGGCACTTGCATCCACAATGCAGGGACTCTTGCCGCCCAGTTCCAGCACCGCCGGGGTCAGATGCTCTGCCGTATGGCGAAGAACCTCTTTTCCCACGGCCTGACTTCCCGTAAAGAAAACGAAATCAAATTTCTGTTCAAGAAGCGCTGCATTCTCGGCTCTGCCGCCCGTAACGACAGCCACATATTCCGGTGCAAAGCACTCGGTAATGATTGTTTCTATCATCTTGCTTGTAGCGGGAGAATAAGCACTGGGCTTTACAATGGCGGTGTTACCTGCCGCAATGGCATCTGCCAGGGGATCAATTGCCAAAAGGAAGGGATAATTCCAGGGACTCATAATGAGCGTGTTGCCGTAAGGCACAGGCTGCTTGAAACTGTGAGATGCAAACTGCGCCAGGGGCGTATACACCGTCTTTCTTTTGGCAAATTTCCTTGTATGGCGGATCATATAGGAAATTTCCGAAAGCACAAGACCGCTCTCGCACATAAAGCCTTCGTAGTGGCCCTTGCCCAGGTCGGCTTTTAATGCGTCATTCACTTGGGTTTCATATTTCTTCACGGTTGCGTACAGCTTTTTCAGCTGTGCGATGCGAAACGCCACCGGGACGGTCACACCGCTTTTGTAATATGCTCTCTGCCTTTCAAGCAGACTTTTTATTTGTTCGCTTGTCATTTGCCTTGCTCCAATCTGCCACTTGATAATAAAAGCTTTCCAGTTCCTTCCGTGTCAACAGGATTGGCACGGGGTATAAGGGATTGGCTTCCTTTTCGGCGTGTTTTGCCAAAGCGGGAATATCTTCTTTCTGAATGCCGGAGAGTTTATTGGGAATGCCCATTCTATCATTCAATTCTTTGACGGCATTGATAAATTACTTTGCGCCGGTTTCTGGGGTGTCCGCTTCGGTTGCGACACCTGCCGCAACACCCAGCCGGTGCAGTTTCTTATGTACACACTTTCCGTAGCTTTCAAGAACATAGGGCATCATCACC
>JAZRQU010000023.1:0-1003 GCA_045650045.1 Candidatus Egerieisoma sp. | reverse complement strand
AGACTGATATTCACCTTTTCATTATAGCCCAGGTAATTGCGCAGGCGCTGCATGGCAGTCTTCTGCCCCAGCTGGTTGTCTCCTATGGCAAGGCTGTCGTTCAGCAGCTTGAGCTCCATCTGCAGCAGCTCGTCTTTTGTTATGGATCCTATGGCAAACCTCTCCTTTGCAATCTTGTACATCTGCCCCGTATTGCGGTAGCTCTCCTGTGCCATCTCCACCTTCTTCTGGGCCAGCAGAAGATCAAAGAAATAGGTTGATGCCGTAACGGTAATACTCTCCATGGAACTCAGATACTCCCTCTTGGCAAGTTCAAAACGCTTGGGCTCAATCTTCTTCTCCCATTTTAAAGTGTTGTACCCATTTATAGGCTGGCTGTAGGTTATCTTTACCGGCTGGGAATTGTAGGTTACCATATCTGTTGGCGAGAACTGGTCTAGCCTGTCCAATGAGGTAAGAACAGAAAGCGATCCTCCCGTAAATGGAAGGTTCTGGTTAACAGATAGCCCCAACGAGTTGGAAAGGTTGTTGTTCTCAAGGTATCCTATCTCACCGGTTTGGGCATCCTGCAATGAAACCAGCGAACGGTTATAGTTGCCCAGGCTACCCTGCAGCTTGAGTGCAGGGAGGAACTGCGCCTTATAGGTACGGAACTGCCAGTAGTTTACAATAAAGTTATGTTTGGCCAATACCGCAGAAGGAGACTGGCTGTGCGCCGTCTCTATAACCTCCTGCAGGGTCATGGTGAAAATGTATTGTGGCGGATGAGCAGATACCATTTGTATACATGCAAAGAGCAAAATCGCAGTCAGTAAAAGTGCATTCTTCATTACTTTATTCTTTTCTCAAACTTCATTATCATCAGTACTGGATTGTCATCAGATGATATATTTTCTGATAAATTCTTCAGTTCCAAAGGAAGTGTGTCAAAATTTTCATAGAGATAACTTGGTTCTATGGCACAAACAAGAATATCACTGTTAAGAGTTTTCATCTGATTACT
>JAZRQU010000022.1:0-23470 GCA_045650045.1 Candidatus Egerieisoma sp. | reverse complement strand
CTTGTCAAATGCAGTTCTGTCAACTACCAAGTCTTTGATAACTGGGAAACCTGCACTTCTCCAAGGCTCAATTGTAATGGTATCTCCATCTTTGAATTTACGCATGTGCAACTGGCAAGTGGTAATCTCATTGTCCGGACCGTGAGCCCTACCGTTGATGTATAGTGAGCAGGCACCGCAGATACCCTCTCTACAGTCGTGGTCGAAGCTTACAGGACCGCTGGCTTTACAGCCTTTGTTCACTGCTACAGGATCAATGTTCTCCTTAATCAACTGCTCGTTAAGGATGTCCATCATCTCCAGGAATGAACTGTCGGGAGAGATATTTTTAACCTTATAGGTCTCAAAATGTCCCTTTTCCTTAGCGTTTTTCTGACGCCAAACTTTTAGTGTTAAATCCATATCTTGTACTTTTTCTTAGTCTTTATAGTTTCTTGTTGATGGTTTTACAAACTCGTAGTTCAAAGCCTCCTTGTGTAGCTCAGGAGCAGCGTTCTCGCCTTTATACTCCCATGCAGATACATACATGAAGTTCTCGTCATCACGTTTTGTCTCACCGTCCTCGGTCTGCATCTCCTCACGGAAGTGACCACCGCAAGACTCATGTCTGTTAAGTGCATCCAAAGCCATTAGCTCACCCATCTCAAGGAAGTCTGCCAAACGCAATGCTTTCTCAAGCTCCTGGTTGAACTCGCCGTTCTCGCCTGCAACATATACATTGCTCCAGAACTCTTTCTTAAGGTCTTTGATAAGCTCAAGAGCTTTTTTCAAACCTGCCTCGTTTCTTGCCATACCAACGTAATCCCACATTACAAGACCTAGCTGTTTGTGGATCTCGTCAACTGATTTCTTACCTTTGATTGAAAGAAGTTTGTTGATTTTCTCCTTAACTGCTTTCTCAGCCTCCTCAAATGCAGGGTGGTTGATATCTGTTTTAGGCTCCTGGATTTTGTGTGAAAGGTAATCTCCAATGGTGTAAGGAAGGATGAAGTATCCGTCTGCAAGACCCTGCATCAAAGCAGAAGCACCCAAACGGTTTCCACCGTGGTCACTGAAGTTTGCCTCACCAATTGCATACAAGCCAGGGATAGTTGTCTGCAAGTTGTAGTCTACCCAGATACCACCCATTGTATAGTGGATTGCAGGGTAAATCATCATTGGCTCCTTGTAAGGATCTGTATCTGTAATCTTCTCATACATCTGGAACAAGTTACCATAACGCTGGGTGATTACATCTTTACCAAGTCTCTCAATTGCAGTCTTGAAATCAAGGAATACAGCCAAACCTGTCTCGTTTACACCGTAACCTGCATCACAACGCTCTTTTGCAGCACGTGAAGCAACGTCACGAGGTACAAGGTTACCGAATGCAGGGTATCTTCTCTCCAAGTAGTAGTCTCTGTCCTCTTCTGCAATCTGTGAAGGTTTGATCTGTTTCTTTCTAAGTTTCTCTACATCCTCCATTTTCTTAGGAACCCAGATACGGCCGTCATTTCTCAATGACTCACTCATAAGGGTAAGCTTACTCTGCTGTGTTCCGTGAACAGGTATACATGTAGGGTGAATCTGTGCGAAACATGGGTTGCCGAAGAAAGCACCTTTCTTGTAGCACTGCCATGCAGCAGAACCGTTACTGTTCATTGCATTTGTTGAAAGGAAGAATACGTTACCGTAACCACCTGTAGCAATTACAACTGCATGTGCACCAAATCTCTCAATCTGGCCATTCTGCAAGTTTCTTGCAATGATACCTTTTGCCTGACCGTCAATAACAACAAGATCAAGCATCTCATATCTAGGGTATGATTTTACAGAACCTTTTGCAACTGCTCTGTTAAGTGCTGCGTAAGCACCCAAAAGAAGCTGCTGACCGGTTTGACCTCTTGCGTAGAATGTACGGCTTACCTGAGCACCACCAAATGAACGGTTGTCAAGCAATCCGCCGTAATCACGTGCGAAAGGAACACCCTGTGCAACGCACTGGTCGATGATGTTGTTACTTACCTCTGCCAAACGGTAAACGTTTGCCTCACGAGCTCTATAGTCACCACCTTTGATTGTATCATAGAAAAGACGGTAGATAGAGTCATTGTCATTGGTGTAGTTCTTTGCAGCATTGATACCACCCTGTGCGGCAATAGAGTGTGCACGTCTTGGTGAATCACTGATACAGAATACTTTTACATTGTATCCCAACTCGCCTAGAGAAGCAGCTGCAGCTGCACCGCCCAAGCCTGTACCAATTACAATAATTTCCAGTTTGCGTTTGTTAGCCGGGCTTACAACGCGGATCTGAGCCTTATGCTTTGTCCATTTCTCAGCCAAAGGCCCTTCAGGAATCTGTGATATTAATTTTTCGGCCATTTTATGTTTTTTAAGTGTATAATTATCCAATAAAATTTTCTACAATTTTAGTCACTTTTTATCAAATAAGCAATTAATATCAAATAATTATTGCCAAGCACCCCTATAATTGACATTTTTCATATCTTTACAAATTAAACTGAGAAAATTATAATAAAAACTTACATAAAATGAGAAGGAATCCAAGACTTGCAGCTCTGTTTCTTGTATGCTGCTCACTAATGTGCGCATGCACTCAGGAGACTAAGCTGGATATTATCCCACAGCCTCAGCAGGCCACAGTTACCAAAGGGCATTTCACTTTGGACAACAATGTTGCAATAAAAGGAAATGCAGAATTTGAAATGGAATACCTCAAAGATAAACTTGCAAAAGCTGCAGGGGTACAGACAAGTGAGAATGGAAAGAAAACCATTGAAATAACAGTTGACCCGCAGTCAAATGTAAAAGAGGAGGGATACACCCTTTCTGTTACTCCCGACAAAATTACCATTACAGCCTCAACCAAAGCAGGTGCCTTCTATGGAGTGCAGACCCTTCTTCAGATGATGCCTGAGGGTATCTATTCAGAAGAGAAAGCTGTCGGGAAGATAAAGATTCCTTGTGCAGAGATTGAGGATTACCCAAGATTCGGCTACAGGGGTGCAGGTCTTGATGTTTCAAGGACATTCTTCCCTCTTGAGACAATCTATGATTTCATTGACTGGATTTCTTACCATAAAATCAATACTTTCCACTGGCATATTACAGATGACAACGGTTGGAGAATTGAGATAAAGAAATATCCTCTACTTACTGAAAAAGGTGCATGGAGAGGTCCGGATGAGGTACTTCCCCCTTCTTATGGTTCAGGCAACAAGAGATATGGCGGATTCTATACCCAGGAGGAGATTAAGGAGGTTGTAAAATATGCTGCAGACAGAAACATTACAATCATCCCCGAAATTGACATGCCGGGACACAGCAAATCTGTGGTTGAAACTTATCCTCACGTAGGTTGCACCAACAAGAACAAGACTTTGAGTGTAAACGGTGAGACAAACAATGTATGGTGCATTGGCAAGGAAAAAAACTATGAGATGATTGAGGATATAGTTGCAGAGCTTGTTGAACTGTTCCCTTCAAGACTTATCCATTTGGGTGGTGATGAGGTGAATATGGACAACTGGAAAAATTGTCCTCATTGCCAGGCATTCATGAAGAAGATGGGAATGAAGGAGGAGATTGAGCTTCTCAACTATTTTGTACGCAGAATGGAGAAGATTGTAAACAAACACGGCAGAACTCTTGTAGGATGGGATGAGATTATAAAAGGCGGTGACCTTGAGCCAAGTACAGTTGTTTACGGTTGGGGTTCAATGAAGAGGGCGGCAAATGCCGTTAAGGCAGGCCAGCCTACAGTATTCCTTCCAGGACAGTACTGCTACCTTGATATGAAACAGAGCAAATATGAGAGAGGACATTCATGGGCTGCCATTGTTACTCTCGACAGCTGTTACAAGATTGACCCAATCAATATGAATGACTTCACACCTGAGGAGGAGAAACTTGTTATGGGTGTACAGGGCAACCTGTGGTGTGAGCTTCTTAACCGTCCTGAAAGATTTATGGAATACCAGTTCTTCCCACGTCTTTGCGCTATTGCCGAGACAGGCTGGACCAATGCAGAGAATAAGGATTATGACAGATTCTATAAAGCTTTAACTTCCACTCATTATGACAGGCTTCACAATATGGGCATCAAGTTCAGAATTCCTTTCCCTGAGGTTGTTTATGAGGAGGGCGCCCTTAAAGTAACACCTCCTTACGAGGGGGCTGTTGTAAGATATACCACAGATGAGTCGGACCCTACCGTTGATTCACCTGTATACAAAGGTGAGATAAAGACTGAGAGCCCTAAAGGATACAGGTTTGCAACCTTCTATAAAGACTGCAACCAGAGTATAAGCGTTGGAGCTTCAAATATTGAACTTTACGAGTATATCACCCCAGAGGTTTCTATTGAAAGCTCATATAAGGAAAATGAGTGCAACAAAAGCTTCCCGATGAGCAATATTACAACCTACAAATACAATAAATATTGCAGGATAAACAGAAGATCACAGGCTGGTGACTGGTTACAATACTCATTCAAGGAGCCTGTTGAGTGCAGCAGAATCACCGTTGAGACCGGTATCCCGGGCATTACCCTTTATGATTGTACTGAGGGTTATGTAGAGTATACATACAACGGTACAGACTATGTTAAAGGTGAGGAGTTCAAGAACGGTATTGCAGTAATCAGACCTGAGGATAAAGTTCTTGCCGTTAAAATTGTTTTTACAGGCATGTCTGATGCTATGATAACTTCATTCCAGAACTTGAGAATTGAAAAATAATTGAAATGAAACATAAGGTAAAGGTAGTTGTACCAATATATAAGGAGAAACTTGGAAGTCAGGAACTTCTGTCATTAAGGAACAATGTATCAGTTCTGAAGGATTATCCTGTTGTAATACTTGCTCCGGAAGGGTTGGATGTATCTGACACCATGGAGAAAGTACCGGGATGTGAAGTTATGTTTGTAAGCAAACAGTGGCTTGGGGCAAACGGTATTGCCGGTTACAACAATATGATGCTTTCCACTTCATTTTATGAAATGTTTGAAGATTGTGAATATATACTTGTCTGCCAGACAGATGCATGGATATTCAGAGATGATTTGAGAAGATGGTGTGGTGGAGAATATGATTATGTAGCTGCACCATGGCCCAAAAGAAAAATTTATTCATTGCCATTGATAAGCCAGTTCCTATGGTTAAGGAAGAAACTGCTTTCTAAAGAAGGAAAAATTATGAGGCAGGATTATTTCAATAAAATTGGAAATGGAGGACTCTCTTTACGCAAAGTTTCTTCTTTTATAAAGGCAAGCATAAAATACAAGGATAGGGCAGATATATTCAAACAGAACAGGGGAATGCTACATAACGAGGACTGGTTCTGGGCTCTTGTACCAAAAGAGTTCACTTACCCATCATTCAATGAAGCTCTGGAGTTTTCATTTGACACCCACCCTGTTCTGTGTCTTGAAATGACAAAGGGAAAACTTCCTTTCGGATGCCATGGATGGTACAAGAAAAGAAACTATAACTTTTGGAAGAATTATATAAATGACAATTCACAACAACTTTAAAGATATAGAAGAGTTCATTGCATCTGTTCCTTCACTTTTTGAAAAGGGGGAGGGAGAGGTGATTTATAAAGGGAGAAATGAACTGAGGTGCTTCTCTTATGGAGGAAAGGAATTCATTGTAAAATCTTTCCGCAGACCTCATTTTATAAACAGGTTAGTATACGGTTTCATTCGTCCAAGCAAAGCCAGCAGAGCTTATCAAAACGCCATTAAACTTATGGAGTTGGGTGTAGGTACCCCAGTTCCTGTAGCATATATTGATATACGCTCAAATTTGCTGTTTGACAAAAGCTACCTTATAACCCTAAAATCTGAATGTTCCCACGTATATGTAGAACTTTTCCAAAAGGATTTCAAGGAAGAAGAGCAGGTATTGAGAGAAATAGGAAGGGTTACTGCAATAATGCATAATAAAGGTTATGTACACAAGGATTATGGTTGCGGAAACATTCTTTTTGAAAACACACCGGAGGGTGTAAAAATTGAAATGGTAGACCTTAACAGAATGTATTTCGGCAAGGTTGACATAAAGATGGGCTGCAAGAATTTTGAAAGGCTTCCCTGCACACCACAGATGCACAAATGGATTGCCCAGGAGTATGCAAAAGGGAGAAACTTCAATCCCGACGAATGTTTGGAGTATATAGTACATTACAGAAAACTCCAACCTGGAAGAATAGAGGACAGCAAACTGTAAAAAAAGAGGTTATCGGGATGATAACCTCTTAATTTTTTCTGGTAATGGATGTTTTACTGGATTGCTTTCTCAATGAAAGGATAAACCTCTTTAATATCAGCAGCAGTTGCCTTTCCTTCCCTTATTTTTTCAATGATAGGATTTGCCTGCTCAAACACTTTGTTCTCCAACTCTACCGCAGGTTTCATGTATTTCTCAATTGCGTAGTAGTTAAGGTATTTGTTTCCGTTTCCTCTTTTAATAGGGAAGATTTCTTTTTTATGCTCAAGGTTCCAGTCGCACATTTTTGCATTGCCTGTACCTTCTGCTGTCATGAATGAAGGAACATCTGTACCGTTTGCAACCATCAATGGAACTGCTACTCCAATAGGAGGGTAACCCAAAATTGTCCACATTACAGTATTTGCAGCAGGCTCTCCCGGTTTTACACCCTCTACTACAATTGCACATGTAGAAGATTTTCTAGGGATGAAATCCTGATCCATGAACCAACCGTTGCATTTGTCCACAAGCTCTTTATCCTTGTTAAGGTCAATACCAAGGATAGAGTGGTAGAAAGTACGGGAAAGCTCCTGCATAATCCACTGTGGAGTAATTTTGCCGTTTCTTGCAATCTGCTCTTTAACAATCTTGTCTGCATTGGTATATCTTACATAACCCATACCATCGTTCAATCTTCCAGTATTTGAGTGGTTTGTGTATACCATATAACCCTGAGGGGCAATTTTTGGATCATTTACATCCACTTTAGTCCAAGAATCGTTGTTCACCTCATAATAAGCGGCACCACCTTCAGCATCAATTACACCAAAGTTGGCCTCTACACCCATAGGTCTCTTGTATTTGTCAAGCATTTTCTCAAAATCCTTCAATGTTCTGCAGGTAGCAAGAGCCTTGAACATTACCACACCCTCTTTATCCATCATTTTAGAAGGAACATCATCATTCTTGAGGTTGTAAGAAGCTGTATTCATAATTGAGAATCCTACCTCGTTGGTACCGGACCAAGCCTCATTCAACAAGAAATCAGGAGAGTTGATAAGTGCATAGAAGGTATATTTCTCACCTTTGAAATACTGGATTCTGTTGTTGGGTTCACCTGTATCCCTGTGTTTCCACATAAGAGGTCTTCCATCTGCAGTTGCCTTTCCTGTAAAAATGGCTGATGTACATGCAAAAATCTCTGTACAGAACAATAATCCTATAGCCAAGATTGATAAAAACAGTTTTTTCATATGTATTTGTTCTTTAATGTTATTTTTTGCTAAAATAGTGAATTTTCCGGTAACTTTCTCTCTATTCCAAGATGTTTGTAGGCCAGTTCTGTAACTTCCCTGCCTCTTGGAGTTCTCTGGATAAAACCTTCTTTAATAAGGAAAGGCTCATAAACCTCTTCCAGCGTTCCAGGATCTTCTCCTACAGCAGTAGCAATTGTATTCACACCAACTGGTCCTCCCTTGAACTTCTCTATAATTGTATGGAGGATTTTATTGTCCATAAGATCCAATCCACGCTTGTCTATGTTAAGGGCATCAAGGGCATACTTTGTAATAGGCAAATCAATACGGCCATTTCCTTCAACCTGCGCAAAATCCCTTACCCTTCTCAAAAGGGAATTGGCTATACGTGGCGTTCCCCTGCTCCTGCATGCTATCTCCAAGGCTGCCTGAGTGTCTATATCTATACCTAATATATTGGAGCTCCTTTCAACTATTTTCTGCAGCACTTTGGAGTCATAGTATTCCAAATGGCATTGGATGCCAAATCTGGCCCTTAAAGGCGATGTAAGAAGGCCGCTTCTGGTAGTTGCTCCTACCAATGTGAAAGGATTGAGTGAAATCTGTACGGAACGGGCACCGGGACCTTTGTCAATCATAATGTCAATCCTGTAATCCTCCATTGCCGAATAAAGGTATTCTTCAACCACCGGTGAAAGACGGTGTATCTCATCAATGAAAAGTACATCTCCCTCTTCAAGGCTTGTAAGAAGACCTGCAAGATCACCAGGTTTGTCGAGAATGGGACCTGATGTTATCTTCATTGAAACACCAAGCTCGTTGGCTATAATATTTGCAAGGGTTGTCTTGCCCAAACCTGGAGGGCCATGGAACAATACATGATCCAAAGATTCACCTCTCTGTTTTGCCGCCTTTACAAAAACCTTAAGGTTCTTCAGTATCTTTTCCTGTCCTGAAAAATCCTCAAATTCCTTGGGTCTGATAACCCCTTCAATATCCCCCTCAGAATGCTGACTTGCCTTCCTGGGGTCGAAACCATTTCCAAAAGTATTCATAACACAAATATAATCTTTTTATTAAAGAATTTATATGATGTTTATTTATTGGATGTTGATATGTTGATAAGTGGAATTATTCACATATGTGTTAATAATAAACATTGTTTTCAACACTGTTTTATTTATTTAACTAATTGAAAATCAATCATCTTTTTAAAGTTATCAATATATGTTGATAAAATGATTTACATTATCAACAGTTAACGGATGTTGAAAAAGGTGTAGATAAAAGCATAATGAAAAATAAGCCTGAGTTGATTGTTTTGGCTGATTCTTGATTATTTATACAAAAACTCCAGTTGTAAAGAATTTATTTTTCCACACTTATCAACATGGTTTTCCATACTTTTTGAAATGTTTTCAACAGGTTTTTATCCATATTGTTAAAAAGATGGATTATTTTTGCAACACGTATGAAAAATAACCAACTTTTAGCTGCATATTCAATGCAAGATGCTCAAAAAGAGCTAGTTGAACTAATATCAGACAATACTTCAAAGAACATACATGTGAAGGGAGTGTACGGATCTTCCAAATCCTTCACTTTTGCTGCAACTGTAAAGAATGACGGTGTGTATATTGTTGTGATGGACACCAAGGAGGATGCCCAGTTCTTTACAAATGACCTGTACAATCTTTTTGATGAGGATTCAGTTTTCTTTTTCCCCACTTCTTCAAATCTTGTGTCAAACAAGATAAGTACAATGAAGGATTCATCCCAAAAGGTGCAGAGAAGTGCGGCAATAAGCGCCCTCAATGCCCGTATCACAGGCAAAAATAAAAACAAGCCTTTAATAGTTATTGGATATCCCGCATCCATTTATGAGACACTTCCCAACAATAAAGTGTTGAAAAAAAACATTCTCAAAATTAAGAAAGGGGAGCTGGTCTCACATGAATTCATAAAGGAAGCCCTTGTAGAATACAATTTTGAAAAAGTGGATTTTGTAGGGGAGCCGGGGCAGTTTGCCTTGAGGGGTGGAATAATTGATGTGTTCTCTTTCTCTTCAGACAAACCTTACAGGATTGATTTTTTCGGCAATGAGGTTGAAAGCATAAGGGAGTTTGATACCAATACCCAAAGGTCATATGGGGAGTGCAATGAAATAGAAATTTTCCCAAATATATATGACAAGGAGGTTATAGAGGAATCGTCGGGAATAAATGTATTTGAATTTGCAAAAGATGTATTGGGTGCAGTATGGGTTAATGACATTACTGTGCTTGCCGGTGAACAATATGCTTCTGTGAAGGAGAGTTTGTTTTCCCGGAAACTGGTATCATTCAATACATCAGGTGCGGATGAAAAGAGTGTGGAGTTCAGGGTTTCCCCACAGCCTTCATTCAACAAGAATTTCCAGCTGCTGCTTGAGGATATAAACAGGAAGATAAAAGATGGGTATACCATATTTATAAGCAGTGAGAATGAAAGGCAGTTTGAGAGGTTGAGGAATATTTTTGCCCACAACAGTGAGGAGAGTGCCCTTAAAGCTCCAAAATTCATTGAACTCAACTGTTCTCTCCATACAGGATTTGTAGATACCATTACAAAGAATTGCCTTTATACAGACCACCAGATATTCAACCGTTACCATAGGGTGAAAATAAAGAGGGAGGTTCCGCGTAGCGAGCGTCTTACCTTAAATGAGTTGAGTGCTTTCCAGATTGGAGACTATGTGGTACATATAGATCATGGAGTGGGAATATTCGGAGGTTTGGTAAAGACAAATCTCAATGGAAAAGTGCAGGAGGCAATAAAGCTGATATATAAAGACAACGATGTAATATTTGTATCAATACATGGAATACACAGAATTTCCAGATACAAGAGCAAGGAGAGTGCCGCACCAAAAATATACAAGTTGGGTACCGGTGCCTGGGACAAGCTGAAAACCCAGACAAAAAATAAGGTTAAAGATATAGCAAAAGACCTTATAAAACTTTATGCGGAGAGAAGGCAGGCAAAAGGTTTTGCTTTTTCTCCCGACAGCTACCTGCAGCATGAACTTGAGGCATCCTTTATGTATGAGGACACCCCTGATCAGCTGAAGACCACCCAGGCAGTGAAGGAGGATATGGAGAAGGATTGCCCTATGGACCGCCTGGTATGTGGAGATGTTGGATTCGGCAAAACAGAGATAGCAGTAAGGGCTGCCTTTAAGGCTGCTGCCGACGGCAAGCAGGTTGCTTTGCTTGTACCAACTACAATTCTTGCGCTCCAGCACTATAAGACATTCAAGAGAAGGCTCAAGGATTTTCCTTGCAACATAGAATATCTCAGCCGTCTTAAAACTGCCAAGGAGATAAAGCAGATTGCAGAAAACCTGAAGAGTGGCAAAACGGATATAGTAATAGGTACACACAGGCTTCTCAATAAGGAGATACAGTTTAAGGATCTTGGTCTGCTCATTATTGATGAGGAGCAGAAATTTGGTGTGGCTGCAAAGGAGAGACTCAAGCAGCTCAAACTTTCAGTTGATACTCTTACTCTAACGGCCACCCCTATCCCAAGGACACTCCAGTTCTCACTTCTGGGAGCCAGGGACCTCTCCATAATAAATACCCCTCCACCAAACAGGCTTCCTGTGCAGACCGAAATTATAGACTTCAATGAAGATATAATAAGGGATGCCATCAATTACGAGCTGGAAAGGGGAGGACAGGTATACTTTGTGCACAACAGGGTGGAGGATATTCTTGCGGTAGAAGATATAATAAGGAGAATATGTCCTGGGGTGAAGACCTGTGTAGGTCATGGTCAGATGGATCCTAAAGAACTTGAAGGGAAAATTCTTGATTTCATGGCCGGAGACTATGATATCCTTATAGCCACTACAATAGTGGAGAACGGTATAGATGTATCCAACGCCAATACCATTATAATAAACCAGGCACAGAACTTTGGATTGAGCGATCTTCACCAGCTCAGAGGCAGGGTGGGCCGTTCAAACCAGAAAGCTTTCTGTTATCTCATTGTCCCTTCAATGGCATCAATTACGGATGATGCCCGCCGCAGGTTGAGGGCAATAGAGGCTTTCTCAGATCTTGGCAGCGGATTCAACATTGCCATGCAGGACCTTGATATCCGTGGGGCAGGCAACCTTTTGGGCGGTGAACAGAGCGGATTTATAGCTGATATGGGATTTGAAACCTACCAGCGAATCCTTGCAGAAGCTTTCATTGAGATAAAACAGGAGCAGGGAATTCAGGTTAAGCAGGCAAAGAAAGGGGAGAAAAACCAGGAACTTTACCAGAAGGCGCTTCAGGAAAGTTCACAACCCCAAACATACATTACAGACTGTACCATTGATACAGATATGGAACTTCTTATTCCCGACAGCTACATTTCAATAACTTCAGAAAAGATAAGGTTGTACAAGGAATTGGATGCCATTACCACAGAACAGGCACTGGATAAGTTTATTGAGGACCTCAAGGACAGATTTGGAGAATTGCCTCCACAGCTTGTACAGCTTACTTATGTGGTAAGGTTGAGATGGGAAGCTATAAAGCTTGGATTTGAGAAGATTGTTATGAAGAACAATATGATGCTGGTATATTTTGTATTCAACCAGCAGTCGCAGTATTACAGTTCTCCATTGTTTGCCAAAATACTCAATTATATAAATTCTTCTCTCTCCAATATGCAGGTAAGTGAGCAGAATAACAAACTGGTGCTGAAAATCAAGGGGGTCCCAACAATAGAAAAAGGATATAATATTGTGGATAAAATGAAAATGTCTATCTTTGCAGACTTGTAAAGTGTTATGCCAGTGGTAAATTTACTTATTGATATAGGCAATTCAAACTGCAAGGTTGCATATTGTAAGGGAGGTGAATTGGGTGAAATATACAGAAGTTCGGATGAAGATATTCTGGGCTATATACTTTCACTTATAGGAAATGCTGAACTTGACGTGATTGTACTTTCAACTGTAAGGGAAGACAATATGCAGATGCAGCAGGTGTTGGGGACAAAGTGCAGGAAGCTTGTTGTAATGCATAGTGAAATGGATCTGCCACCACATTTCAGTACAGGATTTCCACGTAAAGGTCTTGGAGTTGACAGGCTTGCGGCTGCTCTGGCTGTTTCAATGCTGTTTCCGGGAGAAGATTGTATCAAATTTGATTTTGGAACAGCGCTTACTGCAGACTTCATTAATGGAAACGGAGTATTTGAAGGAGGGAATATCTCACTTGGATTACAGAGCCGTTTCAGGGCACTGAATACCTTTACAAAAAGGTTGCCCCTTATAGAAGCCGGCAGCAATATAAATGATTTTGGAAGAAAAACTGCCGAGGCTATTGAGTCTGGGGTAGTTTTAGGAATGATATTTGAAGTAGAGGGTTATATAAACAAATACCCTACCCATAAAACAGTTTTTACAGGTGGAGACGCTTTTTATTTTGCAGAAAAATTCAAAAGTCCCATCTTTGTAGTTCCTAATTTGGTATTGGTAGGATTGGCCCTAATAGCTGATTATTATGCACAGAATTAAATTTACAATAGTTCTTCTTTTCCTTGTTGTAACAGGATTTACAGCGAGTGCCCAGCAGACAGAAGCTTTGGGCACATATACTCCATATTCATTGTTCGGTATTGGAGAGATAGAGAAACAGGGAACCTCATTCAATAAAGGTATGGGCGGCATTGGTATTGGTGTAAGGGACAACAGATACATCAACTATACCAATCCGGCTTCAATTACTGCTAGGGATACACTGGCATTCATGCTTGATTTTGGTGTAAGTGAGAAAAATTTCTATAACACAGACGGAAAAGTGAATTCTGCATTCAATACAGGAAATATGCAGAATATCATGTTTACTGCCCCAATCAAGAACAAATCTGCATTTATTGTTGGAATTACCCCTTACAGCAATATAGGATACAAGTTCAGGGAAAATGAACCCAACCCTGAGATTGTTTCAAAGTATGGGGACATTGCATATGAAAAATATGGTAATGGTAGCATCAACCAGTTCTTTGTGGGTGCAGCAACCAATATCGGTGACCATATCTCCATTGGTGCAGAGATGTTGTATTATTTTGGTAACCTTACAAGAAACAGTAATATTGAGTTTGTAACGGACATAACAATGAGGGATATCCAAACCGGATGGGATTATAATGTAAATGCAATATCGGGAAGAGCAGGTGTACAATATTTCAACAAGTTAGGCAATGTTGATTTTGTTGCAGGTGCAACTTACAGGTTCGCCAGCAATCTTGATGGTGACTATACAAGATTTGCCACTGCTGTTGTAGGAAGCATGGTTGATACCATAAAGATGGAATCTTTGTCGGGATACAAGGTGGAGATACCTTCAGAGTTGGGTATAGGATTCTCTTTCAGAAAACCTGACAAATGGATGGCTGGTTTTGATTATGTGGCCCAGAATTGGAAAGGTTCTCATTTTGGAGATA
The DNA here is from genome assembly GCA_045650045.1 of Candidatus Egerieisoma sp. Taxonomy (GTDB): domain Bacteria; phylum Bacteroidota; class Bacteroidia; order Bacteroidales; family UBA932; genus Egerieousia. Next base: position 9,513 of record JAZRQU010000022.1, on the reverse strand, counting down.
CATCGGGAGAGATGTTTGAAGCTTCAAATTCATCATCTTTCAAAGCAGGTTTTGAGTTTATTCCAAACAGATATGATATAAGATACTATCTTAAGAGAGTAAGTTACAGGTTTGGTGCATATTATGACAAGACCTACTTCAATATTGGAGGAAATCAGGTGAATGCTGCGGGATTCACATTTGGTATGTCAATGCCTATCAACAAATGGTATAATGCAATTACCTGGTCTGTAGATTTTGGGCAGAGGGGTGCATTGGAAGACAATATGGTAAGGGAGAGGTATATACAGTTCAACTTCAACCTTAACCTTCACGACATATGGTTTGTAAAGAGAAAATATAACTAATAAACTTAATAAAAAAATCATGAAAAAATTGCACGTTTACTTTACTCTTGCTGTTGCAATGTTCCTTATGGTTTCTGCTCCTGCAAATGCTCAGGGCAAATACGGAAAAGACAGTGCACAGTGTGTAGGTTACTTGAACTTTTACAAGGATTATCTAAAACAGGCAAACATGGCTGAGGCAGCTACCCAGTGGAGAGGTGCCCTTAAGTATTGTCCTCCTAAGGCAAGCCAGAACTTTTATGTAGACGGTAGAAAGATCTACAAACAGCTTATTGCAAAAAGTGGATCAAATGCTCAGTTGAGAGAGAGCTTGATTGATACTCTAATGATGATCCACAAAACCAGAATGGAGAATTTCCCTAAGAGCGTGAATGCTTCTACAGAGAATATTGCATACGATATGCTCCAGTATAAAAAGAAAACAAATCCTGCAGCAGTTCTTTCTGCTATTGAGGATGTTGTAAAGCTTACTGGTGCAAAAACAAAAACAAACCTTCTTGTTCCTTACATGGAGGTTGCAGGCGATATGTATAAAGATGGTGCACTTGATGCTGATAAAATAATGCAGGCTTACTCTGAGTACCTTGCTATCCTTAACGGCCAGTATGCTGCAGCTCCATCTGACAAACTTAAAGAGGATATTGCTCACTTTGAGAACTTCTTCATTAACAGCGGTGTAGCTAGCTGTGACAACCTTCTTGCCATCTATACTCCAAAATATGAGGCAGATCCAACCAATAAAGAGGTATTGGGTACTATCGTTAAACTTTTGGGTTCAGATGAGGAGTGCCTTAAATCTGAGTTGTTCCTAAGTGCACTTACTTCATTGCACCAGATTGAGCCTTCATACACCTCTTCATACTTCCTTTTCAAATTGAACGCAAGCAGGGAGAATGTAGATGAGGCTGTAAAATTCCTTGAGGAGGCTATTGCAAGTGAGGAGTCTGATAAAGTTAAGGATGCTGAGCACTATATGGAGCTTGCTGCTTTCAACTTCAAGAACGGCAACCACGCAAAAGCTGTAGCTGCTGCTAAAGCTGCTGTAGATGCAGATGCTGCTTCACAGGGCGGTAAAGCAAATATCCTTATGGCAAACATTTGGGCTGGTCAGAGATGTACTGCAAACGATATGGACAACAGGGCAAAATACTGGGTTGCTGTTGACTTCTGCAACAAGGCAAAACAGCTTGATCCTGCAATTGCTGAGGAGGCCAATAACCTTATTGCCCAGTACCGCCAGTACTTCCCTAAGACTGAGGATGCTTTCATGTATGACCTTACTGATGGCAAATCATACTCAATCTCTTGCGGTGGTATGAACGCAACTACAACTGTAAGAACACAGAAATAATATCTGTATAAAGATAATGTTGAGGGGATTTCCCAATATGAAATTTATAAGACCGGTAGCAATCGCATTTGCGGTTGCTACCGTTGTCATATCTTGCCGCAACAAAGAGGAGGGGCAGACTATTGATCTTAAAAACAAGCCTGTGCAGACAGTTGCAGGTATGAATGCAGTGCAGACAAAGAATGGTGTGCTGCAGATGAAGATGGAGTCTGAGCTGATGCAAAGGTATGACAATGACTCCCTTTCGTATGAAATTTTTCCCAACGGATTCAAGGTGTTGGCCTATGATCAGGAAGGGAACCTGGAAACGCAGATTGTCTCCGATGTGGCCAAACACACCACCTATAAAGGGAAAGAGAACAAGCAGGAGACTTGGGAGGCTTTTGGCAATGTGGTAATTTCAAATCTCAAGAAAGGGGAGAGGCTGGAGACTGATACCCTGTACTGGAACAGGGAGGCAGGTGTTATTTTTACACACTCATTGGTTAAGATGTATTCTCCACAGGGCTTTATGCAGGGATATGGAATGGAGAGCGATGAGATGGCCAGAAACGCCCATATACTCAAACCGTTCGACAGCTACGGTGTAATCAGCAGGGATACTTCTGCGTCAGGAAATACCGATACAGTCAATTTTTCAGGACCGAGCGTAAGGTAGGATTATGGGTACAAATATAATCATAGCAGTTCTTGCACTGGTTTTCTCGGCATTTTTTTCCGGTTATGAAATCTCATTCCTGTCGGGAAACAAATTGAAGGTTGAATTGGACCGCAAGCAGGGGAAGAGATATGCCCGTGTTATGGAAAGGTTCATCCAGAACCCGCAGCTGGTAATTTCTTCACTTCTCGTTGGAAATAATGTGGCCATTGTCATCTATGGTATGGCGGCGGCAAAGATTCTTGATCCCATCATTGAAAAATATATTACAGGGCATGTAGGTGGTGTTCTTGCAATTGAAACCATAGTTGCCACACTGATTGTCCTTATTACAGCAGAGTATTTGCCCAAGGCAGTGAGCAGACTGAATCCGAATGGGGTTTTCTCCTCTTTGTATTGGCTGTTCCTTTTCTTCTACTGGCTTTTTTATCCTATTACCTATGTGACAACAAGATTGTCGGGAAGAATAATGAAGTGGTTGGGTGTGAAGCAGGTAAATGCCGGCAAGCATATTTTTGACAAGAGTGACCTTATGGACCTCTCTTCTGAGCTGGCAGGTGATCAGGAGCAGGAGAATGAGAATGATATGCTCATTTTCCAGAATGCACTCAATTTCTCTTCCGTTAAGGTGAGGGAGTGCATGATTCCAAGGACTGAGATTGCTGCAGTGGATGTGCAGGATTCTATGGAGGAGCTGGCTGCAATGTTTGTGGAGCAGGGATATTCACGTATTCTTGTATATAGGGAAAATATAGATGACATTATAGGATATGTCCATTCAAAGGATCTGTTGAGGGAGCCTCAGCAGCATGTGCACAGCATTGCAGAGCTGCTCAGGACAGTCACTTATGTCTCCGAGGAGATGAGTGCGCAGACTCTTTTGGCATATTTTACAAAAAACAGAAGCTCAATTGCGGTTGTGAGGGATGAGTATGGCGGAACAAGCGGAATCGTTACGCTGGAGGATATCATTGAGGAGATTTTTGGAGACATCAACGATGAGCTTGACAGGGAAGAGTTTATGGAGAAGCAGACTGGTGAGAATGAATATATGTTCTCTGCAAGGCTTGAGGTGGAGGGGATAAACAGGAAGTTTGAGCTGGATTTGCCTGAGTCTGAAGAATATGAGACTCTGGCTGGACTCATTATGTTCTATAATGAGGATATTCCTCAGGAGAAGGAGGTTGTTGAGGTTGGAAAATTCTCTTTTACAATTGAGAAGACAACAAAAAACAGAATAGAAACCGTTAGTGTGAGGGTTTTACATAAGTAGTTTTTTTATTGTATTAGGCGGAAAATTACTATATTCGCACTTTGCTAGAAAAAATCTTAAAATTATAATACAAAATGGCAGTACTAGAAAAAATACGCGTTAAAATGGGATGGCTGATTACAGCTCTCATTGCAGTTGCGTTGTTATCGTTTATTCTTGACCCAAGCACACTCAGCAGTGCTTTGTCAATGTTCTCTTCAAAATATGACGTAGGAGAGATTGCTGGTGAGGGTATTACTTATCAGGAGTATCAGCAGAAAGTTGATTACTTCAACCAGATTTACCAGATTACTTCAGGTTCAACCACATCTAATGAGCAGACTCAGGAGCTTGTCAATAACACTGCATGGCAGAATGAGGTTACTGAGAGAGTGATTATGCCTGCTATTGAGAGCGCAGGTATCACTTTGGGTGCTGATGAGCTTTATGATCTTACCCAGGGTGCAAACATTTCACCAGTACTTCTTCAGGATGGTGCTTTTGTTGATGAGAACGGAGCGTTCAGCAAACAGAAAGTTGCACAGTTCGTTCAGGCTATTCCACAGGATCAGAGCGGCCAGCTTTCAATGTACTGGAATTACCTTGAGGACAATATTGTAAAGAGCCAGATGGTGGAGAAATACCTTTCTTTGCTCCAGCACAGTATGTACCTTAACCCGGTTGAGTTGAACAAGGCAATTGCAGAGAACAACGTTACTTACAACGTGGACTTTGTAGTGAAACCTTTCGGTTTCTCATTGGATTCAACAATCGTTGTTTCTGACTCTGAGGCTAAGAAATACTATGAGGAGAACAAAGTGTTGTTCGAGCAGCCGGAGAGCAGAGATCTTGAGTATGCTGTATTTGAGGTTGTTCCTTCACAGGCAGACATTGATGCAACAGCTGCTGATATGGAGAAAACTTATGCTGAGTTTGTAAATGCAGAGAATATGAAGAACTTCCTTGCAAGAAACTCAGACCAGGCATTTGTTCCTTATTACTACAAAGAGGGTGAGCTTTCTGCAATTGCAACTGAGTTGGAGGATTTTGCTGCTAAAGCAAAAGTTGGTGAGACTTTGGCTCCTTTCCAGGTAGAGAATGTGTTCATTGCAGCTAAAGTTATGGATGTAAGAAACATGTCTGATGAGGTATTTGTAAAACATATCCTTTTGATTGGTGCTGATGAGGCTAAGGCAGACAGCCTTCTTGCTGTTGCAAAGAAAGGTGATTTCGCCCAGTTGGCAGCACAGTATTCGGCAGACAAGAACCCTAACGTTGCAGAGACAGGTGATTTGGGTATGATGAGCCAGCAGAACATGATTCCAGGTATGGAGGATGTCCTTAAGGCTAAAGTTGGTGACGTATTCAAAGTGAAAACTTCTTATGGTACTCACATTGTAAAGATTAAAGATGCAACAGCTCCAGTAAGAAAAGCACAGGTTGCACTTTTGGTTAAAGAGGCAGTTGCAAGCAAAGTCACTTATTCTGAGCACTATGCTAAAGCTAACGAGCTTGCAAGCAGAGCTGAGGGCAAGCTTGACCTTTTCAACGAGGTAGCTAAAGAGATGGGTGTATCGGTAAACCCTGCATACAGAGTACTTCCTGGTGCCAAAGCTTTGGGAAGCTACCAGAACACCAGAGAGATCACAAGATGGGCTAACGAGAATGAGCCTGGTACAGTATCTCCAATCATCACTGTAGATAACAAATATTTCTTTGTAGTAGGTGTTAAAGCTGCTCACGCTGAGGGTTACACTCCATACTCAGAGGTTGCACCAACCATCAAGAATTACCTTACTGTTGTAAAACAGGGTGAGAAGGTGGCAGCTGAGACCAAAGAGTTGGTGGCAGGTGTTTCTTCAATTGAGGAGGTTGCTGAGAAATTGAACACAACAGTCAGCAACCAGAGCGGTATTGCATTCTCATCACTTACTGCACAGCAGCTCGACCCTAAATTCATTGGTGCAATTGCTGCAGCTCAGGAGGGTGTCCTTTCAGGTCCTGTAGTTGGTGAGATTGGTGTATACTACTTCACCATTAAAGGTAAAGAGACTGGCGCTTTCTACACTGAGGATGATGCAAAAGCAAGAAATATGGAGATTTTCTCAAGCGTTCAGAGCGTAATTCCAGTAATCCTTACTGAGAAGGCAGGCGTTAAAGACCAGAGATACAAATTCTATTAATAGAATCTGTAAACATATAGAAAGGATGTCCGTGCGGGCATCCTTTTTTTGTGTCATGCAGAGAGTTGCTGTTATTCTCCTTTATACAATTTGAAAACTACAGGGAGGTGGTCGCTTATTCCTCCAAGATAACGGGGACCGGAATATGTCCTCTTTGGCTTGACCCCCATATATGTGGCATCCTCTGCAAATAAAGCCTCAGGGGCAAAGATCTCCATGTTCCTGTGTGTGTATATCCATTGCGGCCTGAACGCTTCATTTTTCCCATTAATACTGCTCTTTTCCTTTATGAGATTTTCAGACACGAGAAACTGGTCTATCATACTCCAGCTCTCGCGGTACTTGTATGACCCTTCGGCACCATCCGCCCACTTTGCAAGATTTGTAAGCTGTCCCAGATTCTTCAGAGGGGAGGAGGCGGGAGTATCATTGAAATCCCCCATAAGTACTATATTGGCAGCAGGATTCCTCAGAAGGATAGAATCCACCACATGGCTCACCTTCAAGGAAACATATTCCCTTTTTCTTCCCGACGACTCTTCATTTCCCCTCTTCGACGGCCAGTGGTTCACCATAATGTGAAGGGTATCCAGGCCGTTCACCACCCCTTTTGTATACAATACATCCCTTGTGGGGAAGCTGAATCCTATATATTTAGTTTCCAGGGGGGTGAACAGCTCCTCCCTGTAGAGGAGGGCCACGTCAATGCCTCGGCTGTCGGGAGAATCCTTATGGATATATTTATATTGTGTACGGGCCAGAGGTGTCTCTTCAAGCAATTCCTGCAGGACAAAGGCATTTTCTATCTCCGCCAGCCCAATCAGGGCAGGAAGGTCTCCATACTGGTCTGCCGCAAGGAGGATGGTCTTTGCAATGTCATCCCTTTTCTTCTCAAACCGCGCCCGGCCCCACCTGTTGTCGCCGGTTGGAGTGAACTCTTCATCGGTTGTAGAGGGGTTGTCGTAAGTGTCAAAATAGTTCTCAACATTCCAGAACATAACCAGCAGCAGGAGTATCTCTTTCATGGCTCATGATTTTTATGCAATTTAAAAAATTTACCCTATTTTTGCAGCCTAAAATTTTAAAAATTAGATATATGGCACTCAGATGCGGCATTGTAGGCCTTCCAAATGTAGGCAAATCAACCCTTTTCAACTGTATCAGCTCGGGAAAAGCACAGTCTGCAAACTTCCCTTTCTGTACAATTGAACCCAACATTGGTTCTACCATTGTTCCCGACGATAGACTTGAAGTTCTTGAGAAAATAGTAAAACCCAACAGAGTTGTTCCTGCAACAGTGGAGATTGTAGATATTGCAGGTCTTGTAAAAGGCGCCAGCAAAGGTGAGGGACTTGGAAACCAGTTTCTTGCAAACATCAGGGAGACAGATGCAATTCTACATGTCCTAAGATGCTTTGATGATCCCAACATTGTTCACGTAGACGGCAATGTAAATCCTGTAAGGGATAAGGAGATCATAGATACAGAGCTTCAGTTGAAAGACCTTGAGACAGTTGAGAACCGTATCAGCAAAGTTCAGAAACAGGCTCAGACCGGTGGCGACAAGAATGCAAAGAAGCTTTATGATATCCTTGTAAAATACAGGGAGGTTCTTGAGCAGGGAAAATCTGCGCGTACAGTTACCTTTGACAACGCAGAGGATGAGAAGATTGCGCGTGAGCTTTATCTGCTTACCAACAAGCCGGTAATGTACGTATGTAACGTGGATGAGGCCAGTGCTAAAGATGGCAACAGCTATGTTGAGCAGGTTAAAGAGGCTGTAAAAGAGGAGAATGCGCAGATTCTTGTAATTGCTGCAAAGATAGAGTCAGAGATTGCAGAGCTTGAGAGCTATGAGGAGAGACAGATGTTCCTTGAGGAGATTGGTCTGGAGAAATCCGGAGTTGTAAGACTTATCAGAAGTGCTTACGCTCTTCTTAACCTTGAGACTTATTTCACTGCAGGAGTGCAGGAGGTAAGGGCATGGACCTACAACAAAGGTGACAAGGCTCCAGCTGCTGCCGGTGTTATCCACTCAGACTTTGAGAGAGGTTTCATCCGTGCTGAGGTTATCAAATACGAGGATTTTGTACACTACGGTTCAGAGGCAGCATGCCGTGCTGCCGGAAAACTTGGTGTTGAGGGTAAGGAGTATGTTGTTCAGGACGGAGACATCATGCACTTCCTTTTCAATGTTTAATATTCATGCTTATACAATAAAGAAAAAGGGGATGGCCATTCAGCTATCCCCTTTTTTATCCCAATAAAATAACTATTACATAGGGTTTGAACGCTTGTAGTAGTTTGCACCTGCAAGAGGAACAATAGGGCCCTGGAATTTGATAGGGCTCTTTCCGCTAGGGGTAAAGATTATGTCAGCAACATTAGTGTTGTTTCTTAGGGTAATCTGGTAAGTACCTCTCATCATACGGCCGTTTACAACAAGACGCAACTTAAGGTTTCCCTTCTTGTCTACAGTTGGAGCATAGTCCTTGAACTCAACAAGATATCCCTGAGAATTGCTGCCACCGCAAATGTTGCCCTGTACAGTCATCTTGTCACCCTCGCAGCAAACGAAGATTGCAGGATCAACGTTGCTCTCAAGAGTTCCGTCAGATTTCTGGTACTGTGAAGGTACAATAACCCAAGCTTTAGAATTGATGGCAGTAACTGCACTCTCATTCTGAGCTTTTGCAATTGCAGCTTTCTCCTCTTTAGAGAGCTTCTGTGCAAATGAAGGCAACGCAAGTACCATTGCCAACATAACTAGAATAATCTTTTTCATTTTTATAATGTATTAAGGTTATCCGTTTAAAAAAAGAGAGGCCACTAAGGCGTGGCCTCCCGTTTTATGGATAGATTAAAGAGATACCCACTGTGTTACAGCACTAGAACCTTTCTCAGTTCTAACACCTCTGAAGAAATGCATATATGATCTTCCGATATATGCAGTCCAGTAATCAGCATAGGTTGTCTCTACACCACCTGAATTCACAGTTTTCAAATCATTGCCGTTCTCATCCAAGATTCTGTAGTTGATGTTACAAGAACCTGATGAGTTATGGGTAGTTTTAATAACTGTAACAATTGATCTCTCAGTAGCCTCACCAAAGCCTACAGGCTCACCAAGATTTTTCCACTCTTTGGTTGTAGGATGCTCCCACATGTACTGTAGTTTGCCCTCGTAAGGTTTGCCACTCTCTTCATATAGAAGATTGATGAACATTACTGTCTCCAAAGAGTCAGTATCCCAAGTTGCAACAGTAGGAGTACCGCTTACATGTTTGTAAGGATACTGGTTGTCAATAACTATAGGAGCTTTATTCAAATCATGAACAATAACATTCTGTTTACCATTGGTAAGAGTAACGTTCTCATTATAAATTAAATCGCTTCCTTTGTAGAATTTGATGTTATTTTCACCTGCCTTTGTAGAAAAGAATCTACCAGCATAGCCACTAGCAGGGAGACCTCCCTGAGGTTTGAACTGGCCTGCACCTTTTACACTGGAAACTTGTACATCATTTATCAATACTGAATCTACTGCATATGCAGTATTGGTACTGAGAACAGGTACAAAATAGTGCAACTGGAACTCAGCTCCGGTAACAGGAGTTGTGTTATACTGGAGCTCATGTTTGTCACATGATGCTACCATTAGCACCATTGCCAACGAATATGTCAAATATTTTAAAATTTTCATCTTTCTATTTTTTAAAATT
>JAZRQU010000021.1:0-27959 GCA_045650045.1 Candidatus Egerieisoma sp. | reverse complement strand
ATGTATTGCTACATCCCGCTGCCCCTCGACTTGCATGTGTTAAGCCTGCCGCTAGCGTTCATCCTGAGCCAGGATCAAACTCTTCATTGTATATATTTACTTAAATTGCTTGCTCCTGCTCTATTGTTCCAATTATTTATTTATAAAGGAATTTACGCTCTTATAATAAATGTGAATATTTATTATACTGCTTGTCTTTCTAATATTTTCAATGAACTTGTTTTTGTTCGCTTGAGCTACATTCGTTTCTCAAACGGGTTGCAAAGATATGGAGTGTTTTTTAATTCTCCAAATCTTTTTGCAAATATTTTTTTAAATTTTTTTTAAATCACTGATACTCAGAAAGAAAAATTTTTGTAAATTTGTGTCCGCAATTTTAAAGACATGAACATTTACCTTGACATATTCACTTGTTTTGCCAAAATAGGGGCCTTTACAATAGGCGGCGGATACGCCATGATTCCTATAATACAGAAGGAAGTTGTAGACAAAAGGGGCTGGATCAGTGAGGAAGACTTTATGGATGTGCTGGCAATTTCACAATCTGCGCCCGGAATTCTGGCTGTAAACATATCAATTTTCCTGGGACATAAGCTCAGGGGAACCAGAGGAAGTATAGTTGCAACCCTTGGAAGCACCCTCCCCTCCTTTACAATTATATTGCTTATTGCAATGTTTTTTGCCGGATATCAGGACAACCCTACTGTAATGGCCATCTTCAAAGGGATCCGTCCTGTGGTGGTTTCGCTCATTGCCGTTCCTATGATAAACATGGCAAAGAAGGCAAAACTCAACTTCTTCACAGGAGCACTCGCAGCCCTTACAGCACTGCTCATTATATTCCTTAAGGTTTCCCCACTATATATATTATTGGTGGTAGCCGTAACATTTACCGCTTTAACAATGTGGAGGAGACAGAAATGATATACATGCAGCTTTTCTTTACGTTCTTTGTAGTAGGACTCTTCACCTTCGGAGGCGGCTACGCCATGCTGTCGCTCATCCAGAATGAGGTGGTGGTAAACCATGCGTGGATAACTGCCCAGGAATTTACAGACATGGTGGCCATCTCCCAGATGACACCGGGACCTATCGGGATTAACAGTGCAACTTATGTGGGGTATGCAGTTACAGGCAATATTTTTGGCTCATTGCTGGCTACTGTTGCCGTTTCGCTCCCATCTTTCATTATAATACTCACTATTTGCCACATATACAGCAAGGTTAAGGGGAGCAATGTGTTTGCATCTTTAATGAAGACACTCCGTCCTGTGGTGATTGGAATGATTGGCGCTGCGGCGGGAATACTTGTAACAAGGGAGAACTTCATAGACTGGACCAGCTGGATACTGTTTGCCGGTGCGTTCATAGGTGCCCAGTGGCTAAAAATAAACCCCATCCTGCTTATTGTTGCAGGCGGGGTCATAGGCTACATTATATATTAAAGGGGTTATACCTCCTCGTAATCTGTATACTCTCCCTGTTGTGAAGAATCTCCGGATGTGCCATTGCTGCCGGGGGCTGCACCTTTGCGCAACTTCCACACCGCCACCAGTTCAGAAATGCCATACAGGGCAACTGCCCCTCCAAAAATCATGGTAAGCATCTCTGTAGAAGCTCTTGGCGAGAAGAACAGCGCTATACCGCACACCGTAATGGCCACAGGCACAATATACATTCCACCCCCTACCGGAGCATATTTGGAACTCTGATAAAGGCCAATTACCTGGGAAAGTCCGGCAATCAGGAGCACTCCGCCAAACAGGAATGCAATAAGGCTCAAGAAAAAGTTGGGGAACAGGAACACCAGCAGTCCGAATATCAGGTACACACCCACATTCAGCGCAACCAGTACCGGTATTGCACTATTGGTCTGCGAAGCAACCTTCACCGCCGAAAGCAACGTAACCACACCAATTGCCACAAGCACACCAGCAATAAGCTTTACAATCAGCCCGGCTGTAAATCCAGGCCAAATCAGCAGACATCCTCCAAAAAGAAGGGTAATAATACCTCTTGCAACCGAAGAGGTCCTGCTTGTTACAAAATATCCAAATCCCATATCCTTAATTTTTAATGTTTTTCCCGACAGATAAACCTAGAACGCCCTCCTGATGATCTCCCTTATGTTATCCGCCTTGCCCATTGTATAAAAATGCACAGCCTTGGCACCATGGGCAAGAAGGTCTTTGCACTGCATTGCTGCCCACTCCACTCCAAGACCATAGATTTCTGAATTGCTGTTACATTTCACAAGATCCTTCATCAGCTCCTGCGGAATATCTATAGAGAATGCCTGCGGAAGGAGATCAATGTGCTTCATTGTAGAGATGGGCTTGATGCCCGGAATAATCGGTACGGTTATCCCCGCAGCCCTGCATTTGTCCACAAACGCAAAGAACTTTGAGTTGTCAAAGAACATCTGGGTTACAATATAGTCTGCACCGGCATCTACCTTGCGCTTCAGATTCTCTATGTCAATATCAATATTGGCTGCCTCACAGTGTTTCTCGGGGTAACCTGCAACACCTACACAGAAATCTGTAGGAACCGCCTCCTTTATGGTATCATCCAGGTACTCACCCCTGTTCATCCTTGCAATCTGCTCCACAAGCTCATTGCTGTGCTTGTGTCCTCCCGGGGTTGGAGCAAAATACTTCTCTCCCGGAACAGCATCACCTCTCAGGGCTACAACATTCTGGATACCCAAGAAGTTCAAGTCCAACAGCAGATTCTCCACCTCATTCTTTGTAGAACCTCCACAGATTACATGAGGCACTACCTCAACATTGAACTTCTTCATAACCGCAGCGGCTATTGCCACTGTTCCCGGACGCTTTGTTACAGTAATCTTCCTGAAAGTGCCGTCGGGAGCCTGACGGTACTCAATCTCATCCCTGTGGGCTGTCATGTTTATAAATGGAGGGTTGAACTCCATCAACGGCTCAATGGAACTGTAAAGCTTGTTTATGTCAGACCCTTTCAAAGGGGGTACAAGTTCAAATGATGTAAAGGGTTTATGGTCACCCTTCAATATGTCAATTATCTTCATACTCCAAAATATTCTGCCTGCGGATGGGCCACAAGCAATCCACAAATTACGGTTACCGGATATACCGCATAACTCTCAGTAAGCTCAACACCAAGGCGCTCACGTGCACCAGTAAGGTCAAAGGCCACCTTCTTGAGCTCATGCGAAGGACATGCGGGATATCCGAATGCCGGCCTTATCAGATGCTGCCCCATACCCACCTGCTCCTGTATCCAGGTTGCAAGGGCATCGGTAAGGCGAGCACAAAGACTGTGCCTCAACAGGAAGTCAAACGACTTGCGGTCAAACTCCTTCTCCCTCAAATCCTCAACCTTAACGGTAAACACACCAAGCACAGAATACTTGCCATCTGCAGCCGCAGGGAAATAGTCTGCTACCGAACGGTATCCGCTACCCTCCCTTCTCTGGCGCGGCATAGGGAACCTTGAAATTACATCCCCACCCGGCTTGTCATATACAAGTATCACATCCTCACCGTTTTCCACAGCAGAAGCTGCCTCATAGAAATTCACTATTGCAGAAGCCTTGAACTCTCCGCCAACCATAGCTTCACCCAACAAAGCCATTCCCTGCTCATAAATTTTCTCAGCCTCCTGTCCTTTTTCATCTTCCCGATAAATCAAGTCCTGTACTTTTCCCTTGAATCCCCAGAAGTTCAGGAAGGCATTCCAGTCTATATAGTCGTGAAGTTCATTCAATGGAAGATCCCTCACAGTGAGGTTATCCTCACCGTAACCCTCAGGCTGGATGAAACTGTCGGGAAGAAATTTCTCTGCCGCATCCCTTGCCTCCTCCAATGAGAGGAATTTTATATCTCTGCTGTTGTAGGCATCCCTAATTTGAGCCTGCTCCTGCCATACTCCCTGAAGAAATTCATCTTTTCCTCCCGACAGCAATCTCTTGCAGATGCCGGCAGTCCTGGAAGCATCGCCTCCGTGGATAACCGGACCGTCATACAACGGAGCCAGTTTTACGGCAGTATGCACAGAAGAGGTAGTTGCTCCACCCACAATCACCGGAATAAGATATCCCAATTGGGTAAGCATCTTCTGCTTGTTCTCCTGCAGCATCCTGCACAGCAGCTCCATCTGCTCCAGCGACGGAGTGATAAGTCCGCTTATGCCAATTAATGAAGCCTTGTGCTCAAATGCAGCCTCAACAATGGCAGCATTCTCCACCATAACCCCCAGGTCTACAACGTTCAAGTTATTGCAGCTCAATACGATTGAGGCAATATTCTTTCCAATGTCGTGCACATCACCTTTTGCAGTGGCAATCACCACAGTATCCTTCACCTCCTGCATGCCGCTATGCTCCTGTTCAATGAAAGGCTGGAGGATAGCAACCGCCTCCTTCATCACCTTGGCACTCTTCACCACCTGCGGAAGGAACATCTTGCCCTGGCCGAACAGCTCTCCTACCTTGTCCATACCATGCATCAGCGGGCCTTCAATTATGGCTACCGGAGAAGCAAACTGCTCCATAGCCTGAGCCATATCCTCCTTAAGGAACTCTGTAACACCCTTAACAAGAGCATACTCAAGCCTCTGCTCAAGCGGGTTCTCCCTCCACTGCTGTTTAGGAGCCTGCACCGCAACACCTGAAGCACCTGCCTCCTTGGCTGCAATTTCCTGTTCCTTAATCTGTTGTGCCAGTTCAATTAGGGCCTCAGTAGCATCCTTTGATTCATTCAGCACCACCGCCTCAACCTTCCTCAGAAGCTCCGGCTCAATCTCATCATACACCTGCAACATTGAAGGATTCACAATTGCCATATCCAGGCCAGCCTCAATGGCATGGTAGAGGAACACAGAATGCATTGCCTCCCTCACAGTATTGTTACCCCTGAAAGAGAACGAAAGGTTTGATACTCCTCCCGACGTCTTTGCCCCCTTCAGGTTCTCCTTTATCCACCTTACCGCCTTTATGAAATCTACAGCATAGTTGTCATGCTCCTCAATACCGGTACCTATGGCAAGGATATTCACATCAAATATTATATCATTGGGCCTGAATCCAACCTTCTGGGTAAGGAGATTGAATGCCCTTTGGCAAATCTCAATCTTCCTCTGAAAGTCTACTGCCTGCCCCTGCTCGTCAAATGCCATTACAATGATGGCTGCACCAAGTTCCCTTATGGCCTTTGCCTTCCGCAGGAACTCCTCCTCGCCCTCCTTCAGACTCACAGAGTTTACAATTCCCTTGCCCGGGCAATTGTGCAATCCTGCAAGGATTGTCTCCCAGTTTGAAGAATCTATCATGAAAGGGACCTTTGCAATGTCGGGATCATTGGAGATATACCTCAGGAATGTGGCCATCTCCTCCGCTCCGCTGAGCATTGCATCGTCCATATTTATGTCAATAATTGTTGCTCCTCCCTCAATCTGCTTGCGGGCAATGTCTGCAGCCTCTGCATAGTTCTTCTCACGGATAAGCCTTGCAAACTTTGCACTTCCAGCCACATTGGTACGCTCTCCCACATTTACAAAGTTGCACTCCTTCTTGTTTATCCTCACACTCTCAAGGCCGCTCAGGTACATGTTGTCAAGTTCTGCATCCACAGCCCGTTGTGAGTATGTCCTTGGGGCAATTCCGTCAAGGGCCTGCGCCACAGCCTTTATATGCTCAGGTGTTGTACCGCAGCATCCTCCGGCAATGTTGATCCACCCTTTTTGGGCAAGTTCCTTTATGTATTTTGCAGTATATTCAGGTGCCTCGTCATACTGCCCCATCTCATTTGGGAGTCCGGCATTGGGATAAATGCTTATTGCACAACCAAGCCCCTGCAGCTGCTCTATGAACGGAGCAAGATCCTTCGCTCCAAACGAACAGTTGAGGCCAAAGCTCATTATAGGGTAATGGGAAAGTGCAGTATACAACGCATCCAACTTGTGTCCGCCCAAAATTCTTCCGCTCCTGTCATTTACTGTTGCAGACACCATTACAGGGAAATCCGGCCCGGCAACCTGTTCAATGGCATATAGCGCAGCCTTGGCATTGAGGGCATCGTATACTGTCTCCACAAGAAGCACATCCACGCCACCTTCCAACAAAGCCTCAACCTGCCCCATATAGGCCTGGGCCATCTGCCCAAACGTTACATCCCTACGCTCCGGAGCATTCACATCAGGAGAAAGGGAAAGCGATTTTACTGTAGGGCCCATACTTCCAGCCACAAGCACCTTGCGGCCAGCCTCATCAGCCACCTTACGGGCAATCTGCGCTCCCTTGAGATTGATCTCCCTCACACGGTTCTCCATACCATAATCCTTCTGCGAAATGGCATTTCCGCTGAAGGTATTTGTCTCTATAATATCCGCACCGGCCTCCACATATGCCGCATGAATTGCCTCAATCACATCCGGGCGGGTAATGTTGAGTATATCGTTATTGCCTTTGCCTCCCAGGAAATCGTCGGGAGAAAGATTATATCCTTGAATGCAGGTACCCATTGCACCGTCCAGGACAAGGATTCTCTCCTTCATCCATTGTGCAATCTCCACTTTGTTTATTCTGCTCTTTTTCATCCCCTCTATTTTAAAAAATAACTACAAATGTAGTGAATTTATATTATATAGGAAACCATACAAATACGGCAACATCCCACAGGGCATGGGAAATGATGATTGCCCCAAATTTCTCCGGAAAGAATCTGTACAGCAAGCCCCACGCCGCACCTGCCACAAAGGCTGCCATAACCAGCATGAAATTGCAGGATCCGGCATGCACCAGGGCATAAATTGCGGTAGTTACAACAAAGCCCATATTGGGATTCCACCTCTGTTGCAGGCTCTTCTGGACATATCCCCTCCAGAAAATCTCCTCCGCCGGCCCTATAAGGAACAGCATAAGGGCTGTAAGGAGCCAGGCAGACTCCCCCTCTTTCATCCCATAAATGAGATCAACCTGCGGACGGGCAAAATTGAACAGAATCTGCGACATCTTGTCGCCCACCCAGAAAACGCCCCACAAGGCAACAGCAATCACCACACCCAGGGCAATGTTGGCAATATCCAATTTCACACCTCTCCACCAGCCGGGGTTGAAGATGCTTGAAAGAATTGAAAGAGTACACGCAGAAGCGGTCATCATCCACCAGAAATTCACGTGCGGAGCAGTAACAGGAAGAAACATTATGCTCCACAGTACTGCCGCCAAAATTATTGTAAAGACCAGTTTTTTCATCTTCCCTGCAATTTGTTGCGCTACCACATGACAGCGGTTACCAAAGATACAAACATAAGCACACTGAATGCCAACTGAAGTTTTGCCGTATTTTCATCAACCCCTACAAGAGCCGCCATCCCCTCCTTGTTGTATTTCAATGCCTGTCTGGCATTGTCAAATGCCCGTTTTGCCGCAGCTATAACCAGAAAGCACCACCCCGGCAACAAACCCATAACTGCGCAGACAATTACCCACACAAAAGGGATAGCCATTTCCAGACAATACAGGATTGTGGACACCTTTCCTCCCACACACATTGCAAAAGTTTTTATGCCTGCCCTTCTGTCCTGCTCAATGTCCCTGGTATTGTTTGAATGGAGAATTCCAACTGTAATGAGTCCCACAGGAACACAGAGCAGCAATACACTCAAATTAACCTCACCTGTTGCCACGAACGATGTTCCCAGCATAGGGAGTACAGAATAAGTAAGAAAAATATCAAGGTCTCCCAGTGCACGGTACTTGAGCCAAGGATAACAGACAGTAAGAAGGGCTCCTGCCAAACCAAAATACAGGGTTGTTATTCCAGTAAGCCATACCAGCGCAAAACCTCCTGCTACCGCTACAGCAAAAAGCCCGAGAGAGAGTCTTTTTATCTCCTCCGGAGCAAACTGTCCGCTCACTATAGAGAGTCCTCCAACAGTATCCTCCCTGTCAACACCACTCTTGTAGTCCTTATAGTCGCTCCATGTATTTCCCGCCGCATGGAACAGTACCACATTCAAAATTGTAAATACGCCAATAGTCCAATCCACCTCCATCCCTTTCCAGAACAGATATCCCAAAGTTACAAGCACCGGCATTGCAGAAGCCGGAAATGACCACGGACGGGTAGCTATCACCCAATCTTTAAAAGTTCTCTTTTGTGACATAATTTTACTTCTCCCATATCTTCAACGAAACCGGAAACCACATCTCCTCCCCCTCTTTCATAAAATACATGCTTCCGTCCCTGCGTTCAAGCCTTCTGTAGTTGGCCCTCACATATTTACGGCCACTTCCCTGGGCTACATTGCCATTATAGACAAGCAAACCGTGTTCCGACCACGCATTTTCTATCCTTACCCTGATATTATCATTACCCACTGCAGTTACTACCCCCTCACATTGCGGCATCCTCCCGCCATTGTGATTGTACAACTTCTCCTCCTGGGCAGATGTATATCCAAACGGATAACTGAACCTCACACTGTCTCCCACCTCATAGCCGCTCTTTTGTCTCTTCATACCTCCTCTCCTTCCCTGAATTTCAAAAAAGTGATACACCAATCCGTTACCTGCACTACTGACCACACGTCTGGCCCTCCCATTTGCCGGATCATCAAATTTTTCGCCCTTGAGATGCTTGCGGTAATAGGAGAGCACCCTTCCCGACATGCCATCCGGTTCATACCCCATCCCATTATCCCTGAGATAAAGATAAAACCTGGAGTTGTTCCACAACCACATGTTCCTGATCCACATACCTGTTGAAAAATGCAAGTCCACCTCTTCCCAATTATTATTCTTGAGATATTCCCTGTCTTCCTGCTTGAAAGATGCATCAAGGGCCTTCATTGCCTCCTTCATATTCTTGGGAATATACACTCCTTTTATCTTCTCTACAATGGAATTTATCTCACCGTACCTCTGTACACGCCTGAGCTTTTGCGCTTCCGCCCCTACCGAAGTGCATATGAAAAACAGAAAGAGAATTATTGCCGGTCTTATCATGAGATAGCGCATAGATTTCTTCAAAGATATAAAAAAGTTAATTTATCCCCACTAATACAAGATACTTTTCCTATTTTCGCAGTCATATTACAGACCCATATGGCAAAGAAAGAAGGCATAAGAAAACTGTTTGACAACATTGCTCCCGATTACGACAAATTGAACCATATCCTGTCGCTCAACATTGATAAAGGATGGAGAAGGAAGGCGGTGAAGGAGTTGCTAAACACCCAAGAACCCCTCAACGTCCTGGACGTGGCGTGCGGCACAGGCGATTTCACCATTGAGATTGCCCAGAAGGCTCCTGCGGGGAGCAAAATTACCGGAATAGACCTCTCCGAGGGGATGATGAAGATAGGGCGCGAGAAGATAAAGGCAGCCGGAGTGGATGCCACCATGGTACAGGGAGACTGCGAGGCCCTTCCGTATGATGACTTTTCGTTCCACAGAATTTCCGTAGGATTTGGAGTGAGGAATTTTGAGAACCTTGAAGTTGGCCTTAAAGAGATGCACAGAGTTCTTACACCTGCCGGCAAGCTGGTAATCCTGGAACTTTCCGTACCTTCAAACCCAATAATCCGCTGGTGCTACAAACTCTATTTCCTTAAGATACTCCCTACAATAGGGGGATGGATCTCTGGAGACAGGGGCGCCTACGAATATCTTCCGGCATCAGTTCTCCGTTTTCCTGCTCCCGACAAATTTGTAGGGATGCTCCACCAGGCCGGCTTCAGCAAAGTGGAACACAGAAGCCTCACTCTGGGCATCTGCAGAATGTACATTGGCATAAAGGGGGAATAAAGGATGAAGAAGTGGATTGAAGCTATGCGTTTGAGGACACTCCCAGTGAGCATATCAGGTGTGCTTGCGGGAATTGCCTGCGCCATGATGGGGATTGATTTTTCCCTTGTGCCGGCACTGCTGTGCCTGCTGTTTGCCATCCTGGCCCAGATTGCATCCAATTTTGCCAACGAATATTATGATTTCAGGAAAGGGGTAGACCGCAAGGGGCGCGAAGGGTTCCGCCGTGGAGTTACCGAAGGGGACATCTCCCCTGCCGCCATGAAATATGCCACATTCGGCACCTTGGCTGCGGCCGCTGTTGTAGGATGCCTCATGCTGTTCTACGGCAGCTGGTGGCTGGTTCCTGTTGGCTTGTGCATAGGGCTGTTTGCCCTTGCATACAGTGCGGGTACGTACCCGCTTTCACACCATGGGCTGGGAGATGTGGCAGTTATAATTTTCTTTGGCATTGTGCCGGTTACCCTTACCTGCTATCTGCAGCAGGGGGGCTGGAGAGAACTGTGGCTCTCTCTCCCCATATCGGTTGCAGTTGGGCTTCTGGCCGCCAATGTGCTTATTGTAAACAACTGTCGGGATGAGGAAGATGACCGGGCTGTGGGGAAAAGGACTACCGTGGTAATCTTTGGCCGCAAGGCTATGGGATGGGTATACCTGTTCTCCGGCATTGTGGCAATGGGGATTGTATTTTATATGCTCCGCACGATATACCCGGTATCTGCGGTGATTGTGGCCATTTATCTTGCTATGCATTTCCACACCTGGAGAAAACTGGTTTCAGGTTCAGGGGCTGCCCTCAACCCTGTTTTGGGAGCCACCGCCCGCAATCTTCTTGTTTTTACGCTACTGCTGTTTGCTGTGGCAATTTTGTGCTATTCAAATTTTTTCATTTAAACTGCGATTTGTATGAATACAGTCTGGATTGTAATGCCCATACTGATTGTGCTGATGTTCCTCCTTGGAACAGATTTGAACCGCCAGGCCTTCACCAATGTTGCAAAAAACCCTAAGGGGGTGCTTGTGGGGATGATTGGACAGCTTATACTCCTTCCCCTGATTGCTTTTGCCATTGCATGGGCATTGGATTTGCCACCTGTCTATTTTATGGGCCTTGTGCTTGTTGCCTGCTGCCCTGGAGGAAGCTCCTCAAATGTCTTTTCCATGTTAGCAAAAGGGGATGTGGCCCTTTCGGTAACCCTTACTGCCGTAAGCAGTGTAATCACCCTTTTCACCCTGCCGTTTGTAATGGGAGGTGTATCGGCATTCGTCTCGCAGCAGGCCGGAGTTGAAGTTGTGCTCCCTGTGGGGAAACTGCTTGTGCAGAACCTGGTACTGCTGTTTGTCCCTATGCTGGCGGGCATCGCCTTGCGCCGTTTCAAGCCGGCTGCAGCACAGAAAGTGAACAAGGTGCTGGGCAAATGTGCTTTCCCGGCCCTTATGGTGCTTGCGGGAGTGTTCTTCCTGCAGTACACATCAGAGATTTTTGAGAATTTCAAGGTATTGGGCATTGCGGCAGCATGCCTTATTCTGGGTGCCATGCTTTGCAGCTCCCTCCTTTCCCGTTTCGGCGGTTTTTCAGATGCTGTCAGACGCACCATTGTTATTGAGGTAGGGATGCAGAACGCTGCCCAGGCCATTGCCATAGCCACCTCCCCTTTCATCTTCAACAGCGGAGAGATGGCCATCCCGGCAATCATTTATGCATTGCTTATGAACGTGATCCTGCTGGTTTATGTGGCGGTGATACGGAAAAGGGGATAACTTTCCCGCATTTGAACACTTAACCCCCGCCAGAGCAAGGTGTTTTTGGCAACATTACCAAATGTGGCTTTCATTCTTCCTCATAGGCATACTCAATTGCCATATTGAGTTTCTTTATATAATCCCTGCAGTTCCTGAAATCCCCTGCAATTTTATCCAGGGCATTCTCTCCACATACATAATCCGGTCCCACAGGTTTTATAAGGGCAAATGTCCTGTATCTGAGCAATCTGTGCCATCTGTCGGGAGCAAAGGAGAACTCTGTAGGAACCTTCCTGAGCATATCCGACTCCTCCGGATAAAAACCTTCTGCCTGCTGCATTGCCTCCAGAAAAGAATCTCCATTAACAGAAATCTCATCCCTGATGCTACGGAGCACCTTGGATTCATATTTATATGTTCCGGCAATTATGAAGCATCCCCCCATTGAGAGCGGGGTCTGTGTATGGACTCCCATGCTGTCGGGAATAACTTCCCCAGGCGGCTCCAGATGGAGATAATACCCCGCATTGGGCGACTTTTTCCCACCCTTGCATATGAAAATCCCCATATGGGTCTTGTAAGGCTCCTTGTTTTTGCTGAACCTTGTATCCCGATAGATTCTGTAAGTGCAATCCTTCACCCCCAACTGCGAGGCAGCAACATCCTCATCCCAACTGCTGATTTTTTCTATCAGCTGCCGGGCAAACACCTCAAACTTCTCCCTCACCTGAAGGTATTTTTCCTTGTTTGCGTTGAACCACTCCCGGTTGTTGTTTTGCGAGAGCTGCGCCAAAAATTCCAATACATCTTTCATGATGTACAAATCTAGTGATTTTTTTCAACACCCTCCCAATGGCCTGATTTTATATGGAACCATATTCTTTCTCCCTTCTTCATGAACACAATGGATTCCATATCCTCCGAGCCTTCATCCAGATTTCTCTTTACATATACTTTGCCGGGCATCTTCTCCAGATTGCCGTCATAAATGATTACTCCCTGGGGAGAATATGTCTCCATCACCTCCACCAATACCCTTTTGTTAAGATAATCCACATCCCTTATAAAGCCTTCGGGCACCATGACATTTATACTGTCTTTATGCACATTTGCCTCCTCTGTAGAGGAGTAGCCGTACGGAAAGGCAAACCTCACACTCCTTCCGGTTCCAAACCCTGCCTCCAGCATCTCCTTCCGGTTCTTGCCCAATTTTTCTATAAAAGAATCATTAAAGTGGTAGTCAACATTCCCAGGCATGGCAACAGGGTCCTCCTCAAGCTTGGTCTTATATGGTTTTCCCTGTAAATAGTTCAAATACTCGCCAATAATTATTGAAGACATATCATCTGCATGCCAAACCCCATGCTTGAGAAAATATTTTTGCAGCCTTGAATGTCCCCACAGACCCCAGTTGTTCCTTATCCACATTCCCATTCCAAAATGCAAATAAACAAATTGTGCCGAATCCCTGAGGTGCTTCTTCTGCTTTGCATCCAGTTCCTTATCCAACTCCTTAAAGGCATCCTCTAGATCAGCTGGAATATACTGGCCTCCCACCTTTGCAACTACAGACTGGACATCTTCATATTTGTATATCTCCCCTTTTATTGGCACTATCCGAACCTGCCCATAAAGATCTGCAGAATGAAACAGCATTCCGCCTGCCACAACTGCCAACAGGCTCCACAAAAAGCGTTTTAAAGTTCCCATA
This sequence comes from Candidatus Egerieisoma sp., assembly GCA_045650045.1. GTDB lineage: Bacteria > Bacteroidota > Bacteroidia > Bacteroidales > UBA932 > Egerieousia. The sequence continues at coordinate 14,712 of JAZRQU010000021.1, read as the reverse complement.
AGCTACCAATTTGATTTTTGCATAAACAAATGTACACAAATCATGCCTGAACACTACTTTTTTTTTTACGACTTGATTTTTTCAATATTATTCTACAACTTTGTGAAAACTACTCTCATCATGAAAACACTATTTATAAAATCAATTGGAGCTATAATCATGGCTCTGTTGATCAGCACAGTATCATTTGCCCAGGAGATAACCGTTAACGGTACTGCAGTACTCCGTTCCAGCAGCAAGGCGACACAAAATGACAACAGGCGGACAATCACCGGCACAGTAACATGTGATGGAATTCCTGTTCCAAACGCAACAGTAAAAGCAGATGCAGGAAATGGCATAACCGCCCATACAAACGAAAAAGGAGAGTATAAGATCAGCATTCCAAAAGAGGGGGCAACGCTCACCTTCTACTGCTTGTCAATGGAGCCACTCACCATTGATGTGAAAGGCCAGACAGTAGTGGATGCAGCAATGAAAGCGACACCACCCACCTACGGTATCCCTCAGGGAGAGACATTACCTCCGGATGCCAACATTGTAAAAGGCACTGTTACCGAAAATGGAGCACCCCTCACTGGAGCATACGTCCTGGTTAAAGGGACTAAAACAGGCGTTGCAACAAATGCGGTAGGGCAATTTGCAATTGCCGCACCAAAAAATGGGACGCTGATAATCACCATGATAGGTTCAAAAACAGCAAAAGTGCGTATAAAGGGCCAAAGCACAATAAACGTGGAGATGGAGGGAGAAGCGGTAACTTTGGATGGCAAGAATATGCACCCGGCAAAAAGACAAAGGCGGATGAAATAACTTTTATATCAGATCTGATAAGTCAGGCCAGCCCTGCAGTCCCGGAATGAGGCTGCGGGGCTTGATTTTTTTGTACAATTCGCTTTGAAGGAGCCTCACCGGCCCTTGCCTTGCGTTGGCAAAGGCTCCTGCAATTCACCGTGGGCAAGCACCCCCTCTACAATGCTTTCCAGCAGGGTATAGCGCCCACAACAAAACAAATTTGTTGCATCGTGGGCGGCACCCATAGCTGGAAGTGACTCTGAGAAGGGTGGGTGCCCACGGTGAATTGCAGGAAGGGGAATGGCTGTAAATCAGATATCTGTCGGGAGAAAAATAACACAAAAAAATGCTTTGAGAGAGAAACTATTTTGCATAAATTTGTGACTGGGCGACCACTTGAGGCGCTGGAATTGAAGATGAAGATTAAAGAAGAGTTGCTCAGGCAGATAGAATCTGACCTGTCCCTAAATGGCCCGTTTGTCAAAGGGCTAAAAAATCCAATAACCAATTGCTGGCATTTTTACACAGACGGGAGTGCTGTTGACAGGCTGTTTGATGATGAAGCTGATTTTATCAGGGGAATGAACAGGGTGTTTGTGGTAGTGCAGAAATACAATATCATTATTCTGGCCTTCTGCCTGATGGACACACATGTCCACTTTATTTTGTGGGGTGCGTTCTCAGATTGCAACAAATTCATGCACGAATACATAAGGCTTACTTCCCAGAATATCTCTCTGAGACACAATGAGAAAAAGAAACTGTTCAGACTGCCGCTCAACCACCAGTACATAGACAACGATTTTTATCTCAAGCTAGCCATTACCTACGTAATAAAGAACGCTCCAGTTGGCGGACTGGGTTTTAATGCATGGGACTATCCATGGTGCTCCGGCGGACTTTACTTCAGGAAAAACAGTTCTTGGACTACCCCTGCGTGGAAGAGTCCTGAACAGTTAAGGAGACTCTCCCAAATGACATACCGTCAGCGAAGGGCTATTCTCAACACAAAAGATGATTGTATACAAGACGCTTCAGTTATCGGGATGGTGATATTTCCAGGAGAGTATGTTGCATACGAACTGGTTGAGCGGATTTTCAGGACCCACAAAAGCTTCAACTGGTTCATGTGCAAGAGCAAAGAGGAAGACATAGAATCCCGGGCCGGAAGCATCTCCCGTCTCACAATTCCCATTCAGGAAATGCGTCAGCACAGAAATGCCATCTGCCGGGAACTGTTCGGTTGTGACACAATAAGGTCACTGCCCACAACCCAAAGGGTTAAACTGGCCAGGGCCCTCCGCTCCAGATACAACTGTTCCATTAAGCAGATTGCCCGTTTGTGCGGCCTGGTGGCTGAGGAACTGAAAGGAATTCTGTAAAGGACTGGCAGCAGGACCGCACGGATAATCTATTTCTCTCAATCTTCCAACGATGCAATTTTCTTATGCAGATCGCTTGAGTCTGATGAGCCGAATGCCACCGATAAGTCTGACAATTCCGGTCATTCAGATAGTCCCGACAATCCATATGCCCTTCATGCAATGCACCGTAGAAGGGAGAGGCAACCTCCTGCGCTTAATATGGCCTGGCCCCTCGGGAGATACCATCCCGGTGCGGGAGATTTCTCCTCCTGCAATTCACCGTGGGCAAGCACCCCTTCTACAATGCTTTCCAGCAGGGTATAGTGCCCACGACGGAACAAATTTGTTGCATCGTGGGCAGCACCCCTAGCTGGAAGTGACTCTGAGAGGGGTGGGCGCCCACGATGAATTGCAGGAACTGACGAGGAAGAAGAAAATGTCTTTTTAAGGCAAAAGTTTGCACAAATGTCTATTCCAGGAAAAACCATCAAGGACATAACATCTGAAGATGCTGTTTACGGGACGAGATTCCGCCACTCTTGCTGGGGGAGGGATTGGGCCTCCGGCATTCCCGTCTCAAACGGGATTGGGCCTCCGGCATTCCCGTCTCAGACGGGATTAAGGCTCCGCCATTCCCTCGTTGGGAGGGATTGTGCTCGCCCTGGCGGGCTGCGCATTCCCATTTCCGCTCGCCGCGGGGGCCCTTAAAAGCCTGTAGTACGCAATTCTGGGCTTTGTTGTTGCCGGGCTGTCGCAGCTCAATGCCTGCGGCATTTTTGGGCATTTTTGTTTCTTCCGTCCCCGAGCAAGCTCGGTCCGGATTAAACAAAAAACGCCCAGCACTCCGTGCTGAGCTGCTTTGAATCCCGTCTTAAACAAAAAAAGCCGATGCGTTTGCATCGGCTTTTGGGTGGAAGATGGGATTCGAACCCACGACCTCTGGTGCCACAAACCAGCGCTCTAACCAACTGAGCTACAACCACCATGTTGTTTCCTCAATGAGGTATTCCCCAAATCGGACTGCAAAGGTACACAAAATTTCTTTCTGTGCAACTATTTTGTGTAAAAAATTTAAAAGTTGTGGTTTGTCGGGAAGAAATACCCTGAAAAACACAACTTCTACGCCAAATTATTAAATATTTACGGAGTGTAAAGTTATAAAAATTTTTCTTCGCAAACATATAGAAGGGTGACTTTTTTTTATTAGATTTGTAGACTACTACGAAAAAACCAAAACATTTAAACACTATAAACACTTTAGAATTTTATGGCACGCGAAATTAAATTCTCTCTGTTGTACAGAGACATGTGGCAGTCATCAGGTAAGTATGTACCTATGGTTCACCAGCTTAAGGAGATTGCCCCTGTAATCATTGACATGGGTTGCTTCGACCGCGTTGAGACCAACGGTGGTGCTTTTGAGCAGGTTAACCTTCTATTTGGCGAGAACCCTAACAAGGCTGTTAGAGAGTGGACAGCTCCTTTCAACAAGGTAGGTATCCAGACACATATGTTGGAGCGTGGTTTGAACGCTCTAAGAATGAACCCGGTTCCTGAGGATGTACGTAATTTGATGTACAAGGTTAAAGCTAAACAGGGTACCAACATTGCACGTTCATTCTGCGGTCTTAACGATCATAGAAACCTTAAAGGTTCAGTTATCGGCGCAAAGAAAGGCGGTATGATTTCACAGGTTGCCTTGAGTATCACTTACTCTCCTGTTCATACTGTTGAGTACTACATGGATATCGTTGACAAAGTTGTTGAGTACGGTTGCGACGAGATCTGTTTGAAAGATATGGCGGGTATCGGCCGTCCTGCATTCCTTGGAAGACTTACTTCAGAGATCAAGAAAAAATATCCTCATATCGTTGTTCAGTACCACGGTCACTCAGGCCCAGGTTTCTCAGTAGCTTCTATGCTAGAGGTTGCAAGAGCAGGTGCTGACTATATCGACGTTGCTATGGAGCCACTTTCATGGGGTAAAATCCATCCGGATGTAATCACTATCCAGGCAATGATGAAAGATGCTGGTTTCCTTGTTAAGGATATCAACATGGATGCTTACATGGAGGCAAGAAGACTTACCCAGACTTTCATTGACGATTATCTAGGTTACTTCATTGAGCCAACCAACTACCAGTGTTCTTCACTTCTTGTAGGTTGCGGTCTTCCAGGCGGTATGATGGGTTCTATGATGGCAGACTTGAAAGGCTTCCACGGCGCTATCAACATGTCACTAAGAAACCAGGGCAAGAAAGAGGTTACTCTTAACGAGCTTGCAGTTATGTTGTTCCAGGAGGTTGAGTACGTATGGCCTCGCCTAGGTTACCCACCACTAGTAACTCCATTCAGCCAGTATGTTAAGAATACTGCCCTCATGAACTTGATGCACACTCTTAAAGGTGAGCCTAGATGGAAGACAATTGACAAGGATACAATGAACATGATTCTTGGCAAGACCGGTAAACTTCCAGGTGAGCTTGCTCCAGAGATCGTACAGATCGTTAAAGAGAAAGGTCTTGAGTTCTACACAGGCAACCCTCAGGACGAGTTCCCTAACGAGCTTCCTAAGTTTGAGCAGATGATGAAGGAAGAGGGTTGGGACCGCGGCCAGGATGATGAGGAATTGTTTGAGTTTGCAATGCACGAGCGTCAGTACAGAGACTATAAGAGCGGTATCGCCAAAAAACGTTTCGAGACCGACCTTGAGGCAGCTAAAGCTAAAGCAGGTGCTCCTATCATCGTTACCCGTCCAGTTGTTGAGATGCCTAAGTTTGACATTGATGCACTTGTTGCAAAATTCCCTAATGCCAAACCTATCCAGTCTCCAGTTAAAGGTAAAGTTCTATGGCAGTACGACGTTGCTGACGTATCAACAGCTCCTAACATCGGTTCTGAGTTCAAACAGGACAAACCGGTTTGCTACGTTGAGGCATACTTCGGTCCAATGGAGGTTCCAGCTCCTGTTACCGGCCGCATAGTTGCCATCACAGCTAAACAGGGCGACAATGTAGAGAAAGGCGAGATTCTTGGTTTCATCGAGTAATCGTCTTCCCGATAAATACATAGAGGCGTTCCTTTGCTGGAACGCCTCTTCTTTTTATCCGTACAAAAAACTGCAGGGAAGAAAAAAACTTATTGGAATCAGTTTGGCTTGAACACATAAGAGGTTACAATGACCACTTCTACCGGTGCCCCTTTTTTATCCCTGCCAGGTTCCCATTTTGGAGAAGAAGCAACAACTTTCACTGCCTCCCTGTCGCAAGCCTCATTCAATCCTCTCAGAACTTCAACCTTGGCAACATCTCCTTCCTTTGTCACTCTGAACCTCACCGTAACCCTTCCCTTCACCCCATCCGCATCCGCAGGGTATTGCAACCTTTTGGTTACCCACTCCTGAAAGAGCCCCAGGTCCCCTCCCTTAAATGTAGGCTTCTCATGTACAATTGCATACGGTATCCATTCAACCGGCTCATATACCCAATCATCAGGTTCCCATATAATCCAATCTGGTTGAGGATCTACCGGCTGACCTGTAATACGCGGTCTCTTCTCATCACCCCGGAGAGAGAAATTCACATTCCATATAAACCTCACCCCTACCTTTAGACCCTGCAGCTCCCCAGGAGTCCACTTGGGCACAATTGCCATAACCCTCTTTATCTCCTCCCCCAAAATTCCTTCTCCCGACAATATTTTCACATCAGTAACTTCACCTTCTCTTGAAACAATGAAGGAAAACATCACACTCCCTCTATTCCCTGCATCCACCGCCGCTTGCGGATACCTGACATTTGAGAACAGCCAGTTATAGAACATCTCGCCTTCTCCCAATTTAAACCTGGGCTTCACATCAAGTTTCTCATACGGAACTATGGCACACTCAAGCAATTTTTCCTGCGAGCGGGCAGTTGTACCTGTGAAAACCAGAGATACAAGCAAAAAGAGAGTCACAACTGATTTTTTCATATTATTGTTTTTACCACTCCTTTGCAAAATTCAGACCAATAAATTTGCCCATTAGGACGACGTCCTAATGGGCAATTACGTCGTCTTTTTGTACAATTCTCCGTATATTCGCACCATAAAATTTGCAATATGAAAAAGATTCTTATTATGGCTTTTGTGCTGCTGTGTGCGGCGGTACAGATGCAGGGAAAGATAAAGCTTCCGGCAATCATATCGGACAATATGGTGGTGCAGCAAAAGGCTCAGGTGAAGTTGTGGGGATGGGCTGATGCGGGAGAGCAGGTGCAGGTGAAGACCTCGTGGGGAAAGGAGGCTGAAACGGTGGCCAATGCTGAGGGCAAATGGAGCCTCCACATCAAGACTCCAAAGTGCAGCAGCGGACAGTGGATAGAGGTACTGTCGGGAAGAGAAGATGAGAAAATAAGGATTTCAAATGTGCTGGTTGGTGAGGTTTGGCTGGCCAGCGGGCAGAGCAATATGGAGTTCTGGAGCACTCCTAAAAAAGGATCTTCTTGGATGACCGGAATGGAGGGTTGGGAGGCTCAGGTGCAGGATGCGGATTACCCGAATATCCACCTTTTCAAAGTGGAGGAGGTGTGGGACCATACAACCGTTCATGAGGATTGCAAGGGTGAGTGGGTTGTGTGCTCACCGGAGACTGTAAAAAACTACTCGGCTGTGGCATTCCTTTTTGCAAGGATGCTCCACCAGGAGCTGCAGAGGCCTGTAGGGGTAATTCTCTGCGCAGTTGGAGGAACCCACGCGGAATCATGGATAAGGGAGGAGGTGATGCGCAAGGACACCATCTACAACAGGGTATACAGAAATTATACTCCCGACAAAATGGCTCCTAAAGGGTACTTGCACAAAGTCCCTTCGGCAGTATGGAACGGAATGGTTAACCCTATTGTGGGATATACCATAAAAGGAAATATCTGGTATCAGGCAGAGTCCAATGCCTGGAGAGCCGAAGACTATGCCCCAATCTTTGTGGATCTGGTGGAGGACTGGAGGCAGTTGTGGGGACAGAAGAGGCTGCCGTTCTATTTCATGCAGGTGGCACCTTATGGCCAGCTCCCAGGAAAAATCCGCATGGAGCAGGCAAAGGTTTGGGAGCAGAAGATGCTTGAGGATATTGGAATGGTTACCGCCATTGATGTGGGTGACTCGCTGGATATCCATCCCCGCAACAAGGTTGTGCCGGCAAGGAGGTTCGCAGATGTTGTTCTGACAAATGAATACGGGAAGAAAATTGAGTGTTACGGTCCGGTTATGAAGAGGGTTGTGAAGAAAGGGAATGAACTTGTAGTGGAATTTAGCCATGCAAAAGGGCTGCACGTGGCTTTGCCTTCCGGAAAAAAGAGCTCTGAAGGTGCAGCCTATCTGCATGTAGCAGGATCAGACGGCAAATTCTACCCTGCATTTTCACGCATTGAGAAAGGCAAACTTGTAGTATGGCATCCCAATGTTGCACAGCCGGTTAATGTAAAATATTGCATAGAGGATTACTGCAAAGGAAATATCTACAACGGAGCAGGCGTTCCTGCGTACCCGTTTGAATATTGATTTTTGCCCATTATGACGACGTCCCAATGGGCACTTTAATAAAACACATGTTGTATGAGAAATAAAAAATGGTTTGCACTTACACCCCTGGCGGTGTTCCTGATTATATATCTGGTATCCTCTGTCATGGCGGGGGATTTCTATAAGGTGCCTATTGCAGCGGCATTCCTGATTGCATCTGTATACGCCATGGCCCTATGCCTTAAGGGTAAGATTGAAGAGAGGGTTACAGTATTCTCACAGGGAGCGGGGCACAAGAATGTACTGCTGATGATCTGGATCTTTATCCTTGCAGGCGCGTTTGCAACTACTGCAAAGGAGATAGGGGCAATTGAGGCAACAGTGAACATCACCTTGCAGCTGCTTCCGGGCAAACTACTTTTTGCCGGACTGTTCCTGGCTGCCTGCTTCATTTCAATGGCTGTAGGAACCAGCGTGGGTACAATTGTAGCCTTGGTGCCGGTGGCTACCGGAATTGCCGCAGAAACGGGTATTTCAGCCCCTTTCATCACCGCAATCGTTGTGGGAGGATCATTCTTTGGCGACAATCTTTCATTCATTTCAGACACCACCATTGCAGCCACACGAACCCAAGGATGCTCTATGGCCGACAAATTCAAGGCAAACATCCTCATTGTAGCACCAGCAGCAATCCTTGTCACCCTCTGGTACATTTTTACAGGAATGAATATAAATTTTACTCCCGACAGTGAAAGTGTCAACCTCATCCTTCTGGTGCCGTATCTGCTTGTCATTGGAATGGCCATTGCCAGCGTGAATGTGGTGTTGGTGCTGACTGTGGGCATCCTTGCAAACGCAGTGATAGGATTTGCCATAGGGAAGATTGGCTGGATCTCATGGCTGGGACATATTGGAAGCGGCATTGCCGGAATGGGTGACCTGATTATTGTAACCATGCTGGCAGGCGGTATGCTTGAGGTGATCCGTACTGCAGGCGGCCTTGATTACCTTATTGAAAAGATGACACGCCGCATAAGCGGCAAAAGAGGTGCAGAGCTGAGCATTGCAGCCCTTGTATCCCTTGCCAACCTGTGTACAGCAAACAATACAATTGCAATCATCACTACAGGCGGCATTGCCAAGGACATTTCCAGGAAATACGGCCTGGATCCACGCAAGAGCGCCAGCATCCTCGACACCTTCTCCTGTTTTGTACAGGGCATGATCCCTTACGGTGCCCAGCTCCTTATGGCCAGCGGCCTTGCCGGCATCTCTGCCCTCTCAATCATGACATATCTTTATTATCCGTTTGCACTTGGTGTTGTAGCCTTTCTGGCTATTCTGCTGAGGTTGCCAAGGAGGCTTTCTTAAAAAGAGAACACAGGGCCGATCACTTTTGACCGGCCTTTTTTGCCCATTGGGACGACGTCCTAATGGGCAAAACGCGCAACGCCCGTGCAACAAAGACATATCAACACTCTATTTCACAACGCATTATCCATTTTGCAGCCGCAACAGCGGAGCGCACCACAATTTGGAGAAAAATTAATGGTATATTTGTTTAGGAAATTCAGAAATCGATATGGATCAAATCTACATAGACACCTTAAAAGCCGTTATGGTATATAAGTATGAGCTGGATGCAGCCATACTGGAGCTGGAAAGGGTATCACACAACAACACCATATTATGTTGCGTGATTGTGGCTATTGTTATGGCAGCAGCAACAGCAACATATTATATTGTAAAGAGACACAACCGCAAGCTCATTGCCGAAAAGTTTGCCAACAGGCTGCTTAGCCGTCAGGCTGAAAATTTGCCTGTGTTTGCAAACGAGGTAAACAAGATATCGGGAAAAAGCATAAAATTGTCGGGAGTACTGTATGATGAGCTGCAGGATGCCATTACCAGGATGAAGAACAGCAATAAAAGTGGGATTGTGGAGGTTGTTAATGATGCTGATTTTGTAAGGATGTACCCTTTTATAAAGGAGTTGGACTTCCTCTCCCCTCAGGAGAAACTGGTACTGATCCTCACCGAGGAGAATTATTCTCTTCCCGATGTGGCATTGTACACCGGTACAACCGAGGCGTCGGTAAGGGCCGTAAAATCGAGAATAAGAAGCAAACTGATGCAGTCCGGAAGCATTGGCGAGCGGAACCAGAAACTAAAAATATTTAAAAAGAACCAGCTATGAAAAAGATTGCTTTGATTTTAACTGTAATTCTTGCAGTTTTTGCATGCAGCAGCATTTATGCCCAGCAACAGCAGGAGGCAGTACCTATGTCTGTCGTAGATGAGAAACCTACATTCCAGGGGCAGCCTGCCGCCGCTTTTGCCAATTGGGTCTACTCCCAGATGAAATATCCGGAACAGGCCTTAAAGGAGAATCTTGCAGGAAGAGTTGCAATTAAGTTCACTATTTCCAAGAGCGGTGATTTGAAGGACATTACCGTACTTAGAGGGGCGCATCCCATCCTGGATGCAGAAGCCTTGAGAGCAGTTTCAACAAGCCCAAAATGGGAACCAGGCAAAGTTAAGGGTGAACCTGTAAATGTAACTTACGTATTCCCGGTCATCTTCAAAATGCAGAAGGAATCCGAGCCTGCAGCAGTTTTTGATATGGAAGTAATCCCTGCCGAATTCAACTCACCATATAAGAAGGATGGGGAAAAGAGACGCTCTTCAGTAGAATTCACAAAATGGATCTTCCTGAACATGAATTATCCTGAAGAAGCAAGAGAGAAATTTATAACAGGACAGGCCAAGGTTGCTTTTGACATTCTTGCAGACGGAACTATTGACAATGTAAAAATAATCAAGAGTGCACACCCTCTATTGGATGAAGAGCTTGTAAGGGTAGTAAAATTGTCCCCAGTCTGGCAACCTGCCACCCACCACGGCAAACCTGTAAGGAGCACCTACACCCTCCCTTTCATATTTGAATTGAGATAATTTTCCCGATAGGTTTTTACAAGGTTAATGCAAGAGGTGTCCCTTTTTGGGGCGCCTCTTTGTGCATAAAGTGCCCATTGGGACGACGTCCTAATGGGCAAAAAAACAAAAAAAGGCAACCGTTACCGGTTGCCCTTTTTTATTGTATAGTGTAGTCTGATTACTCAGCCTGACCTGCCATACGTTTGTAAGAAGCTAGACGAAGTTTTGCAAACTCCTCAGTTAGAGCGAACAACTCGCCAGCCTCTGCTGGGAAGGTCTTAAGCAATGATGCGTAACGAACCTCGCCTTTGATGAAGTCCTGGAACTTGCTCCAATCTGGCTCTTTGCTGTCCAAAGTGAACGGATTCTTACCCTCAGCCTCTAGTGCAGGGTTGAATCTGTAAAGATGCCAGTAACCGCACTCAACTGCCAATTTCTCCTCTCTCTGGCTCTTGCCCATACCAGCTTTAAGACCGTGGTTGATACAAGGAGCGTAAGCGATGATTAGAGATGGACCGTCGTGAGCCTCAGCCTCTTTGATAGCGTTTAGGAACTGAGCCTGGTTAGCGCCCATAGCAACCTGTGCAACGTATACATAACCGTAGCTCATAGCCATCATACCAAGGTCTTTCTTACGGATCTTCTTACCTGAAGTAGCAAATTTTGCAACTGCACCTGCAGGAGTTGATTTAGAAGACTGTCCACCAGTGTTAGAGTAAACCTCAGTATCAACTACCATTACGTTTACATTCTCACCTGATGCAAGTACGTGGTCAAGTCCACCGTATCCGATATCGTAACCCCAACCGTCACCACCAAAGATCCACTGGCTGCGAGGTACTAGAACATCTTTGTACTGGGCAAGCTGTTTGCAGATGTCGCAGTTGCAAGTCTCAATCATAGGAACAAGTTTCTCTGCAATCTCTTTAGCAGCTTTAGCGTCGTCTTTCTTAGTCAGCCACTCGCCGAACAATGCTTTCATCTCAGCGCTGCAGCAGTCGCACTCCATGCCTTTAACCATTAGGTTAGCAGCAGTCTCGCGAAGTCTCTCAGAACCTACTCTCATACCAAGACCGAACTCAGCGTTATCCTCGAACAATGAGTTAGCCCAAGCTGGACCTCTACCGTCTTTATCAGTACAGTAAGGAGATGCAGGGAATGAACCGGAGTAGATTGAAGAACAACCTGTAGCGTTAGCTACCATCATTCTGTCACCGAACAACTGGGTAATAGCTTTGATATATGGAGTCTCACCACAACCTGCACAAGCTCCAGAGAACTCGAACAATGGCTGAGCGAACTGTGAGTTCTTAACGTTCTGCTCTTTAGCAACTACGTTGTCTTTGTAGCCAACGTGTGAGTGCATGTAATCGAAGTTAGCCTGCTCAGCCTCCTGAGTAGCAGCTGGCTGCATAACAAGAGCCTTAGTTTTTGCAGGACATACATCAGCACAGTTACCGCAACCTGTACAGTCAGCCGGATCAACCTGCATTGTGAAGAAGTACTCTTTAAGAGGACCGTTACCTTTCACTCTCTTAACAGCAGCAGGAGCTTTCATAGCCTCCTCCTCTGTCATAAGGAATGGACGGATAGCAGCGTGAGGACAAACGAATGAACACTGGTTACACTGGATACAGTTCTCAGCGTTCCACTCAGGGATATGGGTTGCAATGCCACGTTTCTCGTAAGCAGCAGTACCTGCAGGGATAACACCGTCAGCCATATCTTTGAATGCACTTACTGGAAGGTCATTGCCGCACTGTGCATTTACAACGTCTGCTACATGTTTAACCCACTCTGGAGCAACACGTTTGAATGAATCTGGAACGAATTTGCCTCTTGAGATATTTTTCCACTCGAAAGGAATCTCAACTTTAGTGTACTCGCCACCTCTGTCAACTGCAGCGTAGTTCATATTAACAATGTTCTCACCTTTCTTGCCGTAGCTCTTGTCAATAGCTTTCTTCATTGCAGCAACTGCAACCTCATAAGGGATAATCTCAGAGATCTTGAAGAATGCAGACTGAAGAATAGTGTTGGTTCTGTTACCCAAGCCAATCTCCTCAGCAATCTTGGTAGCATTGATAATGTACAAGTTAACATCTTTGTGTGCGATCTCAGCTTTAACGTGGTCTGGAATTCTCTCTAGAGTCTCCTCTACATCCCACAAGCTGTTAAGCAACAAAGTACCGTTTTTCTTGATACCTCTCATAACATCATATTTGCCAAGGTATGAAGGAACGTGGCAAGCTACGAAGTCTGGAGTAGAAACCAAGTATGGAGAAGTGATAGGAGCATCACCGAATCTCAAGTGTGAACAAGTGAAACCGCCTGATTTCTTAGAATCGTAATCGAAGTAAGCCTGGCAGTATTTGTTTGTGTTCTCACCAATAATCTTGATGGTATTCTTGTTGGCACCAACAGTACCGTCTGAACCCAAACCGTAGAATTTAAGCTCTGCAGTACCAGGTTTAGCCAAGCTGATCTCCTCAAGCTGAGGAAGTGACTTGAAGGTAACGTCATCAACGATACCAATAGTAAAGTCATTCTTAGGCTCTTTAGCCTCAAGGTTCTCGTAAACAGCAATAATCTGAGCAGGAGATGTGTCTTTAGAAGAAAGACCATATCTGCCGCCAACAACCTTAACATTAAGGCCGTGCTCAGCAATCATTGATTTTACATCTACATATAGAGGCTCACCAACTGCACCCGGCTCTTTAGTTCTGTCAAGAACAGCAATTCTCTTAACGTTCTTAGGAAGAGCTCTTAGGAAATATTTAGCTGAGAAAGGTCTGTAAAGTCTAACTGTAACAACACCAACTCTCTTGCCTTTAGCCATCAAGTGGTCAACAACCTCTTTTACAGTCTCAGTTACTGAACCCATTGCAATGATTACGTTCTCTGCATCCTCTGCACCGTAGTAATCAAATGGAAGGTAACGGCGGCCAGTAAGCTCGCTAACCTCACCCATATATCTTGCAACTACATCTGGAACTGCCTCATAGTATGAGTTACAAGCCTCTCTGTTCTGGAAGTATACGTCTGAGTTCTGGGCAGTACCTTTGGTTACAGGAGCGTTAGGGTTAAGGCCTCTAGCGCGGAATTTAGCCAATGATTTGGTACTTACCATCTTCTTAAGATCCTCAGCGTCAATAGCCTCAATTTTCTGAATCTCGTGTGAAGTTCTGAAACCGTCGAAGAAGTGAACGAACGGAACAGAAGATTTGATAGTTGCAAGGTGTGCTACAGCAGCCATATCCATTGCCTCCTGAACAGAAGCAGATGCCAAGAATGCAAAACCGGTCTGTCTAGCAGCCATTACATCCTGATGGTCACCAAAGATAGATAGAGCGTGTGAAGCAAGTGCTCTTGCAGAAACATGGAAAACTGTAGGAAGAAGCTCTCCTGCAATTTTGTACATGTTAGGAATCATAAGCAACAAACCCTGCGAAGCAGTGAAAGTTGTAGTAAGAACACCAGTCTGAAGTGAACCGTGAACAGCACCAGCTGCACCACCCTCACTCTGCATTTCAACAACCTTTACAGGCTCGCCAAAAATGTTCTTTTTGCCAAAAGCTGACCACTCGTCTACCAACTCCGCCATAGTTGATGAAGGAGTAATAGGGTAGATGGCTGCCAACTCACTGAACATGTATGCCACGTGTGCCGCAGCATAGTTACCGTCGCAGGTAATGAATTGTTTCTCTTTAGCCATATTTACCGAATTAAATATTGTATAATAAAGTTTAATATTTTAATCTGATAGTTTTTCGTCCGCCATAAGTAAAGAGCTACCTATAGTGAATAATCAAAAATCGTTCAAAAGTACTAAATAAAATCCAATTTGGGAAGGAAAATCCAATATATTTCATCCCGACAGACAATATCTTCCACACCCGCGTACCCATTAGGACGACGTCAAAATGGCAAACAATAAAAGTGCCCATTAAGACGACGTCCTAATGGGCACAGAAAAAGAGGCTGACTAAAAAGTCAATTTAGACTTTGAGGTTAGCCTTTTTTTCTATTTATATGTACGGATCGCGATGTGGCGATAGCCCCTGTCGGTCCTTCCCACAGCGTGGGCCCCTTCCCTTTTCGGGAGCCAATGCCGCCT
>JAZRQU010000020.1:0-1174 GCA_045650045.1 Candidatus Egerieisoma sp. | reverse complement strand
AGCCTCTTGTATGGAACGAGCTCCATCCCTCTATTTGGTCTCCCCGCCTTGCTTGAACCCAGACCTGTATAATAATTTAAATTGAAAATCTGTTAAGGTTTTTAGGTTAAGTTCAAGTTCCTTTACCTCACTAAGATGTACAAATGTATGAATAATTTTTATTTTATCGGTGTTGATGTATCAAAAAAGAAGCTCGACTTCTGTGTAATGTTTGAAAACAAGGTCGTACGTGAGGATGTTATTGCCAATCATCCAAGTGCAGTAACAGCATTGATACATCAGTTGGAGGATGAATTCGGTATAAGTAATGCACAGATGCTGGTGTGTGCAGAACATACAGGACAGTACACCTATCCGCTTGTATGTGCTTGTGAGGCTGTCGAGTGCAAGCTTTGGCTTGAGCACCCGTCGAACATCAAATACTCATCGGGAGTACAACGTGGCAAGAACGACAAGATAGATGCCAAGCGCATAGCGATATATGCAGCCCGTTTTGAGGATAAGGTGCGTCTCTACGAACGCCCTGACCAAGAGATTGAGAGACTCAAACAACTTGAAGCAGAGCGCAGCCTTTATGTCGCGGATCTTGCCAAGTACAAGGCACAGATGAAGGACCAGAAGGAGTATATGCCTGAAAGCATATATAAAGAGAAGGCAAAGAGATTGAAGAAACTGATGAAGAACCTGCAAGAAGTCATAGATTCCATAACAGAGGAGATGGAATGTATCGTGAATTCAACAGAAGCTCTTTCGAGACAGTACAAGCTGTTGCAGTCCATTGACGGTGTAGGCCCCGTTGTTGCACTTAACATGATTGTCGTTACAGAGGCCTTTACTCGTTTTGATAATGCAAGACAATTCAATTGTTTTGCAGGCCTGGCACCGTTCCGATACACATCTGGTAGCAGCCAGCATTCAAGAGCAAGGGTTTCGCACCGTGCCGACAAGTGTATTAAAACACTCCTTCATCTTTCTGCCGTCTCACTTGTCAGCAAAGCCGGTGGAGAAATGAAAGAGTATTATTTGAGAAAAGTGGAAGAAGGTAAAAACAAGATGACAGTCATAAATGCATTAAGAGCCAAAATTGTGGCAAGGATGTTTGCGGTCATTAAAAGAAATGATTTTTATAAACCTATTTTTTCATAATTCTCTTGCAAAAACCATAATAATAGAG
>JAZRQU010000019.1:0-21644 GCA_045650045.1 Candidatus Egerieisoma sp. | reverse complement strand
TGGCTATGCGTCGAGAAGAATAGCCTGTCTCCTTGTAAATCTCAATTACTTTGTCGTAGTATTTGAGACGTTTTTCTGTTTCATAATTGAACATCGTTAACTCATTGTTGTGAGTCAACTTTTTCCAGGCAAATACAAACTTTCCTGCTTTCATCAACTTTGTGCACCAAATGTCCTTTCTGTGCACAGAGTCACTCCTTATCTGCCACTTTGCGCACCAAATGCCCCTTCTGTGCACAAACTCACATGGTTTGCTCAACTTTGCGCACCAAATGCCCCTTCCGCGTACAGAGTCACTCCTTATCTGCCGCTTTGTGCACCAAATGCCCCTTCTGTGCACAAACTCACATGGTTTGCTCAACTTTGCGCACCAAATGCATTTTCCGTGCACAAAGTTACTTTTGACACATCTTGCGAATATACTCAAAGAGCGTTGTAAGATACTCTACTACAGATGGGGCTGCGTGCCCTTTCTCCAATACAAAGCTGAAACTGCACCAGTGCGGCTCACACATACCTGCCTTAAATTTTGACCTCAAACCTGCTGCAAGATATTCAACCGTAAAATCAGAAACATGACACACACTTATTACCATATCAAACTTCTTTTCATTGAATAACTGTCTCACAATCTCTGACTTGGGGAAACCATACCACTTTATCTGTTCTTTGGGAATAAAAACAGCATTCTTCTCTTCACAAAAAGACTCAAACTCTACCTTTGCCTGCTTGCTCTTGAAAGCCTTGCCATGTTCCACTACAAGAATTGTGGAATTCAAATCCGCAGACTTAAAGAAAGATACAACCTCATCCAGTTGGGCAACATCTTCTGGAGACTCAACTCTCCATACCAAAGCAACGTTGGCAAGTTCCTCAACTTTAGGAAAAGCCTGGATATCCGACCCTTCCAAAGCCTTTATTCTCCTACGTCTCCTTATATCCTTCAAAAATGCAACCATAAAAACCCAATTTGATGCAAAAGTAACAATAAAGCACTAAAACAACAACACCTCTTTCGTGCACAAACCTGCCACTAATTAGTTACTTCGTGCTCGAAAACAGACTCTGTCATTTTGTCACAAAATCCGTTTTGGTAAATATTTTGAACGCTAACCTTCAGAGATTGTTAATTAAAGCAATATTAGGAGGAAAAGACATGAACGGATACAATCAGCAGAATGAACAGGGCAGTGCACTGCAGCGCTACGCTACAGATTTGATAGATTTGGCAAAGAAGGGCAAATTGGACCCTGTTATTGGCAGGGATGAAGAGATCCGCAGAGTACTGCAGATTTTAAGCCGCCGTACAAAGAACAATCCTATCCTGGTTGGTGAACCGGGCGTAGGAAAGACCGCCATTGCAGAAGGGCTTGCACAGAGAATTGTACACGGTGATGTTGCAGAGAACCTGAAAAACAAAAAGATATACTCGCTTGACATGGGAGCGCTTATAGCTGGTGCCAAATACCAGGGTGAGTTTGAGGAGCGTCTGAAAGGTGTTGTAAAGGAGGTGATTGAGAGCCAGGGTGAGATAATCCTTTATATAGATGAGATACATACTCTTGTTGGTGCAGGAAAAAGCAGCGGTGCAATGGATGCGGCAAATATCCTCAAGCCGGCCCTTGCCAGAGGCGAGCTTCGCACTGTAGGATCTACCACATTGGACGAGTACCAGAAATACTTTGAGCAGGACAAGGCTCTGGAGCGCAGGTTCCAGATGGTTATGGTTGATGAGCCTACCCCTGCAGAGAGCATCTCAATCCTCCGTGGCCTTAAGGAGAAATATGAGAACCACCACAAGGTGCGCATTGAGGATGATGCAATTATCGCAGCGGTAGACCTCTCCCACAGATACATAACAAACCGTTTTCTTCCCGACAAAGCCATAGACCTCATTGATGAGGCTGCATCAAAGCTCCGTCTGGAGATGAACTCTGTGCCAGAGAAGATTGATGAACTGAACAGGAAAATCAAGCAGCTGGAGATTGAGAAGGCTGCCATCAAGAGGGAAGGAAAGTCTCCAAAGCTCACAGAAATTTCCGCACAGCTGGAACAGCTGCAGGCAGAGCAGAAGGTATATGACAAGCAATGGAAGGAGGAGAAGGCGTTGCTGGACTCAATTCAAAACAGCCGTCGGGAAGTGGAAGAACTTAAAATTAGGGCAGATGAGGCTGAAAGGAACGGTGATTATGCCAAGGTTGCCGAAATCCGCTATGGAAAGATTGGCAATTTGCAGACAAAGATTCAGGAACTTGAGGCCAAGAAGGCCGCAAATGAGAATCCACTTATAAATGAGGAGGTTAACCCAGAAGATATAGCTGAAGTTGTTGCAAAATGGACCGGCATTCCAGTGAAAAGGATGCTCCAGAGCGAGAAAGACAAGCTGCTGCATCTGGAGGAGGAGCTGCATAAGAGAGTTATCGGGCAGGATGAGGCAATAAAGGCAGTTTCTGATGCAGTACGCCGCTCCCGCGCCGGTTTGCAGAATGAGAAGAGGCCATTGGGTTCATTCCTGTTCCTGGGTACTACGGGTGTTGGAAAGACAGAGCTTGCAAAGGCATTGGCAGAGTTCCTTTTCAATGACGAGAACCTCATGACCAGAATTGATATGAGCGAATATCAGGAGAGCTTTGCCGTTACCCGTTTGGTTGGAGCGCCTCCAGGTTATGTTGGCTACGATGAAGGGGGACAACTCACTGAAGCAGTGCGCCGCAAGCCATATTCAGTTGTTCTGTTTGATGAGATAGAAAAAGCACACCCTGATGTGTTCAATGTGCTGCTGCAGGTTCTTGATGACGGCCGGCTTACCGACGGCAAGGGACGTACTGTAAACTTCAAGAATACCATTCTGATTATGACAAGTAATGTAGGAAGTGACATAATCCAGGATTACATGCTCAAAATCAACGATGTAAATAAGGAACAGGCACTTGAGGACTGCAAAGGTGCAGTTATGGAGGTTCTTAAGAGAAGTGTAAGGCCGGAGTTCCTTAACAGGATTGATGAGGTAATCATGTTTGAACCGCTTACTCCCGATAATATCCGTGGTATCCTTATGCTTCAGATCCGTCAGATACAGGAGTTGCTTGCAGAGAAGGGAATTGAGCTTTCTTTCACTGATGAAGCACTTGAATACCTGGCATCTAAAGGGTATGACATTGCATATGGCGCACGCCCAATAAAAAGGCTTTTGCAGAAAGAGCTTATTAATGAGCTGGCTACCCAGATAATTGGAGGAAAAGTCTCTGGAGACGGCAAAATACAGGTAAGCTGCACAGAAGGCAAATTGCAGTTTGTCAATTAGTTGAATACAAGGTTTAAAACACAGGTGCCCGCATCCGTATGTTATTACATACAGATGCGGGCATTACTATTGCCAGAGACTAAAAAAATATTATCTTTGTAGGTTAGATAAAGAATGAACAATAACTTAAAATAACACAATCATGCTAAAGAAAACACTTTCTACAATGTTGGTGATTGCAGTGGCAATGACTTCTGCATTCGCACAGAAAAAGGGGAAGAAAGAGGCAGAGAAACCTGCCGGCTACCAGTTTACAGTAGTTAAAGAGAACCCTGTAACTCCAGTTAAGAACCAGGCAAGTTCAGGTACATGCTGGTCATATTCAACAATCTCATTCCTTGAGTCAGAGGCTATCAAGAACGGTGCTCCTGCTGATATCGACTTGGCAGAGATGTATCCTGTATGGAACGGCTACGCAGACAAGGCTGTAAAATTCGTAAGATTGGACGGCCACTTGAACTACGAGCAGGGAAGCTCATTCGGTGATGTAATTTATACTTTGAAAAACTACGGTATGGTTCCTCAAGTTGAGATGGAGGGCCTTAACTACGGTGAGAAAGTAAATAAGCACAGTGAGCTTTGCGCAGTTCTTAAGGCTTATGTAAATGTAATTAAGACAAAACCTAACAGAACCAGCCTTACTACTGCTTGGCATAAAGGACTTACAGGCATTCTTGACGCTTATCTTGGCGAGTGCCCGGAGAAATTCACAGTAGAGGGTAAAGAGTATACTCCTCAGTCTTATGCTAAAGATTATTTGAAGCTTAATGCTGATGATTATGTTTCAATCACTTCATTCACCCACCACCCATTCTACTCACAGTTTGCAATTGAGGTTCCCGACAACTGGCGCTGGGATTTGTCATACAACGTTCCTATGGACGAGATGATGCAGATTTTTGACTACGCTATTGAGAACGGCTACACCATTGCATGGGGCTCAGACGTAAGCGAGAAAGGCTTCAGCCGTAACGGTCTTGGCATTGTTCCTGATGTAGAGGCTAACCAGAAAGAGGCAGGTTCAGATGAGGCAAGATGGATCGGCAAATCTCCAGAGGAGAAAAATGCTGCAATGAACAACCAGGACGCTCCTGGAAAAGAGCTTGTAATCACACAGGAGATGAGACAGGCTGGCTATGACAACAAGACTACAACAGATGACCACGGTATGCATATCTATGGTATTGCTAAAGACCAGAACGGTACAAAATACTACATGGTTAAGAATTCTTGGGGCCCTACAGGCAAATACAAAGGCATCTGGTACGTATCAGAGGCATTCGTTCAGTACAAGACTATGAATATTGTAGTGAACAAAAATGCTATCCCTGCTGCAATCAGAGCAAAACTGGGTCTATAATAAACTGTCGGGAAGATAATTAATACACTTAAAATACACTATTATGAAAAAAGCATTATTGATGGCAGCTGCTGCTCTTTTTATAGGCACTGCTGCAACAGCACAGTACAAATATGAGTGGACTGTAGTTAAGGAGAATCCTGCTACCCCAGTGAAAAACCAGGCCAAAACCGGTACTTGCTGGTGTTTCTCAACCAACTCTTTCATTGAGTCCGAGCTTATCAGAATGGGTAAAGGCGAGCACGACCTTTCAGAGATGTTCATTGTAAGACAGAACTATATGAAGAGAATCGCCGACAACTATTACCGCTTGGGCAAAGGAAACATCAATCCTGGTTCAATTTCACATATGTACATCAATGCAATGGCAGAGCACGGCCTTATGCCTGATGAGGTTTATGACGGCATCAACTATGATTCTCCTACCCACAACCACGATGATTTGAGCGGTTGGGTTAAAACCCTTAGCGAGAAAGCTGTAGAGATGAAGAAGATGATCCCAGCTCCTATGCTTGAGGGTCTGCTTGATTTCTATCTTGGCGAGGTTCCAGAGAAATTTACTTATAAAGGTAAAGAGTATACCGCAAAGAGCTTCTTCAAGAGCCTGGGCATCAATCCAGATGACTATATTGAGATTACCAGTTTCACTCATCATCCATTCTACCAGCAGGTTCCGCTTGAGATTCCTGACAACTGGGATCACCAGCTGCTTTACAATGTTCCGCTAGATGACTTTATGGCAATCATTGATAACGCAATCAATACCGGCTATACAGTTTGCTGGGGCGGTGACTTGAGCAATGAGCCAGGCTATGCAATGCAGCACTCAATTGCTGTTCATACTCTTGACACTCTTAAGAAAATGAAACAGATTGAGTATAGGGCAACAGAGCTTCCTGTAACACAGGAGAGCAGACAGAAAGACTTTGAGGCTTTCATTACTGTTGATGACCACCTTGAGCACATTGTAGGTATCGCAAAAGACCAGGAGGGTGTAAAATACTACAAAACCAAAAACTCTTGGGGCTTTACCCGCAATGCAGACGGTTACCACTACATTTCAGAGAATTACATTAAAGCTAAAACAATGTACATTCTTGTTAACAAGAACTCAATCCCTAAAGCTATCCGAGCTAAGATGGGCCTTAAATAATATTGGGTAAAAAATTCTAGGGTGGTTCTGCAGAGCCACCCTATTTAATGAAGAAAATTATGGGCATTACCAGACACATTCCTAACGCAATTACATCAATGAACCTGTTGAGCGGATGCTTTGCAACAATCCTTGCACTCAACGGAAATTTCAAGACAGCATTCCTATGCATCATTGCCGGTGCAGTATTTGATTTCTGCGACGGCCTTGCAGCCCGCGCCCTTAAGGCATACTCCCCTATGGGTAAAGAACTGGATTCACTTGCAGACATGGTCACTTTTGGTGTTGCCCCTGCAATGATCATGTACCGTTTCCAGGCCGAAGCGAACTTCCTTGTATACCTGCCACTGCTGATTGCCGTATTCAGCGGCTTGAGGCTTGCAAAATTCAATATTGACACACGCCAGAGCGAGAACTTCATTGGACTGGCAACCCCTTCATGTGCACTTATCTGCGGCTCGCTCATCTACGCCAGCCAAACATATCCTTGCCTGTATGATTTCCTTACAGCAAATTCATACATTGTACCAATGGTATCATTGATTCTATGCTATCTCCTTGTTTGCGAGATTCCAATGTTCTCATTCAAATTCAAATCACTGAAATGGGCAGACAACAAGGCCCGCTTCTCATTCCTTGGAATAGTGGCTGTACTTGCACTTGCCGTTGCAATCCTTGGACTCAACTGGAGCCTTATTGTACTGGCAATATTCATAACCTACATTATTGTAAACATTTTAAGTTACGTCGTCTTTTTGTGCAAGTAACTGATTTACAAGATGATAAAAATTAAGGGTTTACAGAATTCTGTAAACCCTATTTAATAAGTGCCCATTAGGACGTCGTCCCAATGGGCACATAAGCGCAAGGAAATATTAAAAAGAACAAACTCCGTGCCCTACAGGGAACGGCCCGGCAGTAACCGGCAACACCCCTTTAGGGGCAATTGCTCCAAATACAACTTTTGCAGCTGCACGGGCATTGGCTTTTGTATCTGTATATCCTAGGACGTAAGCCTTAAAGTTCTTATGGTCCGGCATCTTGGTAATAGCATAAGGTGAGCCAAGGTAAACGGCAATCATCGGTTGCTGTGCAGCCCAATCAGTAATGAACTGTACCTGCTCTTCTACAAGATCAAAGTTTCTGTAAACCTGCTGAAGGGTCTTGTTGAAACCAAAGATAACAAGATCATAATCTTTAACCTTCTCTTTAGCAGCCTTCAAATCCTCCAAAGTGGCATCGTTACCAAGAAGCACTGTATCCAACTGGCCATAGTTGGAAGCAGTTGCAGCAAACTCTGCACCCACCTCAGGGTTTCGGAAACCTACATAAGCCACTTTCTTGCCTTCAGTTGAAACAGGCAGACCATAACCTTCAGAATTGTCATTGAACACCAATGTCATTGTCTCTTCACAAATCTGGTTAATCAAAGCCAGTTTCTCCTCTTTAAGGCCATTAATCGCATCTGTATGGGCAATTGGATCATAACCTTTGTCAAGCACTCCCAGACGTGCTTTAAGGGCAAGCATCTTCTTAACCCTCATATCAAGGCTCTCCATGGTAATCTCACCATTGCGCAAAGCCTTCTCAATAACGGAAATTGACTCCTGCACATCCTCAGGCATAAGGAGAATGTCAACACCGGCCTTGTACGCCGCCAAAGGAATGTCTTTCTTCTCCAAACCACTATCATTTGAAACGCCATGCATATTAAGGGCATCTGTGATAATAATACCGTCAAATCCCAGCTTCTCCCTCAAAAGTCCTGTAACAATAGGATAAGAAATTGAAGATGGTGTTCCCGACGGATCAAAGGCAGGCACATTCATATGACCCACCATTATCATATCAACACCCTCTGCAATCTGACGTTTGAACGGATAGAGCTCCAAAGAATCAAGACGCTCATAGCTGAAAGGAAGCAACGGCAATGCAAGATGTGAATCAACATTGGTCTCACCGTGTCCAGGGAAATGCTTTGCAGAACCAGCAACACCACCATCTTTCATACCACGCATCATAGCAGATGCATAATTGGCAACCTTCTCCTTATCCTCTCCGAATGTCCTGAAATTTACAATGAACTTCTGTGGATTGTTGTTTATATCCACTACTGGTGAATAGTTCACCTGAATCTTTAAAGCCCTGCATTCAGCTGCAATTGATTTTCCCATAACATAAATTAGAGAATCGCTTGACAGGGCGCCCAACTGCATGAAGAACGGATAAGAAAGCACCTCATTCCAACGCATACCTACACCCCACTCTGCATCCAAAGTTACAAGCATAGGTATTTTTGACCATTTATTCAGCTGGTTCATCCTGGCAATTGCACCAGGGTATGATTTCTCTCCCAATGGGATTATTCCACCTATTTTTTCCTTCTTCACAAGCTTCTTCTGTATCTTCTGCATCTTCTTGCTGTCGGCAGAAGTGAAGTCAATAACCATAATCTGTGCAATCTTCTCTCTGGTAGAGAGAGTACGAAACACAGAATCAACCTGACGGTCTATCTTCTCCTGTGAAGGGTATTTATACTCTCCCAGATGTTTGTCTTGAGCTGATATACAGAACGGAGCAAACATCAATAGCAGTACAAACCTTTTAAATAATCTTGTATTCATAGAAACTCCTTACTCAACAATGTATTTTATAAAACAGCACATATGCTTTGCAGCCTCTTCTGTGAAAATCTGCTTGCCTGCATATTTACCCATATTACGGAAAACGAACTCCATTTTCTTCACATCTGATTCTGTTGTAATAACTTCAGGGATACTGTATCCTGTAGAATAGACTTTATTTTCAGAGAATTTTGTTGAATTCATTCCAAGTTCAGCCCAAAGTTTCTGTGAAACATCCTCTATGTTGGCATACCTTCGGTATTTATTTACAATAGCCTGAAGGTAATACGCATTCACTTTATCCTCATAACCATAGAATACTTTTGCAAGTGTTCTTGATGCATTTATATCATCAGTATCAAGAAGTTCTCCAATAGTGTCGTCCAAAGAAACCTTGCCACTTGCAAGCAGCTCTGCCACCTGCGGAAGAAGTGAGATATATGCACTCCTCTCCTTCATATTATAAGGAACATTCAAAAGTGAATCGGCTTTTGAACCTACAAAATGATCGTATTCCTCACGATATCTGTCGGGAATAATAATGCTCTCCCCTACTTTAAATGATGCTGCAGTTACAGGAAGGACTCCTTTAACTGGGATTCCGCCAAATACTGCCTGTGCAGCGGCAAAGTTGTTCACCTGGCTCATGCTGTATCCAAGGAGGAATGCAGTGAAGTTCTTGTGTCCTGGGATGCGGGTAATGGCATATGGAGAGCCAAGATAAACAGCTATCATAGGCTGCTCTGCCGCCCAGTCTGTGATGAAGTTGATATCCTCATTCACAAGCGCGTAGTTCTTGTGCGGACGCTGGTCGGTCTGGTTGAAACCCATAATGATAAGGTCATAGTCACGCAACTTGTTGCGGGCATCCCTCAGGGCCGCAATTGAAGCGTCGCTGCCAAGTAGCAGGGTATCCACGTCTCCGTAACGTTTTGCAAGGGTACCGAATTCGTGGCCAAGCTCAGGGTTCTTGTAACCTACATAGGCAACTTTCTTACCATCAAAGTTTACAGGAAGGCCAAAGCCGCATGAATTGTCATTATAAAGGAGAGTCATTGACTCCTTTGAAATATCCTTTATGAGCTTGAGCTTTTCCTGCATATGCACACCTGTATTCTCCTGATCTGTGAGCATATCCAGTTCATCAATATTCACATAAGGATCATATCCTTTGTCAAACAAGCCAAGACGTGCCTTAAGGGCAAGCATCTTCTTAACTCTCATATCCAGCCCCTCCATAGAAATCTCACCACGTTTGAGCGCCCCCTCAATGACAAGAATTGAGTTCTCAACATCCTCCGGCATAAGGAGCATATCAGCACCAGCTTTGTACGCAGCCAAAGGGATATCCTTTTTCTCAAGACCGCTCTCCTTTGCAACACCGTCCATATTCAAGGCATCTGTACAGATGATACCGTCGTAGCCCAATTTCTCCTTCAGAATACCGGTAACGATAGGTTTTGAAATAGATGATGGTGTTCCCGACGGATCCAAAGCAGGTATGCTCAAGTGGGCAACCATTACCATATCAACACCGTCAGCAATCAGACGTTTGAAAGGGTACATCTCAAGGGTATCCAATCTCTCTGCAGAGAAAGGAAGCAAAGGTAGACCAAGATGAGAATCCACATCAGTATCTCCGTGGCCAGGGAAATGTTTTGCAGAACCTGCAACACCACCATAGCGCATACCGCGCATCATGGCAATACCATACTGGGCAACCTTCTCCTTGTCCTCACCAAATGACCTGGTGTTGATGGCAGGGTTGTTCGGGTTGTTGTTGATATCCATGTCGGGAGAAAAATTCACCTGAATCTTAAGCATACGATGCTCCTGGCCTATAAGCCTGCCGGCTTCCTCTACAAGATTGTCGTTGCCCAATGCTCCCATCTGCATGAAACGCTGGTATGAAGGGATCTCCTTCCATCGCATACCGGTTCCCCACTCACCGTCGAGAGTAATAAGGAGTGGAACTTTTGCCCAACTGTTGAGAAGGTTCATCCTCTCCATAGCGGGCACAAGAAGGTCATTCATAGGAATAAGGCCACCAATCTTGTACTTCTTGATAAGTCTCTTCTGCTCCGCAAGCCTTTTCTTTCCCTCATTAGAAGAGAACTCAATAACCATAATCTGGCCAATTTTCTCTCTTGTGGAAAGTGTGCGGAATATAGAATCTACCTGACGGTCAACCTTCTCCTGTGACGGATATTTGTAAATCTTTTTTGCGCGGTGATATGCACTCAATGACACCGGCGCCAAAAACGAGAAAAACAGAGCAACCAGGGCTGCTCTGTTAATTAGTTGTTTTATCATATCGTTATATGTTACTCAAACTCTTTTCTTAGGGCAGCAATCTTAGCGTCGCAGTCTGCACCTGTAACACCAAAGTAGAACTTTATCTTAGGCTCAGTACCGCTAGGACGTACAGAAACTACTGCTCCGTCTGCCATGTAGAACTGAAGTACGTTTGATTTAGGAAGGCCTGTCTCCTCAGGTTTGTTGTAGTCAATAACTTTAACTACGTCTGAACCTGCAAGCTGTTTAGGAGGGTTGGATCTGTAAGAAGCCATCATAGCCTGGATCTCCTCCAAACCTGCTTTACCTTTCTTGGTTAGTGAAAGTAGAGACTCTTTGTACATTCCGTACTCAGCGTAGATGTCCTGAAGAAGCTGGTAAAGGGTCTTGCCTTTCTCTGCGCACCATGCAGCACACTCAGCTACCAAAGCACAAGTGATAACAGCATCTTTGTCTCTTACAAACTCACCTGCATTGTAACCGTAGCTCTCCTCGCCACCGCCAATGAAAGTAGCTTTGCCCTCGTTCTCTCTAACGATTGTAGCAATATGTTTGAAACCTGTAAGAACGTTGTAACATTTTACGCCGTACTTCTTGGCCATAGCAGCCATAAGCTCGGTAGTTACAATAGTCTTAACAATGTAAGTGTTCTCGTTAAGCTTGCCAAGCTCGCTCCAGCGCTGAAGCAAATAGTAAGTTAGAAGGGAAGCAGTCTGGTTACCGTTCAATAGGGTAATCTTGCCCTCGTTGTCTCTGATAGCAATACCTACGCGGTCTGCATCAGGGTCGGTAGCCATTACAAGGTCTGCTCCAATAGCCTCTGCCTGTGCAACTGCCATCTCAAGAGCTGAATTCTCCTCTGGGTTTGGAGAGTGTACTGTAGGGAAATCACCGTTGCTCTCTACCTGTGCCTCTACAAGTGAAAGGTTGGTGAAGCCCATCTTCTTGAAGATTTTAGGTACAAGGGTGATACCTGTTCCGTGAAGCGGAGTGTATACCATCTTAAGGTCTGCATGTTTTGCAACTGCCTCTGGAGAAAGAAGAAGGGTTGAAACATCGTTCAAGTATGCCTCGTCAACGTCTGCTCCTACCATCTGGATATTCTCCTCACCGCCAGTAAATTTAACCTGTGCAGGAG
Source organism: Candidatus Egerieisoma sp. (assembly GCA_045650045.1). Taxonomy (GTDB): domain Bacteria; phylum Bacteroidota; class Bacteroidia; order Bacteroidales; family UBA932; genus Egerieousia. Next base: position 9,770 of record JAZRQU010000019.1, on the reverse strand, counting down.
AAGTGATCTTTCTTACCTCGTCAATGATGTTTGTATCGTGAGGGGCAGTAACCTGTGCACCGTCCTCCCAGTAAGCTTTGTAACCGTTGTACTCTTTAGGGTTGTGAGAAGCTGTAACCATTACACCGCTCTGGCATTTCAAGTGGCGGATAGAGTAGCTCAACTCCGGTACTGGACGCAATGAATCAAAAAGGTAAACTTTAATTCCGTTTGCTGCAAAAACATTTGCAGTGATCTGTGCAAAGTAAGCACTGTTGTTACGGCTGTCGTAAGATACTGCAACTGAAATCTGAGGAAGGTCCTTGTAGCACTGTTTCAAGTAGTTTGCAACTCCCTGAGTAGCCATTCCTACAGTATATTTGTTCATTCTATTTGTACCTACGCCCATGATTCCGCGCAAACCGCCGGTACCAAATTCAAGCATTCTGTAAAAGCTCTCCTCCAATTCTTTTGGATTATTGTCCATAAGGTCCTGAACCTCTTTGCGGGTCTGCTCGTCATAATCACTGCCCAACCACTGCTGGGCAACTGCCAAATAGTTATTTTCCATAAAATTACACGTTAGTTTTAATGAGTGCGAATTTAGCAAAATTTACCTACCTTTGCAACCCTTTGAAAAGATTGCAGATGAATATTAAAAGCTACATACCGTTTTACAGGCGAAATCTCTCTCTGGCATTCCCGGTAATGATTACACAGGCAGGCCAGATGGTGGTGCAGTTTGCAGACAACATTATGGTTGGACAGCTTGGAACCAGCCAGTTTGCAGGTGTGGGCTTTGCCAACGCCCTCTTTTCAATGGGGCTTGTTTTCTGCACCTGTTTCACACAGGGCCTTATCCCTTTTATAGGTCAGAGCTATGGCCGTGGAGAGCACAGGAAAGTATCTGAATATTTCACAAACGGCATTCTGCTCAACAGTTTGATGTGCGCCGCCGTAATGGCTATAATGTTTTGGGTCATACCATTTATGCACCATATGGGCCAGGATCCAAAAATTCTGGGATACGCAAAAGAGTATTATACAATAATGGTCTGGTCTCTGGCACCGTTTGTAATATTTTACGTTATAAGGGCACTCACAGAGGGGGTTGGAAACACCAAGTACACAATGTACATCACTGTATTCTGCAATATCCTCAATATATTCCTTAACTGGGTTCTGATTTTCGGGCATTTCGGAGTGGAGGCAATGGGGGTTGCAGGAGCAGCATGGGCCACATTCATCAGCAGATGTGCAATGCTGGGGATTGGAATTGTCATATTGCTGTCGGGAAAACTCTACAAAAGATATTTGGGTGACATTAAATTCAGCTCCCTGAATTTAAGCCAGTTTAAGGATGTCATGAAAACATCTTTCCCAATGTCGTTCCAGGGATTGGTTGAAGTTACCACATTCAGCATTGCAGGCATTATGGCAGGATGGTTTGGAGAGGTGGCTATGGCTGCACACCAGGCATCGCAGACCATAATCACGTTTTCATTTATGGTTGCCCAAGGTGTGGGAGTTGCTGCAACAATCAGAGTTTCACACCAATACGGCGAGAGGCGGTTTGCAGATGCAAGAAAGGCCGGCTTTGCAGCATCACACATAAGCATAGCCCTTATGGCCCTTGCCGGAATTACATTCATATTGTTCAATGATGTTATTCCATATATTTTCACCCAAGACCACCTTGTAGCGGAAATTGCTTCAAAACTGCTTTATGTAGCAGCTGCTTTCCAGCTGTTTGATGCAGTACAGCTCTCTGCCCTTGCCTCATTGAGAGCACTTGCAGATGTAAAATGGCCACTGATAACATCACTGTTCACATACTACATAATAGGGCTTCCGTTTGCATACTTTGCCGGAACAACATTCGGCCTTGGCCCCGTAGGAGTCTGGCTTGGCCTGCTTGCCGGACTGATGCTTGCAGCAGTGCTGTTCCTGTACAGGTTCAACAAAATTACCAAAGGATTTACAACCAATTATTAACTTTTTAGACCGGTTCTAAACCTCAGAATAACCCAAAGTGCCCATTAGGACGTCGTCCCAATGGGCAAATTGAGAAAAGATATGCTTACAGAGAAAGACATAGTGTTCATAAAGGCAAATGAAGGGGCAGATGTTACCCGTCTGCTGCTTGGGAAGGCTCCTGCAGGAGTGAATCTCCCACTTTGCGCCAGGTGCATTCAGGCCAGGCAAAAGATGAAGATAAAGGCTCCTCTATGGTGGGAGAACTTGTCGCTCGCATATCCTTTTTCTGTATCCGTAGAGCAGGGAAGCTCCCAGGCAACCGCACTGCTCAAGCAGAGAATCATCAAAGAGCTTTTCAATAATCTTCCCGACAGCAATACCCACGGCAACAATACTCCCGACAGTGACACACCCTGCGGAATCATAACAGCCGACCTTACAGGAGGAATGGGAATAGACTCATACTTCATTTCACAGATAGCCTCAAAACATTATTATTTTGAGCGTACTGCGGAACTCTGCGAGGCAACAGAATACAATTTCTCACGGTTAGGTGCCACTAACATCATTGTAAGCAACCGCGACGTAACCGCAGATGACTGCGCAGTACTGAAAGAACTTGCCCAGAAGAAGATTTCACTTGTATATATAGATCCGGCCCGACGCACTGCCACAGGCGACAAAGCTATCTTGCTGCAAGACTATGAGCCCAATGTAATAGACTTGCAGGAATACCTCTTTGCCATCAGCCGCTTTGTACTGATTAAGGTCTCCCCCATGGCAGACATAAAGCTGAACCTGAAGCATCTGCCAAAAACCAGTGCTGTATATATTGTAACCGTTGACAACGAGTGCAAGGAACTGCTGTTCCTGCTCGACCGCGAGCACTCCGGCGCCGAGCCTTTAATTGATGTGGTACAAAAGGACGACGTAACTTTACTGCTAAGCGAAGAGGAGAACGCAACTGCCACATATACAAGCACTCTTGGCAAATACCTGTATGAACCCGGCAAAGGAATGCTCAAGGCCGGCGCTTACAAACTGATTTCAGAGAGATACGGCTGCCAGAAGCTCGCCGTAAGCACTCATCTGTATACTTCAGACACAGAAACAGCAGATTTTCCAGGAAAGACATACCTCGTGGAAGAGGTTGTTCCATTCAACAAGAAAACCCTCAAGGAGGTTGCCAAAAGGTTCCCTAAAGCTGACCTTACTGCAAGGAACTTCCCATTGGACACCAATGCACTGAAAAAACTGTCGGGAATAAAGGACGGCGGCTCAAACCACATCTTTGCCGTAACTCTCCACAACGGTGAGAAGGTCCTTATTATCACATCAGGAAAGTAATTTTATTTCAATAAATACACCTGCTTATACTGAAAGGCTTTCAAAAATGCCTTCGGTCTGGCTAGCAATTCATCCCATCTGAGCCTAATTTCCTAACTCGAAAATGCCCCAGTTTATCTACGAAGAGGCATTTTCTCAAACACACGGAAATTTTACGGCTCATCTGGAATGATTGCCTACGCCACCTCAGGATATTTTTGAAAGCCTTCCAGTATCAGAAGCATTTTTCATAAATAAAAAAGGATGAGATATTCTCATAGGGGGACCTCATTCGACGGTTGCGAGCTATTTCGGAGTGAAACGCAGAAATGGCGAAGCAGAGGAGACTGCGTCGTCCCCCTATTGGATATCTCATCCTTATATAATACATAAAAAAGACCGGTCGTAATAAACCGGTCTTTGTACAATAATCAACTGTCCATTATCTCACAAGAACTGTAGGCGCATCTTTCTCCAACAGGTGACGGTACCAGAAAATGTAGTCGCCGGTTGTTGAATGTACAGATTTTTTGCCTCTGTAGCCGTGGAACTCACCCGGATAAATCATAAGGTCGAACTGTTTGCCGGCATCCTGCAAAGCATTGATCAGCTGCATGGTGTTCTGCATATGCACATTATCATCAGAAGAACCGTGGGTAATCTTCACGTAGTTTGTAGAATCACCCTTGTAGCGGTTAACTTTAAGCATCATCCTTGTATTGGCATAACCGTCCGGATTGTCCTGTGGACGGTCCATGTAACGCTCTGTGTAGTGGGTATCATACAAGCCCCAGTCGTAAACGCCACCACCTGCTATACCGTATTTGAAATAGTCGTTTCCAGCAGTACAAGCAAGCATTGTCATAGATCCGCCGTAAGAGAAACCTGTGATACCTACTTTATCCCTGTTTACAAACGGAAGCTTGTGAAGCTCCTTCATCCACTCAATATAGTCTACAAGCTCAATGTTAAGCAAGTTTCTGTGAAGGAAGTTCAATCCCTCTTTACCGCAGTGGCCGCTGGCTCTATGGTCAATGGCAATCTGGATCACACCCTCATTTGCCCACCACTGGGTCTTCTCTGAAATCCCCTTCCATGTATCCATAACTGTTCCTGCATTAGGGCCGCCGTACATACTAACAAGTACCGGATATTTCTTTGTTGAATCAAGATCTAGAGGCCAGATAACCTGTGCAGGAAGCACATAACCGTCAACTGTAATTGAAAGCATCTGCGGGATGGCAAGCTTGTACTCATCAAATTTCTCACCCTTCTGGTCTGCAAGTATTTTTACTCCCGACGATTTCTCAAACTCCACCTTTGCTGGAACCTTTGCTGCAGCAGCTTTTTCCGCCTTCTTCACATCCACAACTGCAAAGCGGGTTGGGGTTGTTGAATTTGAGTAAAGGGCAGTATAGTATTTGTTGTCGGGAGAAAGCGAAACATTCACAAAGTTGTACTCTCCAAATGACAATCTGGTGATTTTTCTGGTTTTAAGATCTACTTTATAGAAGTCATTCCTTGTTGAAACCTCCCTGCGGGCAGTGAAATAGATTGCACCGCCTTTCATGTCAACTTTAATGAATCTGATACCCCAGTTCTTGCCGTCGGTAATCTTCTCAAGGCGTTTGCCGTCGAACGACTGGAAGTAGATCTGCTCCCACATATCAAAATCACGGACCATAAAGAAGCCGTCCTCAACAAACTGCATATCCTCCATCCAGTCAATCCAGGTCTTCTGCTCCTCGTTGTAGATGAAATCTTTGGAACCGTCAACAGGGTTTACAGTATAAAGCACCAGGTTGTTCTGCTCACGAGGCATCCATGGAATGATGAAGCGGCTGCCATCTGCGTTCCAGAAAGGAATTCCAAAGTACTGGTCTACTGTATGGTCGAAATCGGCCCAAACAGTTGCTCCGTCCTCCACTGAAACAAACGCAATCTTAACTTCAGGGTTCCTGTCACCAGCTTTTGGATAGCGGGTTTCAGTAATGAAGCCGTGCTTGCCCTTTGAGTTATAAATAGGAAACATAGGAATCTGGCTGTCATCAAATTTATAGTAGGCAATCTTCTTGCCGCAAGGGCTCCACCAGAAGGCCTTATATTTAGAAGGACGTCCAAGAATCTCCTCATAGTATACCCAAGAAGCATAACCGTTCATTATCACATTTGTGCCGTCTGTGGTAAGTTTTTTAACCTCACCGCTTGCAGCATCCCACACACACAAGTTGTTTGAAGCATCAGTAAATGCCACTTTGTCTCCCGACGGTGAAAGTGTAGGGTTCTTCACCTCTTTGGCAAGGGGAAGAGCCATGAATTTCTTCAGAGCTTCAGGGGTTGGAGCAATCTCTTTTGGTGTATTCTCAACTGCTTTCTTCTCGCCGGTTTTAACATTGTACTCAAACATCTTGAAACCCCTACCCTCCCTCTGGGCAAGTTTGAGCACCTCATTGTCTTTCCAACCTGCAACCTGCGGAATCTGGTTGATTATTCCGTCGGGAAGCTTCCCGACAATTTCTTCCTGTGAAAGTGCTTTCTTTGCACCCTCCTGCGCAAATGACTGCACTCCCGCTGCAAAGCAAAGGAGCACCGCCGCAAACAAAAAACTTCTTATTCTCATGTCAATCAAAATTTTCTAAAATAAATTATAAAGTTACCCACTTTAGAGAATCATTCAAAATATTTGTCCTTGAAATTCACAAGATAAACCTTCTCCACCCCTCGAGTAATGGCTGTGTAGAGCCATTTCAGATCGTCCATAGAGATATCATCCTTCCAGAGGCTGTTGTCTACAAACACGCACTTCCACTGCCCGCCCTGAGACTTGTGACCGGTAATGGCAGTGGCATATTTTATCTGCAATGCATTGTAATATTTGTCTTCACGAACCTTCTCCATACGTTTCTTACGCACGGTAACCTCCTCATAATCTGCATATACTCCCTCAAACAGCGCTTTCTGCTGCTCCCTGTCCAAAGAAGGGGAAACTGAATTCAAAGTATCCAGAACAACCTTTGCCTCAATCTCCACATCATCATAATCGGGAAACCGCAATGTAGCCTGGGCAAAATTGAGTCCGTAACGCTCCTCATACCCTCCAATCCTCACCAGTTCAGCCACATCACCATTGGCAATGAAATCCAGTTCAGGAACATTCTCAAGGAACTGGTAGCAGTTCTTCACTATCATAAGCTTATCACCCCTGGTAAGCTGTTCCTCCATAAAAAGGACAGTCTGGCGGATACCCATATTATACTTGTTGGCCCTCAAATTGGAACGGCAAAGCACCACAACCTCATCCAGGCCATATTTTGAGATTGCCCCATCCAATTCCTCTATCAATTCTCCTCCCGACAGTCTCCTGAAGTCATCAAACCCCTCACACCTGAACACAGGAGCATCAGTATCCCCCCTTTCAATCTGCTCCCTCAGACGGGTGGCATTGAAAAGGATACCGCTCTCACCGGCCTGACGCACCACATCCCTCAAAGTTACAGCACGCAAAGGGGCATATTGCGAAACATAATCAAAATCCAGCGCCGGAGACTCATCCATACCAATAGGAGGCAACTGTGCCGAATCTCCCATAAGGATAAGCCTGTTCCCCGGATTTTGTCTGATGTATGTAATGAGGTCTTCCAGCAGATCTCCGGAACCGAATATCGTGCTCTCCATTCCTGTACCTATTGTAATTAGCGACGCCTCATCCACAATATACACCGTATCCCTGCTCTTGTTGAAATCAATCCTGAAATTTGCCTCCTTGTCGGCCAATGACTTTTGCCTGTAAATCTGCTTGTGAATGGTCTTGGCCTGCACTCCAGAATAATTGGATAGCACCTTTGCAGCCCTGCCGGTAGGTGCAAGAAGGATATATTTATACTTGAGGTCCTTAAGCACCTTAATGAAAGCAGATATTGCTGTGGTTTTTCCTGTACCCGCATAACCTCTAACAACAAGAATAGGGAACTCATCCTGCGGCAAAGTAAGAAACTCCCCCAACTTTACAAAAAGCTCCCTCTGTCCTGCTGTAGGCTCCATCCCCAGCTTCTGTACAAACAACCCCTCAAGATACTTCTCTACCGCCATTTCCAGATTGAGAACATTATAAGCAATGAATAGATTTCAAGACGGCCAAACAGCATCTGCGCCGAGAGTACAAACTTGCCCAGAATTGGAATCTGGGAGAAATTCTCCAATGAGCCTACCGAACCGAATCCGGGTCCCACATTACCAAGATTTGAAACCGATGCAGAAAAAGCATCCATATAGTCAACTCCCATTGCACAAAGTGCTGCTGCACCCACAAAAAGGAAAAGGAAATACACCACAACATAAAGCTGCACCGCAGAAACCAGCTGGCTCTCAACAATACTGCTTCCAACCCTCACCGGAATAACAGCACTTGGATGCATCTGTTTCTTCAACTGCACCCTGAAGCTCTTCCAGAAAATTATTATCCTGTCTGTTTTCAATCCTCCCGACGTAGATCCGGAACATGCACACTGCACAGAAAGGAACATCAGTATAAGCACCGAAAGCGGTGGCCACACACTGCAGTCTACCGTTGCAAAACCGGTAGTGGAGATATAGGAGACCGTATTGAAAACACTGTTCCACAAAGTTGCCCAAAATCCACCACCTACTCTAGAAGACAAAAGGTCTACAGCCACCACAACTGATGCAACAGCAATAGTACCCAAATAAACCTTGGTTACAGGAGAGGTAAAGAGTTTGGTTGAACGTTTTGCAAATGTGGCATAGATAAGGCCAAAGTGCATACCTCCTACAATCATGAATATCACAGACACAAGCTCAATCCAGAAGGAGTCAAATGCGCCTATTGAAGCGTTTCTTGTACTGAAACCACCTGTAGCCGCCACACTGAAAGCATGGTTGATGGCATCAAACGGACCCATACCGGCCAGCATATATGCAAAAAATGAAAGGATGGTAAGACCTACAAACACAGTTGAGATAACCCTAATGGCCTCCTTTGTCCTCAACTTGTAGTTCTCCTTTGAAAGTGAAGACATCTCCAGTTTGCTGAGCCTCATCTTGAATGTACTCACCATTGGGAGTATCAGCAACATGAACACCACTACTCCAATACCGCCAATAAAGTGTGTAGAGGACCTCCAGAAAATCAGACTCTTTGGCAAGGCCTCAATATCCTGAAGGATTGTACCGCCTGTTGTAGTATAACCGGAAACACTCTCAAACCAGGCGTTGATAAGGGTAAACTCACCACCCCACAACACATACGGCAACATTCCGAACAGGCATGAAAGGATCCAGGAAAGCACTATAATGGTAAATCCCTCTTTAATGTGTATCTCCTCATGCTTGCGGACAAAAATAAGGGGAAACAGACCGGTAGTAAAAGTGATTACACCACTGAGAAGGAGTGGCGAAAAAGCCGAGTCAAAGTTGTAGATAACAGAGACTATAACGCTTATGAACATGAACATAGCGTTAAAAAGAAGTGCAATGCCAATATTTCTTGAAACTACACTGATATTCATCTCCTAAGCACGTTTACTCAGTTTTTTGTTGCTCTCAACAAGCTCCTTCACATTCTCATTGAGCACCTTGAGCTCATCATCATTTTCTACCATAACACTGTAGCTCTTCTTTCTCTGAATGTAGTCTGAAATTCCTTCAGATATTCTCAAAAGAGGGTTTACAAAGTATAAGTTGATGAAATAATTGAACAGGAATACCAGGATGATACCCATCATTACAGTTACCACTCCCGGCATAATGCTTCTGTAGAAACTCTCTGTCATGGTAAGGGAGTTCTCAGCCAAAGCCTCCTGGCTTGTATTGGTAAGCTTATGGAGATATCCGCGCAACTGGATATATATAGGATGCAGCTTGGTAAAATACCAGCTCCTCCTCTCAGCATAATCATCATGCCATACTTTGGTGGCATCATTCATTACCCATATATAAGTGGTATATGCATAAAGTACAGAATCTGCATACATTCTCTCCTGAGGCGTGGTAAATTTGTCCCTCACCTGAGCAAGATGGTCGCTGAACCTGTTATCATTCTTATCTTTAAGGTTAAGAATCCAATGGTCATCTCCCATTCCTTCCAGAAGATTGAAGTTATACTCATCAGCAACCTCAAGAAGCTGTCGGGAGGTTGCAATGGCAGAAATATTGTCATTTACAAGATTTGCAACTGTATTCCTCATCCTTATGAATTCATAAATTGAGACTATACTTGAAACCAGCAGAATGGTTCCAATAACCACAAATCCCTTTGATATTTTCTTCTTTATAGACATTTTTAAAAAGCAATAATTGTCAAAGATACAACAAAGAACCTAATGTTGTAACAAAAAAAGAGGCTGACTAAAAAGTCAATTTAGACTTTGAGGTTAGCCTTTTTTTCTATTTATATGTACGGATCGCGATGTGGCGATAGCCCCTGTCGGTCCTTCCCACAGCGTGGGCCCCTTCCCTTTTCGGGAGCCAAT
>JAZRQU010000018.1:0-9936 GCA_045650045.1 Candidatus Egerieisoma sp. | reverse complement strand
CAGGCGGCATTGGCTCCCGAAAAGGGAAGGGGCCCACGCTGTGGGAAGGACCGACAGGGGCTATCGCCACATCGCGATCCGTACATATAAATAGAAAAAAAGGCTAACCTCAAAGTCTAAATTGACTTTTTAGTCAGCCTCATTTAATGATTTTTCATTTCACCTCCACCATCTCCACCGGCTGTGTCTGGCTGGAATCCAAAGGATGCCACTGGTATTTCACTTTGCCGAAGTCTATGGCAGAAAGGTCAATGCAGCGGATGTTCACATTGTAGGCTGTGTGGTAGTACACTTTCCTGTGGGTAAGGTCTATTGAGCTGGTCCACTGGGTTGCGCTCGGGATATCAGGGAACTGTGTTCCGGCGTTGATCTCAAAGCCTAGCGGAACGTCAAAGAAGTTCAAAAGGTGGAAAGTCTGCACTACGGTAGCTTTTGCATCTGCCAATTGAGGAGCTGTGTTGCGGATAAAGGCTGCCCTGATGAAACGTGACGGAGGGGTTGCATCACCCGGGATTCCCAAGAGGCCGGAACCGCTTCCAATAGGGTTCGCTGTAAACTCACCCATCTTGTGTGCCTGGGCAGTTCCGCCGTACAAATTCACATAATTGCTCAAGTTGGTAAGGTGCCACTCGAAGCCGGGAGCGTTGGTAATTACCCCTACGGTATTCTCATAAAAATGGGGTACACCGTCTACAATCTCAAGGACAACCTGTCTGCCGTCTGGCTGGCCTATTCTCCAGTGTATAACTGCATTCCCAACCAGGCCTGTTACAATTGCCTTGCCGTTGAGCAGTGCATGTTTAACCTCGTCAATTGTGGAGAACTGGGTGAGGATCCACTGGTTGAGCTGCATGTCAGCAATGGTGATATCACGCTTCTGCGGGTCAAAACTCTGGTATGAACCGTACTCAGGGAAGAAGAAAAGTCCGCAGGAAAGGCCTGCCTCATTTATTCCCTCGGCTATGAAGTTCTTGTCGGCCACGGTAAGTCCTACCACTCCGTATTGTGCGGTGAAGTACATTCCCTTGCCCCCGTCGGGAGTATAGGAGAAAAGCTGCTCTCCCCTTGGGATGATGGTGTAACCGCTCTCAAGGTATCCTTTTGCCCACTCAATGGTCCTTGCCTGGATGTAGCTTCCATCTTTGGCAGTTAGGGCAATTCCTGTACATGCTCCAGCTGGCACCGCCATGCTGAATGCTGCTATAAGTCCCATAAACAATACTTTTTTATTCATAACTATATTTTGTTGAACATTTACCAATACCTAACACACCAATGGTGTTTTTGTTGCAATTTTGATTATCTTTACACCCAAATTTTTTATTTATAACACACTATGTCAAATAACGCACTTATGGCAGTGTCTCCTATTGACGGCAGATACCGCAAACAAGTTGAGGATTTGAGCCTGTACTTTTCTGAGTACGCGCTTATCAAATACAGAGTAAGGGTTGAGATTGAGTATTTCATTGCCCTATGTGAACTTCCTTTGGAGCAGCTCAAGAGCTTTGACCAGGCCAACTTTGCTGCATTGAGAGCTATCTATGAGAATTTCTCAGCAGAGGATGCACAGAAAGTAAAGGATATTGAGAAGGTTACAAACCACGATGTTAAAGCTGTAGAGTACTTCATCAAAGATGAGTTCAAGAAACTTGGCATTGAGAAATACGGAGAGTTTGTTCACTTTGGACTTACTTCACAGGACATCAACAACACTTCAGTTCCACTAAGCCTTCTTGAGGGTATCAGGGATGCATATATGCCTGCCTTGAACGAGGTAATTGGGATCCTTGAGGGCTTTGCAAAAGAGTGGGAGAACGTTTCAATGCTTGCACATACCCACGGCCAGCCTGCTTCCCCTACCCGTTTGGGCAAGGAGATTTATGTGTTTGTAGCACGTCTTAAAGAGCAGTTGAGACTTTTGGAGACTGTTCCTTACTCAGCAAAATTCGGTGGTGCAACCGGAAACTTCAATGCACACAACTTTGCATATCCGGGCATCGACTGGAACAAGTTTGCAGCTTCATTTGTAGAGGGCAAGCTTGGACTTAAACGTTCATACCCTACCACCCAGATTGAGCACTACGACAATCTTGCAGCTCTTTTCCACAACCTTGAGAGAATCAACACAATCCTTATTGACCTTGCAAGGGATATGTGGACATATATTTCTATGGAGTACTTCCGCCAGAAAGTTAAAGCAGGCGAGGTTGGTTCTTCTGCTATGCCTCACAAGGTTAACCCTATTGACTTTGAGAACGCAGAGGGCAACTTTGGCATAGCTAACGCAATCTATGCACACCTTGCTTCAAAACTTCCTGTATCAAGACTCCAGAGAGACCTTACAGACTCAACAGTATTGAGAAACGTAGGTGTTCCGTTGGCTCACTCAATCATCTCCCTAAGATCATTGAAGAAAGGCCTTGGCAAGCTTATCCTCAACGAGGCTGCCCTTGACAGAGACCTTGAGGCAAACTGGGCTGTAGTGGCAGAGGGTATCCAGACAGTATTGCGCCGCGAGGGTTACCCTAACCCGTACGAGGCTCTTAAAGCCCTGACCCGCGGTAACGCAGGAATCACCAAAGAGAGCATCCAGGAGTTTGTTAAAGAGTTGAATGTAAGCGACTCGGTAAAACAGGAGATCCTGGTTATCACCCCTCAGAATTATGTAGGAAAATAATACAGGAGTGGCCCTTTACCGGGCCATTTCTTTTATACGGCAACAACATGAAGAAGTTCATCACCCTTTGTGCAGCAGCACTCCTATGCATGGCAGCATTTGCACAGCAGCCCAAATATGAGACATATTTTACTCCCGACAGGCTCCGCGTAGACCTTACCTTTGCCGGAGATGCTTCATACCAGAAAATCTATCTCGACGGCCTGGTAAAGGAGTGTGCCTGGAGCGGATCCAAAACCAATCTCATAGATACCTTCAACTATGGGGAGTACCGCCTTGAGGTGCAGACACTGCAGGGAGAGGCAATCTACTCTAAGGGGTTCAATACCCTGTTCCAGGAGTGGAGGACCACAGCTGACGCCCTCACAACACCACAGGCATTCTGCAGCTCATATACCATCCCCTACCCCAAGGAGGAGGTTGTACTGAAGGTATATGAAAGGGTAAAGGCTACAGGGGTGTACAGTGAAATTTTCTCTGTCGGGATTAACCCTGCAGACAAACTTATAAGCCATGAGGTGGCAAACAGCTGGAAAGTATCTTCACTGGTGGAGAATGGAGATCCTGCCACAAAAGTTGACCTGTGCTTCATTGCAGAGGGATATACTGCCCAGGAGATGGAGAAGTTCCGTGCAGATGCCCGCCGCTTTACGGAGTATCTCTTTACTATGGCCCCATACAACAGGCACAAGGAGGATTTCAACATATGGCTTGTGGAATCCATCTCTGAAGAGAGCGGTACAGACATCCCTCATGAGGATGTGTGGAAGAAGACTGTTGCCAACTCAAACTTCTATACCTTCCGCTCAGACCGCTACCTTACGGCACAGAACCAGAAAACAATCTGCCAGATTGCAACCGCCGCGCCATATGATGCCCTTTATGTGATTGTGAACAATGAGAAATATGGCGGAGGAGGAATCTACAACTTCTACGGCTTGAGCGCCAGCAACTGCAAATGGGCAGAAGAGGTCTTTGTGCACGAGTTCGGCCACAGCTTTGCAGGGCTTGGAGATGAGTATTATGATTCAAGCACTTCATATGAGGAGTTCTACAATATAAAGATTGAGCCTTGGGAGCCAAACCTTACAACCCTTGTAAACTTTGAATCCAAGTGGAAAGACATGCTTCCTTCCGGCACTCCTGTACCTACCCCACCTCTGAGTGACCCGAAAGACAACGTCTCAATGGGCGTTTTTGAGGGTGGAGGATATATGGCCAAAGGAATCTTCCGTCCGGTTATGGACTGCCGCATGAAAACCAATCAGGCAAAAGGCTTCTGTCCTGTATGCCAGAGGGCAATTGAGAAGATGATTGGATATTACTGCAAATAAAACTGCACGGATGAAAAATTACAGATATTTCCTCTTTGATCTCGACCGCACATTATGGGATTTTGACAAGAATGCCAAAACTGCCCTTTTCAAGCTTGTAGACTCCCAACAGCTTGGGGAACTGTTTGGAGTAACGGACAAGGAGGAATTTTTCCAGAAATATGAGGTGATTAACCAGGGACTGTGGAGGCAGTATGAAAAGGGGGAGATCCAGAAGGAGGAACTCCGATGCAACAGGTTTCTTTTCACCCTGCAGCAGATAAGGGATGAGGCACCGGCCGGATCTCTCCCGGTCCACAGCTATTCCCAAGAGCAGATGCTGAGTTTTGCCCGGGCTTTTGGGGAGAAATACCTGGAGTTCATGGCTATGGAGAGTTCTGTGATTCCGGGAGCTGAGGAGGTACTCAAGGCTGTGAAGGCAAAAGGGGGCAAGGTTGCCATAATATCCAACGGATTCAAGAGCGTACAGTACAGGAAGATGAACACCACCTGCATACACAAATATGTGGATGCGGTTGTCCTTTCAGAGGAGGTGGGAGTTATGAAACCTTCCCCTATGATCTTCCGCAAGGCCCTTGAGGCAATCTGCGGGGAGGAATACTACAGACAGGCCCCATCCCGTGCAAGGAATGAGGCCATTATGGTTGGTGATGATTTTCCCAATGACATTGAAGGGGCCCAGATTTTTGGCATAGACCAGTTCTACTACAACCCATATAACAGGGAGTGTGACGGTGGCCCGACATATGAGGGGCACAACCTTACAGATCTGCTCAAATATATCTGATTGCAGGCATGGGACGGCTACTTGCCGCTGGGAACAATCACAAACACCTCTTCATCTTTCTGGTGGAAGAGGTACTGCTCCCTGGCAAACTTCTCAAGGCTGTCCTTGTTGGAGGTGAGCTCCTTGAGCTTCTCATCTGTCTGCAATATGGCTTCCCTGTAATGTTCCTTCTGTCTCTCCTGCTGTTTCACGGTCTGGAGATCATTCAGCCACACAAAAATATTGTTGGTATCAATAAACAGCACCCATATTAAAAAGAACGCTGATACCACAACATACTTGTTGCGGACTATTCTGAAAACTTTGGACTCGCCCAGGGCCTTTTTTATGGAGCTGATAATGTTGTTTGCCATATTTTTATTAATTTAGCGCAAAATTAACGTAAAAATTTCTAATAAATATGAAACCCACATTAATTATTTTGGCTGCAGGAATGGGAAGCCGCTACGGCGGATTGAAACAGATGGACGGTGTTGGGCCAAATGGTGAGACAATCTTGGATTATTCTGTATATGATGCAATAAAAGGAGGATTCGGAAAAGTGGTATTTGTTGTACGCAAGAACTTCAGACATGATTTTGAGGAGAAGATTGCAAGCAAATACAACAGTTTCATTGAGGTGGCATTTGTTGAGCAGGAGCTTGACAAGCTTCCTTACGGATTCACACTCAAACCCGGACGTGAGAAACCTTGGGGTACAGCACACGCAATGCTTATGGCTGCAGAGGTTGTAAAAGAGCCTGCAGCAGTAATCAACGCAGATGATTTCTACGGAAGGGAATCGTTCAGAGTACTTGGCGAATTCCTCAGCAACAATGCAGGCAATAAAGGCAAATACTGCATGGTAGGATTCCATCTCAACAAAACCCTGTCTGAGAACGGAGAGGTTTCAAGAGGAATATGTACAGTTGATGCAGACAACTACCTTACAACAGTAGAGGAACACCACAAAATCTCTGAGCAGAACGGTAACATCTCCGGCACCGGCATGAACGGATCCCGCAGAGTTCTCCCTGCAGATGCCTATGCATCAATGAACATGTGGGGCTTTACTCCCGACATCTTCACCCACACAGAGAAGCTCTTCAAGGAATTCCTGAAGAAAAATGAGAATGAGCCAAAGAAAGAGTTCTATATTCCATTTGTGGTAAATGAGGCCATTGAGAAGAAAGGATGCTCAGTAAAAGTACTTTCTACTCCCGACAAATGGTTTGGCGTAACCTTCCAGGAAGACAGGCCTACCGTTGTAGAGAAACTGAAAAAGATGACTGAAGAGGGAATGTACCCATCTCCTCTATTCTAGAAATATGATTAAACGACTTTTTAACCATTTACCCAGCCTCAACCAATGCTGGGTAATTGTTTTTTTTCTCATAGTGGTTGGGGGACTGGGAGTTGGCACTCTCATTTCCGTTGTCTGCGGATTTTTGGGAATTGACGTTGCAGGAATCAACCCTCTCCTCTCCTATGTGCTTCCAATCATACCGGCGCTGCTTTACATTTATTTTACAGCACCCGAAACTGCGGACGGCACTTCTATAGGGCTCAGTGCCGGCAAGCTGACATATTACCCCCTTTACGCAGTGGCAATACTGGCACTTGGCTTTGTTACAGAGCCTTTGAGCAGCATTTTTCCCATGCCGGAATACCTGCTGGAAATATTTGAAAAGATTCTCAACAATTCAGTATGGGCATTTGCCACCACAGTTGTTGCTGCTCCCATACTGGAAGAATATCTGTTGAGAGGCGTAATGGAAAGGGGACTGCTCAAACACACCACCCCTGCCAGGGCCATACTATGGAGTTCATTCTTCTTTGCTGTAATACACCTCAACCCTTGGCAGGCTATAGGAGCCTTCATTGCCGGCCTCTTCCTTGGCTGGATCTACTGGAAGACCCGCTCCCTTACAGCATGCATCTTCATCCATGCCGTAAACAACGGTACTGCCTATTTCATCCAGCTGCTCAACCCCCAACTTCCTGCAGGATGCACATACAAAGATTTCATTGATATGCATATGCCTGGCTATTACTGGATAGTTTTTGTTATATTTGCAGCTTTATTGGCAGCAATTTTGCTATACCTTAACAAGAGATTAACAGGCACATCATATGAATAAGCTATATCCATTGAAATTCATTCCCGACGCAAGAGAGAGGATTTGGGGAGGAGATTACCTTGCAAAGAAACTTGGCAAGCCTTTTGACGAGGATTTTGCAGGGAAACCTGTTGGCGAGAGCTGGGAGCTTTGGAGCCTTTACGGAGGAAGTTCTGTAGTGCAGAACGGCTTCCTTGCAGGCAATACCCTGGATGAGCTTATGGAAATCTACCTTGGCGACCTTGTAGGCGAAGGTGTCTATAACTGGTATAAAGGAGATTTTCCTGTACTTGTAAAAATCCTTGATATAAAAGACAAGATCTCCGTTCAGGTACACCCGGGCAATGAGATTGCATTTGAGAGGGAGAATTCATACGGCAAGGCAGAGCTCTGGTACGTAATGGAGGCCTCAGCAGATGCAAAACTCTATGTGGGCTTCAATAAGGATGTAACCCCAGTTGAGCTTTACGAGAAATGCAAAGACGGCACAGTTAAAGAACTCCTCAACTGCATTACCCCTAAAAAAGGTGACTGTCTGTACATCCAGCCAGGATGCGTACATTCGGCAGAGGGAGAAGTTGTAATTGCAGAGATACAGCAAAGTTCAGACATCTCATACAGACTGTATGACTGGGGCCGCGAGAACAATCCTGCCACCGCAAGAAGAATAGACCTTGAGGATGCCATTGATGTAATTGACTACTCAAAGTTTGAAAAAGGGAATTTCTATTTCAGCCAGGTTGGAGGCAACACCACTATAGCAGATACAACAAACTTCATTGTAAAGACAGTGGAGCTTGAGAAACCGGTTTCAGTTGTACCGTCATTGGCAGGAAGCTTTACAGTATATATGTGCATTGAGGGAGAGGCTGCCCTTAAAATGAACGACAATACAAGCTACATGATATCCAAAGGTGAGACAATCCTTGTTCCTGCCTCTATGGATGACTTCACTCTTGTTCCTGTAAACGGCAAGGCCCTGCTCCTTGAAATAACAATGCCCCAACTTGCAGATGAGCCTGATACTTACCTCAACTACGACGAACCTGAAGATGAGGCCCACGGCTCATACAAAGACTCTGTAAGCGAGATTAGCTGCGACGGCGAGACATTTGAGGATGAGGACGATGATCACCACTGCGGCTGCGGACATGATCACCATCATGATAATTGCAGTTGTGGAGGGCATCACCATCATCATGAGTGCAGTTGCGGCAGCCACTCACACCAGCACTCACATTGCGGCATGGATGCATTTGAAGAGGACAATGACAATGTGCACCCTGCTCAG
Source organism: Candidatus Egerieisoma sp. (assembly GCA_045650045.1). Lineage (GTDB taxonomy): Bacteria > Bacteroidota > Bacteroidia > Bacteroidales > UBA932 > Egerieousia. The sequence continues at coordinate 1,745 of JAZRQU010000018.1, read as the reverse complement.
AGATTCATGAAGAGGAACTGATGACACCTGAAGTTAGAATAGACAAATTCCTTTGGGCAATAAGGGTGTTCAAGACCCGCTCTGAGGCTGCGGATGCCTGCAAGACCAATAAGGTTTATGTAAACGGCTCCGAGGCCAAATCATCACGCAACGTAAAGGAGGGTGACATCATTACCGTGCGCAAAGGTGCAATCAGATACCAGTATCAGGTAATTACCCCAATAGACAAACGTCAGGGCGCAGCACTGGTTCCCCAGTACGCAGCAAACATCACTCCTCAGGAAGAGCTTGACAAGCTCAATGCTCCAAACGAGACTATCTTCCTGAAACGCGACCGCGGAGCCGGAAGACCTACCAAAAAGGAAAGAAGGGATATCGAAAAACTGCTTGGGCTGTAAAATCTGTCGGGAAGAAGACAATTACAGCTTCTGCTCTGATTTTGGCTCAGATGCCGGTTTTGGCTGCGGTGCAGGTTTCGGTTTTGCATTTGCAACATTCATTGCCCTGTCCACGCCAAGTGTAGCAAAAGCCTTGATTGCCTCAATGGCCTTGTCCTCAATGAACGGAAGCTCCTTCTCCTCATCTGAGGTCCATTTTCCAAGAACATAATCCACCTGACGCCCTTTGGCAAAGTTGTCGCTGATACCTACGCGTAATCTTGCGTAGTTGTTGTTGCCAAGACACTCGTCAATATTCTTAAGGCCGTTGTGTCCGCCCGCACTTCCCTGTTTGCGCATTCTCTGGGTTCCGAACGGAATGGCAAGATCATCAAGCACAACAAGGAGATTCTCCTGTTTAATCTTCTCTGCCTGCAACCAGTAGTTTACGGCCTTGCCGCTCAAGTTCATATATGTTGAAGGTTTGAGAAGGATAAGTTTGTGTCCCCTTACAGAGACGGTACAGGTTGAACCATATCTGCCGGAAATAAAAGAAGTGCCGGACGCTTTTGCAAAAGCATCCAGCACTTTGAAACCTATATTGTGACGGGTATCTGCGTACTCAGCACCAATGTTGCCCAATCCTGCAATAAGAAAGTTCATACCCGGCCTACAATTATTCAGTTATTATTTTTTACCTGCTTTAGCAGCTGCAGCAGCACCTAGGGCAGCACGAGTCATCTTAACTGCACAAACGATGGTTGCTTTAGGAGAAACGATATTTACGCCCTCGTAGCTTAGGTTACCGGCAACGATAGTTTTGCCAAGACCTAGAGTAGTGATATCAACCTCAAGAGTATCTGGAAGGTTCTCTAGTGGAGCAGAAACTTTAAGTTTTCTTGCAGAAACCATTAGTTTACCACCCTGTTTAACACCCTCAGAGTTACCAACGATAACTACTGGAACGTCAATAACAACAGGTTTCTCAGGATTGATAGCCAAGAAATCAGCGTGAAGAGCCTCATCAGTTACAGGATGATACTGGATAGCGTGGAATACACACTGGTATACTTTACCCTCAACATCAATATCAATGATGTAAGAAGCTGGAGTGTGAGTAATTTTTTTCAACTCTTTAACATCAAGAGCAAAGTTTACGTTCTCAACATTGTTACCGTAGATAACGCAAGGAACCTGCTCATTTCTGCGGATCTGTTTTAGAGTCTGTTTGTTGCCGATAGTTCTTGCAACACCCTGAAGTGAAATGTGTTTCATTAGTTTTTATTGTTTAATTGTGTTACTCAGTCTGGATTTTCCAGACCCCATTGCACCAAAAAATGAAACTGCACTGGCGCCCATTTTTTGTGA
>JAZRQU010000017.1:0-1097 GCA_045650045.1 Candidatus Egerieisoma sp. | reverse complement strand
AGCCTTGGAAGCGTTGTAAACAACGAAATCGGGCTCGAAGTTCTCCAGCTCTGCCTCGGAGGGGGTGATGAACATGTTCTTAACAAAGTGAGCCTGCCATGCCACTTCCATGACGAAGCGGATGCCCATGCGGGAGTCGGGGTTGGTGCCGCAGAACAGGTCCATGACGTACAGCTTCTTGTTGGACAGCTCCTTCATAGCCAGGTCCTTGCAGACGTTCCATGCCTCAACGGAAGCGGGCTTGTTGTCGTTGGCGAACTCCTTGGAGGTCCACCACACGGTGTCCTTGGAGGTGTCGTCCATCACGATGAACTTGTCTTTGGGGGAGCGGCCGGTGTAGATGCCGGTCATGACGTTGACAGTGCCCAGCTCAGTCAGCTGGCCCTTCTCAAAGCCTTCCAGAGTGGGATCCATCTCTGCTTCGAACAGTTCTTCGTAGGAGGGGTTGTAGACAATCTCGGTGGTGCCGGTAATGCCGTACTTGGTCAGATCAAGATTTGCCATAGTAAGAATAACCTCTTTCATAAAATATAGTTTTTCTTTTATAATACAGGGAAATACCATCGAAATAACGAATTTATCTATCCAGGTATCCCATATTCTGCAATGATATCATACACTATATGGAAATAAAAATCAATAAAAAAATATTGAAAAATCGGACCCCGGTAAAGAAATGTCAAAGTTATTGGAAGAAGTCAAAAATTCCTATTTACAATAAAAGTTTTTTATGGTAAGATGTATTTGGTGAAGATTGGGCATTTTACAGAAATTACCCAAGAAAAAGTGGTCAAAAGTGTGGAAAAGAACATCGTTCGCCACTATTCCTTTGTTGTTTTTTACCAACTGTTTTGTTTTCCGAAACCACTGTTGGTCTAAAATATATTTTGGTTTCTGTAAAAATATAGATTTTTACAGGTCCTTCTAAAATCCATCTACGGAGGTTATTAACAAATGGCACAAAAAGTTCAGTTTGTGGAGACTGTGCTGCGTGACGCTAACCAGTCTCTGATCGCAACCCGCCTGCCCTTCGAAAAGTTCGCTCCCATGCTGGAGACCATCGATCAGGCCGGCTACTACGCTGTTGAGTGCTGGGG
>JAZRQU010000016.1:0-1050 GCA_045650045.1 Candidatus Egerieisoma sp. | reverse complement strand
CTTGCAGTTAGGGGCACGATATACAGATACCACAGATTCATATCCCATCTCTGATACAGATTTATTGTCCCTCACATGCTCCAGATGATGTCCCATTGGACAAACATAGTAGTCTTCATCCTTATTGTAGTACATATTGGCCGGCAGGAATGGATTATTCTTATACTTTCTCGTCTGCTCTTTATGGAACATATTGAACTTCACATATGGAACCATGTCATTGTCAAGCATATACTCGTAGTTCTGCTCGCTGCCATAACCGGAGTCTGCAACTATTTCCTTACTCTTACATCCATATCTGTCCTCAAAAGACTCAAGATACTCTATCATCGTACCTGTATCAGTCGGTCTCCAATATATGCCGTAGTTGGTAATGAACTGGTTCTCTGTTGATATCTGTACATTATATCCAGGCTTGGTCTGGCCGTTGTTCATAGCATCCTCCTTCATCCTCATAAAGGTGGCATCATTGTCAGTCTTGCTGTAACTGTTACGTTCTCCAAGTACCTCAAGATGATGGTCATACTCATCCAGCTTGGCAACAGACTCCTCCCTGATCTTCTCAATCTCTTTTCTCGCCTTACCTTTGCTGACACCCATATCATCCATCTTTGAAAGTATCCTCTCCGCCCTACGGTCAAACTCCTCCTGTGGAAGTTCCGGGGCTACCTCTACAGACTGCTCTATATTCAACTCCTCTTCAGCTGCAGACAATACACCTTTTACCTTCTCAATCAGCTTGGCCCTGTTCTTTTCCACGCTGCCCTTCCATACAAACGTGTACTTGTTTGCTACAGACTCTATCTTGGTACCATCAATATACTGAACATTCAAGGATACAAACCCCTCACTGTTGAGCAACTCCACAACCTTGGTAAATATGGCATCCAACCTGCCATCTGTCAGCCTTTCGCTGCGGAATCTGTTGATTGTCCTGAAATCAGGTCTGCTCATTCCCGACAGCCACATGAAGTGGATATTCTCCTGCAACTGCTTCTCCATCTGCCTGCCGGAGTATATATTGCACAGGTAAGCATACACAACAACTTT
>JAZRQU010000015.1:0-1422 GCA_045650045.1 Candidatus Egerieisoma sp. | reverse complement strand
GGTGTGTGTCGGTATCCGTAATCATGGCTGCCAAGGTGGGTTCACTGCCTGTTCCGGCAGTGGTGGGAATGGCAATCAGGGTCGGCAGCTTGCGCCATACCTTCAGCTTGCCGCCCAACTGATTAACTGTTCTCCTGGGATATGCAACACGGGCACCAACGGCCTTGGCGCAGTCCATGGCAGAGCCTCCGCCAATGGCGATCAAAGCGTTGCAGTTATGGGTCTTATATACCTTCAGCGCATCTTCCACATTCTGAACCGTAGGGTTTGGCTGGGTATTTGCATAGATACAATGAGGAATATTGCCTGCTTCCAGTGCCTCGAATACAGGCTTTACCAAACCGTTCTTTACGATACCATTGTCCGTAACAATCAGGACGGATTGGATTCTTTCTTTTTCAATCACTTTGCCAATCTCCGAACAGGAGCCGATGATTTGAGGTTCTCTATACGGAAGAACCGGCAGAGCTGTTCTGAATGCCGCTTGGAATGTGCGGCAAAAAATTTTTGCGAAAATATTCATCGTTTGGGGAGACCTTCCTTGCTAAGTGTTTGCAGGTTTGCCGTGATCTGCTCCAAGCAGCGGTAAAAAACCTCTCGGTCAGCATCAGTCATACCGGAGCCTGCCAATTCGACTGCCAGGGCAGCTCTCTGCTGCACATGTTCCGCAGCCTGTTTGCCTTCTTCTGTCAAGAGCAGTTTGGCGCGATAGAGATTTCCTCCAATGGCTTCTTTACGCACAAGTCCCTTTTTTTCCAAAATGGCAACCATACGGGACACATCCGCCTTATTCTTGCAGCACAGCTCGCCCAGCTTGGCAGCAGTGATACCTTCCTCAAAATTGTAGAGAGTCGTAAGATAAACAGCGTGAGGGCTGTTCAGCTCATACTTTGCCATTTCCTCTGCCGCCAGCTTGTGCCAGCACCGGTCAATTTCAGAAATCGCAAGTGAAAAGCGAGCAAAACGATTCAACATAAAATAACCTCCCGTAGATAGAAGTTGCGTTGTCAACTTCTATATTGTACATCTTGTTAGTTGACATGTCAACATCTTTTTGCAGAATAGAAAAACGGCGCCGCCGAAGCAGTGCCGTAAAACTATAAATCAAAGTGTACTAAGGAAGTTCTTTAAGTCATCAAAGCTACCATGAGGATAGCTGGAAATATCCGCATTCGCTTTATTTATCATGCAGTCGGTCAACAGGAATACTTTCATACCCAGCTGCTCTGCGATCATATCCTCGCCCACATCATTGCCAACCATCAGGCATTCTTCCGGCTTTACATTCAACCGTGCCAGAACATCCCGATAGTAGGCCGGGTTGGGGTTGCTGTAGCTGGAATTTTCATAGGCAGTATACAGTTCAAAATCTTCCGGCTGTAAACCTGCCCACTGGATGCGCCATTGTGTTGCTCTTGCAGG
>JAZRQU010000014.1:0-1513 GCA_045650045.1 Candidatus Egerieisoma sp. | reverse complement strand
AGGCAGTAAGGAGTGATCTAATGAACTTCATTGAGATCCTCAAGGCCATCGTCCAAGGCATCGTACAGGGCATCACCGAGTGGTTGCCCGTCAGCAGTACCGGGCACATCCTGCTGCTGGATGCCGTGTGGAAAATGAACGCGTCCGAAGCCTTCTTCGACGTGTTTAAGGTGATTATTCAGCTGGGTTCCATTATGGCGGTTTTGGTGCTGTATTGGGGCAAGCTCAACCCCTTCTCCCGCAAGAAATCCAAAGAGGAACAAAAGGGTACCTGGGTGCTGTGGAGCAAGGTGCTGGTGGCCAGCATCCCTGCGGCTGCGGCCGGTCTGGTGCTGGACGACGTTATCGATAACGTGCTGTCCATCCCCGTTGTGATTGCCACCACGCTGATCCTGTACGGCATCGGCTTTATTGTGCTGGAGAGCGTCAAGGGGCGCATCGCCCCCGTGGACTCGCTGGATAAGTTGAGTTATAAGCACGCCCTTGGCATCGGCGCCTTTCAGATGCTGGCGCTGATCCCCGGCACCTCCCGCTCCGGTTCCACCATTTTGGGCGCCTCTCTGCTGGGTACTTCCCGCACCGTAGCGGCGGAGTTCTCCTTCTTCATGGCGATTCCCGTCATGTTGGGTGCCAGCAGCCTGAAGCTGGTTAAAGCGCTCGTGCTGGACGGCGTTGTCTTCACCGCCGAGGAGTGGGGCCTGCTGGCCATCGCCACGGTGGTATCCTTCGTGGTGTCCCTGCTGGTGATTCGCGGCCTGATGGCCTTTATCAAAAAATACAGCTTTAAGCCTTTCGGTTGGTACCGCATCGCCTTGGGCGCGGTGGTTCTGCTGTGCCTGGCTATGAACTGGCTGTAAATTTGAGTAACAAAAAAGAACCCGATGCGTATGGGTCGTACTTTTAAGGACAGTAAAAAAGCTGTGTAGAAAATTTCTACACAGCTTTTAATTTTGTCTTATACCGTAACAAGCAGGGAAAATGTATATCACATTTTGCGCTTTTTAAGAGAACCTAAAACCCTTTTATAAACAAATACCATCTGTTCAATAAATTGAAATTTATCTCTTGGTTAGTTTTTTGCACCAAGTCCATTTTCCACATTTAGTACACTTCAACAATCTTCTGGTTGGCGTTTGCATCAACAAGGCAATCTCTTTATAGTTAGGAACAAACATATGCTGACAGTTCTTACATTCATAATACCCTGTCTCTACCTTAAATTTAAGAGCAATAATGCAAGGAATTATAAATAGTATAACAGACACTATCATCAAAAAGTCTTGAAATCCACATTCAGGGATAAGGAGTGATATTAAAGTCATCAGGCAAATAAGTACTGCCAGGCTGGTTGCGATAATCACATAAGCAGAATGCAGCAGTCGTTTATGATATCTTTCCTCATTTTTTGCCATCTGAAAAATCAGTTCATTTAATTGTTCATCCTTTTGTTCCGTATCAATCATCTCCCCACATAGTAACTCATTTACATTTATTCCAAGAATATAACAAAGGT
>JAZRQU010000013.1:0-1348 GCA_045650045.1 Candidatus Egerieisoma sp. | reverse complement strand
TCGGGTCAAGCCCAACTTTTGTGGGATGGTGATTTTTCTTTGAAATGTGAACATGCGACCAATACTCTTAATCTGTAGTTTTCAAAATTGCGGAAATTGTAAGCGTTTCGTTGAATACCTTTCATTTTTCTATGAAACCCTTCAGTGATTCCATTGCTTTTGGAGAATCGCCACATGCGGATTATAGGTTCGAACCATTGGCGGATGGTGCGGCCCAGGCGTTTAAAATGTTCAGGCGCATCATGGAGCATGAGCCAGACCATTTCTTTAAGTTTCCCGATGTGCTCTTTGCATTGTTCTTTCTTTTGCTGCTTAATGTTTAATAAGGTGCAGAGCTCTTCCTTGAATTGATGCGCAATTTTAATTGCCGGAGTTCTGGCAAAGAGTTCCTGTAGGAGAATCTTCTGTTGAGAAGAAAGATTTCTGGCATGCGTCCGGAGTGCCCTTGTGATACCACGTTGCCAACGGATATCGGGATCAGCAGCTCTGCAGAACTCCAGGAAAGTATCAATGACAAGGCGAATAACATGGAAACGGTCTGCTACAATCTTAGCATTGGGGAAAAGCCTTTGCACAAGACTTCGGAAAGGTGAACTTAAATCCATGCATACAACCTGAACCTTATTGCGGCCGGCGATTTTTCTGAGCTGAGGTTCGAGGGTTGCTGAACTTTTACCTTCAAAGACTTCATAGACGCGATGATGCTTCAAATCTGCCAGGGTGACCGCAAACTTATGTCCTTTAGTTTTCCCTCTGTGAATACTGTGTTCATCAATACCCAGAATCCGGGGGCAAGGATGATTGAGTGTCTTTTTTACAATCTTGTTGAATTGCTTGTGCATGACCCGTTCGACGGTGGCTTCGGAGATGCCGAATTGGCTGGCAATGTTTTTGTTGCTCACTCCGCGCAACATTTGTTTGGCCATCTGATAGTCTAGCCTTACTGTGCGCACGGCATGTTTCTGCAGACCGATGCAGCGGCAATCCTGCACGAATGTCCTGTTGCAGTTGCAGCATTTATATCGCTTTGTTCTTAAGATGATACGTCGGATGCCATTATCTTCTCCGGCACAAATGATATGGCGGTCGTAATAGCCATGAATGTGAATATGGACACATCCGCAGTGAGGGCAGACTGGAGTTTCTGGTTCATCGCAATGAGCTTTCCAAATCCGGACTTGACTGCCGGACAGCTTTCTGGTAATTTTCAAGTACTTCAAATACATAACACTGGGCATGGTAGGAGTTTTCTCCTCCATGCTCAATGTTTTTCTGCCTTTTGCTGATATTTTTCCGTTCTTGTTTTTCGTTACGTGGGGCTTCATCCCACAAAACTAGCAGAAGAGCC
>JAZRQU010000012.1:0-1051 GCA_045650045.1 Candidatus Egerieisoma sp. | reverse complement strand
TCGTTCAGAGTATGTAAGAGTCGCCATTTTTTAAAGAGAAATATCATGAAGATACAATACGCGTCTGACTTGCATTTGGAGCTGTCAGGCAATTCAAAATATGTAAAGGAAATTCCTTTTGAAGTAACTGGTGATGTTCTTATGTTGGCAGGAGACACTGCTTACTTACGAGACAAGAATCTCCCTAACAGTAAGTTCTGGGAATGGGCGTCCAAGAATTATCGTGAGGTGTTCTTGGTGCCAGGAAATCATGAATACTACGGCTTCGGCGATGTGCTGGAGAATGGCGACAGCTGGAGCCGTGAGATTCTCCCGAATGTTCACTATCACCAGAATAAGGTGGTCCGTGTTGATGATACTGACTTTATCCTTTCGACTTTGTGGTCACGCATCAGTCCTGCAAATGAGTTCACTATCTGGCAGGGCATGAATGACTTTTATCAGATCCGGTATGGAGGAAAACCGTTCATGCCAGGCCACTTTAATGATGAGCATGAGAAATGTCTTGCCTTCATCAAGAAGAGTGTTGCGGAGAGCGATGCCAAACATATAGTTGTGGTGACTCATCATCTCCCTACAATGGCTGTTGTTGCCCCGCATCATAAGAAGAGCCCTCTCAATACTGCATTTGCGGTGGATCTCCATGACTATATCGCTGACAGTCGGATTGATGTGTGGATATATGGTCACTCCCATACCAATATTGATACCGAGATCAACGGAACCAAAGTCGTCTGCAATCAGCTGGGATATGTTCAGCGTGGTGAGCATGAGTATGGTTTTGATGGACGGAAGTATATAGAGTTGTAATAAAAAGCGATACTGGTATGAATAAAGATGTTGTGATTTATCAGTCCGCTGATGGGCTTGTGAAGATGGAGGCAATAGTGGATGCTTCAAATGAAACAATATGGGCTACGCAAAAGGCGATGGCGGAGTTGTTTGGAGTGACTGTGCCGAATATCTCTTATCATTTTAAGAGGATATTTTCAAGTGGAGAATTGGAACCTGAAATGGTAATTAAAGAAATTTTAATTACCGCACAGAGTGG
>JAZRQU010000011.1:0-14479 GCA_045650045.1 Candidatus Egerieisoma sp. | reverse complement strand
CAGAGCTGGCTAAAAGGGATACACTCTTGTTGAATTAAGCAAATTTAAATCCCCAACTTTTCAAAAGTGTGCCTTAACAGTTTTCACATATCTATATCCTTAACTTCTCCTAGCTTTTAATTATGGAGGAGTATATCTTAGGAACAATAAAATAAAACAAGATGAATTATGAATGATTTAAAAAGGGAGGAAATGCTTATGGATTAGGGATTTATGAAACAAGAGTGAACACTATTAATTTGAAAGTTGTGCAAATAATTTTTATATGTTGTGCGAATCGGCTACCTTTGGTGTATCAAATAGTTAATTATCACGCCAAAATGGCCTTGAAAAATAGTGTTTCGGAAAGAATTTAAATTATTATTTTTTAAAGAGTTTTTTGACAATTTTTAAAATATAAGATAAACCGTATGGAACGAATTACACTTTACTGCCGAACGACGTCGGCGCGCGGTACCACTAATCTGAGGTTCCGCGTTACAAATGGCAGGGCCGTTACTATGTACTATTCGACGGGGCGTAAGATTCCGAATGAGCAGTTGGCGGCCTTCACGCCAGAGGGCACTATCCGTCCGAGGGTGACTGTTTATAATCCAAAATTAAAGGCTGAAATTGAGGAGTACTTTGCTGCTATAAATGCTGCCTACAATCATATGAAGATAAAGGGTATGGACATGAGGAGCGAGGTGCTGCAGGCTGAGGTTGACAAGATTCTGAACCCTGAGTCTACGGAGGCTATCCTCCACCCAAATGGCGATGAGACTTTTGTCCAGAGATTCAGGCGTTATGTTGAAGAGGCGTTCAGGGACGGGATCATTGGCGATCATAGACACATGCACTATGATGCTATGGTCAGACGTATGGAGAGGTTTCTGCACATCAAGGGTCATTCGCAGCTCATGCCGGCTCAGTTTGATGTAAAGATGCTGATGGACTACAGGCAGTTCGTAAGTGACGAGTACCTGTATGTCTCGCAATACCCGAAGCTTTATCAAAAGGATGGACGAAAGCGCTATCCTACCAAGCGCATATCCAACAACTCTGTCATCCATGAGATGAAGGGTCTCAGGGCATTCCTCAACGAGCTTGAGAACACCGACGAGATCTTCAAGTCGCCTTTCCGCAAAATCTCTCGTGAGCGCTTCAAGGCGATGATGAGAGCGAAGAATGATGAGCCGTTCTTCCTGCGCAAGGCTGAGCTGAAGATGATCATTGAAACTGAGGTTCCACAGGAGCTTCAGATGGCCAAAGACATCTTCGTACTCAACTGCTGCATTGGAGCCCGAATAAGCGACTTTTTCAGCTTTACCATGGACAAGGTATCAGTATCACCGGAAGGCATCCCATACATCCACTATATCCCTCACAAGACCATGAAAGAGATGGAGACTATGGTGGAGATAAAGACGCCGCTCGTACGCATTGCCTACGATATAGTGATGAAGACAAAGCTGGACTTCAATCAGCAGAACGCAAACTACACAATTGCTGTGTACAACCGAGAGCTTAGGAAGCTGCTTAAGTTCTGCGGACTGGACAGACCTGTGTCCAAGTTCAACGAGACCAAGGGTGAAAACGAATACTTCCCTCTATATGAGCTGGCCAGCAGCAGGCTTGCCCGCAAGACACACGTGGACATAATGAACAAAGTGCAGATAAACGCATATGTTGCGGGCCTGCATGCGGAAGGCAGTGATGCTGTCTTCCGTTACACCAATCTTGAACTCACAGACCGTTTTGCATTGATGAATGTAGCCTTTGGGCAGAAATTATACCACGTCAACCCTGATCTGACGCTGGTAAAAAGGGGGAGGCCGAAGTCTGTTCCGACTCCAGTCCAGGAGGACGAGAGTGCGCAGGATCCGCCGAAACGGAAACGTGGCCGCCCGAGGAAATTGAAGGTGAATGGGACGACTCAGACGACAGATTCTTTGAGCGGCTCTATGGCAGTTCCATCGGACCAGACCCCGAAACGCAGGCCTGGGAGACCGAGGAAGGAGAAGCCGGTGGATACGACACCGAAACGCAGACCTGGACGACCGAAGAAAGAAAAACCTATCGAAGCTGGAGTCCAGAAGCGGGGGCGTGGAAGACCAAGAAAGAATATAGTACAATAAGACCGGATAGCGCACCTATCCAATCATCGAGACAGGAGGACCTTGCATTGCTTGCAGGCCTCCTGTCTGTCGTTATAGAGAAGTTGGATCAGATATCTGCAAAGATGGATGCAGCACCGCCAACAGCCCTCAATAAGGTTAAAGCTACCAAAGACTTTACTTCCTACATCAAACATAAGGAGAGCATTAATGAGATCCTGAGACTGCTGCACAACTGGATTGATGACAAAGAAAAGGTCAAAGCTCTGGTATATCTTAAGGCTGCTATCGATGCAAACGTAATCAGTCGTCCTCCATATGATGCGGCCAATGCGGAGTTTCCAGGCAGACTTGGCAGCAAGTCGTTATACTATGTTTATACCGGCGAACCGTTTGCATTCAGCGACACTGAAGATATTGAGACCTTGAAGTGTGCTATTCAAGAGCTGAGGACTTGTACAGATTTGAACTGAATCGGATTGTACTTTATGGAATTCCACTGCTCTCCATAAATGCTGATGCAACGGGATTGTACATTTGCAGTGCAGTCCGGATGGCAGAAGGTCCAGCTGACCTAAAGGGCTGCACTGCCGCACGGGCTACTGATGGACCGGGAGCACCGGAGCAGGCAGAGGAAAATATGATCAAGGGTTACACAGCAAAACGAAATGCTGCTGTCAGCGCAGCGAAGAGCAGAACTACAACTGCTAAGGCAAGACCGGGCAGACCTAAAAAGAGTGCCACATCTGAGGTTCAACCTCAACCAGCCCCTGCTCAACCAATGTCACAGCCATTTCCATTGATGATTCCAGAACAACTCAGAACCTGCCTGATGGCAAAAGAGGATGTGGAGGCGGCGGTGAGGAAGGTATTTCAGGAGGTGCAGGATAGGTTTGAGGAGAAGAACAATCAGAGGAAGGTCTATCTGTCTGAGGCAATGGAGAGGCTCAATGTAAAGAGCCGAAGCACAATGTGGCATTGGCATGATAAAGGGTTCCTGATTCAAGAACATGATGCTAACGGTCACGTCTTCTATCCTGAGTACAAGATACGAAGAGCAGAACGGGGCGAGCACCCCGAGGAAGGAGGTGAACATGAAGAGTAGCCCAACTTTCTCATTCTTCACTCGCCCTATTCAGAACCTCATCCCTTGCGTGGAGTGGAGTATTTTGGATGCTTGGCAATACATCACCGGCACAAAAGCCAAGGAAGTCACAAGGAGGCTGCGGGAACTGAGCGACAAGAATGAGAGGAGAAGTTTCAAAAGCACCCATTTTGACTACGTGACTTTCTCCGGCACCTTCACCAGGCGCGGGAAAAGGCATCTGCTGAATTATAGCGGACTCATCTGCCTCGACTTTGATAATGTACTGGATGTGGAAGATCTATTCAAAAGGCTTTTGCAGGACGAGTACTTTGAGACTATGTTGCTATTCCGCAGCCCTTCCGGCAATGGATTGAAATGGATCATCAGAATGGACATAGACGTCACCAGGCATGAAGAATACTTCCAGAGCATCCTCTGTTACTGCAAACAGACTTATGGTATTGCTCCCGACGAACACTGCGGAGACATCTGCAGAGCCTGCTTCCTCCCTTATGACCCAGACGCCTTTCTAGGCATAACACCTCCTGACTTATGAAACCACGCAAAGAGTTCAACCCTGCAGATTGGCAGCAACCTCAACCAGCCAAGGCAACCTCTCCAAAGACAAAGCAAGCCTATTCATCCTATAGCTTAGACAAGATGGATGATATAGAGCGTTTGACTCAAGCCATTGAGTCCCGGAGTGTTGATATTACTGCTGACTATGGGCGTTGGCGCAATATAGGGTTTGCCCTAGTAAGCGCAGTTGGAGAATATGGCAGAGATTACTTTCATCGTATCAGCCGGTTCTATCCAAACTACTCGGAAAAAGAGACCGACACGCAATATGACAAATGCATGAGGGCAAAAGGTACCGGCATTACCATAGCTTCCTTGTTTCAGTATGCAAAGGAGGATGCAGGAATAATCATTTCACCCACTAATGGCGGTTTGGCGGAAGTGGCAGAGATGGCGGAAGAGGGAAAGACACCGACATTTTGGAGAAAGGTTAAAGGGAAATTGCCAAAGATTATTGAGGAGATTGCGGATAATGCGAATTCTACGGAAGATGCGGATATCCTCATCATTGGCACCATCGTCACCCTCTCCTCTTGCTTGCCGCACGTTTACGGGATATATGGAGGGAGGTGTGTATTTCCGAATCTATTTCTTTTTGTCACGGCTCCTGCATCTGCCGGCAAAGGGAGGCTTGCCCTCTGCCGAAGACTGGTGCAGCCGATTCAAGATCAGTTCCGTTTCCTGTACAAAGAAGATCTTGAGAAATACAACAAACTGAAGGCAGCATACGAGAAAAACAAGAAACTGGACAAGAACGCACAGGCTCCAAAGATGCCACGTCCTAAAATGCTCATCATTCCGGCCAACTCCAGTGCCACGATGATTTATCAGATTCTTTCCGAGAACAATGGCCCGGGGCTGATGTTTGAGACCGAGGGTGATACTCTGGCCAACATCTTCACCTCCGATTATGGCAACTACTCTGACGGATTCAGGAAAGCGTTTCACCACGAGCCAATCTCCTACATGCGAAGAAAGGATCATGAACATGTTGAGCTTCTGGAACCCAAACTCTCCACTGTACTCTCCGGCACACCCAGGCAGATTGCATCTCTGATACCCGACACTGAGAACGGACTATTCAGCAGGTTCATCTTCTACTATGTGGATTTCCAGCTCACTTGGCTTAATGTCTTTGCCTCAAGCAATGACGACTCCATAGACCAGACATTTGATGCCATTGGCAAAAAGGTTCTGAAACTTTATCAGCACCTGCTGCACAATCCCGATATCAGGTTCAGCCTCACAAGCCGGCAGAAAGATTATTTCAATACCTACTTCCGCAATGCTCAGCGAAGTTATCACAACAGGTTGGGTGACGACTTCATTGCCTCCATCCGACGTATGGGACTGATAACCTATCGTATAGCTATGGTACTGAGCATCTTGAGAATGGTGGAGGAAAAGGAGTTTCCAGAACTGCTCTACTGCCACGACATTGACTTTGAATGTACGATGATCATCTCTAAGGTTCTTATCCAGCACACGGAGCGGGTGTATAAAGAACTTTCCAACCACGACCTCAACCGCCCAGCTTCCGAGAGCCAAAGCCGGAAAGCACAACTGCTGAACATTCTTCCCGACGAGTTTGATACAGCCTCTGCTCAAGAGCTTGCCGCCAAACTGAACATACCGAGACGAACAGTGGAACGATACCTGAGCGAATGGCGCAAGGAAGGCACCCTCACAAAAATTGCCTTCGGGCAATACGCAAAGACAAACTCTCAAAACAAAGAACACAATGCAAATGAACTTATTCAATAAAGACCCAAAGACAATCAAGATCCTCATTGACAACGGCCATGGATGCAATACTCCGGGAAAGCGTTCTCCTGATGGCAGATTCAGGGAATATGCCTGGACACGATATATCGCAAGGTGCATAGTAGCAGACTGCAAGGACCTGGGATATGATGCAGAACTTCTGGTACCTGAAGAGTACGATGTCTGCCTCTCAGCAAGATGTTACCGAGTAAACTGCTGCTGCGACAGACTTGGAAAACGTAGAGTTCTATGCGTCTCTATCCATGTCAACGCTGCCGGTATGGGTGACCGATGGTACAATGCCACAGGCTGGAGCGCCTATACATGCAAAGGGCAGACAAGCAGTGACAAACTTGCGGGTTGTCTTTACAGACAGGCTGAGCTTTGGCTGCCTGACCGAAAGATCAGAACAGAACACAGCGATAATGATCCCGACTTTGAGGAAGACTTCACATTGCTAAAGAAAACCGCTTGTGCTGCAGTACTTACAGAGAACGGTTTTCAGGATTGCAAGGAGAGTTTGGAATTTCTGGAAAGCGATGAAGGAAAAGAGGCTATAATAGGTCTTCACGTGGACGGAATACTGGATTTTATCCACCCAAACCGTCCTTATGGATATAGAGACCTCCAAAGACACAGAAGGTAAATATGAAAGAATTATGCCCCTCTATTTTGATTATTCAATTTTCTTTATATAACTTTGCATCAACCTAATAGCAAAGTTTACTTAAATCTTTACTTTAGGTATATGAAACAACCTTAACCTAAACTCTACACACCATGATTGCACTCCCCAGCATAGCATTTGGTGGTTTCTCCGGCTCGGCAAAGGGTGTTACCGCTCGTTTCCAGAACGGCCGTAGCATCCTTTCCTTGAAGTCTTACCCGACCGGATATGCCACAGCAGCACAACTTGTACGGCGCTCGTCCTTATCCCGTATCTCCAAAGCTTACAAGAACCTCACCGACGCTCAGATGAAGGCATGGGAAAGTCTTGCCCAGCAGACTCTCGGAAAATCTGTGTTTGGTCAGAAGGCAAAACTTTCTGCCCACAATCTGTTCGTAAGGCTTAACTCCAACAGAGCATATTGCGGAGAAGAGGAACTTCTGATTTCCCCTCCCGACAATATTGTCAACATCCCTGTCGTAGAGTATGACAGTCTCACTTTATCTGAATCCATCATCCTGTTTACCGAGGTGCCAGATGCAGAGGGCGATCTGCTTCTTGTGGCCAAGATGAGTGACGGCCAGAGCAAGGGTGTGTCATCAAGCTGGAATAAGACTGTGATCATTTCTCCTGACAAAGTGCCTGACTGGGGTGATGTGGATTTGACTGAGGCATTCTTTGCAATCTTTGGTCATTATCCTATCGCTGGGCAGAAGTATTTCATAGAACTCTATTGGATGGATCCTGCTTCGGGCTTTACAGGAGTACCGATAAAAGTCTCAGCAATCTGTGAAGTTGGAGCAAATGTTCAGCGCCGAATGACATTGAAGGATTCCGACATCATGCCTGAAGAGGAGAACTATTTCACAGGAATGGATATAGAGTTTGCTCCTGGTTCTACCATCATGACAGCGGAGATGGAATATGACAGCACTGAACATGATTCACAACAGGCAATCTGTATGATTCCAAAGGTTGTGGGAGACCGCATCCCTAACTTCAAGTCTTATATACTTGGGCGTAGCACGGAAGAAACCGGATATCTTCCTCATTTCTTTTTGATTGGCAAGAACAAAGACAGGGAGAATTATAACCTCTATGCCAACAAACGAGGCGGTCCTTGGAAAAAGAAAGGAGTAATATTCGGTACCTGCCCTGTGTTTGAGTAACCTTTAACCTAAACCTTCAGTCATGTTCAAAAGTACAGGAAATAATTTTGGTGGTCCGCAGATTACATTCAAGGACTATCAGAGCGAGCACGAGATTGTGCTCAATGCGGTTTTCGACTATGACTCTACAAACGAGGCGTACCGCAAAGCCAGACAATTGGAAATCTATGTTCCGAATCTGAAGTTCAGCAAGAGCGCTGTTGCAGGCTGTTTCTTTGCTGCAACAGATGAAGACGGGCCTATTGGAACCACAGTCAGGACTTGGATCAAGAACCGCAACACTATTGTGATTGAGAAACTGACCACATGGGACAACTATGCCAACCATCGCATCTATATCTGCACCATGTACGGACTGCGAGGATTCAGAAATGTTCAGTTTGAGCAGCTCAAACCACTCGGACTTAGTCTGCAACAATCAGAATCCATAGGTTATCCGTCTGATCAGACATACTACGAAACAAAGGATTGGGTATTTCTGATTTTCTCATTGGGCGAGCCTAACTGGAATGTAAAAGGAAAATACTGCTTCCTGAGCAGCTATAGGGATTTCCCTGAAGATAT
The DNA here is from genome assembly GCA_045650045.1 of Candidatus Egerieisoma sp. Taxonomy (GTDB): domain Bacteria; phylum Bacteroidota; class Bacteroidia; order Bacteroidales; family UBA932; genus Egerieousia. Next base: position 6,553 of record JAZRQU010000011.1, on the reverse strand, counting down.
AGATGCAGTTCTGCCTTATGTGAGCGGCATGCATCTCAGTGAACCAGGCATGAACATCCATCAGATACATATGAAGGATGGTCAGATTCTGATACCTCCCCTTCCTCAGGGTATGAGCACCGGCACTGGATGGGACTCAATGTTTTATGCTTTCATTGTTAGAGACAGAGATAAGACTCCTGACACTCCGGGAAGATCGCGTTGGGATATTGAAGAGCTCATTGCAGAAAAATACTCTCGCGGTTCAGTAGAGAACATAGAGATGAGCGGATATCCATCGATGATAAGCGCAAGCATAATCTCATCTTACTATGGCAAGGGCAATCACACCTATGAACTTGAGGAAATTCCGGAAAGCATGTTGGGATGCGAGTCATTCCTTATTGGCAGCCATCTTACAGGCAAATGCATGACTCTGCAGCTTGCACATATAAAGTTTGAGAACCTCAACAACAAAAAGAGCTTTACCATCACTGCAAGTGCAGGAGGGTCTGCACTTACTTTCAGAACATTTGACACATCGGCAGCAATGCCTACAAACCAATAAACCATGTTAAACGTTACAGCTACAAATTTCGGGGTTAACCCCAGCGACATACAGATTGATGCTTACAACGGTGGCAACTTCATCATCCTCAATGGCGAGATTTCCGTTGACACAAGCTTTGAAGGATACAAGAGTCTGTTTACTCTTGAGCTGACTACCGAAGATCTACCTTTCACAAGAAGTCTCCCCACAGCCGTATACGCTACAGTGGAGGCTGACAAAGGCAACTATATCACCATAACAAAAGCCTACGTCAAGGACGGGAACACGATTTCCATCAGACCTGTGAGAGCTTACGACAGTTATGATTCATACAAGCTAAAGTTCTTCTGCGCTTTTGCTGCAATCAATACAGCTGCAGAACCAACTTTCCAGCATTGCGACAAGCTGCTCTTGGAACCAACAGTGGGAACCATGACAGATGCAGAATGTTATCTGATGAAGAATGACAACTGGATGCTTCTGGTTCTTAAAACTGAATCAGTCACTTTTGACGAGACTGAGGGTATTATCAAAGCTAACATCAACACCGGACTGCCTGATGGACAAGTGTTTTTTGTTCCTATTATCAGTTCAGACAATACGAGTTCAGATAATGGCAACTGTTACTTTAATGGCACTATTGAAGATGGCACACTTACAATATCCAGAAACGGAGAGACAGACACCAGCACCGGATCCTCTGAAACATTCACTAAAATCTTCATTTTACTAAATACTTAAACTGACACGCCATGTCTGACAAGCACATAGAACTTACCCGCCTGCAAGGAGGTATTGCCATTGCGAGTTTTTGCATTGGCGCAGTGATATCCATCGGATGCCTGTTTTTCATCAAGCCCTTGGGCGAGATTACCAGCAGTGCCATAATCACTGTGGGCAACTTCCTGGTACTATCCGGCGGAATACTTGGAGTCAAGGCGAGTACAGACATGAGGCTCAGCAAAATGGAGGCAGAACTCAAACAGACACAGTCATCATGAGACACCTATTATATATATGTATAGCTCTGACATGCTTGAGCGGATGCGGATCCATCAGAAAGAGCCTCCCGTCCACCCAGGACAGCACTAGAGTTGAAGTCCGGACAGTGGTAGAAACCGTTCATGATACTGCATATGTTGAACTTCCGGTAATCATCGAACGGAACACTACTAAGGACACATGTTCAATGCTCGAGAATCCATATGCAAAGTCTGAGGCCAGCATCACAGATGGTTACCTCAGGCATAGTCTTCAGACAAAGCCGGTGAAGCAGCCGGTGAAAGTAGAAACCAAGATTGTATATAGGGATTCGGTTGTATTCCGGGATAGAGTGAAGATTGAGACCATTGAAGTGGAGAAGAAACTTACCCAGTGGCAGGCCTTCAAGATGAAGACAGGAGGGATTACCCTCACCATACTTTTAATTGCAATAGTTACTGCAGCACTATACCTATTACCTAATTTCAAAAACCTTCTTAAACTGTAATTCGTTATGAAATACATTCCATCTATCGCCTTCGAGGAGATGTCCGGCAGCGCCAAGGGCGTTACCGCAGCCAAAGTTAAAGGCCGCAAGTTCATCAGAAACCGTGGTTACGGCGGACGAGTTGGAACACCAGATCAGGCCAAGAATAAGGGAGTGATGAAGATGATCACCACTTCATGGAAGTCGCTTACCAATGAGCAGATCCTAGCGTGGAATAAGCTCGCTCTGAGTCAGGACGCCAAGTCAGTACTCGGAACCAAAGGAAAGATCTCAGGTCTTAACCTTTTCCAGCGTCTGAACTTCTGGGTTGTGAAGCTTGGCGGTGCCATCATGACCACACCTCCAACCCTTACTGGTGTTGAAACTCCATCTGAGGCTACCATCGTTTGCAACGCCGACACATTCACTTTTACTCTCGAGCAGCCTATCGAGGACAATGGCGGTATCTACCTCATTATCCAGGCATCTGAGGGTCAGAGCAACGGCGTGAGCCGCGGATATGGCAAAGCTGTTCAGATTATGGCAGTTCAGGAGCCTGATGACTCGGAAATCGACATCAAGGCTGACTACGAGGCCAAGCACGGAACACTTGGTGCAGGCGCGCCAAAGGTGTTCTTCAAATATTTCTATGTAAATTCGCAGACTGGAGAGGCATCTGTGCCTATGCAGGCTCTTGCAACTTATGCAGCTGCAGCCGAGGATAACGGCGACGGCGAATAGTCATACCGGCCGGGGGTCCGGTCTTGCCAACCCCTAATTCGTTCCAAAAACCCTCCACCGTTGTGAAACGCTGGAGGGTTGATTTTTAGATCTTTATTATTGCCTAAAACACGTCGGAACATCACAGAATCTTTGAGATATAGTCTTCATAAGATGAGCATTGTGTAGCTTGCCTAGTATTCAACTCATGAATGGCTTTAATAGTTGTATCGTTAGGTTCCAAAGCATACTCGTCTACAGGCATGTGCACCCCAATTTTTAGAGTTATACATCTTATTTAACTGACCTTCCTGTTCTAATAAATAGTTCCAGCTCAGACTTAGAAGAGAAATTCTTCATCTGCTCCATCAACCTATATACATGAGTTACTTTATATGACGGGATTCTCATACCAGGATTTGTATCCTTAGCCTTTGCAACTTCTATCGCATTAAAAGCTAAAGGAGAATACACTTCTGGAGAATACCCCTCTATCGTTAGTAGACTAAGGTGATTCTTGAAGTATCCACTATCCTTAATCTCTCCTCCGTCTGGTATATCCTCCTCCATATGATAGCACAACCATACTTCGAAACATGGATTACTGATTGCCAAATTCCATCCTCTTGAATAACATTCTTGAGCCAAGATGCTCAACTGCTCTTCTGGCCACCTATCCACATCAACAACAATCCACATCTGATCACCATCAATCAAATCTGTATTGTTAGCATAGACTTGAGCTCTTTGCAAGACATGATCCGGAGACGAGTTATGGCTAACAACAACATTTCCATCTTCATCAACATCGGCAATCAGATCAACAGATATACGGGAAGACAGGACTTCAAAGCATTCAAAATAATCCCGTTCTCTGACACTTCCTTCACACGCTATGGCAAAAAGACGGTAATCACGCTTCTTCTCCACCAGTCTCTTGTAACCTCTCTTCTTTCTCTCCATATCAGTACTTCCAATTTAAGTTATCAAGATTACCAAGGAAAGGGATTGCACCAAATCGGCCATTGATATATCCCTTCTTAATGTCCAACTCCTGACGTATCTGGAAATCAGTCAAAGGATACATAGTGGTTTTCCCGTCCTTCTTCTCAACAAACCATATCTCATCCTGCCTGAAGATAGACTGATCCAACAAATTGCAATCGTGTGTAGAAAAAATCAACTGACCTTTTATATTACTATCCGGTTCCAATATCTTACGAACCATCGCCTTAAGCAAGCTCGGGTGAATGCTCCTCTCAAATTCATCAATAAGAACAGTCGCATCAGATGTCAATATCTGGAACAACGGAATATAATCTATCAGTCGCCTGCTACCGTCAGACTCTTCATCCAGTTCAAATTTTACCAATTTCCCGTTATCTGCAGAATGATAAGAATAAGGCTTCAAAGCGACCTCCTGACCATCTATCAGCGCTGCCGTTACTCCAAGATCATCTAAAACAATTCTTACAGCAGGATCCTTATGCAGCTTTTCACGTACAGACTCGAGCATTTGAGAATCAGAAACATACTCTTCCAAAGGCATTGTCTCAACCTCCAGTTTCTCAAGACCAGTATTAAATGAATTCAAGACATCGTTAGCAAATTTATTGAACTCTGCATCAGACAAAGCCTCCACCAACGGAGCAAACTTTGAATATGGGGTGATAACATACAGACCTGTCATAAACCAATCATAAGCTGCCTTAACCACAGGTTTCTTAATAACATTGGCAAACCTCAACAATGGCAGATGATTTTCAAGGAAATGCTCTTCCACTACATTCAAGAACATAGCGTCACCCTTAGTCTTGAAAACCTTCTTCCTATCAACATTCAAGACAGTCTTTCCATCTTCATACTTTCTCTCAAAAATAAGGGTATCGTCATTTTTGAAACCCAATTCATACAAGTACTCATTCAACACGATGCCATTTTGAAACTCAATACCATAAGCCAATGAGAAACCATCATGTATAAACTCCACCTCCATGCGAATTGGTGCAGATATTTTATCATCACTCAAGCGATATGTAAGCAACGATGTCGACTTTGGCACATCCTGATCACCTAGCACCAACTGCTGGAGATAGCTCAAAGCTGCAAACACATTAGATTTACCTGCACCATTCGCACCATAAATTGCACTCGTCTTTAACAAGCGCACATTTTTATCTTCATACACGTGATGAGGAAATGTCTTCTTATACTGCTCCGGCAATAAATTAAACTCCAACTCATCACCAATAGACAGAAAATTCTGGACAACAAACCTAATAAGCATACTTATTTACAATTTTATTGTTAATAACAATACAAATATACGGCTTTTGATTAAATTTCAAAACTTTTATATCACCTCCCTTTCTTAACATATCCCTTGCCAGCTTTCACCAATATCATCGATCACTTCATCCAACGGCCTTGTGTGGGAGATGGAATTCCAATCACCAATCAACATATAAACAAATAAAGATTTAACTTTGTACAAAAGACTAATGACCGAATGACAACTGGGCACATACATATAACGAAAGCTGAGCACATCAAAGACATGAAACTGAAGATCTACTTCAGTGACGGAAATGTACAGATAGTTGACTTCATTCAATATCTAACATGCCATCCCCATCCTCAATACAACAAATACAACGATCCCAAGAAATTCAGACATTTCAAAATCGACAACGGCAATCTTGTATGGGGCAAAGACTGGGATATGGTTTTTCCATTAGACCAATTATACCATGGCCATATAGATATCCCTGATAGCTTGAGAGGATTCTACAGGACAACAGAACCTAAAAGACATTTCAAGCTTCAGTTCTTATGTGCACTTATCGAATACATAGCACGAAAAACTAAAAACAGGAACAGGGTTATTGTCAATGCATTAGGTGAAACAAGACTAAAAGAACTATATCAACATGCCAATACGGAAAGCGTCCTTAACCTAGCGAAACTCTCGGAAGAATTAATACAGCAGCATCTTATTGAAGATGACTACTTTGACATCACAGACTCGAAATTCGACATTCCAACTCATTGGGAGATTGCCAAAGTATACAAGCGCCTGATAATAAAGGTTTCACAAGACAATCCCAAACAGTACATAAGAATGCTCATCACTGTGTACAACTCATGGATTGCAGAAAAAATTGATGACTATAACAGCGCTTTCTATTACGACACTCCTGAACGCATAGCGCATGCCTACTTTACAGGTAAGCCTTTATAATCTATAATTACACGAATAGCAAATGTCAAGTTTTTTACGCAAAAAACTTGACATTTGTTTTAAAAAATTCACACCATCACAGTCTTTACTCTCCACTAACGATTTACTTCTTCCCTTTCTTAACATATCCCCTGCCAGTATATCATGTACTTATTAGTACTTAGTCAGAAGCCAGTGTTTAAATACAGGGTCTTGAAGATTGATTTTATCCGGGAGCACATCTATAAGCTCCTTTTTCTCTAACGCCTGTTTGATAGCAGTAACATTGGCAGAAGAACCTAAGCGATACTTATTCAAGACATCTTGAGACGAAAACTTAGTTTCACCATTCGCCACAGCCTGCAGAAAGCCTATCTGAGACGGAGTAAGAGAATCCAGCATAAGAGAAAACACTAATGCTAACTGTGCTTCAAGTCCGTCAAAGGCCTCATCAACAGCAGATTTTGTACACTCCTTAGAAGTCCTGAACCAAGACAACTGACTTAACTGCTGAACATAATATGGATGGTTCTCCACCTTATCTGCAATATATCCGGCCAACTCATCAGAAATAAATTTATCTGTATCCTTAAATCGCTTTACAATAAACTTCACC
>JAZRQU010000010.1:0-42411 GCA_045650045.1 Candidatus Egerieisoma sp. | reverse complement strand
GGCTGTACCTCATTAAAGGTTTTGGGGTGTTATGATAATCAACTGACAAGTCTGAGCGTTAGCGGCTGTACCTCATTAGCGGATTTGAAATGTGATAATAATCAACTGACAAGTTTGGATGTCAGCGGCTGTACCTCATTAAAAGCTTTGTATTTGCGGGGTGAAAATAAACAATTGACGAGTCTTGATGTCAGCGGCTGTACCTCATTAAAGGATTTGTGGTGTTATGATAATCAACTGACAAGTTTGGATGTCAGCGGGTGTACCTCATTAGTGGAGTTGGAATGTTATAATAATCAACTGACAAGTTTGGATGTCAGCGGCTGTACCTCATTAGAGGATTTGTGGTGTTATTATAATCAACTGACAAGTTTGGATGTCAGCGGCTGTACCTCATTAGCGGATTTGAAATGTTATTATAATCAACTGACAAGTTTGGATGTCAGCGGCTGTGCCTCATTAGAGACGTTGAGTTGTAATAATAATCAACTGACAAGTTTGGATGTCAGCGGCTGTACCTCATTAGCGGATTTGAAATGTTATTATAATCAACTGACAAGTTTGGATGTCAGCAGCTGTACCTCATTAGAGTGGTTGGATTGTCAGATTAATCAATTGACGAGTCTGGATTTGATAGGCTGTACTTTTTTGAACGTCTTGCGCTGCAATGATAATAAAATAACATCAGTTATACCAAATCATTTGATTGATGTTTGGAATAGATTCTGGTATGATCGTAGATACTATTATGAAGCTATTTATGATGAAAATTCTAACAGAATAGGTACAAAGGTTATTGATAAAGGTAAAGGCTGGTGGTATCCAGGAGAACCGGGTAAGTTATATCATGGTAAATAGGCAGAAGAAAACCTCGTTCACTTTACTTTATGAACGAGGTTCTTCAAATCAGGTAGGAATCCTACTCAAAAATATAAACCTTGTCTGAACGGCGGAGCCTTTCCGGCACTGCAATTGAGCATTTTTCACCTTTTACGGCCTTTTCTGTTGGCTGGAGGTCTACGCGGATCTCCTGCGGCTGCATCTCAATTACACCGGTTGAAGGGCCTATGATAAGGAGGTTCTGGCCTACGTTTATCTCGCCGGTCTCTACAAGGATTTCGGCAACGCCTATGTTTGCAAAGTAGTTGGTTACCTTGCCCACGTAGGTTTTCTTTTTGGTGGCCTTGCTGCCGTATACGTCGCTCCACTCGCCAAGGCGTGCACCCTGGTAGTAACCGTCCCAAAAGCCGCGGTTGAATACCTCGGTAACGCTCTCTTTTAATGAAGCTGCATATTCCGGGGTATATGTTCCTGCAATTACTGCATCTGCAGCGGCACGGTAGGCTGCGGTAACTTTTTTTACGTACTCTGCACTGCGGGCACGTCCCTCAATCTTGAATACAGATACACCTGCATCAATGATCTTGTCCATGAACTCAATTGTGCAGAGGTCTTTTGGAGACATGATATATTTGTTGTCAACCTCAAGTTCAATGCCGGTCTCAAGGTCGGTAACCTTGTAGCCTCTGCGGCACAGCTGGTAGCATGAGCCTCTGTTGGCTGAAGCGCCGTAGTGCTGCAGGCTCAAATAGCATTTGCCGGAAACGGCCATGCATAGGGCGCCGTGGCAGAACATCTCAAGCTGTACCTCTTTTCCACTTGGCCCTTTAATTCCCTCTTCCTCAATTCTTCTCTTTATCTCCTTTACTTGCGGCAAGGTAAGCTCACGGGCAAGTACAACCACATCTGCAAACTGGGCATAGAATTTAACAGCCTCAAAGTTTGACACGTTCAGCTGGGTGGAGATATGTACCTCAAGCCCAATCTGGCGGGCATATGAGATTACTGCCATGTCAGAGGCAATCACGGCGGTTACGCCGGCCCTCTTAGCCTCTTCCAATGCGTGGCGCATAGGTTCAAGGTCATCGTTGTAGATGATGATGTTGAGGGTGAGGTATGACCTTACATTGTTCTCCTTGCAGATCTCTACAATGCGGTAAATATCATCGGGATTAAAGTTGTTTGCAGAGTGGGAGCGCATGTTCAGGTTGCCTACTCCAAAGTAGATTGAGTTTGCTCCACCCTGGATAGCTGCCATAAGGCACTCAAAGTTCCCCGCAGGGGCCATTATTTCAAGTTCCATCCTGTTATTATAAGAGCGGCCGGGCCGCCAGGTTCTACATTATATTTTATCCAGTCCTTTGGTGAACTTCAGCCAGTAGTACTTCAAAGGGTTGGTGTATTTGAGCTGTTTCCATGGACGGCTGCCGTGAGGGCGGTGCCATACCGGAAGATTGGTGTACAGCCAGTTGTTGAATCCCATTTCAAGTGCCTTGTGCGAAATGGTTACATCATACCAGTTCTTTGTCTCATCCAGCTCCTCAAAGCTGAACGCCTTAAGGAAGGCAGGTGTAAGGAGCGAGCAGCAGAAGCTGCAGTGCTTCTCGTATTTGAACGCCATGTTCTCCTTCCCTTTGGCCGGAAGGTATGGGTAGTTGATCTCCCCTTTTTCGTCTACGGTTACAGATGCAGCAATGGCACATTTCTCGTCTGCCATAGCGCCTTCATACAATTTCTGGAAGGTGTCTTTCTTTACAATTACATCAGACTCCACAATTGCAAGCCCCCAGTTCTTCTCAATTGACTCCTTCTGGGTCATCCTCAATACCATAAGGTAGTTTGGGGAAGGGTGGTCTGTAAGGTCGCTGATATTTACAAGCCTGAAGCCAAGCTCCTTTGATGCCTTCTCCAGGATTGCAGTGTTTTCAGGGGTGCTGAAATCGTTGTATACAGTATATGTGTAAGGAACGGCAATCTCCGATGCCAGTGTGGCCTTGATTGTCTCCAGAGTAAGTTCAATGGAGTCCTTTACCGGAGTTATAATGTTCAATCCTTCCATTATTTTATCCTTTTAACCAGTTTGTCGGCAAATTTCTGCAGCTGCTCCATCTGGGCAGGGGTGAAATTCATTTTCCCGATAATTTCAAGAGCATTGTTGTAATATCCCATAATTGCCTCATTTGCAGCTTCTTTTATTCCAAGCGAGATGTACATCTGCTGCATCTTTGCAATCTTCTCTTCTCCCTGCTCCTGAGTCATGGCCATAATTTTTGTAAGCTCGTCTTTCTGGGCATTGTCTGCAACCTTGAAAGACTCTATAAGCAACCATGTCTTCTTGTTGTTGAGGATATCCCCGCCAATCTTCTTTCCAAATACGGTTCCTTGGCCGAAAGTATCAAACAGGTCGTCCTGAATCTGGAACGCTATACCCAATGAGAAAGCAAAGTCGTAAAGTGCCTGGGCAACTTTCTCCTCCGCACCGGCAATCAGGGCTCCCATCTTTGCGGAGCAGGCAATGAGCACGGCGGTCTTGAGGCTGATCATTGAGATATAGTCGTTCATGGTGATGTACGGGATATTCTCAAAGTTCATGTCGTACTGCTGTCCTTCGCACACCTGTGCCGCTGTTTTTGAGAATAGTGCAAGTACCTGTGGAAGAACCTCCTGAGGACAGTTTGCAATGAGCTGGTAAGCCTTGATGCTCATCACGTCACCGCTGAGGATTGCAACGTTGTCGTTCCATTTCCTGTGTACGGTCTGCTGGCCGCGGCGCAACTCTGCCTTGTCCATAATGTCGTCATGGATAAGGGTGAATCCGTGGAAAATCTCCAGGGCAAGGGCAGGGTAGAGGATATGTTTCTCAATCTTGTCGGAGAAGAGGTTGTAGGTGAGCAGACAAAGCTCGGGGCGCAATCTCTTTCCTCCAATTGAGACCATGTACTCTATTGGTTCATATAATTCTTCAGGCTCTTGTCTGAGGTTGAGTGCAGCAAGGCCGTTCTCTACAAATCTGTCCAGTTCTTCTATTGCAAACATATGCTCGTTTTAACATTTTTATCATGCAAAGTTAATGGTTTTTGTACAATTTGCTATCTTTACGCATCCGCATTTGAGAATAATTATGGAGAACACAAATACTGCAACTGTAGTAAAACATACGGGAAGCCATTACATGCTTTCAAAATTGCCCCAATGGGAGCTTTTCCCCGCTGTAATCAAAGGCAAGCTAAGGCTGAAGGGGTTCAACTCAACCAACCCCATAGCAGTTGGGGATGTGGTTGAATATGACCGCAATGAGGGAGAGCTGGCCACCATCAGGAACATCCTTCCAAGGAAAAACCACATAATAAGGAAATCTACAAATTTGTCCCGACAGTCACATGTCATAGCCAGCAACCTTGATATGGTTTTCCTTATTGTTACAGTGGAGCAGCCCGAGGTGAAGCTGCCGTTTGTAGACCGTTTCCTTGTAACCTGTGAGGCATACAATGTTCCGGCTACAATCATTCTCAATAAGATGGACCTCTATTCGGAGCAGGGGCTGCAGATGGTGGAGGCTTTCAAGGAGATCTACGGACATGCCGGCTACAGGGTGATAGAGAGCTCTGCTGCTACAGGGTTGGGGATTGAAGAGATAAGGGAGTGCTGCAAGGATAAGGTGGTGCTGTTCTCAGGACAGTCGGGAGTAGGAAAATCTTCTCTCATAAGTGCCTTGGATCCCAATCTGAACCTGAGGGTTGGAGAGATTTCGGCATATCACCAGCAGGGCAAGCATACCACCACATTTTATGAGATGCATCCTATCTCAACCGGAGGATTTGTGATTGATACTCCCGGAATCAGAGGCTTTGGTCTTGTAGATGTTTCCCAGCTGGAGCTGAGCGGATATTTCCCCGAGATGCTCCGAGTGGAGGACAATTGCCGTTTTGCCCCTTGTACACACACCCACGAGCCGGGTTGTGCCGTAAAGGAGGCGGTTGAAAACGGAGAGATATCTGTAGAGCGTTATGAGTCTTATCTGGGTATGCTTGATGAGCAGACCAAATACAGGTAAGGGATGAACAGGACAGTCCTCAAACTTGCCGTTCCAAGCATTTTTGCCAACATTACCGTTCCTCTTGTGGGTATGGCAGATACAGCCATAGCCGGAAGGCTGGGGGATGCTGCCGTATTGGGGGGTATTGCCATTGCCTCAATGCTGTTTGATCTCCTCTATTGGAATATGGGTTTCCTGAGGATGGGAACAGGAGGAATGGTGGCGCAGGCTTATGGAAGGGGCGATTTCAAGGATGCCATAAATACATATGCCCTGGGTATGGCAACGGCCTTGGGTTTTGCTTTTCTTTTCATAGCCCTCCAATGGGTTTATGTAGATATTGCCTTCCGTTTCATAGAATGTTCGCCGCAGGTGGAGGAGCTTGCCCGCAGCTATTTCTATATAAGGATATGGGCCGCTCCGGCCACACTTTCGCTTAATGTATTCAAGGGATTCTTCATAGGGATGCAGAATGCTGTAAGCCCTATGGCTGTGGATGTTACGGTAAATCTTACCAATATTGCGGCCAGCATTTTCTTTGCATTTTATGCAGGTCTCGGATTTGACGGCATTGCGTGGGGAACTCTTGTGGCCCAGTATACGGGTCTCCTGCTGGCTATAACCCTTATGGTGGTGCAGTACAGGAAATATTTCCATCTTATAGATTTGAAACAGAGTGTGAGCCCCGGGAATATGAAGAGGTTCTTCATGCTCAATGCAGACCTTTTTGTAAGGTCGCTGTGCTTTCTGTTCATCTATGCTGGACTTACCTCAATTGCAGCCCGCTACGGCGATGTGGATCTGGCGGTGAGTTCAATCATGATGAAGCTGATGCTCCTCTATTCTTATTTCATAGACGGGTTTGCGTATGCCGGCGAGGCGCTGTCGGGAAGATACATTGGAGCAGGGGACCGTACCTCTCTAGTGCGTTCAATAAAGGTGATTTTTGTGTGGTGTATGGGTATTGGAATTTTCTCAACCATAGGGTATTGGGCTGGGGGAGAGTGGCTGTTTGGGCTGATGGCAACAGATCCGCTGGTACTGGCTGAGGCTGCACGGTTCCTCCCATGGCTCCTCATTATGCCTCTGGTGAGTTCGGTGGCGTTCACATGGGACGGAATCTTCATTGGGGCAACTGCTACAAAGGCTATAAGAAACTCCATGTTGTGGGCTGTGGCAGGGTTCTTTGCAAGTTATTTTCTTTTGAAGGAGTGTATTGGAGTGCAGTCGCTTTGGGTGGGGTATATGGTGCATCTGGTGGCCAGAACCGTGTATCTGAGCGTGGTGGCAAAGAGGGAAGTTTTGAACCACGGAAATTTTTCGTAACTTTATACTCTAATCCGAAAAACGTAAAAAATATATATGAAAAGAGTGCTTTTGTTCCTGTTCTGCCTTCTGCCGCTATGTGCGATGGCAGAAACTTTGTATTTTCCATATAACCCTTCTTTGTCCCCCAATGGTGAGAAGATCTATTTCTCATACGACGGCGATATCTTTACCGTTCCTGCGAAGGGCGGCCTTGCAATGAGGGTGGTTTCCCTTGGCGGCAATGAAAATGACCCTATTGTCTCCCCTTGCGGAAAATTTCTTGCATTCTCTTCAGATATGCAGGGGAACAAGGATGTGTACATCGTCCCTGTTGCAGGTGGCGAGGTTGTACGCCTTACCTGGCATGAGTCAAATGATACCCCAAGCGGCTGGAGCGCAGACTCAAAGTATATCTATTTTGAGAGCGGAAGGGCAAACTCCAGAACCACATACAAGGTGGCGGTTGACGGCGGTACCCCAATCAGACTGTTCCAGCACTATTTCAATACAATTGTGAATATTGCGGAGAACCCTGTAACCGGCGAGCTTTATTTCAACGAGTCTACAGAGAGCATCAGTTTCCCAACCAGAAAGAGATATGTAGGTGACCACAATCCTAATATCAAGAGCTGGAACCCTGCAAAACAGGAGTACAGGGAACTTACCTCATACAACGGCAAGGATACTTGGCCTATGGCAGACAAGAACGGTAACCTTTACTATGTTACGGACCAGTTCAACAAGGAGTCCAATATTGTAAAATATAACCCCGGGGGAGAGCCTGAGCAACTTACAAAATTTGCGCAGTCTGTACAGTACCCTTCAGTTAGCTTCAACGGAAACGCAATGGTGTTCCTGTTGGACTACAAGATCCACTGCCTCAACCTTGCAACCGGGGAGGTTTCAGTACCAAAGATTTCCATTGCCGACAATAATGTGGATGTGGAACGCAGTTTTATGAATGTTTCACCGCAGAGCATGGCTGTTTCGCCAGATGGCAAAAAGTTCTCAATGTCAATCCGCGGACTTTTGCATGTGAGCGACGCAAAAGGGAAATATATCCAGAAACTTGCCACCCCCGGGAACGAGAGGGTAGACGAGATGGTATGGGCAAAGGACAACAACACCATCTACTATACCAGAACAGACAAGGGCTATACAGCCATCTACAAGATAAAGGCCGACGGCTCGCAACCTGAGGAACTTGTATACAAGGCTGCATGCAACATCAGGAACCTGAAAATGTCAAACAAGAAGGACAAGATAGCCTTCATGTGCGGCAACAAATGGGTGATGGCCCTCAACACCTCCAATGACAAGGTTGACAGGCTTGCCCAGGCGGAGTTCTGGTCATATTCAAAATATTCATTGAATTTTTCTCCCGACGATGCATATCTTGCTTTTGAGGCTATGAACCTGTTTGAGAGGGATCTCTACATCTACTCATTCAAGGAGAAGGAACTGTACAACCTTACCAACTCTGCCAGCACTGAGGGGAGCCCAAGCTTCTCGGCTTGTGGTAAATACCTCTATTTTGCGGCAGACTTCCAGTCCGGAACCTTCCCAAGAGGCGGAAGCGGCTCCAACTACATATACAGGCTTCCTCTCTTGAACTACAATACCCAGCCTTTCCAGAGCGATACTTACGATGAACTCTTTGACAAGAAAACTGAAAAGGAAGAGGCAGCGGATGAGAAGGAAAAGGAGAAGAAAGAGGCTAAAAAAGAGAAGAAAGTTGAGACAAAGATTGATTTCAACGATATCTACAGCCGTCTTCAGAGGATGAACTTCCGTAACGGCCGCAGTACATATGTGTTCAGGAACAAGGGCAAGGCATGGCTTCTTGTTACAGGCAGGGATGGCGTATATTCATTGGATATTACAGACCCTTATGCAACAGCAAAGCAGATTAAGGAACTCAGCTACGGCACATTTTTCAATTCAGATACAGAGCTTTATGCATTCCAGAGAGGTTCGCTCTACAAAGTGGATCCTGCAGGCGGGAGGGCTACAAAGGTTGCATTTAAGAAAACTGTTGTAAAGAATCTTAAAGATGAGTTTGAGCAGATGTTCTACGAGGCTTGGGGCCTTATAGACCAGAACTTCTACGATGTAAACTTCCACGGTACGGATTGGGCTGCCAAGAGAGACTACTACGCTTCATTCCTTCCGGAGGTAAGAAGCAGGGCAAACCTTGTTACCCTGTTCAACGACATGTTGGGTGAGCTCAACTCTTCGCACTTGGGATTCAGCTCAGCCGGCAGCGAGATGGCGGCCCCCCAGACAAGATTGCAGTCTATGGAGACCGGTATCATATGGAATAATGAGAACCCATATGTGGTGGAGAGGATTGTGAAGGGTTCTCCTGCAGACAATATTGATACAGACGTTAAGAAAGGCGATATCCTTGTAGCTATAAACGGTGAGAGGGTAGACCACAGCCGCAACAGGGAGAGCTACCTTGCGGTACCTGCAAAAGATCCTGAGGTTAGGTTTACCTTCAGGAGAAGGGGCAGGGAGCACGATGTAAAGCTCCATACAATGTCATCCGGTTCTGTGAAAAACCTCCTTTATGAGGAGTGGGAGATGGACAACAGGGCAAAAGTGGATGAGCTGGGCAACGGAAGGATTGCATACATCCATATGCGTGATATGGGAGCCGGTGAGTTAAGCAATTTCCTGAAAGATATGCATACCAGAACAACCGGCAAAGAAGGTATCATCCTGGATTTGCGTTTCAACAACGGTGGAAACGTGCACAAGGAGGTGCTCGACTTCCTGGCTCAGAAAGCACACTACAATTGGGCTTACAGGGACAACAAGGGGAATCCCCATCCTAACGTGACACCTGGTGATATGCCAATAGTGGCATTGGTGAACGAGAGGAGCCTCAGCGATGCGGAGGTTACGTCAAACGGAATAAAGAGCCTCGGCCTTGCAACAATAGTGGGGACTGAGACCTACCGCTGGGTTATCTTTACCACCAGTGCAGGCATGATTGACGGTTCGTCATTGCGTCTGCCTGCATGGGGATGCTACTCATTGGACGGCAAGGACCTTGAGAGCACCGGTGTTGCTCCTGATATCTATGTGAAGAACACCTTCAAGGACAGGCTGGAGGATAGGGACCCTCAGCTTGAGAAGGGTGTTGAGGTTATCCTCAAACAATTGGAAAAGAAAAACTAAAGTACAGTATACACAATGAAGAGGGATTTGAAATACTTGCAATTGTTGGCAAAAAGTTTCCCGACAATTCAGGCTGCCAGTACGGAGATAATAAATCTGGAAGCTATCCTGAACTTGCCAAAAGGTACAGAGCATTTTGTTACGGATCTTCACGGTGAGCATGAGGCTTTCCAGCATGTGCTCAAGAATGCGTCGGGAGTAATAAAGAGAAAGGTGGAAGATATCTTCGGCCATTCCCTGAGGGAGGCTGAGAAGAGTGAACTCTGCACCCTGATCTATTATCCGGAAGAGAAACTCAAAATCATCAAGGGACGTGAGAAGGAGAAGGCCCTGCATGAGTGGTATAAGGTTATCCTCATGAGGCTGGTGAAGGTGTGCTCCAATGTCTCTACAAAGTACACAAGGTCAAAGGTGCGCAGGGCAATGCCTACAGAGTACGAGTACATTATCCAGGAGCTGCTGCATGAGTCAAAGAGCGGCGAGGCCAACAAGCATGACTATATAACTGCCATTGTGGAGACAATCATCTCTACCGGCAGGGCAGACCATTTCATCATTGCCATATGTAATCTTATACAGCGTCTTACCATAGACTCGCTGCATATCATAGGCGACATTTATGACAGGGGTCCGGGTGCGCATATCATCCTTGATATCCTTGAGAATTACCACGATTGGGATATCCAGTGGGGTAATCATGATCTTGTGTGGATGGGAGCGGCTGCAGGTAACCGTGCCTGTGTTGCCAATGTGGTGAGAATGTGCTCAAGATATGCCAACTTCAAGATCCTGGAGGAGGGATACGGTATAAACCTCCTTCCTCTGGTTACTTTTGCAATGGATGTTTATGGAGATGATCCTTGTACTATCTTCAGGCCAAAAGGTTCTGATGCCGAAGGCCTGAATCCAAAACAGGCCAGGCTGGTGGCCCAGATGCACAAGGCCATTACCATTATTCAGTTCAAGCTGGAGTACGAGATTATAAAGAGAAGGCCTGAGTACGGTATGGATGACAGGAATCTGCTCCATATGATAGACCAGGAGAAAGGTACTGTTGTCATTGAAGGCAAGGAGTATCCGTTGAGGGACAAGCATTTTCCAACTATAGATCCGGAGAATCCATATGCACTTACACCTGAAGAGAAAGTGGTGGTTGACAAGCTTACCCACAACTTTGTGCACAGTGCCCATATGGCCAAACATATGCAGCTGCTCTATTCTCATGGAGCATTGTATCTGGTAAGGAACTCAAATCTCCTTTACCACGGCTCGGTTCCGTTGAACGAGGACGGTTCGTTCAAGTCACTCAATATCCAGGGCAAGGATTATGCCGGCAAGGCTTTGTTTGACAAGATGGACCAGATTGTCCGCCAGGGCTACTTTGAGCCGGAGAAGTCTGCAGCCAGGGAGTTCGGCCAGGATTTTATCTGGTATCTGTGGTGCGGACCGGTATCACCTCCGTTTGACAAGAACAGGATGGCAACCTTTGAACGCTATCTTCTTACTGACAAGGAGGCCCAGAAGGAGCATAAGGGATGGTATAATGTGCTCAAGAACAACAAGGAGATCTGTGAGAAGATTCTCAAGGAGTTTGGTGTTGAGGGCGAGCCTTCGCATATCATCAACGGACATATTCCGGTAAAGACAGCCAAGGGTGAGAGCCCTATCAAGGCAGGTGGCAAGCTCCTCATGATTGACGGAGGCTATTCAAAGGCCTACCAGCAGGAGACGGGAATTGCAGGTTATACACTCATTTACAACTCGTACGGATTGAGGTTGGTTCAGCATGAGTCGTTTGAGTCTACCCAGAAGGCTATTGAGCAAGGTCTGGATATTATTTCTGAGACCAAGGTTGTTGAGTTTATGGAGAAGAGGAAGCTGGTGAGGGATACAGATAACGGAAGAAGGATGATGGAGCAGATTGATGACCTCAAGCAGTTGCTGGTTGCATTCAGAAGGGGTCAGATTAGATAGAGATTGTTATTGTGGGGGGGCAAAAATATAATTACCTTTGCCCCCGTTTATTAATATGTATATTATGAGCTGGTTTAATGACTTGATTACAGGCACCTCAATTGCCCATTCAGTTCTTGTACTGTCGGGAGTAACGGCGCTTGGAGTATTGCTTAGCAGAATTAAAATCTGCGGTGTTTCACTTGGTGTTACATGGATTTTGTTTGTGGGTATTGTTGCAGGACATTTCGGGCTTACCGTCGAGCATAATATCCTTCATTTCATCAAGGAGTTCGGACTTATCCTGTTTGTATACTCTGTAGGTTTGCAGGTGGGTCCTGGATTTTTCTCCTCATTCAAGAAAGGTGGACTTACCCTGAACGCAGTTGCGGTGATGATTGTGCTGATGGGTGTGATTATAGCATATATCATACATCTGGTTACAGGTACAAGCCTTGTAACTATGGTAGGCGTGCTTTGCGGTGCGGTTACAAATACCCCTGGCCTTGGTGCTGCACAGCAGACATATCTTGAGGCTACAGGTGCTGCAGAGCCTTCTATTGCAATGGGTTATGCGGTTGCTTATCCTCTTGGTGTGGTTGGTATTGTAATGTCCATTGTTGTAATTAAAGGTTTGTTCCGCATGAATATGGACAAGGAGCTAGAGAAGGCTACCGGTGCCAGCGAGGATACTACAAAGATGGCTACCAAATATTCCGTGGGAATCAAGAATGCTGCAATCTTTGGAAAGACCATTGCGGAGCTTCACAGCTTTATTGACAAGGATTTTGTGGTTTCAAGGCTTTGCAGGGAGAATGGCAAGGTGGAGATTCCTGCCTCTGATACAAAATTGTACGAGGGAGACAAACTCCGTGTGATTTCAGTTGATGCGAACAAGGATTCCATTGTTGCTTTCTTTGGTGAGCTTTTGGATATGAGTTCAGATGAGTGGCATGAGATGGACAGCCAGATGGCTACCAGAAAGATTGTTGTTACCAAGCATAAGGTAAACGGCAAGACCCTTGGTGAGCTTAAGGTAAGGTCTGTGTTTGGCGTGAATGTTACCAGAGTTAACCGTGCGGGTGTGGATTTGGTTGCAGCTCCTGACCTTGAGCTTCAGATTGGTGACCGTGTACTTGCAGTGGGTGACGAGCAGAAACTTGAGAGCTTTGCAAAAATGTTGGGCAACTCTGCCAAACAGTTGAGGGAACCTAACCTTCTTGCAATCTTCCTTGGTATTGCAGTTGGTGTAATCTTCGGCTCAATTCCGTTCATGTTGCCTGGTATGCCTCAGCCTGTGAAGATGGGTCTTGCAGGCGGTCCCCTTATCATCGCAATCCTCATAAGCCGTTTCGGATACAAGTTCAATATTGTAACTTATACCACATTGAGTGCAAACATGATGCTCAGGGAGGTGGGAATTTCACTGTTCCTTGCAGCTGTGGGTATCTCGTCGGGAGAAGGATTTATAGATACAGTTGTAAATAAAGGTGGATTTGCATGGATAGGTTATGGTGTTATCATCACCTTGGTGCCAATGCTTGCAGGTGCGGCAATTGGAAGGTTTGTGTTCAAATTCAACTACTTCCAGCTGATGGGACTTATCTCGGGCAGCGGTACAAACCCTTCAGGCCTGGCTTATTCAAACTCGGTATCTCCTATTAACCAGCAGGCGGTATCTTATGCTACAGTATATCCTCTAGTAATGTTCTTGAGGGTGCTTACCCCTCAGATTCTGATTCTGATGGCACTGTAGCCGGCTTTTAAGAAATGTATTTTGAGGTTGGTCCGGTTGGGCCAGCCTCATTTATGTAAATGATATTTGTTTTATGGGCAAAAAGAAAAGGGAGTTTCCCAATACGTATGTAATAATATTCTGGATCATTCTTGTCTGTGCCCTTGCAACCTGGATGGTTCCGGGTGGCGAGTATGTGAAGGAGAGCGTTGAGGTTGCGGGCAAGATGGAGCAGAGTGTGGACTTTAAGGAGGTTCCAGCTGTGGGACAGTGGTGGACCGTTATGCAGTCTTTTTATAGCGGTTTCACAAAGCAGGCCGGCATCATCTGTTTTATTCTTGTGATTGGTGCATCCTTCTGGGTGGTGAACAGGAGTAAGGCAATTGATGCGGGAATCTTCTCCTTCTTGGCTATGGTCACCAGACTTGAGAAGAACAAGGCATTGGCCAAGATTGGTGTGAGCAATATAGTTATAGTGCTTGTCATGCTTATGTTCAGCCTTTTTGGTGCCATATTCGGAATGAGTGAGGAGACTATTGCCTTTGTGGTGATTCTTGTACCTTTGGCAATCTCCATGGGTTATGATTCAATTGTGGGTGTGTGTATGGTGTATGTTGCGGCCCATGTGGGCTTTGCCGGAGCCATACTCAATCCGTTTACTATAGGTATAGCACAGGACTTGGCGGGGATTCCAATGTTCTCGGGAATAGAGTACAGGTTCTTCTGCTGGGTTGTGCTGAATGTCATTACCATTGCATTTGTTCTGTTCTATGCAGTAAGGGTGAAGAGAAATCCCCAAAGGTCAATGATGTATGAAACGGATGCCCACTGGAGGGAGCAGATAGGCGCACAGGAGGGCGGCGTGGAGTATTATACAAACAGGGCCTCATGGGTCTCTTTTGCCATTGCTGCTGCTGTTGTGCTGATGTTTACCGTTTCTTACAGCGGTGATACATGGCTTTCTATTGGTGCACAGAAATATCATACCGCATGGCTGCTGCCTGTTCTTGCAGTGGCTTTTGTGGTCTCTTCAATTGTTTCCTTGAGAAAATCGGTGCACTTCTATGTGCTTTCGCTGCTGGGCTTCACTATCCTTTATCTGGTTGTGGGTGTTCTGGGCTTCGGGTGGTATATAGGTGAGATCTCCGCACTGTTCCTCTCACTTGGCCTGCTCAGCGGAATTGCAATGGGCTTGAGTGCCAACTCCATTGTAAAGGAGATGATGGACGGTGCCAAGGATATCCTCAGCGCGGCACTCATAGTTGGTCTGGCTGCAGGTATCATATATATATTGCAGGAGGGACGCATCATTGATACCATCCTCCATTCCCTTGCCGGCACATTGGACGGATCGGGCGAGGCAGGTGCCCTTGGGCTGATGTACATGATCCAGACGGTGATCAACCTTGTCATCCCTTCGGCAAGTGCCAAGGCTGCCATAACAATGCCGATCATGGCTCCGTTCTCAGATATTATAGGTGTGAGCAGGCAGGCTACAGTGATGGCTTTCCAGTTCGGGGACGGCTTCACCAATATGATTACACCTACGTCGGGAGTACTTATAGCAGTTTTGGGAATGGCCAAGATACCGTATGGAAAATGGGTGAAGTGGATTTTGCCTTTCATACTGCTGCTGATTGTGGTGGGATTCCTCCTTTTACTCCCGACAATTTACATGCAACTCAATGGTTTTTAAGAAAAAATCCATAAATACTTGTAGTTTAAGAAATTATTTGTACCTTTGCGAGCCGATTTAATATCGGGTATTTGTATAAAGTTAAGATTAACAACAAATTATGCCAACAATTCAACAGTTAGTACGCAACGGTCGCGAGGTGATTGTAGAGAAATCTAAATCACGCGCACTGGATGCTTGTCCTCAAAGACGTGGAGTTTGTGTACGTGTTTACACTACAACTCCTAAGAAACCTAACTCAGCTATGCGTAAAGTAGCTCGTGTTAGATTGACAAATCAGAAAGAGGTGAATGCCTACATCCCAGGAGAAGGACACAACTTGCAGGAGCACTCAATCGTTCTTGTTAGAGGTGGCAGGGTAAAAGACCTTCCTGGAGTACGTTATCACATTCTTAGAGGAGCTTTGGATACAGCAGGTGTTGACGGACGTAAGAAATCACGTTCACTATACGGCACCAAGAGACCAAAAGCAGCTAAGAAGTAAGTCATTAATTTTTTAAAATTTCTACAGAAATGAGAAAAGCAAAGCCTAAAAAGAGGATTCTACTTCCTGATCCAAAATTCCACGATGTGTTGGTAACACGTTTCGTGAATAACTTGATGTTGCAGGGGAAGAAGAGTATCGCTTACGCTATTTTTTATGACGCAATCGACATGATTGGCGAGAAGATGAAAGATTCTGACAAGGCTCCACTAGAAATTTGGAAGAAAGCTCTAGAGAATGTAACCCCACAGGTAGAGGTTAAAAGCCGTAGAGTGGGTGGTGCAAACTTCCAGGTTCCTACTGAGGTACGCCCAGAGAGAAAAATTTCACTTTCTATGAAGAACATGATTCTTTACGCTCGCAAGAGATCTGGTCGTTCAATGGCTGAAAAATTAGCTGCAGAGATACTAGCTGCATACAATAATGAGGGTGCTGCCTTCAAAAGAAAAGAGGATATGCATAAGATGGCTGAGGCCAACAAAGCATTTGCTCACTTCCGTTTTTAATGTCTAGATAGAACAAAAATGGCAAGAGATTTAAGACTTACCAGAAATATCGGTATCATGGCACATATTGATGCCGGTAAGACAACAACTTCCGAGAGGATTTTGTTCTACACAGGTAAAACCCACAAAATTGGTGAGGTACACGAGGGTGGTGCTACCATGGACTGGATGGTTCAGGAGCAGGAGAGAGGTATTACAATTACTTCTGCTGCTACTACAGCTTTCTGGAAATACAATGGTGAGCAGTACCAGATCAACTTGATTGATACCCCAGGCCACGTGGACTTTACTGTTGAGGTAGAGAGATCATTGCGTGTTCTTGACGGTACAGTTGCTACTTTCTGTGCTGTAGGACGTGTACAACCACAGTCTGAGACAGTATGGAGACAGGCAGACAAACACAGAGTTCCAAAAATTGCTTACGTTAACAAGATGGACCGCGTAGGTGCGGACTTCCTTGCTGTAGTAGCTGAGATGAAAGAGAAACTTGGTGCTAACGCAGTTCCAATTGCTCTTCCAATCGGTGCTGAGGATAAATTCCAGGGTATCGTAGACCTTATCGACATGAAAGGTTACTTCTACGATCAGGAGAGCAAAGAGCTTGTTAACTATGAGGTAAGGGATATTCCGGAGAATATGGTTGCAGAGTGCGAGGAGTGGAGAGGCAAACTTATTGAGGCTGCCGCTGAGTACGACGAGGCTCTAATGGAGAAATTCTTCGAGGATCCTGATTCAATTACCGCTGAGGAGATCATTGCTGCCATCAGAAAAGCTACAATCGATATGGCTATTGTTCCTATCACTTGTGGTTCTTCATTCAAGAATAAAGGTGTACAGTTCCTTTTGGATGCTGTAATGAGATACCTTCCATCACCACTTGACAAAGGCCAGGTTGAGGGTACAAACCCTAACACCGGCGATACAGAGGTGAGAAAATTCAACGTTAAGGAGCCATTCTGCGCGTTGGTATTTAAAATTGCTACCGATCCATTCGTAGGTCGTTTGGCATTCATGAGAGCTTACTCTGGAAAACTTGACGCAGGTTCATATGTATTGAACACACGTTCAGGCAAGAAAGAGCGTATCTCACGTCTGTTCCAGATGCACTCAAACAAACAGAACCCTATTGAGTTCGTTGAGGCTGGTGACATCTGTGCAGCAGTAGGTTTCAAAGAGCTTAGAACTGGTGATACAGTTTGTATCGACAGCAACCCAATCGTTCTTGAGCAGATGACTTTCCCTGATCCAGTTATCGGATTGGCAGTAGAGCCTAAAACTCAGAAAGACCTTGACAAATTGGGTATTGCACTTGGTAAGCTTGCTGAGGAGGACCCTACATTTACAGTTAAATCAGACCATGAGACCGGCCAGACCGTAATCAGCGGTATGGGTGAGCTTCACTTGGATATCATTGTTGACCGTCTAAGAAGAGAGTTCGGCGTAGAGATCAACCAGGGTGCACCTCAGGTTAACTACAAAGAGGCTATCCGCTCTACAGTTCAGCACAGGGAGGTATTCAAGAAACAGTCTGGTGGTAAAGGTAAATTTGCTGATATCATCGTTGAGATCGGACCAGCTGACGAGGGAGTTACCGGACTTCAGTTCATTGACGAGGTTAAAGGTGGTAACGTTCCTAAGGAGTTTATCCCTGCAGTTGAGAAAGGTTTCAAATCTGCTATGGCAAACGGTGTATTGGCAGGTTACGAGGTTACTTCACTTAAGGTTAAACTTAAAGACGGTAGCTTCCATCCAGTAGACTCTGATGCACTTTCATTTGAGATTGCTGCAAGACAGGCATTCCGTAAAGCCCTTCCTAAGGCTACTCCAGTTATCATGGAGCCTATCATGGCCCTTGAGGTAGTAACTCCTGAGGATTACATGGGTGATATCATCGGTGACTTGAACAAACGTAGAGGTCAGATCACCAGCATGGATGCTAACGGTAACGCTAGAGTTGTAAAAGCTAACGTTCCACTATCTGAGCAGTTCGGATATGTAACTATCCTAAGAACAATCTCATCTGGTAGAGCAACCAGCACAATGCAGTTCTCACACTATGCAGACCTTCCTGCAGCTCTTGCTAAAGACGTTATCGAGCAGTCTGGCAACAAGAAGCTTGGTGAGGATGACGAGTAATAATGAATTATAAATTGGTAACAATTATATACAATGAGCCAAAAAATAAGAATTAAACTAAAATCTTACGATCACGCTTTGGTAGACAAATCTGCTGACAAGATCGTAAAAACAGTAAAAGCTACTGGTGCTGTTGTTAGCGGTCCTATTCCACTTCCTACAGACAAGAAGATCTTTACTGTAAACCGCTCAACTTTCGTTAACAAAAAATCACGCGAGCAGTTTGAGCTAAATTCTTTCCGCCGCCTATTGGATATCTACAGCTCAACTCCTAAAACTGTAGATGCTCTAATGAAACTTGAGCTTCCTAGCGGTGTTGAGGTTGAGATCAAAGTTTGATAATATAGCTTGTGAGGCTTTCCAGCCCACGCTGGAGAGCCCGCAGGCATATCATAAATTTTGGAAGTGCAAGAATTTTGACTATTTTTGTACTCTCAATTGGGGCCTATAGCTCAGTTGGTTAGTAGCACCTGACTCATAATCAGGGGGTCACTGGTTCAAGCCCAGTTGGGCCCACTCAATTGAAAATAAAGCACTTACAGAAATGTAAGTGCTTCTTTTTTATATAATATCCAGGTTAAACAAGTTCCCCTTATTCCTAGAACTCGCCCTCTGACGTAGTCATATTTGAACACAACTTGTCCAAAGTCTCCAGAAAGCTGTTCAGTTCCTCTTCTGAAATACC
This sequence comes from Candidatus Egerieisoma sp., assembly GCA_045650045.1. Taxonomy (GTDB): domain Bacteria; phylum Bacteroidota; class Bacteroidia; order Bacteroidales; family UBA932; genus Egerieousia. The sequence continues at coordinate 23,846 of JAZRQU010000010.1, read as the reverse complement.
TTCCAGCATTGTATTGAGAATAGAAATTCCTTTAGTCTTGGCATTATCCTTAAGACTGTTGCCAAGATCTGTAAGGATAATTGTATTGGACCTGCGGTCATTGGGATTCTGTTGTCTTACAACATACCCTTTGCGCTCAATTGCATCAACAAGTTTGGTAATTGAATTCTTGTCCTTTTGCATCTGGTCTGCAATATCCAGCTGCGACATAGGCCCCTGGTTCCACAAAAGGTCAATAAGGAGAAACTGCTCAGGTGTAAGGTCAATGTTGTGCTGCCTGAGCATTGCCGCGGTGTACTGCTTGAGCTTGCATCCTGCAATGTTGATCTCTACAGCTATTTTCTTTGATAGTAGCATAGGTATATAGTCATCAATGCTACAAAATTAGCAAAAAACTGTGATATTTCCGCTATCTCCTGGCAAAGAACCAGTCTGCAGCAAATGATCCGGGGCCAAGAATATACATTATAATGAACACACACAAGTAAAGCAATGCCAGTTCTTTAGCTGAGAACGGGTCATTGGAGTGGATTACAAATGCCGCAATACACATGGAAAATATCATTGGGAGCATGGATAGCCTGTAGAGGAATCCTGTTATGAATGCCATAGTGCAGAAGACCTCAGCAAATATTGCCAGACAGAGAGAAAGCTTGCTTCCCATCCCCATTACACTTGGGAAGGAGCCGGAAAGTATGGAGAAGCTTGCCAGTTTCTGCAGGCCGTGGGTAATGAACATTGAACCGAATGCAATTCTGCACACCAACAGCAGTGTGGAAAGGCCCAAACTGTGGTAAGTAGGGAAAAGGAAATTCTGTAACATGGCGTTGTTTTTCCTCCTATAACAAAATATTTCCCCAAAATGTTTTCTTCCCGACAGTCCTATAATCCCCCAAAAACAGAGTAAATTCCGCAATTTACTCTACTTGTAAGGTAAGTTTTTACTCTGTTCCTCCCAGAAGTCACCTCTGTTTTATACTTTGCGCAGGAAAAGACTACAGGTGTGTCATGCAAATTTGCATGGTGCCGTATAAGAAAATGTGCCAATGTAAACAAGGAGGATCAGTATGATGAAAGTAAAGGTAATGTTTGTTTTAATGTGTGGGATAATGTGGAGTTGCAGTGACCGCAAACCGTTGGATATTCCACCGGTTCCGCCCCAAGAGGAGCAGCGGAAGTATATTCCCGTAGAAAAGCTTGTTTTCAGGCTGAATGACGGGCTTTACGAGATTGGTGGGGCAAATCCTCCGGACACTGCAAAGCTGCAGGAAGAGGGGCTGAGAACGCTGGAAATAGTGGGTTATGAGCCTGCGGATGCAACCCAACCGGCAATTGAAGCTGTAAATTTCTATCGGGATATATATTCTTTCAATTTTACAGGTGATTCAATATATATTCTTGGGGGGAGTCATGCAAGGCCCAAGAACCACTATGTATCTCCGGTGGGAGACGGTTTTGAAGTGCTTGTGGGGAAGAAGGTTCCACCGGCCGGGAGGGGAGAGGATTCCGCAGGGCATCTTCCTGCTGTAAGGTTCTACAATTATGTGGACCGCAGCTATGATGAAACTGTCATTGACCGCGGGAACGGTCCGGAAACGGTAAAATGGAGCACTATAGGGAGGAACAGGCTGTATAGGATAGAGGTGAAGGTATCTGCCCCAAATGCTGCGGGGGAAACGGAACATAAAGTATTTTCCCTGCCGTTTCATGAACTGGAGAACACTGTTGGAATCATGGACCTTCAGGATGGTGTGATAGAGATCTTGCCGGGGGATACAATAAACCTGCGCAAGCTTGTGAATGCCCCGCCTGAGTTTACTCAAGGCGAGTGGGTAAAGGGGAATGCCACAGCAAGGTTCAATCCGCTCAACGGAGACGCTGTGGAGCAGACATATAGGGCTATAATGGAGAATCCTCTCCTTACGGAAAAAGGGATGCTGTACACCTGTTCAATGGTGCTGCTTCAAAGAGACGGGCTGCTTACGGTAAATCCGCTGTGGAATCCGCAGGATGCCAGGGCCAATGGCGGGGCGGTGTATGCAACAGTTCCCATTTGTGTGATAATGATGCCGCAGGGGGGAAGCCAGTCAGATTCATTGGGCAGGGAGTTTCTTTTTCCCGACAGCACTTTGCACAAGGAGTTTCCAACCCCATTTTTCTGTAATGCCCAAGTGAGGATAGTCTATTTGTAGAAAAGTGCTATCTTTGGAAATATATGAGACAGTTGCTGGAAAGAGTAAAATATATTGCATTTGATGCGGATGACACCTTGTGGGTGAATGAGCCCTACTTCCGTGAGGCGGAGGCGGAGTATAGCCGTGTTTTGGAGCGTTTTGCCTCAGAGGAGGAGATAATACGCACCTTGTATCGGACAGAGCTCAAGAACCTCGCTCCGTATGGCTACGGAGCCAAGGCGTTTACCATTTCACTGATGGAGACGGCTATCGGTTTCAGCAACAGAAGGGAAAAGGATGGGGTTGGGCCTCTCAAACCTTCGGAAATGGAGGAGATCATAAGGATTGGAACATCTCTTATAAATGTTCCAATGGAAGTGTTGCCCGGTGTCAGGGATCTTCTGGAGAAGCTTCAGACAACTGGCAGATACCGGCTTATAGTGGCAACCAAGGGAGATCTGCTTGACCAGAACCGCAAACTGGAGCGTTCAGGTTTTGCAGGCCATTTCAGCCATGTGGAGGTGATGTACGACAAAAATGAAGGGACTTACCGGACTCTTCTGAAAAAACTGGGATGCAGGCCGGAGGAGTTTCTTATGATTGGAAATTCAATGAAATCGGATATTCTGCCGGTGCTCAATATTGGCGGATATGCAATCTATATTCCTTTCCATTCAACATGGGAGCATGAAAAGGTGGAGGGTGAGGTGAACCACCCCAATCTCCGCTCTTGCAGCAGCTGTGAGGATCTTGCCCGATTGTTCTAAAAGGGAAGCTCTAGAACTTCAGTTCTACACCAAGGTTTACTACCCATGCAGTATTTTTCTCCCCAAGATAGTTCTCTTTATGGTTCAGACGCCAATAGGTGTCTATCCTGAACATTCTGCAGATATTGGTTACGCCGGCTCCAATCTCAAAATAAGGTTTCTTTACACCGGTCATCCCTGCAGGGAAGAGAAGATACGGCACATCGGTGCCGGAATATATTTTACCTGTAGCCGGATCTGTAATTGAGGCTATGTGTGCAGCACTTCCGTTGTTCTTGTCTGATATGGTACCTACAACACCTCTGAAGGATACCACTTCTCTCCATTTGAGCCTTTTCAAAAGGGGGATCTTTCCAAGAAAATACCCTTTGAAGTTGTGCTCGTAGAAGAATTGGGCCCAGGTGTCTGAGGCGAATTCATAGAAATCCAGACATGCAAATGCTCCCGGTGAGAAGAAATAGGTGCCGTTGCCCTCGTGCAGTTTCAGCATTGGGTATGGTACTTTGCCCCAGATCTTGCCGGCTTTTACCCTAAAATATGAGGTCCCGAACGGCGGCATTGCCAAATCGTAGCTGATACCTGCCTCCGCGCGGTAGAATTCGGGACTTTCGCGCAGTGCATCTTTGATCCCCATACGGAAGTCTGCGGTTATTATAGGGTAATCTGTGGCAAGATACAGCTTGTCAAAATGGTCCCTGTTTACCATTTCATTCCAGCTCAGGCGGAGGCCAAGTCCCACAGTGGCACTGCGGACTGCTCCAATGCGTGTGCTGTCGGGAGTAAACATCTGTACATATTCATTGCTTCCTATACGGTTGGTTTCCGCTGTGAGGATTGTGGAGAACCCTTCCTTCCACTCGTGTTCATATGAAAATGTTCCGCGGTTTACCATGCTCAGGCGCTGGCTGTCCCCTTTTGAGAGGAGCGATCCCATGATGTTTCCCTCTGTAAAGGCATCATCGGAGGCTCCCAGCTGCAGGGCGTCGCGTCTGTAGCCGGCAGTAATCTTGCGGGTGGGCTGCTTGTCAAACATGTACTCTACCGTTCCGCCACCTTTCCAGGCGTTGTCTTTGGTGCCGTATGCAACATATCCGCTGTAGCGGGTCTTTTTGTTCCAGCTGTCTGTAGTGCGGGCTCCAACCTGGAATCTTGCACCTTCCAGATTGTTGAAACTGAACAGTTTATAGTATGGTCCAAATTCAAGGTTCCCCTTCTCATAGTATCCTCCGAACAATGTAGATACAAAATTGTACAGTTTGTTGTATACAGGGACATTCTTTATGGAGTCTACCATATTGTAAATTCCCTGCTCCTTTTCTGTAAGGGCATAAGGGCGTGCCTTTTCCCAGTAGGAAGGGTCATTGTTGAGCACATTCTCGTCAAATACCACGTTGGTGCTGTGCTTGAGGATATCTGCCGGGATTTCTTTGCCAAGAACCACATTGGAATAGGTTACTTCCCTGTGTCCCAGGAATGAGACCTGTTTTGAGGAGTCGCTCATTGAGACGGCAAAATCCACATACAGACGGTCTGTTTTCTTGAACCAGGTTGTGTCATTTACCAGCTGGCTCTCAACGTCAATGGCCAGATCCTTCACCCAGTTCACATTTACCCCTTTCATCATCTTTACATGGGCACTGTGCAGGGCCATGGTTGAAGAGTCTATGGCAAACTCACCGTCGAGAACAGGTGTGGATTTCCCTTTGGGATGGAACCTTACCTTATAGGTCTTCCTTCCCTCTATCTGGAGGCTGTCTACAAGGTAATAGTTGTAGTACATGAAGCCGTGGTCATTCAGAGGTGAGGCAAACTTTACATAGAATATGTCAATAAAGTTGCTGTAAAGGTTCACATTTGCATGCAGATGCCCTGTAAACTGGGCAAGGGAGTAGTCTTCCTCTATTCCCGATATCCTGCTGGCATCAATCACCTCCCTGCTCAGAGGGGGATTTTTCCTGCTGTAGAACCTTGCATCTGATTCGGTGATCATTATTGGAAGATATGATACTCCCGATATGGCAGATGTGTCCATGTAGTCTGCAACAAACCCGAAATTCTTCTGGAACATCCTGCTTTGAAGGAGCGGGCCGGCGTTGGCAATGTCCAGTTCCATCTTGCTGTATACCTTTCCCTGTGCACTCGCCTGATTGTCGGGATCATTATATTTTTTCCTTTCATACACTTTGTGCATGAAGGCCTTTATCTTGCGGTCGTCTGCTTTTACAGTTATCCCTTCCAGGGAAAAGGAGAGTGGCGTGAGGGAAAAGTTGGCCTCGGTAAATCCTCCTGCAGTAACCTTCCGCTCCTGCGGTTCATATCCCATCATCTCTGCCCTGATTGTTGGGGATACGCTCTGGCGGGTCTCAATGGAGTAATGGCCGTCAAAATCTGTGGTTACGCCAATAGTGGTGCCGGGAAACCAGATGTTCACGAATGGGAGGGGTTCGCCTGTAGATGCATCTGTAACTGTTCCCTTAACCTTGGTGGTCTGGGCAATTGCAGATGTGGCTGCAATGAGCATGGCAAATATGTAAATAAGACACTTTTTCATCCCTCTTTTCAAACAGGGTGCAAAAGTATCCTATTTTATCCAATTTATATAGTCCGGAATGGAGAAAAAATGGTCGGATTATTTGATTGGAGAGAGCTCTGCTGCAATTTCAAAGAATTTTCTGCCGTCGCCTCCCAATCTTGTACATACGGCTTTCATCCTTTGTACAAGGCCGGTTCCTTCCTTCTCTGTAGGGGTGAGGCGGATCTCAATCATAATGTTGGGAACATCTTTTGGAACAAGCGGGTGATTGATCCTGAACTGGCGGATTGAGCACATAAGATAACGGTCGTGCTGCATGTTCTGGGCGCACTCTTTTGTCATCTGCAGCAGGTATGCCTCCGGAATTGCAGAATGTGCTGCAGTATCACCCTCTCCGCCATGTTGTGCAATGAGGTTTATCTTGCATTTGCCGTGGCGGGTGTTTGAGTTGGGAAAGGAGATTTTTCTTATGGTAAAAAGTGAGTCCTGCAGTTTCATTGCTCCCTGAGTGTTATTTTTATGCGGCATATTGCGGCAATTTCCCCATCTACGTGCACAGCGGCAACAGCATTGGCCTTGCCTCCCTGCATGCTTGTCACCTTTACGGTAGATTCTATTGTCTCGTTGGTCTTTGGAAGGAAGTTGAGGCTGAATCCGGTAATTTCGCTTACCACAGCGGAAGAGCCCGCTTTGCCTTTCATTGCAGCTTTGTGCTTTACCTTGGCGGCAGCACACTGTATCATATGCTCCATAAGCCCAATCTCGCAAAGATGGTTCTGGAAATGGTACTGGTTCTCCTGCTTTACAAGCAGGCGCCCCTTGGCCCCGTTTGCAGATGTGCTCAAGAGCTGGTCAACCATAGGGTGTGACTGAAGGATGATATCGGTGGCAATACGCTGTTTCATATTCACAAAAAAAGGCTTCCAAATTTGGAAGCCTTTGTACGGGATAGGAGAATCGAACTCCTATTTGAAGAATGAGAATCTTCCGTCCTAACCGTTAGACGAATCCCGCGTCTTATCTCGTTTGCGGTTGCAAAGGTACGCAAAAAATTTAAACTACCAAATTTTTCTGCAAAAAATCTTGAATTTTTTTCACTTTTTTGAAAAAAGGGGCCCGGAGGCCCCTAAATTCTAGAATAATCCTACAATTTCTCCATCCAAAGTGATGTCAATTGCCTCGGATGCCGGAGTCTCCGGAAGACCTGGCATACGCATAATCTCACCAGTTATCGGGATAAGGAAGCCAGCACCTGCCGCAATTTCTATCTCCCTTACTGTTATTATGAAGTCTTTTGGTCTTCCAAGGAGTGCAGGGTTGTCTGAAAGTGACTTCTGGGTCTTTGCCATACAGATAGCCAGGTTCTGCAGCCCAAGATCATAAATCTTCTTGAGGTCATTCTTGGCTTTTGGTGTATAGTCAACAGCTACCGCGCCATAAATTTTCTGGGCAATGGCAGCAATCTTCTCCTCCACGCTCTGCTCAAGAGAGTACATCGGTACATATTTCTTTCCTGCCGCAAGGCTCTCATCAACTGCAGCTGCAACTTTATGGGCAAGTTCAATCGCGCCCGAACCTCCGTTGGCCCATACATCTGCAACTGCACACTCCACGCCAAGGGTTGCGCAGTACTCTTTAATGTATTCTATCTCTTCTGGGGCATCTGTTGTGAACTTGTTGATTGCCACAACCGGTGTAAGGTTGAACTGCTTGATGTTCTCCACATGCTTTGCAAGGTTCTCAATGCCTGCTTTCAATGAATCCAGCCTGCGGGTGATCTCTTCTACAGGGCAGGTACCCTGCGCACATGCTGCAGTCTCCGCCTTAAGCTCCTTCAACGGCATCTTCCCGTGGTATTTCAATGCCCTTACAGTAGCTACAAGCACTACTGCCTGCGGATTGAGTCCTGCATAGCGGCACTTGATGTCCAGGAATTTCTCTGCACCAAGGTCAAAGCCAAAGCCGGCCTCGGTAATTGTATAGTCGCTGATTGCAAGTGAAGTCTTGGTTGCAATAACTGTATTGGTTCCCTGGGCAATGTTTGCAAACGGACCTCCATGGATAATGGCAGGTGTCTCCTCAAGTGTCTGCACAAGGTTAGGCTTGATTGCATCCTTAAGAAGGGCAGCCATTGCACCGTTGGCCTTCAGGTCCCTTGCATATACAGGTTTCTTGTCATAGGTATAACCTACAAAGATATTGCCCAGTCTCTCCTTAAGGTCCTGCAAGTTCTCGCTCAAGCAGAGGATGGCCATAATCTCAGAGGCAGCAGTAATGTCAAATCCGGTCTCTCTTGGTACTCCCGACGTGGTTCCACCCAATCCCACAACAATGTGCCTTAGGGAACGGTCGTTCATATCCATTACCCTCTTCCAGGAGATGGTGCGGGGATCTATGTTCAAAGAGCGGGTCTTGCTCTGGATGTTGTTGTCTATAATTGCTGAAAGGAGGTTGTGGGCCTTCTCAACCGCAGAAAAATCTCCTGTAAAGTGAAGGTTGATGTCCTCCATAGGTACAACCTGAGAATATCCTCCACCGGTAGCACCGCCCTTGATTCCAAATACAGGTCCCAAAGAAGGCTCCCTCAATACAACGGTAGTCTGGAGACCTATCTTGTTCATGGCCTGTGCAAGGCCAATGGAAACGGTAGTTTTTCCCTCACCGGCTGGGGTAGGGGAGATTGCAGAAACAAGTACCAGCGCACCTTTCTTGCCGGTCTTCTTCTCTTTGTATGAAAGGGGAATCTTGGCCTTGTATTTTCCGTAAAGTTCAAGATCTTCTTTGTCTATATTGAGTTTATCTGAAATTTTCTCAATGTGGAGCATTTTGTGTGCCCTAGCAATATCAATGTCTGAGCTCATTGTACGATGGTTTTAAAATTTTGTTAAAGATAGATGCTAGAATTTGCGATTCCAAATTTTTGCTACTTTTGTACCAAACAAAACAGGCAAAATGACAAACAGGACCAAAGGATACATATTGGCGGCAATTTCAGCTGCCACTTACGGAATGAACCCCCTCTTTGCCCTGCCGTTGTATGCAGACGGCATGGCGGTAGACTCGGTACTGTTCTTCAGATATCTGTTTGCCCTTCCAATGGTGGCACTGCTTCTTTGCAGCAGAGGTCAGAGATTCAAAGTGCAGAAAAAGGAGATTCTTCCAATGATAATGGTGGGTATTTTCTTTGTCCTCTCATCCATAACCCTGTTCAGGAGCTATCATTATATGGATTCAGGTATTGCCTCAACCATCCTGTTCATATATCCCGTAATGGTTGCCCTAATAATGGCCCTCTTCTTTAAGGAGAAGATAAAGCTGGGTACCTGGCTCTGCATAGCAATGGCAACAGCCGGAATAGGGCTCCTTTACAAAGCACCAAGCGGAGCTACCCTGAGCGTAGTTGGAGTGTTGCTGGTATTGGGATCGGCCCTTGCATATACGCTGTATATCATAACTGTAAACAAGACAGTGCTTAAAGACGTGCCTTCCGTAAAGATTACCTTTTATGTTATACTTACCGGACTTGTGGTTTTTGCTGCGGCAGTTGTATTCCAGGGAGAGCTGCACACCCCTACAAAATGGTACCTGTGGGGAGATCTGCTGGCGTTTGCCCTTCTCCCAACTGTAATTTCAATGTTGTGTGCAACAAAAGCCATAGTATATGTGGGATCAACGGCAACAGCAATATTGGGTGCCCTGGAGCCCCTTACCGCAGTTTTTTTTGGGGTGACACTGTTTGGGGAGAGTCTTACGGCAAGAAGTGTGGCCGGATTGTTGCTTATAGTAATTTCAGTTACGGCCGTAGTGACCAAAAAACAATAAAATACCAGATTTCAGGTATTTGAGGCTTGCAGGACGGTTAATATCTTTGCATAAGAGAAGATAGATATTGAAGCCATTTTTATTGTTTGTAGCTCAGACCGTCACGCCAAGGCGGTCTGTATTTTTGTGTATAATAAGGAAAAACTCAACGGATATGGAATACAGAGAACAGAGAATCTTTACAGCAAGGGACAAGATGGAATCCCTCATTACCACCAACTACCGCCTGCTCAACATGCTCAGCAGGTTTGGAATCTCTTTGGGGGTGGGTGACAAGAGCATTGAAGAGGTATGCCGCCTGAGTGGGGTAGACTGCAAAACCTTCCTTGCCGTAGTAAATCTGTTCAATAATCCCGACAGTCCGCAGGATGGTGTGGAGTTCTCAGTAGAGGAACTTATCCTGTATCTCCAGAAATCCCACACATACTACACAGATTACAGGCTCCCTGCATTGAGGGCAGCATTGGAGAAAGCCGTTGAGGGGGGTGGAAAGCAGATGCAGTACCTTATCCTCAACTACTTTGACGATTATGCAGCTGAGGTGGAGCGTCATATGAACCAGGAGAATGATGAGATATTCCCTTATATGACCAGACTCATTGAGGCGTACAAAAAAGGTGAGCCCCTTCCCGGAAAGAACCAGCACATCTTCAGTGAACAGCACAACTCAATTGACGTGCGCTTGGGTGAGCTTATTGATATTATAGTAAAATACTATCCCGGTGGGGCCACCAACGAGCTCAATACCGTACTGTATGATATCTTTGTGTGCCAGCAGGATCTTGAAAGCCATAACCTTATAGAGGATACCCTTCTTGAGCCCAAGATAAGGCAGATGGAAGAGACTCTTGCACAGACATCAGGAAAGAAAGTGGAGGAAGAGGCCTTGAGCGAGAGGGAGATTGATGTGCTGGTGCACATTGTCCGCGGCCTTACCAACAAGGAGATTGCAGCCAAGATGTTCCTTTCTGTGCATACGGTAAACACCCACAGGAAGAATATCATGAACAAGCTGAAGATACACAGCCCTGCCGGCCTTACAATCTATGCAATTGTAAACAAGCTGGTGCAGCTGGAAGACCTTGATATAAAATAGGCTATCCCAAAAGAAACCAGACGGCAATACAGATAAGTACAAGTGTGATAAGGGGGGCAAACCATACTCCCCTTATTCTGTTCTGTCCCGGACGTGTATTGCAGATTCCAACTTTTAGGGCATCATTTCGGCACTCCCTCACACACTCTCCGCAAAGGTTGCAGTCTATATCCACAACCCTTTTTACCGAGGTGATATTCACTTTATAAGGGCATGCCCCAATGCATTTGCCGCACTCCTTACATTTATGGATATCTCTGTGAATATGCAGCAGGGAGATGTTGAACTCTGCCTTTTTTGTATAGATTTCAAGAAAATATCCTGCAACTGACAATGCTGCTACAACTCCCCACAAAGGGACCTCCACGCCACCCATCGCAAGCCCCCAATGCACCATGAGCACAATCATGAACATTACTGTAAGGCGGAAAATATTGCTTGCGGCGTTTACGGGGCACAGATATTTGCAGAATGACATGTTCCCCAGAACCACAACGGAGACAAGGATAACTGCAATCACAACATTGGCACAAAAGAGGTTGTAGTTGACGAAAACCAGTACAAGGAGAATGTATTTTATGCTGCGCAGGGATTTGTCGGGAAGAGACCACCTGCTGAAAATCTCATACTCCCTTTTGCGGCGGTCTGCTATCCACTCCTGCATGAGCCCAAGTGGGCAGAGGTTGCTGCAGAAAAGTTTCCCAAAGAGGATGCTGCCCACTCCAATGAGCCATATTGCCAAAACTTTCAGTGTGCCGGCACTGTATAAAGCTCCACGGGTGAATGCAAGGTGGAGGATTGTACAGAGGGCGCAAAGCTGCAGGGCATCCCTCAATCTGTCGAGAATAGAACTTTTCATAAACATCTGCTTCCTTACAAAATTACAAATTTTCTATCTTTGCGCCATGAAATTTTTCGACAACCATAACCACAGCACTTTTTCTCCCGACAGCTCTGCTTCTGTGCAGAGTCTCATTGCCACTGCCATGGCAAGAGGGATGGGGGGAATTGCCATTACAGACCATTATGATATTGATGCTCCCTCGCGGGACCAGGAGTTTTTCTTTGATCCTGCCAGGCAGCAGGCGGAGATAGACAGGGTTACCCTTGAGCTTGCGCCACAGATACAGCAGAGCGGTTTTCAGGTGATGAAGGGGATTGAGGTGGGGCTGCAGCCTGCCAGCATGGAGAAGATAAAGGCGTTTACGGCGCAATACAATTTTGATACGGTTATTGCGTCAATCCATTTTGTAGACGGAACAGACCCGTATATGGGAACATACTATACAGACAAGGATTACAGGAGGGCCTTCAGCCATACCTTTGAGGTGATGTACAGTACTGCGCTGGAGTACAGGGATTTTGATATTCTTGGACACTATGACTATGTTGCCCGTTACTCCCCTTACGGCCCCGGATGCAGGAACATAACCCTGGCCGAGTTCGGAGACTGGCTGGAGCCTATACTCAAGTTCCTGGCCCATGAGGGAAAGACAATGGAGATAAACACCAAGACATACAAGAACCACAAGGGGTATGTTCCGGTGCTGGATACTGCAATCCTCAAACGCTTCAGGGAGTATGGTGGTGATGCGCTGAGCCTTGGCTCGGATGCCCATAACCCCGACCGTATAGGTGACGAATTTGCAAAATATGCCGCCGTGGTAAAAGAATGCGGCTTCCGTTACCTTGTATATTTCAAGGAGCGGAAACCGCAATACTATAAAATTGATCTTTAAGAAGTAAGGAAACCCCTTACTTCTTTTTCTTTTTAAGGTCTTCCTTAAGGTAATACAGGCCATCCTTGCCTTTCTTGTACTCCTTGCCTCTGCCCATCAGCTTGAGGTAACGGATATACTGCTGCTCGTCGAGCACCCCTTTAAGGGCATCAAAGGTCTTCTGCATCCATTTGTCGCTCAAGGTCTTGTAGGTCTGTTGGTCCTGGCTGCCCCTTGCTCTGGCATTCTCAATGTCTGCATAAAGCTCAGTATAGTTGTGCCTTAGGATAGAATCAAGATAAAACATCTGGGTGCTGTTGAGTTTCAGCTCTTTCCCTATTTTGTCGGCCTGTTCAATGGCCATCTCCTCAGGAGACTTCTGCTGGGGATCCTGAGCATTTGCCAAGTTGCAGCAAAACAGTGCCGCAGCAGTGAGGAAACATACGATAGCGTATCTCATAAAATTCTTATATTTGTAATTCGGCGCTAAGATAATAAAAACGGATAAAATATAGAATATGAAAAGATTGATTGGAACATTTGCCGCATTAGTGATGCTGTTGGCAGCAGTTGTTGAATCGGACGCATGCAGCAATCTTATCATTACCAAAGGGGCCACCAAAGACGGCTCGGTGATGGTAACATACTCTGCAGATTCACATGTTCTTTACGGAGAACTTTACTTTACCCCTGCGGGAGTATTCCCCAAAGGGAGCAAGCTCAAGGTATTTGAGTGGGACGGAGGACATTTCTTGGGAGAGATAGCCCAGGTGCCAAAAACATACTCCACTATGGGCAACATGAACGAGCACCAGCTCATCATAACCGAAACCACCTTTGGCGGAAGGGAAGAGCTTGTAGATACCACCGGAATCATAGATTACGGCTCACTTATCTACATAACCCTCCAGCGTGCCAGAACTGCACGTGAGGCAATACAGGTAATGACCTCACTTGTAGCGGAGTACGGTTACTGCTCCAGCGGAGAAAGTTTCTCCATTGCCGACAAGAATGAGGCATGGATCCTTGAGATGATTGGCAAGGGAACCCGCCTGAACGCAAAAGGGGAAAACGGGAACAAAGGTGCAGTATGGGTAGCCATCCGTATTCCCGACGGATATATCTCTGCCCATGCAAACCAGTCGAGAATAGACAAGATACCTTTCTCAGATACAGAGAACTGCCTTTACGCAAAAGATGTTGTTTCATTTGCCCGTGAGGCCGGCCTGTATGAAGGAACAGATGAGGATTTCAGTTTCTGCGACACCTACGCCCCTGCAGATTTCAGCGCTTTGCGCGCCTGCGAGGCACGAGTGTGGGCCGCATTCAACATCCTGGGCGGCGGTATGATTGGCGACAAACCTGCTATGGACTACTTTGATTTTGCAAGTGGCGCAAACCCTGCAAACAAAATGCCCCTTTACATAAAACCTGCCCACAAGCTTACAGTAAAGGAGGTGGCAGATGTAATGCGCGACCACTACGAGAACACCCCGCTTGATATGAGAAAAGACATAGGTGCCGGTGGATTTGAACTCCCTTACCGCTGGAGACCTTCATCATTTGAGGTTGACAGCGTCCGCTATACCAACGAGCGTGCCATTGCCACCCAGCAGACCGGTTTCTGGCTCCTTGGCCAGGCCCGCAACTGGTTGCCAGATGAAATTGGCGGTATCCTGTGGTTTGGCGTAGACGATGCGGCAACCTCTTGCCTCACCCCAATCTACTCAAGTGGCCTCAAGGCTCCAAACTGCTTTGCAGTAGGTAACGGAAATATGCTTGAGTATTCTCCAACCTCTGCATTCTGGCTTTTCAATAGGGTAGCACAATTCGCATACTTGAGATACAACCTCCTTGCTCCTGAGGTTCAGAAAGCTGCTGCAGAACATGAGCTTGGTGCCATGAAAATCATCCCTACAGTAGACGCTGAGGCATTAAGAATCTACAATACCAAACCTGCTGAGGTAAAGAAATACCTTACAGAGTGGAGCAACAAGTTTGCAGACAGGATGTTCAAAAAATGGACAGAACTTGACCAATACCTCCTTGTAAAATACATAGACGGCAATGTGAAGCGCCAGAATCCCGACGGCTCCTTCCAGGACAACGGCGCCGGCAAAAATATCCCAGCCAGCCCTATCCAGCCAGGCTACAGCGATCACTGGAAGCGCAAAGTGGCAGAAGATGCCGGTGAAAGATTGAGAGTGTTGAGCACAGAAGAGATGTATCAGCAAACCCGGCATCAGGAGGAGCAGCAGGCTGAACCACAGGTAGAGATGGTTACAATTACCGGAGTGGTGAGGGATTCTACCGGATCTGCACCATTGGCAGGAGCAGCTGTAATGGTAAAAGGGGTATCTGAAGAAGGAGAGCAGGTTGTACTCTATTCTGCATCAGCAGAAAAGGATGGAAAATACACCATAGAAGTTCCTAAAAACTCTGTACTGACCTTTGCCTGTGTAGGATACTACGCCAAACAGGCAACAGTAACCGAAACAACAACACTGGATATACTTCTAGTGCAGAATCCCGACGAACTCAATACAATAATGACAATAGCGGACTAGCAAAAAGGGCTGCCAAATGTGGCGGCCCTTTTTCAGTCATTCATTTTACCATTCTTTCTTTCCGTTGCAGCTTGGACAGGTCTGATGGTAGTGGTTTGCAGGAACTGTCTTGTTGCATTCAGAACACCACTTGTCGCTTTGCCCAAAGTTCGGGCCTGTAGTTGATGGAATCCATCCCTTTCCTTCACATAAGCCACATGTCTTCTTAGTGCGGCTTATGTTTCTGTTGGAGTTCGCCTTTGAATTATCCGAGTTGTTGAAGTAATTATCAGATGAGCCATTGTTGTTTGAGCCTTTCATAAATGTGGTTTTGCCTTTGCTCATAGCATATGTCCAGGTATTTGTACCTCCGGTATATTGGTTGTAAGCACTGGTGTGGCATTGCATGGCATAAGTGTCGGGATTAACTTTATAATACGTAGTTCCCATGCTTGTGGTTCCTTTGTATATTCTCCAGTTGCCAGATGTCTTCTCGTAATCAAACCTTCCGGTAGCTGGAGCTACACCCTGAATCCAGATATAATCGTTATAAATCTCAATTTCTACCTCATGATCTGAACCTGTAGATTCGGTGTATCCTCCAAGTTCAGCACAATATCCTTGCTCTGCTATAGTATAAGTTCCTTTGTAAAGCAGTCCTTTAGGTGCCGCATTTGCAGAAGATTTTGATGTTCCGGATTGGTTATTGCGGTTTACTTCTATTTCAAACGAAGGGGCGGTCCATAGCCAGTTGCCGTTTACATCCATATAGGCTGAATTTTTATTATTGTCCACAATATGGAAATACTTGTCATATAGATATTTTATATAATAATATTCCGGTTTCACTATAATACGTCCGTTTGTTTTGGCCAGACCGGTTTTGTAGCCTTCTAATTTTTTGTGTACACTAATCTCAACCCATTCATCAGACATAACCCGTATAGAACTATATTTTGTGTCTAGGATTACCTTCCCATTTTTGTCTATCAGGCCATATTTGTAATCTGAATTATATACTAATGCTAACCCTTTGGAAAAATTAAGGGCTCCATCATATTTTGGCCTTATTACAAGGTTTCCGCTTTTGTCTATATACCCATATTTGTTGTCTTTATATTCAGAAGGGTCGTAGTCAATTTCTACTGCGGCTAGCCCTTCAGAGAATTCCTTGGCCCAATGGAAGCGTTCCTTAGGATAAATGACAAAATTCTCATGTTTGTCTATATATCCCCATCCCTCATCTGTACGAACAGGAGCCAGCCCTTCGTTAAAATTGCCGGCTGATTCATATCTATTCTTAAAAATATCGCCTTCTTCATTTATATAAGTACTCCATGTGTCGTAGAACATGTCCAAGATAACTTTTCCTTTATCTATATCATATAAAGAAATTTTCGCCAGACCTTCAGAAAAATTGTCTGAGTCGGAAGTTAGAGGAAGGTCTATTATACTTCTGCCTGTTTTGTCAATGTATGTCCAACTATTTATGTATTTTTCTGTTCTTACCATAGCAAAGCCATTCACAAAGCTGCGAGCTTCATAGAATTGAGGTGAGATCACTATTTCTCCCATTGTGTTAACATATCCCCACTTGCCGTCTTTTTCTACACATGCCAGTCCTTCACTGAAGTCCTCCAATTCTGTATATCCGGTAGTCACAAGATCTCCATGCTTGTTTATAAAGTATCTTTTTTCATCAATTCTAACTACCGCATAACCATCAGAAAAATCATCCGCATCATCAAATATGGGGTCAATAACCATTTTTCCCCTTTTATTGATATAGCCATACCCTTCATATGTCCTTACACAAGCCAATCCATCGGCAAAAACGCCGGCATATTTGAATTGAGGCTCAATTACAACCTTTCCACTCTCATTTATATATCCGTATTGGCCATCCACAATCATTGGAAGCAATAGATTGCTGTCTTGATTATTGCATGAAAATAAGGAAACACATGCTGTGATCCACAGTAAAAGAAATTTAGCTTTCATATATGTATTGTTTTTTTTGATTTCCTTTTAATAGTTTTCTAAAACAGGACGTATAGTCAAACCATAATATCGTTGCCTTGCCATAACCATCTCCCCATCGTCATAATATTCATCTTCCGGGTCTTCTGGAAGGTCATAGTCGTAGTGGTCTTCATCAAAACCCAAATACATTGAGTCCTCATCTCCGAATGAGTCTGGGGTTGCACTCCAGTAGGCTCCCCATCGATAATCATCTCCCTCCCCTCCAGTGATGCAGTTGCCATCAATAATATATCCGGAAGCAGGTAAAAAGATACTGTTACCATTAGGACCGGTAACCTGGCAGCCTTCTTGTCCATCAATGGTTGTCCACTGCCATTGACATTCATATCTCAGCTCCTGAAATTCTTCATCACTTGGAAGCCGCCATTCCCCTTCCCAATTGAATCTTGCAGCATCATAATCGGGATTACCTGCAATAATGCCTGCATCTTTGCGATATGTTTTGCTTGTAGACCGGTTATACTCCCTTTTGGGAGAAGTTTCACCCCAAGCGTAATAATATCCACTGTCGCTGGGCCTTGCTGCCCCAATATTACAAGTAGCCCACTTTACGCTTAATCCTAGATCTACGAACTCATGTCCTCTGTGAATGTTCTTTACTGTTCCCATTTGTGCATTTTTTAGTACTGTCAAATTTAATGAATAAATTACAACTCTTCAATGATTTATCAATCTTAACTATAATTTTAAAAAAAACTCCCGAATTGTTTTTCGAAAGCACTGTTTCAGAGTATAATTGTAATATGAACCTTTAGAAACAGTTTGGTTATTATGTGTAAGAGTCATGGCATTTTCAGGTCTTATAAGGACAGATCCCATAAGGCCGTTTCATTGGAGAGTTTATTGAAAGAAGAAAACAGGAAGCGCGCAAGAGAGGAGGAAATGCGTGCAAGGAAGGAAGAAATCCTTGTCGGGAAGAGAGAACTGGTGGAGCAATTGAAGAGTGCTCTTCCCCACATAGAAAAGAGGCTCCATCTGGCCATCAGGGACAGGGATCTTGTGGCTTTTGCATATAATTATTGCCACTACATGGTGCGCATGAATGCGTCCGAGAGGATGAGCTCTGATGCGTTGGATGTTTGTAGCTCTATACCGGACGAAGTTGCCGGAAGCGGCCTCATTCCAACGCTCAACCTTATGCTCAGCCTCCTGCCGCATGACTGTGAATATTATAAACGTGATCTTCTCGTGGGCAGTTACACCGTAAGAGACCTTTGTGGTGTAGCCAAATACAAGCTGCTTGGAATCTCAGATTGCACTGAGGATTTCTTTACCCGCAACTGCAAGTGGGGAGGATGAGACGTTTGTCTTCGTGGAAGTCTCTTGCAATACGGTGCAGACGGCTCTGAAAGTAAGTTCTGCTTAGGCGATTTTACCTCATGGATAATTTGAAGCCTCCAGAGTGGCTCCGGTGGTAAGAATATAATAGTGATATTAGTGTAAGTGTAGAGTCACTCAATCTTCATAAAGGTTGAGCAATTTTCTAGTGAGAAAGCAGCAATATAAAATTATTTTAGGATTATTTGACAACAATAGTTCGCAATAAATATAGCTTACTGGGTACCTAATGGTTAATCCTATGATATCTCCTATGTTTATCTTTGGACTTGGAATCGTACTTTTTTATCTTTACTTTCACAAGTGCTAAAATAGTTATTTTTAACTTAAATCCTTATATGAAAAGTGGGAGCAGTTTACATTCCTTGAAGGAATAATCTCTTTGCATTTCTTATTTGATTCTTCTCATATTCGCAAGGTACAACCTCTTTCCCTGACGTGTCTATATACCCATATTTTCCATTCATCATCACCTTTGCCAAGCCATCCGAAAAATCTCCTATCAAATTATATTTGCAAGGGATAACCTCTTTGCCTGACTTGTCTCTCAACCCATATTTTCCATTCATCATCACCTTTGCCAAGCCATCCGAAAAATCTCCTATCAAATTATATTCGCAAGGTACAATCTCTTTCCCTGACGTGTCTATATACCCATATTTTCCATTCATCATCACCTTTGCCAAGCCATCCGAAAAATCTCCTATCAAATTATATTTGCAAGGGATAACCTCTTTGCCTGACTTGTCTATATACCCATATTTTCCATTCATCCTCACCTTTGCCAAGCCATCAGAGAAATCATCTTCATCATCATATTTACAAGGGGTGACCTCTTTGCCTGACTTATTAACATATCCCCATCCTTGACCTTTTATATAAGCCTTTGCCAAGCCATCCGAAAAATCTCCTATCAAATAATATTTGCAAGGGATGACCTCTTTGCCGGACTTGTCTATATACCCATATTTTTCATTCATCATCACCTTTGCCAAGCCATCAGAGAAATCATCTCCATCATTATATTTACAAGAAACAATCTCTTCTCCTTGTTCGTTAATGTAACCTCTATTATAGTTTAATATAACAACTGCAATACCCTCCTTAAAATCTAATATTTTATCATATTTTGGCGCAACTATCTCATCGCCATGAATATTTATAAGTCCTAACTTGCCGCCAATCTTGATCTTAGCCCTTTTATTATTGAAATCAGTAGCAGAATCATATTTGCATGAGATAATTTCCTCATTTTTGTAATTAATATACCCAAATTTATTATTGAGTCTTATACGTGCAAGTCCGTCGTGAAAATCATAAATATCATCATATCTACAAGAAATAATCTCCTTACCATCTTTGTTAATATATCCGAATTTATTGTTTACAGAAACGCGTGCAAATCCATTGTTAAAATCGTAAGCAAATTTGTATTTGAATGGGGTTATCTCTTTGCCAGTCTTATTAACATATCCCCATCCTTGACCTTTTATATAAGCCCTTGCAAATCCATTACAGAAATAAGATATATCGTCATACTTGCAACATATAATTTCTTTCCCATGTTCATCCTCATATCCCCACTTGCCGTCTTTGTGAATCTTATATTTAGGCTGCAATGTATCTATTGCATTCTCAGTTGCTTGTTTAACAATATTTGCATCTTTCGGTTCATCTATATTCTCAAATTTTTGGTTGACAATAGCCTCCTTATTTTGTTCAACGGAAAGCAAATCCACTTTTTCAATTTTGTCGTGCGTGAGTGTTATTTCTTTAGAAATTGCATATGAAGGATTTTGTATGCTGACAAATTCCACAAAGTATTCTCCAACTGATAATGGGATTTTTATCATGCAATTGGCCAAAGCTGTCCCCATTTCTTCACTGTCAATAATTACTTTGCAATCAACATTTGACAGAATCTTGAGGCTTACGCTATTACTCGCTATATTGGATTCTGAATCTGCTTGTGACAATTCCAGCCATGCGCTCAAATCATTTATCAGTTTGTCAAGCTGTTGCGGATCAGTGGAGTCAATATTATTTTTTGTGCCGTATTCCATGAGGAAGATGTTATCCAAAGGGGAATTATCAAGCTTTACCAATACCACACGTTTGTTCTTCATCTGGGCATAGTTCAGCTCTTTAATGGTCCAGTCCTTTTCAAAATCAATGGAGAGGTGTACGTAAGAGTGCATAAACAACACTACAGCTGCATTATCAATAGCGTTGCAGATTTTAGAAGCAAATTGAGCACTACTTTCAATGCCATCCATATCTACCCAACACTTAACCCCCAATCGTTTCTCTAATTTTTCAACCAACGTAAATACAAGTTCTTTATTGGCGCGCTTGTAGCTTATGAATATCCTTTCCATTTTATCTTACACTTATATCAAGAGATAAAGTTAAAGATAAAATACAGAAATGTCAAACGTGAGAGAACTTCAGTTACTCCACATAAGCCAATGTAGCAATACTAACCCTGCACCCCAACTCTTCAATCAGAATTGAGGCACAGGTCTCCAGGGTGGCACCGGTGGTAAGGACATAACATAATAGTAATATAAGTATCCTCATTTTGTTTCTTAATCTTCTCAAAGGTTGAGTACCCCTATAGCGGCTAGATTGCAATATCTGAAATTATTTTAGTAATTTTGAAGATATTAGGTAAAAATAAATAGAGCCCTTCACATCTTTCATATGAAAACAATAAAAATCTTCCTTGCATCATCAGAGGAACTTGAAAATGACCGTGATGCGTTTGGTAACCTTATACGCAAACTCAATAAGACCTATAATAAGCGAGGTGTCAATCTTGAGCTGTTTGAGTGGGAAGATTACGATGCGGCTTACAACGACAAGCGCAAACAGGATGAGTACAATGAAAATGTCCGCGCTAGCGATATGTTTTTGGCCGTATTCCATCGTGTAGCCGGAAGATTTACAATTGAAGAATTTGATGTAGCCACCGAGGAGTTCCGCAAGAAGGCCTTACCCAAAGTGTATGTATATTGCAAGAATATAGAAGAGGGCGAAATAGAAAGCAAAGAACTGAAAGAGTTCAAGCAGAGGCTGATAGAAGAGATGGGGCATTATTGGAGCCGCTACGCAAACAAAGATACAATGCAACTCCACTTTGTAATGCAGCTTCAGATGGTTGAAAGCAGTACAAACGAAAGCCTGAAAGTAGAGGATGGCGTAGTGGTACTTGACGGACAACCTATTGCCCGTATGGAAAATCTTCCGTTCGCTGGCCAGAATGAAGACTTCAAAAAGATGAGCGCCCGCCTGGCAGAACTTCCTATAAAAATTGAGAAAAAGCGCTTGAAAGTGGAGAAGGATCCCGATGATGAGGACTATAGGTCGGAACTTCAGGAACTTCTAAATGAATATAACAGCCTGAAAGAAACTTTCGCAAAATGGCAGAATGACCTTTTTGCCACCGCAAAACGTGTAGCCCGCCTGCAAGGGGAACGGGTTACAGAACGTATGCGCCGTGCAATGGAGGCTTTTAACGAAGGAAAAATAAGAGAGGCCAATATAATACTTGATGAAGCAGAACGAGACGGAGAAATCGCTTTGCAAGAATTCGAACAATGCAAAGAGCTTCTGGAAGAAAAACGCAACAATGTCCTTGCATCCATTGAGGAAATCCTTCTAAAAATTTCTACCATACAATCTGATCTGTCTATCTCGCCAGAAGACAGAAATAAAAAAGTGGAAGAACTTTATGAGCAAGTTATTCTCATGGCTCAGAAAGTGGAGTGTGAATCTCTAAAAAATGGTGAATTATTATTTGATTATGCCTATTTTTTAGAAGAAATAGCGCAGTATCCCAAAGCATTGGAGTATTATTATCAGACGTTGAACATATTTGAGAAAGTTTATGGAAATGAACATCCGGACACAGCTACCTCATATAACAACATAGGCTCAGTTTATGACGACCTTGGTGATTATCAAAAAGCTTTGGAGTATTATTTTCAGGCGTTGAACATACGTGAGAAAGTTTTTGGAAATGAACATCCGGACACGGCTACCTCATATAATAACATAGGCTTAGTTTATGACAACCTTGGTGATTATCAAAAAGCTTTGGAGTATCATTTTCAGGCGTTGAACATATGGAAGAAAGTTTATGGAAATGAACATCCGGGCACAGCTGCCTCATATAACAACATAGGCGCAGTTTATGTCTACCTTGGGGATTATCAAAAAGCATTGGAGTATTATTTTCAGGCGTTGAACATATTTGAGAAAGTTTATGGAAATGAACATCCCTCTACAGCTACCTTATATAACAACATAGGCGGAGTTTATGACAAACTTGGTGATTATCAAAAAACATTGGAGTATTATTTTCTGGCGTTGAACATACGTGAGAAAGTTTATGGAAATGACCATCCGGACACAGCTACCTCATATAACAACATAGGCGCAGTTTATAACAACCTTGGTGATTATCAAAAAGCTTTGGAGTATTATTTTCAGGCGTTGAACATATTTGAGAAAGTTTTTGGAAATGAACATCCCTATACAGCTACCTTATATAACAACATAGGCTTAGTTTATAACAACCTTGGTGATTATCAAAAAGCATTGGAGTATTATTATCAGACGTTGAACATATTTGAGAAAGTTTATGGAAATGAACATCCTTATACAGCTACCTTATATAACAACATAGGCTTAGTTTATGACAACCTTGGTGATTATCAAAAAGCTTTGGAGTATTATTTTCAGGCGTTGAACATACGTGAGAAAGTTTTTGGGAAGGATTATCAACTAACTATAGAATTGATCAATAGAATTAAAACTATTGAAGAACAGTCTTCAAAATAATCTTTTATTTTACTCCACATACGCCAGCGTAGCAATACTAACCCTGCACCCCAATTCCTTCACAAGAATAGTAGCACAGGCCTCCAGGGTTGCACCGGTGGTAAGAACATAACATTATAGTGATATAAGTATATTACAAATTAGACCTATCTGTCAAGTTTATGCATTTTTTGACAGATAGCAAAATTGCTGTCAAAAAGTCAAATGTGAATAAACTTACTTCTTGCCATAGCGTGCAGAAGGTTCTGAAAGCAACCCGTGATTAGGCGAATTCATCTCTTGAATAATCTGAAGCATCTCTGCAGGCGTAACCACAAATGGTTTTTTTGGGAAATGTTTTGTGTTACCCGTAACAAGGAATGAATCTTCATTTGCAAGAGCAACCTCATAGAAAACAACATCCTTTGGATCGGGAAGCTGTTCATTGCTGCCAATTCTCCTTGAGTCTATACCACCTTCCCTGATTGCCTCAATGACAGCATGGACGGTTTCTTCCGAAAAATTGAACTTGGGCCTTCTTAATACGGCTTCATATTCTTCAATTATTTCGTTGTTGTAGACAGGTACAATAACCCTGTCATATAGGTAATCAAGGACCTTGACAGTAGCTGAATTATGGTGGCGCGACAAAAGCGCTGATACAATCACATTGGTGTCTATAACTGCATAAAATTTCATATTACTCTCCCCTTCTGGCCAATCTTATCTCCTCATTAATCTCCTCAAGGCTCATGCCCGCAGTTCCATTTTCTGCAGCAATTCTGCGCATTTCATAGAATGCTTTTCTTCCTCTCTCCATCACGTCATCAATAGGGTCGGCCTCTATTGTGAAAGGAATCCTTCTCTGACGTATAACTGTCTTAACATATATATTGAATGCTGTATTGGCACTCATGCCAAATTCTTCGCACAGTTTATCAAACTCTGCCTTCAATTTTGCATCCATTCTGATGGTTGTTGCTAT
>JAZRQU010000009.1:0-1094 GCA_045650045.1 Candidatus Egerieisoma sp. | reverse complement strand
GGATGAACAAATGGGTGATTTGGAGAGCTTCTATCTTGCGCAGTTTGAGGAGGACAACCATGCATAATCTGTTTACCCTGTATGGTTATGAACTGAAAAAGCTTATGCAGAAGAAGCTGCTTTGGGTCTCACTTCTTGTCTGCATGGCAGCCATTGCTTTTTCAATCCTTTTCCCTTTATTTGGAACCTATTACGCAAATGGCGTAGCCATGAGCACAAACTACGAGCAACATCTGATCGATCAAGCGCACCGTAAAGCGCTCAGCGGAAAGCCCATAGATCAATCCCTGCTGGAGGAGACCATTGCCGCCTACAAGGATTTGCCGATAGAAACCAATTATGTTTTAACGGATGAATACCAGACCTACGCCCGCCCGTACAGCGAAATCTTCAATTTGATTCGAGTATGGACCGGTATGGACAAACAAGCAGTTGTACAGTGGGTTCCCGATGAAGCTGCATTATATGCCGCCATGATGGGACAGTTTGAAGAATCAGCTGTTAACAACAATCTGACCGAAGCTGAGATTGCATATTGGCAGGGACAGGCCGATACCCTCACAACCCCTATTGTGTATCGGTTCCATGAAGCATACCGAATTATCTTAGAGAATTTTCTCACCATGGGCTTCATGATGCTGCTCTTTGCTGCCATTGCTCTTTCGAGTAGCTTTCCCGATGAGAACACGCACCGAACAGATCAGCTTGTGCTGTGTACTGCAAACGGAAAAAGACGGCTCTATTGGGTCAAACTGTTCTCCGGGATCACCGTGGGATGTGTTGGCGCATTGCTCATGACGGCGCTGACTTGGGTACTGTGTCTGTCCGTATATGGTTCAGAGGGCTTTGATACCGCGATACAGATTTTTTACACCAACTACGCAGGCAATATCACGATAGGTCAAGCCTGTCTCATTGCATATAGTTGTCTGCTGGTGACTGCGTTTTTGATTAGCATATTTGTCATGTTCCTGTCCGAACTGTTTCATAGCAGCATTGCTGCAATGTCCATTATTACCGGCATGATCCTCGCCGGAATGCTTGTTCAAATACCGGCAGAGTATCGCATATTGGGGCAGTTATGGGATTATCTT
>JAZRQU010000008.1:0-1250 GCA_045650045.1 Candidatus Egerieisoma sp. | reverse complement strand
AAACAGATACCTCACATCAAACAACCCACACGCCTTTGCCTGTATCCGTTTTATAGCTGCGTTGGCTGATTCTATTCGCGCTGAGTTTATCCTGTAGCGAATACCATTTATCACTTCGTTAAATTGCTCACTGATTTTTCTGGCAAAACTTCGCAATATCTTAACTTTGCTTTTCATACACATCTTTATCCAGAGAATAAGACGAAGTGTTGCTGTGTTTTCTTCTCTCGTTTGAAAGACCTGCCTGAATTGTTCCTTGAGCAGATATCCAATATAGAGATCTCGATTCAGAATGCTCAGTTCTTTCAGGGTGGCCCTTGCATCCTGGCTGATGTTTTCTCTGCCTCTGAGCAATACATAACGCTTCCCTTTCATGAATTGCTCGAGAGAATAAGATGGATGTTTCATCGTGAAACGCCGAATTCTATCAAGCACTTCATTCATATTACTCACTAAGTGATAAGCATCATAGCAAACCTTAACGTGTGGTATGTGTCTGACCGCTGCGGCTCTGTAAGCATTGGACCTGTCAATGCCGAGGTATTTGATTTTC
Source organism: Candidatus Egerieisoma sp. (assembly GCA_045650045.1). GTDB lineage: Bacteria > Bacteroidota > Bacteroidia > Bacteroidales > UBA932 > Egerieousia. The sequence continues at coordinate 697 of JAZRQU010000008.1, read as the reverse complement.
TTTTTTTCCTCCACATCAAATCTGTTGAAGAAATCGTCAAGGCAATGGCTATCCTTACCTTTCACCATTTCCAATGGCTCACCGGTTGCTGCATTCAAGCATGTAGTCACAAAGCCCTGTCTGGAACCGAGGAACTTCTCATCTATCAATAAGCCTTGCACATCTTTCAACTTCGGCTTAGGAATATCATTTTCAAGCACTTCCTTATCAATGCGGAGTATAGTGGCATAGCCAATGGAGTATTCTTCCTGAAGGAAACGGGCTGATGTGTGCACAAGAAAGCGAGAAAGAAGTCGCATCAGCCTCCATGTGTAGCCATAAGATGGGTGGCATATTTCGGGACGCAGGGTGAGGTATCGCTTGCAGCAAACACAATACCCTTGCATTGTATCAACGTACAGCGTGACATCCTTATCTGAGATGGGTAAATCACGCACGCAAATCTCTCTTACAGAATGGGTTTTAAGTATTGAACGACACTTGGCGCAATAAAAATTGTATCTATGGTCAATTGCAAGCTTGACCTCAACGCAATTTTGACGGACAATGGCGCTGGTGGCAGTCCAGCCCTTTTGTTTGTAAAGTTCTTTTATCATCAACCCTTTGTAACGAGTGTTACAAAGACAAGCAAGGCTGGACTGCCACTTTTTTTGTCAGCTAAGGGTTACCTAGGCATCAGCAAATCTGAAACAGACCC
>JAZRQU010000007.1:0-4751 GCA_045650045.1 Candidatus Egerieisoma sp. | reverse complement strand
ATTGAAGCATTGGCAGAGAAATATGCTGAGCTTTCCTACGAGGAAAAGAATACACCGATCTTTATTTCCCATGCAGAAGCTGAAAACGATGCCAAGCAACTGGCTGCTATTTTGAAGCAGCGCCATGGAGTTGATGTGACTTTGATTACAGAAATCGGTCCGGTCATCGGCTCCCACGCAGGTCCCGGCACTTTGGCCCTTTTCTTTATCGGCAAACACAGATAATTCTACCGGTAGAGTGATTTTTAAATAGGCTCTCCAAGGTGGAGAGTCTGCTTTTCCAAAAGTAGATGGGGAACCAGCCACTTTTATGGTAAGCTGAAGAAAAAATGGAAGGGTTGGCTTTCTAGCTATGAGAAATATGAAAATCGTTACAGACACCGCAACCTTATTCGCGCCTTCTGAAGGCAAAGAAATGGGAATCTCTATCATTCCGGTTTGCGTAAACATCAACGGCAAAACCTACAAGGATTATGTTGATATCTCCGGGGAAATGTTTTTGGAGCTGGTCAGAACCGGAGGTACGCCCAGTTCTTCCCAGCCTGCCATCGGTGATATTCTGGAAGTTTATGAATCCTGCAAAGAGGAACTCTTGGTAATCACCGTAGGCGATGGCTTATCCGGCGGCTATCAGACAGCCCTTGGAGCACGAAATCTCCTTCCGGATCCGGAGAGGATTCATGTGATCAATTCCAAGACTCTGGCCGGTCCTCTGCGGTATCTGGTAAAAAAGGCGATTTCTTTAAGCGCACAGGGCCTTGAAACGAACCGAATCAAGGAAGAACTGAAGGAAAGTATTGATTCTTCCATTTCGTTTGTGATCCCGGAGGATTTTGACTTCCTTAAGCGCAGTGGCCGCCTAACACCCATTGCGGCAAAAGTTGGCGGTGCGCTGAAGCTCCTGCCCGTTTTGACCCAGACAGCGGACAAGACCCGCATCAAACCGGTTACCATTAAGCGCACCTGGAAAGCTGCAGTTGGTGTAATCATTGAGCAGTTGAAAACACAACGAGTTGATTCGGAGTATCTGATCAGTGTCAGCCACGCAGGCACATATGATCGGGCCGTTTCCGTAGTTGCGCAGTTACAGGCGGTTTTTGAGAATACGGAAATTGAACTTTTGGATCTTTCTCCGGCCTTAATGACCCACGGAGGCCCCGGCTGTATCGTGGTTCAGGCCATTAAAAAGTAAGGAGCAGAACACACATGAATATGCTGATTCTTTTTCTCATTAGCTATCTAATGGGTTCGATTCCCTTCGCGCTTGTAATAGGAAAAGTTTTTTATAAGATCGATGTACGGGAACATGGCAGCAAAAACCTGGGCGGTGGTAATAGTGGCCGGGTCCTTGGTAAGAAAGCCGGTGTTGCTGTGATGACATTGGATATTTTAAAAGTATCCTTTGTTGTGTTTTTGGCAAAGCATTTTTACGGTGATGCGCTGATTATCGCATGCTGCGGTCTGATTGCGGCAGCGGGTCATTGCTGGCCTGTGTTCGCAAAGTTCAAGGGTGGTAAAGCGGTAGCCACTATGTACGGTTTCCTGTTTGGCCTCTTTGTCTTTTGCGGATATAGCCCACTGGCTTTCTTTCTGCCCCTTGCGACATTTCTCATTGTTCTGAAGATCACAAAGATCATTTCTCTTTCCAGTATGATCTCTGCCGTAGCAGTAACCGGGTATTTTTTCTTGACTACAGATGTACTGCCCATTCAGCTTGCTTTGGTGGTATTCAGCCTGCTGATTATTATTCGCCACAGAAAGAATATTGAGCGGATGCGTAAGCATCAGGAAAACAAAATCACCTGGATGTAACAATAAAACCTGAAAGAAAAACGGAGGCGTATTATTTTGGATCGCAATAAGAAGCAGTTTTTACAGGCAGTAAAATTCACTTTGTTCTCCATCTCTGCCGGATTGATTCAGATCGGTTCCTTTGCCCTGCTCGAAATTTTCATAAAGGACTATTGGATCCCGTATTTAATTTCTTTGGTGCTTTCCATTCTTTGGAACTTTACATTGAACCGCCGGTACACATTTAAGTCTGCGGCAAATGTACCCGTAGCAATGGCAAAGGTGTTTGGATTCTACCTGGTGTTTACACCCCTATCTACATACTTGGGTAATCTGGCGGAGGGTGCAGGCATAAATGACTTTATCATTTTGATCATCACTATGCTGGCAAACTTCGTTTTGGAATTCCTTTTTTGTAAGTTTGTTGTGTATCGCGGCAAGGAAGACACATTGAATAAGTAAAGAACTTTTGCTATAATAAACTGTAAAGAGCTTGCGCAATAAGGTTTTTTCAATTCCTGTAAATGAATAGCGAGAGATAGAGAGGTGAGTTCGTTCCGATGGCGGTTAAGCAACACGCGAAACAAAAAATTCTGATTGTATTCAGTGTAGCTGTCGTTTTGACGCTGCTGATGCTGCTTGCGCTTTCCGGTGGCAATTTGGCGCTTATAAAAAGCCTGTTTATCCACGACCTCTCCAACGAGGAAATGAAGGAGCTTTTGGCCGGTTTTGGGTGGCGTGGGTATATTGTGATTACGGCGCTGTCCATGTTGCAGGTCGTGTGTACTTTTCTTCCGGCGGAGCCCATTCAAGTTCTTGCCGGTGTTACCTTTTCATTCCCGGTTGGCCTTCTGTGCTGCATGATTGGTATTTTGTGTGGAAACTCGCTGATTTACATATTGCAAAAGACCTACGGGGATCGTTTGCGAAGTTTCTTTGTTAAGAAGCTGAACCTGAATCTGCAATTGATTGCCCAATCCAGCAAAGCCACTATTATCATTTTTATTCTGTATTTCCTTCCGGCAATTCCATACGGTATGATTTGTTTTCTGGCAGCCAGTTTGGGAATGTCCTACCGCCGTTATATTACTGTCACGATGGTAGGTTCATTACCGTCTGCTTGCATTGGTGTAGGATTAGGTTATATGGCCATCATGTCCAACTGGATTGTGACGGTCTGCATATTCGGAGTTCTTATCTTATTTACAAGCATTCTGGTTTGGAAGAAGGACATGCTGTTTGACAAACTGCACAGCTACGCAAAGCGCTATAAAGGTGTAGCTCAAAACAAGGTTCGCTCGGTAAATGGTTTCTTGATGACCATTCTTTATTATGCCGTAAGAGTTTACCTTTTCCTTTGCGGTGTAAGATTGAAGACAGTCAATAAAATCGGCAAGCCGGAAGAACCCTCCATCATTCTGTGCAACCACGGTTCCTTTATTGACTTTATTTATGCGGCGGCATTGCTTCGTAAATATAAGCCGCACTTCATTGTAGCAAGACTTTATTTCTATCACACCATTTTAGGTTGGCTTCTGCGGCAGGTAGGTGCGTTCCCCAAGAGTATGTTTGCAATGGATATGGAGAATGCCAAGAACTGTTTGACAGTGCTGAAAAACAATGAGATCTTGGCAATGATGCCAGAAGCGCGGCTTTCTACCACTGGACGATTTGAGGATATTCAGAATAACACCTACTCTTTTATAAAGAAGGCTGGTGTCAATGTCTATACCATTAAGATCTGCGGAGACTACCTTGCCGATCCGAAGTGGGGCAAAGGCTTCCGCCGCGGTTCGGTGGTAGAAGCTGAGTTGGACCTGTTGTATACAGCAGAACAAGTGCACAGCCTGTCGTTGGATCAGATGAAACAAGGCATCGAGCAACGGCTTTCTTATGATGAGTTTGACTGGCTACAGAAGCGTCCCAATGTACATTACCGGTCAAGGCATTTGGCAGAGGGACTGGAAAATATTCTGACCACCTGCCCGGTTTGTGGCAGAAAGTATACTATTACAACCAAGAAGAATGCGGTCAGTTGCGAACACTGTGGTTATCTAACATCATTAAACAACCGCTATGCGTTTGATGGTAATTTCCGCTTTGACAATTTTACGCATTGGTATGATTGGCAGAAGCTGCTTATAGAGCAGGAAATTGCAGAGAACGAGGACTATACTTTAACTTCCAAAGTGGAGTTGCGGTTGCGTGGAAACGGCAACAGTTTGACAAGACACAGCGGCTTTGGCGTTTGCACCTTAAGCCGGGAAGGACTGACATATTCCGGTACCAAGGATGGAGAAACCGTAGAACTCCATTATTCTATCCAGAAGATATATCGGTTGCTTTTCGGCGCCGGTGTGAATTTTGAGATATACGATGGGTCTGAGATTTTGTTCTTTGTTCCGGAAGAAAAACGTTCGGCTGTGGAATGGTATATGACCTCTATGATCCTTCATGACCGAGCCAAATGAGGAGGAATTATTATCCTTACGAAAGAGAGAAAGATAAAAGAGCAGCAGAAGGCATATTCCAACATCAGCGTCCGTTCTTTTGTGACGGTGGCTGTGCTCCTGCTGGTGGTGTTGATTTTCTGTGGATCTCTTTCTTATTTTATCCCGCAGGGAGACTTTGAAAGAGATGCAGACAGTAACATTATCCCCGGTACATATCAAGCAGGCGAAGTAGAAGGAATTGCACCCTGGCGTGTAATCACTGCGCCGATCCGGGTGTTTGCATCGGAGGATGCGCTGACCATCATTATGATCAGCATTTTTTTGCTGGTGATGAGCGGCGTTTTCAACCTGCTGGACAAGACTGGTGGCATTAAAACCTTCATTGAGTTTATTATGCGCCGCTTGCGGGACAGTGGTGGCCCGGTAGTATGTATTATGATACTGCTGTTTATGCTCTTCGGAAGCCTGTTTGGTATGTTTGAGGAGCTGGTGACCCTTCTTCCGCTG
>JAZRQU010000006.1:0-1081 GCA_045650045.1 Candidatus Egerieisoma sp. | reverse complement strand
TAGACGCCCTGGAAATCCTTGCCGGAGCCGATGGGCCAGTTCATGGCATAGGTCTCGATGCCCAGCTCCCGCTCCACTTCGTCCAGCAGGTCGAAGGGATCCTTGGTCTCCCGGTCCATTTTGTTCACAAAGGTGAAGATGGGAATGTGACGCATGGCGCAGACCTTGAAGAGCTTCCGGGTCTGGGGCTCGACGCCCTTGGCGCCGTCGATGACCATGACGGCAGAGTCGGCAGCCATCAGAGTACGGTAGGTATCCTCAGAGAAGTCCTGGTGGCCGGGGGTGTCCAGAATGTTGATGCAGAAGCCGCCGTACTGGAACTGCATAACAGAGGGCGTGACGGAAATACCACGCTGCTTTTCGATCTCCATCCAGTCGGAGGTAGCGGCGCGGGAATTCTTCTTGCCCTTGACAACACCGGCCTGTGCGATGGCGCCGCCGTAGAGCAGGAATTTTTCGGTCAAAGTGGTTTTACCGGCGTCGGGGTGGGAGATGATGGCGAAGGTCCGGCGGCGGCTGATCTCTTGTATTAAGTCAGACATACTATATACTCCTAAAATGGGAATGTTTTTATTCAAACTAATTTAGTCTACCATGTTTTTCTCACATTTACAAGAGGGAATGGGGAAAAACACCCTGCAAAAGAGAAAAAAGAGGCACGTATCTGCCCAGGAACTCAATACTTTAAAATGCAAATGCAGGAATACCCACAGCCAAAATGCCCTTGCCTTTGACAATCCTGTCTTTTTGTGCTATTTTAAACTTGCAGACGAAAAGGAAAAGAGGGGTCGCAGTGGACAAATGGCCGAAGTTGTTGTTTCCAAAAGAATTGCAAGAAGGACGTGTTTCCGGAGAAGTAATCTCCATTGCTGGCGATGACGATATCAAACCCAGCCTGGCTGTTATAAATGACAGGGATATGATCCTGTTTACCAACCATGCGCATCGGGAATATGTCTCTCATTTCAGCGAGGAGCAGAAAAAACATATGGTGGCAATGTTGCTGCATACTGTTATGTACCGCACGGAAGACGGAGGAAACACATGGAAATGCTGTGGACATATGCCCTTTCATTGCGGT
>JAZRQU010000005.1:0-38075 GCA_045650045.1 Candidatus Egerieisoma sp. | reverse complement strand
AGAATTAGAGTCTATCGTCAACTCTGATCAGTAATAATACTCGGATAGTAAATATATATTAGGAATTATAGGGTAAATAGTAAACTTATATCAGTAATAAATCTTAAACCCGAGTCAACCAAAATCAGGCAAATACAGTTTGTGCACAGAAGAGGCATTTGGTGCACAAAGTTGTGCGCAGAGTAGCGAGAAATAGTTAGTTTGTGAGCGGAAGGCAGCTGCTTTTATGGCAGTGTTAAGTATTTAGTTTGTATGGAAAGCAATTTTATGAATGAGAGGGAGGGGGAGTTCCCCGGAGCGTATGAGGATTTTTTGAGTGCGAAGGAACAGGGTAACCTGCATGGGCTGGAACTTTCGGAGGAGGCATTTGAATATGTGCTTGAGAGGCTTCTCGATGAAGGTGGGGAGGAGTGTGAGGAGAATGTGCTGGAACTGTCGGGAATAGCATTCGGCAAGTTCCCATATTCTTTGCATCTGTTGAGCAGGTACTGTGATGCACTTATACTTTCCGGTAATCCCGACAAATCGTTGGAGATTCTGGCCTCGTATGAGGATTCCTATGCGCAGGTTCAGGGGTACCATTTTCTTCTTGTGAGGGGAAATGTGGCTAAAGGTAAGTTCCGTCATGCCAGGGAGCATTTTTACAGGGCACTGGAGTGTACTGCGGATGAGGGGGAGACCATAGAGTCTATATGTGCGATTGCACAGGACTGTATTGACTGCAGAAATTATAGGGAAGCAATATTTTATCTTGAAAGAGGGGAGAGGATAAGGCCGCTCCCATATGAGTATTTTAATGATTTTGCCTTTTGTTACGACAGATTGGATGAGCCGGAGAAGGCGGCCCAATATTATGACAAATACCTTGACAAGAACCCGTTCAACGATACAGTGTGGTTCAATATGGGTACAGTGCAGGCGCGGCTGAAGGATTTTGACAAGGCTATTGAGGCTTTTGAGTATTCGATTGCCCTTAACGGCGGGAATTCTTCGTCTTTATATAACTTGGCTGTTGTATATATGAACCTTCAGCGTTACAGTGATGCGGCACTTATATTTGAGCAGTTTGTAAAGATAGATACAGATATTCTGGGAAGGCTGGGGCTTGGAGAGGCCTATATCAGGCTTGAGAAGCAGAACGATGCCATTGAGCAGTTTGAATTGGTACTTGCAGACGGGGAACGTGTTGCAGAGGGAAGGGCCGGGCTTGATACTGTAATGGCAATCAGAGCGTGCAGAAACGGTGACAATGATGCCTTCAAGGAGCTGTTCATGAAGATTTTTGCTACTGGAACAGCTTGGCTTGGTGTGGTTTATGACATGCTGCCGCATTTGCAGAATGAGAAATGGTTTTTGGAGTTTTTGGAAAATATTAAAAAAGATATCAATTGATTATGGCTAACTTATTGAAGTATGTTGGAGTTGCGTTCAAAGGAGCATGTATGGGTGCTGCTGATGTGATTCCAGGTGTAAGCGGTGGTACAATCGCATTTCTGATGGGTATTTATCAGGAATTGCTTGATTCAATCAAATCTGTTAACGGTGAGGCTTTCAAGCTTCTTCTAAAAGGAAAAATTGCAGAGTTCTGGAAACATATTAACGGAAATTTTCTTGCAAGCCTTTTTGTGGGTATCCTTGTGAGTGTGTTCTCACTTGCCCGTCTGATGAAATATTTGCTGGAATTTCATCCAGTTCCTCTATGGAGCTTCTTCTTTGGACTTATTCTGGCTTCAGCCATTTATATTCTTAAAGGATTGGACAAATGGAGTTTGCCCAACATCATTTCTTTACTCGCCGGAGTTGGTATTGCTGCATTCATTTGTGTTGCCAGCCCTGCCCAGACTCCAGATGCACTTTGGTTCATATTCCTGAGCGGTGCAATAGCCATTTGTGCAATGATTCTTCCAGGCATATCGGGAAGCTTTATCCTTTTGCTTCTTGGCAAGTATGCGTTTGTTATGACAGCAGTTACAGAGCTCAATATTCCTGTGCTGGCAGTATTTGCAGCAGGTTGTGCTATTGGTATTATAAGCTTTTCGCATTTCTTGAGCTGGCTGCTTAAAAAGTTCTATATGCTTACAATTGCATTATTGAGCGGCTTTATGTTGGGATCGCTCCTTAAAGTATGGCCCTGGAAAGTTCCGGGAGCTGCTGAAGGCTTTGACTATCCTGCGCTTCCGGCACAGTTTGAGCAGGTTACCGGCCTGGATGCACAGCTTGGCACTTCTATAGCATTTGCAGTTATAGGTTTGGCAATTGTCCTTTTAATAGAGTTTGTTGCAGCAAAAGGGGAGAAGAAATAGAATCTTATATTGAATGAAATATTTGAAAAATATATTTGTATTGGCGCTCATTCTCCTTTGTACAGTTTCATGTATAAAGGATGATGAGCCCGTACAGAATGATCTTGAAGTGGGGGATTCCATACCTGATTTTACAGTTCAGATGAATGACGGTACAACAGTTACCGGTGCATCTTTGCGTAATGGCGTATCTGTTATAATGTTCTTTCATACAGGATGTCCCGACTGCCAGAAAACTCTTCCTTCTGTACAGCAGATATATGATGAATATTCAGATGATGTCTCTTTTGCCCTTATCAGCAGGGAGCAGGGAGATGATGAAATCAGGCCATATTGGAAAAGCAAAGGGTATACTCTCCCTTATTCTGCACAGAAAGACAGAGATGTCTATCACCTTTTTGCAACAACCAGAGTGCCTAGGGTGTATGTGTGCAAGGATGGCATCATAAGATATATGTATGATGATGACCCCATCCCTTCATATGAAGATCTTATTGGAAATCTGCAGAGCCTTTAGATCTTAGTTGCTCCTTTTCCAATGTGAAGGAGACATTCCTGTAACAGTCTTGAACCATCGGGAATAATTGTACAAGCTCTCGTATCCTACTTTTATTCCACATTCCTCTATAGATATTCTTCCTGGTGATGCAAGGTATTTCTTGCTCTTCTCAACTCTCAATGTGTTCAGCCATAGGGCAAATGATGTGCCCAATACATTATTTATATAGGTGGAGAGATAGTTTGAGTTTGTTCCCATTTGTGTGGCAACATCCTTGATATTGATGCCAGGTGTTGTATATTTCTCTGTTTCAATCCATTTCTCCATGAGTGACGCCACTTTTCCGTATCTTTTTTCAAGCCTTTCAGCATTTATGTCCTTTTCCGGCTCTTCTGTTGCAGGAATTTCCTCTTCCTGAACAGGCAATTCAGGAACAATCTCCATTATAGGAGCCTCTTCTGAATGTTTTGTCTCTACTGCAACTATCTCATGGTTGCTGTAGCTTTCCCTTGCTATATGAATCTTTTCAGGAACAAAGCTCAAAAGTTTCATGGAAATGAAAGTGTATATGAACAGTGAGCATACGCCTGCTACTGGAGTAAGTGGCCTGAAGAACAAAGATCCTACGGTTAAGCAGGCAACCCCGAATGAAAACCACAGGCAGAATGGTATCCATCTGATATTGCGGCAGTTGCCAAAATAGTTATCGATAAGCAGAATGAACTTGTCATATTCACGAAGACACCAGGTAAGCAGTATAAAATGTATTACAATGCAGAAACATATGGATATTATTTCTGCTGCTTGTGTATGAAGCGGGAACAAATAGCCCGCGGCTGCGCTTATTGCTACAAACGGGAAGGCGTAAATGCCAAATCTTACAACGCTTTTCCTCCTTGCTGATGCTGTTTCAATCATATAAAGGAATGAAAGGTAGTTTATGAATGTGAAAATGTAGCAGATTCCCACCATTATTACATGATCTGTGTACAAATTTTGGTGATGTGGCCTCAAAATAGTACGGAATGCACCAAGCATTGATACAGTAAAGAGAGCAAGACTCATTATCCTTCTGGATTTTTTATAATCTTTTCTTTCTTCTTTGCCCTCATTGTGTACAAAATATAGAATAATGCTTAATGTAAAGAATAGAGTTATATATATAATGCTGAATATTGTTGAAATCATCCCTTGTCTGTCCTTGAATTTTGTACAAAAATAAATCTTTATTCACTAAAAATTTGTGTATGCGTTAAAAAATTTGTGTATACGTTAAAATAAACTTTGTTTTAGCATAAAATATTTACCTATATTATAATTTTTCAAAATTAATTGCGCAATCAGAAAAACTGTTTTGTGCAAATTTTTTTTATTTCAAACAAACATTCTCTTTGCAACCGTTGAGCGACGGTAATGATGAGGATGTTTCCTCACACCATTCTTTATTTGGACTAAATCCGTCATCAGCAAATTTAAACGATTAATAATTGATTAGCTGATGAAAAAGTATCTGTTTATTGTAGTACTTCTTGTAGTGGCGTTCCCGGCAACAGTTTTTGCCCAGAAGGCTGCGGTAAAGACCAATCTTCTATATTGGGCAACAGCTACTCCCAATCTTGGAGTAGAGTTCAGATTGGCAGACCGCTATACTTTGAATCTGGAGGGCGGTTATAATCCTTTCACATTAGATGACAGCAAAGAGGTGAACAGGAAACTAAAGCATTTCCTTGTAACTCCCGAGGTGCGTTATTGGTTCTGTGAAGCTTTTAACGGACACTTTGTTGGAATTAATGCAAATTACTCGCAATTCAATATAAGTGCAGTTGAAATTCCGGAGATCTTTTATTCCATGAACGAGCCTAAAGGTTTTACCGGAATGACAAAGGATACCAGAAATGAAGGCTGGGCAGCAGGAGCAGGAATCACCTACGGTTACCAGTGGATCCTTGGAAAGCGCCTGAATCTGGAAGCAACAATAGGACTCGGATACTGGTATACAGATTATGAGGAGTTTGACAACCGTAAATGCGGACTGTTCCAGAAAAGTTTCAACCGCCACCTGTTGGGCATAACTAAATGTGGCATTTCATTCATCTACCTGATTAAATAAAGACAATAACCATGAAAAGAGCGATACTAATAACTGCAGCATTCCTTGCAACCTCCATTGGATTGCAGGCTCAGTCAAAAATAGAGAACCAGCTTCTTCAGTATAACGATACTAGAGCAATTGTAACCTTTGACCTGCATACAGAAAATAACAATATCCCATCAAACCGCAAGGAGGTTATCAAGCCGTACCTCTACAATGGAAAAGACACAGTTTGGCTAGATGCAGTAGAGGTTTACGGAAAGAACAGGATTAAGAGAGAGAGGCAGGAGAATGCTTTGAAAGGTGAAAGAGGATGGGAGCTCAAGGAGAACCAGACGGTGAAAGGAATCACCTACAGCTACAGCAGCGAGACCAAAGTCAAGAGATGGATGACACCTGCACACCTGGGAATAAAGAGAGAGATTGTAGGATGTGCACAATGCAATGACGGACTTGCAGATGAGACAGTAGCTTCACAGCAGATGTACTTTGAGCCTGCAAAAGTTGAGAGAAGAATACCGTCAGAGTTTGCACTTGCAGACGTATCAGACAAGATAGTTCTTGAAGATGACAGATATAAGGTAATATTTAAAGTTGGTAAAATAGACATAGACCACAACATCTTCAACAATGCAGAATCTTTTGAAAACATACTAGGAGCAATAGACAAGATTTACACCTACAAGGACTTTAAAGTTGAAAAGATTGAAATAACAGGTCATGCTTCTCCGGAGGGAACTCAGTACCGCAACAAGTGGCTGGGAGAAAACAGGGCAAAAGCACTTATAAACTATATTATCCAGCAAAGGCCGCAGTACAATCTTAATCCCGACAATTTCCAGATTGTAAACGGTGAAGAGAACTGGGCAGGATTGAGGAGAATGACACTTGAATCGCAGATGAGCGATGAAGACAAAAAGAAGATCATTGACATCATAGACTCTGACAGAGGAGCAGCAAGGAAACTTGACTTGAGGGCACTTGATGGAGGCAGAACATACCATAAAATGCTCAAAGAGGTTTACCCTCACCTTAGAACAGCACTTTACCTTACTGTATACTACGGAAATTCAGACAGCAAGGCAGTTGAGAACATCAACCTTGCAAACAGCCTGATTAGAAAAGGTGAGTATGCAAAAGCACTTGAGACCGTAGCACCTTATTCAGAGGATTATAGGGCATACAACACATACGCAGTAGCCCTTATGATGAACAAGGAATTTGAAAAGGCCCTTACTTATCTGGAGAAGGCAAAAGCAGAGGGGCATGAGCTGGCAGAGCTCAATAAAGGATATATAAACGCTGAGCTACAGTGGGAGCAGGAAAAAAATAAAGAGCGAGAAGAGTATATAAGAAGATTTGAATAGAAAATAAATAACTGAATAAAATAACAAACTTAAAAATTACGATTATGAGACTTTCTAAATTGATGTTGTTGGCACTAGTTGCTGTATTTGCAATGGTTTCTTGCTCAAAAGAGAACCACACCCCAGAGGCTAACACCCTTAAGACCGTTCAGATTTCACTTGAGAATGTAATAATGACCAAAGGTCCTGCTGGAGACAAAATTTCAGCTAACCAGAAAGTGGCTGTAAAGAACTTCCAGATTTTCCTTACTGATGATTCATATGCTCCATCATATACTGCAAAAAATGCAGACGGAACAGATGCAGTTTTCTACTTTGACCAGTCTTCAGACTTGTCTAAAGTTCATGAGTTCCACTTTGTAGACCACAAATGTACCAAAGTTGTAGTTGTGGCAAACCTTGGACCTGGAATTACCTTTGAGGATGTTATGGACCTTAATGTTGCAATTAAGGATCAGCAGGACCAGAACAGCCTTATCCTGTTTGGTGAGAAAAACCTGTCATCTACAGGCAGAACACACACTGTAGAGGGCTCAACAAAATATACAGAGGTATACGAGGCAGCAGTAACCATGAAACCTGCCATTGCACGTTTTGAGGTTGACGGCTTCACAACAAAATTCAGCGCAACCCCTAAATTTGACAAAGTATCTGTTACAGCAATTGCTTTCCAGCATTACTTGCCGGCACTAACAGCAAACACCAACGGCGGTAAGCTTAATATTGCAGGATCAGGTTCTCACGTGGCTCCTATTGCAAACTTGGATGATGAGTCACAGGTATTCGGATGGTTCAACGGTTCTTCAAGCAATGGATGGTTCATTGACAGATTTTCTCCTGCATTGGAGATGACCCCTGCGGCTCCTAAAGCTGATGTTCCTACACCATTGGCATACCACTTCTTTGCAGGTGAGGTTGTTCCTCAGATGGTTATTACTCTAACTGCAGACAGCAGTCCTGCATATGTATACACTTCAGTATTCCATAAAGGTTCAGAGACCCTTACCCAGCTTGAGGCAGGAAAGATCTACAGAATGAGTGCAGCCGGTTTGGCATCAGGTGACGGATCAATTGAGATTCCAGACGACTTGTCACCAATCCAGCGTTGCCTTGAGGTTAAAGTTGAGGTTGTAGACTGGACAGTAGACATCATCACTCCAGAGTTCTAAATCTTGAATACCATAGGAGGGGAGCTTGTCTTCCCGACAGATCCCCTCCAAACTTTTAAAGAATTTTAAACGGAAACATACAGATATGAAACTTATAAAACTTGCAATTTGCCTTTTGCTCCTTGGTGGACTCTCCGCTTCATGCACAAAGGAGGACCATAGTGATTGCTATAACACATACCGCCTTGCTTTAAGATATAATGGCGACGGTAACGATGATATCTTCAGCCAGAAGATAAACAGCGTAGACATGTATGTTTTTGATGTAAACAGTGTATGTGTATCCCAGGCACGCCTTTCACAGGCTGATATACAGGCCCAGGAGACAGTATTGCCGCCGTTGAGGGAGGGGGAGTACAGAATAGTTTGCATAGGCAATGCATACAATACCAAGGTTCAGGGTCTTGATTCAAAGAACATGAACAATATGACATTCGCTGCCAGAAGCTATTTGAACGGAGAGAAGGTCTCTGGCAATGATTCACTTTACTGGTCTGCAATAAACTATACAATCCAGCCGTACAGCGAGTATAAAATGGAAGAGACCAAGACAACTTACTTTGCAAGTTCACATTATGACATTCTTGTAGAGGTTGTCAATGCTCCGGATGTATTGTGTGCAGATCCTGTTATTGAACTTGTTGGCGTATCCCCTTTGACAAATTTCAATAATGAGGCTCAAGGGCAGCCGGCAGACTACATGCTTGATGCTGTAATTTCTCAAGGAAACAACATTACAGCAAAATGCAACATTATGAGACATACAAACCATGAGGACGTATACTTGAAGATATCTTCACAGGACGGATCAATCATTCATCAGGTAAACTTTGCAGAACATATTTCAAGATATAGCAGCTATATCAATACGTCGTTGAACGAGTGCCTGATTCCTTTTAAAGTTGAGTTCGGTGATTCAAAATTTGATATCAAGATAGAGGTCCCTTCATGGGTAATTGAGAACGTAACCCCAGAATTCTAGAAATGATGATTATGAAAACTATCGGGAATATTATAAAGAGATCCTTGCTGGTGCTGTCTGTGTGGGTTATGGCTACAAGTTGCATCTTTGACAAGATGGACAATTCAGAAAAGCTGCAGAGCGTATTCATTCAGGTGAATGTGAATGCAGAAGAAATGACTAAATCTACACCGGCATTGGAGGCTGGAGCAGAGAGTGCTATCAAATCAATTAGGATTTATGCATTCTACAATGGCCAGCTGAGCGGACACTTCTTGAGGGAGACAGTATCATCCGAGCCTATTATTATGGACTTGCTGCTTCCTTACAGCGGTACACATAATGTTGACTTTTATGTGATTGCAAATGAATCGGGTATTGACGCTGCTGCAGGTAGCCCGGCTATAAGCAAAAATACCACACAGGAGCAATTGAAGGCAATCTGCCTGAAAGGTATTGTGAATCCTTCAACCAACGGTTTGCCAATGATCTACAATGATGTTGTTGGAATTAATGTTGACAATATCAGAAATACAACAGATGAGCTGCATGAGGACCATTACTGGCTTATCCAGCAGCTTGATGTAGACCTTGTACGTCCGGTTTCAAAAATTGGAGTATATGTAGCAGAGGTTGAGCAGGGATCGGCAGTGTACGAGACTACATCGCCAAAGCTGACAATAACTGATGTTCAGATTTCCAATGTGATTGCACAGGGTTATCTGTTTGATGTAAACTCTGCCACAGCTTACACTTCAGACTTTACCAGCGGTACAGATGTACAGGTATTGAATGTGATTGGAGAACAGAATGGTGAGGCAATTTCTAATTCAGACAATTATACAGAGGTTCTTGCACCACACTATTTCTTTGAGAATGGATTTGGAGGTACAGCCTGGAGTTCGGGAATTGTTGAATCATCAACAGATTTTACAGAGGTTTCTCAAGGTGCTGTACTGGTTAAAATTGGTTACTCGTTTGATTCAGGTGCCACTTCACAGCATGTTTATGTAAAGATGCCTGAACTTGAAAGGAACGTTTTCTATAAGGTGATGTGCAGATTCTCTCCTGTTGGAGGACACCAGGAAATTCTGATATCAATTAATGAATGGAATTATACCACCCACACATATGAAGAGGTAACAGTTAAAAGTAAATAATGAGCGATTATGAAAAAGATTTTTAACAGATATATTTTAGGTTCAATAGTGGGCCTGGCTCTGTTGGCAGGGTGCAAGAGCATAGTTGAGGAGCCGGAGATGAAGGATGTTTCCGGAGGTTTGGCTTCCCTTACTATAGATATGTCTCTTCCAATAGAGGTGCAGACCAAATCCATTTCTGCAGATCCGCTCAACAGTGGCGGAACTTGGACAGAGTGGGAGAAGTTTGTAGACGGATCGTTGCTTTATAACCTTACCTTGCTTGTTGTTGACAGTGACAATAGGCTTGTAGGATACAGGCAGATTCATGCAAGTTCTGCAGATGTAAATTCACTTAACGGATTTTATGATGGGAGTGCTGTAAATGCAGATGCAGCTGCAGGAACTGCTGTAAAGATTACTTTCCCGCAGTCTGATCCCCTACATGGCAATATTGAGCTTCTTAAAGCGGGCAACTATACACTTATAGCAGTGGCAAACCATGCTGCTGTTACCAGTGGAACAAACAGCTATGCCGGTTTGGGAAAAGAGGCAGAGGATGGAACTTCAAACTATAATGGAAATGGGGATTTCTCTTTGATAGTCTCAAATATCCTGCAGAACTTTACCGGTGCATCCGGACTTCCAGGATTCTCATCAGCAAATTATGCATCTTTCTTCAAGTACAGGCTTAATGCTGGAGATGACAGAATCTGCAAGCTGAATCCGCAGCCGCTAGTGATGATCAGAAAAGTTACCCTTAATGAGGGCAACAACACTGTTCAGGGGGAGCTTTCAAGAACCTTTGCAAGAATCCGTCTGGATGTATATAACAAGAGCGAGAGCAATTTCCTTGATGTTTCAACCCTTGCTTTCAACGGATCATTCGCATCAAAGAACGCCTATCTTTTGAATGATGCCCAGGCCGGAAGTTCAAATATGTTCAGCAACTTCTCCTTGTTTGATGGAAATGCTGATGCTGCTGACAATACAAAAGGTATTCTTCAGGTAACTTCTGATGATGCAATAGTGCCCGCTTCATCTGCTTCACACAGAATACTGGCAGGGGGAACAGAGCCTATATTTGATGCATACATACTTGAAGGCAAGATTGGAGCTTCAGCGGAGTTTACTTTCTCTTTCAATGCCAAGTATGCAGCAAAAATGGAAGATGGTGATGCTACACACAATGCTATGATTGCATCTTTCTTCTCCAACAACAAATACAACGGTTCTTCATCTGGAGGAGGCGGATTCTGGGGAGGAAGCACTTACTATGGTATTATCGACCCGGCATTCTACCTGTTCATCAGGAGCCAGACCAACAATACAAGTTCATGCCTGAAAGCAGACGAGGCTCAAATGAGCGCAGTTGTTGCAAATGCCAATGCAGGCAACGAGCAGAGTTCAACCTTTAAAATGACACCGGATTTCATTTGGGAGATGGTTATACCGGGAGGTAGTTCATCTGTAACAAAAGTAGGCAACTATATGAGTTATGTTGAATATGCACCGGGTTATTTGAAATCTCTAAGTACAAGCCTTTACCTGCAGCCATATGACGGCAGTTCAAGCATGGTCCCTAAATTGGGCACTACTCCAGGAGATGTAATTTTTAAGATGGATTTTGGCGGAGAGGATGAACATGGCACTGTATTCTGCCAGTACA
Source organism: Candidatus Egerieisoma sp. (assembly GCA_045650045.1). Classification (GTDB taxonomy): domain Bacteria; phylum Bacteroidota; class Bacteroidia; order Bacteroidales; family UBA932; genus Egerieousia. The sequence continues at coordinate 26,876 of JAZRQU010000005.1, read as the reverse complement.
ATGGACAGTATTACTACCTTAACGGAACAACATGCCAGTGGAGAGGTCCCGTATCAGATATGGATACTTACAAAATGCAGACTTTTGAGACAATTATTGCGGAGCCTGTAACTCCAAAAGAGGCAGAAGTAACTTCACACTTGATTGAAACTGTTACCGGAGGCACAACCATTCAGAGATACGAGGTTGGCAGAAACGAGTTCTACCACGGAATTATACCAGTGAACGTTCAAAACTAACTAACAGCCTGTCACATACATATATCGCTCAACATGCAACCACCCCTAGGCTGGTCCGAAAGGACGGGGTGGTTGTTCTTTTATATTACTTAAGGAAGATCAATTGCTATTTTGTTCCAAAAATTCTGTCACCGGCATCTCCAAGGCCTGGAAGGATGTAGTTCTTCTCGTTGAGGCCTTCATCAAGTGATGCAAGGTAGATATCCACATCAGGGTGTTTCTCCTGAACCGCATTCAAACCTTGAGGTGAAGCTACAAGGCACATCATCTTTATGTATTTGAAACCGTCATTTTTAAGGCGTGTAATTGCGTCAATTGCGCTTCCTCCAGTTGCAAGCATAGGGTCGGTTACAATAACAAGACGGTCTTTTGTCTTTGGCATTTTGTAGTAGTAGAAAACAGGAAGGCAGGTCTCTTCATCCCTGTACATTCCTATATGGCCTACGCGTGCAGACGGGATAAGGGTTGTAAGTCCTTCTACCATACCAAGTCCTGCTCTCAATATAGGGGCAATTACCACTTTCTTTCCTGCAATTTTAGGGGCATTCATTTTCATGAGAGGTGTCTCAATCTCTTCATAAGTGAGTGGGAAGTCTTTTGTAATCTCATAACCCATGAACATTGATATCTCCTTGAGCAGTTCCCTGAACATATTGGTAGAGGTTTTCTTGTTTCGCATGATGCTCAGCTTGTGCTGTACAAGCGGGTGGTCTATAATGTGTACTGCCATAATGAAAGTGAATTTTTTGTTCTGTTTGCAGAACAAATTTAGTAATGATTTGTAAATATTTATGGTTAAATTTGCAAAAACCTCATGCAAATTTTATGAATAAGCTTAATCCTGTCCAAAAGACTGTTGTTGGTGCCCAATTTCTCTTTGTGGCCTTTGGCGCAACAGTTCTTGTACCGCTACTGGTAGGCCTGGATCCTTCTGTAGCCCTGTTCACTGCAGGTTTGGGTACCCTTATTTTTCACGCTGTAACCAAAGGTAAAGTGCCTATTTTCCTTGGAAGCAGTTTCGCATTCATTGCTCCAATCATAAAGGCAACTGAGTTGTATGGCCTTCCGGGCACATTGTGCGGACTTGTTGCCGTTGGTGCAGTTTACGGAATCATGAGTGCATTGGTGCGCCTCAGAGGCATAGGCTTTGTTACCAGACTCTTCCCTCCAATAGTGGTTGGTCCCGTAATTATGCTTATTGGCCTTTCATTGGCCGGTACAGGTGTTGATATGGCAAAAGGGAATTGGTTGCTTGCAATTGTAGCCTTGCTCACTACAGTGGCTGTTAACCTGTTTGCAAAAGGACTCCTTAAGCTCATCCCAATTTTTGCCGGTATAGTAGCAGGATATATAGTAGCGGCGGTTACAGGAAATGTAGATTTCAAGCCTGTACTGGATGCCCCTTGGTTCGCATTGCCTGCATTTGTAAGACCAGAGTTCTGTTGGGAGGCAATCGTTTTCATGATTCCTGTAGCAATTGCTCCTGTAATTGAGCATATTGGAGACGTTTATGCCATCAATGAGGTGACCGGAAACGATTATGTGAAAGATCCCGGTCTTCACCGTACAATGCTCGGCGACGGTCTTGCATGTGTGGCTGCTTCCCTTATAGGCGGTCCTCCTGTAACAACCTATTCAGAGGTGACAGGTGCCGTTTCACTTACAAAGATTTCCGATCCTTCGGTGTTGAGAATTGCGGGTATGTTTGGAATCCTGTTCTCAATTGTCGGGAAGATGAGTGCTTTGCTAAAGACCATTCCAAGTGCTGTTCTTGGAGGAATTATGCTGTTGCTGTTCGGTACAATTGCATCTGTGGGTATAAATACCCTGGTGAAGAATAGGGTTGATATGGGCAATACCAGAAACCTTGTGATCTCTTCACTTATACTTACCCTTGGCATTGGCGGTGCAGAGATGCATATTGGTCCTGTTACTTTTGGCGGTATTGGCCTAGCAGCTTTGGTTGGAGTTATCCTCAATCTTGTCATTCCGGGCAAAGAGCCTGTGAAAGACTAGTCTCCCACACCAAAATCTGTATTGTGCAGGAGGATGTCCACTCTTGGATTGTCTTTATACAGAGGATAAATTTTATCAGCAAATATCCGGCGCACCTCTTCATCCGGTTGGAGAGGTGCGTTGTTTTCTACCATAATGTTCACGCAGATCCTCTCAAAGTGCTTCAACCCTGTCTCAATATCTTCAATCATGCTCTCATATGTCTGGCCCGGCAAACCGAAAAGCAGGCAGCACTCGTTGAACCCCTGGGCAATCTTTGCAGGGTCGCTTTCCTTAATGCCCTTTTTCATTATCTCTTCCCGATAGTTGGCATTGAATGTTTCCACCCCAATCTTCATCTTCACCTGTGTACCCACCTGGGCAAATGCCTCTCTCAGGGCTGGGATGAACTTGCGGTATAGCCAGTGGCACTCAAAGTGAACGGTTGAAATGTTCTTGGCTTTGCAAGTGGCAATAATAGCCTTCATGGTGCTGGAATCCAGTTCACAGAAAGAACCGGAGTTCACAACTTCCAAAATACCGTATTTGCCGGTAACCTGGCTCAATGCTTCTGTGTTTATCTTCAGGTTGGCCTGCTCGTCGCACGAAGCATCAAGGTGGTAATCGCAGAATGCACACCTGCGGTAATGGCAGCCCTGCCCCCTTAGCAGTACAATCTCGCGGGGATTCTTCTCTGTTATAACTGAATATCTCTGCATGCTAGAACCTTTTTTTCTTCATGTACAATATTGCAGCGTAAGCCAGCGGTGTTCCAAATATGGCCTCAATTGCAAGCTTCATAATGTACTGTGAAACAATCATTAGAATGATGTCGCGTGTTGTAAGGACACCCAAGAAAGCAATGAGTACAAATGGTACAGTATCAAATATATAACCTACAATTGAACTTCCTATGGTACGCACCCAAAGACGCTTTCCTTTTGTCTTGCCCTTTATCTTCTCCATAAGCCAGGCATTGGAAATCTCGCCAAGGAGGAATCCTGTAAGCGATCCCAGTACAATTCTTGGCACATAATTGAATACGGTATCATAAGCCTGCGCTGTAGTATCCAGGTAATCAGGTGAAGGGAGCCATACTCCAACCTGTGTGCACAATACCACAAACACATTGCACAGGAATGCCAGAATGATTGTCTTCTTGGCTATTTTGTATCCCCACATCTCAGTGAGGACATCTCCCAACATATATGCAAGCGGGAAGGTGATTGTGCCAGCATCAAAATAAAAGAGCCCGAAGAATCCTATGACCTTCACAGCCATAAGATTAGAGACTATATAGCACAAAATGAAAAGTACAGTAACGATTACATATGGCGACAATCTGCCATCTGTCCGGTTTTTGAAAGGGTTTTCCGATACCTTGTCCATGATTTTAAAATTTTAACGGTGCGAAAGTAATTCTTTTGCGGGGAAGATGCAAATATCAGAGCGAGTATTGTGTCGCCGAAAGATTCTGCGCGGGAAAGGGGTATTATTTTCCGCGCGAAATGTGTTGCCGAATGATTCCGCGCGGGAAAGGGGTATTGTTTTCCGCGCGAAATGTGTCGTAGAAGGATTCCGCGCGGGAAAAGGCCCAATTTTCTGCGCAGAACCCTCTGTGTTCTCCCATAAATCTTCCCGTAAATAACTATATTTGTAGATAGTTATAGACAGAACCTAAATGAAACAGTTTTTTTACATAATTGCCGTGTTGATGGCAATAGGTTGCACAAATGCATCCAAAAAATCTCTTTGCGACCCGGGTGTTTCCCTTCAACTTGCCCAGTACCGCAAAGAAAATATCAGCAATCTGGAATACACATTGCATTTCAGTATCCCTGAAAGGAAGGATACTCCTGTAGAAGGAAAAATAAGGATAGGTTTCACTTTGGAGCAGCCACAGGAGACAATAATTGATTTCCGTAAGACAGAGAATGTACATAGTGTAGTGGCCAATGGCGCACATACGCAGCATGAACTCAAAAAAGAGCACATCATCCTCCCTGCATCGGCTACAGTGGCAGGGGTAAACGAGGTTGAGATTGTCTTCACACCTGAGGACCAGTCGCTCAACCGCAACGATGAGTTCCTTTATACCCTTCTTGTTCCCGACAGGGCCAGGACACTCTTCCCTTGTTTCGACCAACCTGATCTGAAAGCTTCTTTCAACCTCTCTCTCCAGATTCCTGCCGGGTGGGTGGCAGTTTCCAACTCTCCACAGAAGTCAGAGCAGCTGCAACAGCCTGAATCGGCCACAAAATACATAATTTTCAACCCAACCGAACCACTGAGCACTTACCTTTTCTCATTCGTGGCCGGCAAGTTCACAAAAGAGACATATACCGGCAGTGGACACACTTTTGCAGCATACCACAGGGAGACGGATCCCCATAAAACAGCCCAACTCGCAACCATCTTCAATCAGGTTGCAATGTCGCTGGAGTGGATGGAGGAGTATACGGGAGTGCCGTACCCTTTTGCAAAATATGACTTCATCATCCTTCCGGGCTTCCAGTATGGAGGCATGGAGCACACAGGGGCAACATTGTACAATGATACCCGGATATTCCTTTCAAAGAATCCTACTCCCGACGAAGAACTCCGCCGTGCGGCTCTCATAGCCCACGAAACAGCTCACATGTGGTTTGGAGACTTTGTAACAATGAAATGGTTTGATGACGTATGGACCAAAGAGGTATTTGCCAGCTACTTTGGCCAAAAGATAACAGAACCAATGTTCCCGGAGATCAACCATCAGTTGAACTGGCTCAAGAGCATTACCACATCTGCGTTGGGGGAAGACCGCACTCTTGGTGGGACAGCAATCAAACAGCCGCTTGATAACCTCAGCAGCGCCGGACTTGTATACAACAACATCATCTACAACAAGGCTCCCGTAATGCTCAAGAAACTGGTGGAGATAATTGGAGAGGAGGCTTTCAGGGCAGGAATCCACGATTATCTTGTTGTATATTCTTACGGCAATGCCACTTGGGATGATCTTGTGAAAATACTTGACAGCAAGACAAGTGCAGATCTTGTATCCTTCAGCGATGTATGGGTGAACAGCAACGGTATGCCGTGGCTCACTTTCTCATTGGAGGATGATACCCTTACCGTCTCCCAATCTGATCCATATGGCAGGGGGCTTTTATGGCCACAAAGTTTCAATGTTGCTCTAAAGGAATTTGACCAATCTTCATTCAAGAGTGAAGAAAAAGTGGTTGAGGTTGTGATGGATAGAGAAACTGTAAAAATACCTGTCGGGAAGAACATCTCCCTTGATGCCCTTAACAGTGATGGTAGGGGATATGGATATTTCCGTTATCAGTATCCCGGTGAACTGGAATTTGCTTTGGATTTATGGTATACAAATGAAGATGAGGTGTCTGTGCAGTCACAGCTGATGAACCTGTATGAAGCTGTCCAGCATGGGGAACTGCCGGCAGAGACATTATTGGAAAGACTGATGAGTCCATTGGCAGAATACAATGAACCTTATTGTAAAGCATTACAAAATCCTTTGATAGCCTCAACGGTATGTAATTATATATCAGCCCTTTTGCCCGAAGTCAAGAACAGTGTGCTTGAAAGGGGGCTTTTATTGATGTCGCAAGACCATCCTATTGCTTCCTACAGGCTGCCGTTGCTCAGAGCCCTAATTTCCAATGCATCTGACTCACTTGTATGGAAAGAATTGCATTCAATCTGGAGTGAGGCCAGGCATCCTCTTCTTTCGGAGAATGACTACATGACTCTGGCGTGGGAACTTGCAATCCGCAATCCACATCTGCAACAGGAGATAATCGCCACTCAAAGTGCCCGTATCCTTAATCCCGACAGAAAACGCCAGTTTGAGTTCATTTCCAGGGCCACCACACCGGATGTGGCGGCGCAGGAAGAGCTTTTCCAATCACTGCTGCAGGCCGAAAACCGCAGGATTGAGCCTTGGGCATTGAAGACCTTGTCTTACCTGTGCCATCCTTTGCGGGAGGAGCAGGCTGTAAAATATATCCGTCCGGCTTTTGATTCATTGCCGTACATCCAGCGGACTAGCGACATCTTCTTCCCCATGAACTGGACCCGTACCCTGCTCGGCAGATTCCGCTCACCTGATGCACTTGAGGAAGTTGAGAAATTCTTTGCAGATAACCCGGATTTTCCGCCACTGCTCAAGAGCAAGGTCCTTCAGGCATCCTGGAGTCTGCAGAGGAGGAATAAAGCCAATTAAAGTTAAAAATCCCTGTCAGATGCTTCTGGCAGGAATTTTCTTAATTCTTTCTCTCAATCTCGCGGAGGTTCTCCATTTTCTTCTTCTCTAGGAAATCGTAGACGCCGCCAAGGTGCTCAATTACACGCTTGTTTGAGAACTCGTATACCTTGCTCACCAGGCCGTCGAGGAAATCACGGTCGTGGGACACTACAATGAGGGTGCCGTCGAAGTTCTTCAGTGCCTCCTTCAGGATGTCCTTGGTTTTCAGGTCAAGGTGGTTGGTTGGCTCGTCGAGAATAAGCATGTTCACCGGCTCAAGAAGGAGTTTGATCATGGCCAGTCTGGTCCTTTCTCCTCCCGACAGCACTTTTACCATCTTCTCCGAGTCATCCTTGCCGAACATGAATGCTCCCAGGATGTCCCTCAACTTGGTGCGGATGTCACCTACAGCAACATCGTCAACGGTCTTGAAGACGGTCTTTTCCTCGTCGAGAAGAGATGCCTCATTCTGTGCAAAATAACCTATCTTAAGGTTGTGGCCAAGTGCCAGTTCTCCGGTGAAATCTATCTGTCCCATGATGGCCTTAACCATGGTAGACTTACCCTCTCCGTTCTTGCCTACAAAAGCAACCTTGTCTCCGCGCTCAATGGTTATTGAGGCGTTGTTGAATACCTGGTGCTCGCCGTAGGTCTTGCCCAAGCCGTTGGTTACCACAGGATAAGAGCCGGAGCGTGGGGCAGGGGGGAACCTCAGGTTAAGGGCGCTTCTGTCTTCCGGATCCACCTCCAGGATCTCAAGCTTTTCCAGCATCCTTACGCGCGACTGCACCTGGTTGGTCTTTGAGTAAGTTCCCTTGAACCTCTCAATGAACTCCTTGGTCTCGGCAATCATCTTCTGCTGGTTGTCGTAGGCAGCCTGCTGCTGCTGGCGGCGTTCAGCCCTCAGTTCAAGATATTTTGAATAGTTGACCTTGTAATCATAGATCTTGCCCATTGTAATCTCAATGGTTCTGGTGGTGATATGGTCTACAAACGCTTTGTCATGGGAGATTACCATCACCGAGTTGGCGCTGTTGATGATAAAATCCTCAAGCCACTCAATAGACTCAATATCAAGGTGGTTGGTAGGCTCATCCAACAACAGGAGGGTAGGTTTCTGCAACAGGATTTTTGCCAATTCAATTCGCATTCTCCATCCTCCGGAGAACTCGCTTGTCTGTCTCTGCAAATCGCTTCGCACAAATCCAAGTCCCATTAGTGTGCGCTCCACATCTTCCTGATAGTTGGTAAGGTCTATCCTGTAGAATTTCTCAGAAAGGGCAGTAACCTTTTCAATGAGCCCCATATACTCGTCACTGTCATAATCTGTGCGCACGGTAAGTTCATTGTTGATGCTCTCAATCTCCCTCTCAATCTCAAACAGGTGCTCAAATGCCAGGCATGCCTCCTCAAACACGGTACGGCCGTTCTCCACCATCAGGTGCTGTGGAAGATAACCGATCTTGCCGCCGTCAGTAACGGTAACCTTACCTCGGTTAGGGGTCTTCACACCTGCCAGAATCTTTAGCATTGTAGATTTGCCCGCACCGTTCTTGCCCATAAGAGCAATACGGTCTTTGTCATTTATAACAAATGAAATGTCCTTGAAAAGCGTTGTGCCGCTGAATTCTACTGTTAGTCCGTCTACTGAAACCATCTTTTTATAATTTGAGGCCGCAAAGATAATACACTGCGGATTACTTTCCGCACAAACTTGTGTTGCGGATGAGGTTTTGCGCACGGAAGGGGTGTTTTGTGCGCAGAGTAGTGTTGCGGATGAGGTTTTGCGCACGGAAGGGGTGTTTTGTGCGCAAAAATGGCGGAGACTCATATGAATCCCCGCCGTTAAATTACTTGCGCCAGCACCATAAAGCGCTCACCGCCTACAACCCAAAGAAGAAACTCACATAACCCGCATATGTGTTATCTGCACCGGATGCTTTAGGCATGCTCATTCTGAAGTTAGGGGCAAGTTTCACATATTTGCCCAACTTGAACTGTGCACCCAGTACGGCAACCTGCTCATCTTTTGCAATGTTCCAGTCATCTTCAGAGCACAAATCATCAAATCTTGCAAAAATCTCTGTTTTTCCCGACAGTTTCAAGGTTGAAAACACCGAGATTCCATATTGGTCTGCACCATCTGCAAATGAAGCGTTCTTCATAGCATTATACTCTGCACCAACAGAGAAACCTTCACCTTTGTATCCTACGAATGCTGCAAAATTGGTTGTGTTTTTCTGTGAGTCATCAGCACCCTCATTCACCGAACCGTAAAGTCTCACGCTGAGTCCTTTTAGCGGTGTAAGTGTAACACCCATTCCGTAGTTGAGACCATCTTTTTTCTGCAGTTTCTTGTAACCCTCACCGTTTACGATAATTGCATCTGCCGATATGAAATCATTGAACTTGTATGAGGCTGAGATTCCAAGGTCTGCACTGTGACCGAATTTGTACATGTCCTGGAAATCCTTCATGATGTACCTGTATCCCCAGAACTTCTCCTGAAAATTGAACTGTGTATTGGAAATCAGACCACCGTTAAATGTAAAATTGTCTTTTTTCCAGGTAATCATTGCATTCTTTACATATGCAAGACGGTTATTGTCCGATACATCTGAAGATTTGCCCATATCAAGTACGCTCTTAATAGATAGTCCGTTCCCAAGATTGTATTCATAGCCAAGATAACTCCTTTCAAGTTCAAAGCCCCTTACATCATTTTCAGCGCCAAAACCGGTATTGAAATTTCCAAATACTTGTACAATAGCCTTTCCTTTAGGCTCCTCTGCTTTTGCATTCTGCGCCTGTGCGCCCAAACCCATGCAAGCCAATAAGGCTGCCAAAATCATTTTCTTTCTCATCTTTTGTTGTTTTAATTTTTACGCTGCAAAATTATCGGCAATAAATTTAATAAATATTTCATTAACGTTAAGTTTCTGTTAAGGGATAGGATACCAATAGTGCCCATTAGGACGTCGTCCCAATGGGCACTTTTTTTATTTTTTTACAAATGCCTTCTCAAGGTCCTGGGAGATGTTTATTATGAAATCACCCATTTTCTCCAGTTCGCTTACAAGATCCATGTAGTAGATACTGCTCTGGTAGTTCTTGCTTCCGTTCTCAATTCCCTCAATTTCAGTGTCTCTAAGATAGTTTCTGAGGGTGTTGATCTGGGTTTCGGCCTGGTATGCATTGGAAATGCCGGTGAGGGTACCTTTGTGGGCTGTGTTAAGGTTCTCTATCATCTGCATGTATGCGTTTTCAACGGTTGCGGCCATCTTCTCCAGGTTGTTGATAGTCTGAGGATCAAATGTCCTATTGTGCCCGTTCTTTCTTGCAATGATGCGGCTGATTGTTTCACCGGAATCTCCCAGCGACTCCAGTTCTCCAATAATCTTGTACATTGCTTTAATCTTAACGGATGTCTCTTCGCTGATATCGCCGGCAGATACCGAGTTGAGGAAGTTTGCAATTTCCAGTTCTATGCGGTCTGCTATCTCCTCGTATTTTACCAGCTTGGTGCGTATCTGCTCAAATTCGTCGGGATGAGAATTTGACATTGCCTGTTTTGCGTACTGCAGCCCTTTGTGGGAAATGGTTGCAAAGTGAATAATTTCCTTGAATGCCTGTTCTGTTGCCAATTCAGGAGTTCCTATAGGGCCGGCATTGATGTACATGAGCCTGTGTGGCTCTTTCTCTTGATTATCTGAAGATTTAATGATCTTGCAGACAAGTTTTTCAATGCCCGGGATAAACCAGATGAGTATGCAGGTATTTATGGTGTTGAATAAAGTGTGGAGCATTGAAAGTCCAAATAATGCAGCGGTTTGTGAAGGGCTCTGCACCATTGTTCCGTCAGCTGCTGTAATTGCCTCAACAACAAATCCCTGGGAGGCCGGGTTTGGTACTGAAAATATTGTTGATGTTATAAATCCGGTAAGTTTCAGGAATAGAGGGAATGCAATAAGGGCCCAAATTACACCAAACAGATTGAATACCGTATGGGCGAGTGCAGCCCTTTTTGCAGATGTATTTGCAACGGCTGCCGCTATGTTGGCGGTGATTGTGGTTCCAATGTTTTCTCCTAGCACCATTGCACAGGCCATGTCAAACCTTATCCAACCCATGTTGAGCATAATGAGGGTAAGTGCCATGGTTGCACTTGATGACTGGAGCACCAATGTGAGCAATGTGCCAAATATCAGGAATATAATTACAGAACCAAAGCCGTATCCTTGCCATCCCTGGATGAATGAAAGCACTTCTGGTGTTTTCTGTAAATCTGGAACCGACTCTTTCATAAGAGAAAGTCCAAGGAACAGCAGTGAGAATCCTACAATAAGCTCTGATATGTTTCTTCTTTGGTCTTTCTTGGAAATTGAGAATATAAATCCAAGTGCCATTAGGGGTACTGCAAGGATTGAGATGTCTGCCTTGAATCCAAGCCAGGATACAAGCCATGCGGTTACTGTTGTGCCTATATTGGCTCCCATGATAACGCTGATTGCCTGTATTAAGGTAAGAAGCCCGGCATTCACAAAGCTTACAACCATTACGGTTGTAGCACTTGAAGACTGGATTACTGTTGTAATGCCCAATCCTGTGAGAACCCCTTTAAATGGGCTTGAAGTCATTGATGAGAGGAAATTTCTCAGCCTGTCACCAGCGGCCTTCTGAAGTCCGGCACTCATCATGTTCATTCCAAAAAGGAACATTCCAAGTGCACCCAGTAATGTTAAAATTTGTAATATCATAAGCAGACTATTTGATTATTTTCTCAATTTTATCAATGTTGAAACCCTTGATTTCCGTTACCGGTTCATACGTGTATGGAATATACTCAAAGAGCTGGATATAACTTTTACTCCATTTTGGACTGTAATAAATATCTAGTTTCACAGTTTTGCCTTCTCCCTCTTTGGATATGTCTATTTTAGGATTGTCTGATTCAACTGCCTTCTTTAAGGCCTCAAGCTCTTCATGTTTGAAATACAGTTCTTTTCTATAGTAAGTTTCTTCAGTTCCATCCAATTTATATACGCTTTTGAAAAGGGCCAGGAACAATACACCTGTAAGAAGGAAAAAGAATCCGGCAATATTCAATCCTGTGCCGTATGGCAGAAACATTAAAGCTGTTCCGGCAATAATAAGAGATGATGATACAATAATATCACTTGCAGAGCGTACTCTGCTGAAATTTAGACTCATAATTGATATAGTTTTTAGTTGGTAAATACATAAGGAAAAGGTGCACCATGCGTATGGCACACAAGAAGGTTGTATTATACCAATCTAAATGAGAAGCCTGCAAAACCTTATGAACTGGCTTCCTGGTTCTGCAGCAGATGAGACATATACTGAATTATTGTATAAATTATTAGTTGCAAGATATGAAGAGTTGTGCTTGCCTGATTTTAATGTTGCCCAATGGCATTTCCCGGATGAAGCACTTTTCTTGTTCTTTTTTATGAGTCTTGAGGGACAATGGGCTGATGATATCTGGTATGAGGCAATGCATATATCTTTTTGGGGCTCAAACTGTGTGTGATGGTATTGGCTGTATTCTTTTGTGGGTGCAGGACTGATTTCCTGCATGAAAACATCTTCCTGCATGAATATGCCGGAAAACACAAGCGCCAAGACAGCAAACAGAAGATATTTGATAATGCTCTTCATTCTGTATGCAAAGATAACCAAGATTGCAGAGAGAACCTTACATCTCCCTGCAATCTTAATATATTTGTAACATTTTGCAGATTATTCTGTGCAGATTAGAAGAGAAGGGACTGCAGGAACAGCACACCCACACCTGCTGCATATCCCAAGAATGCAATAAGTGTTACATTCTTGAAGTACCATGCAAAATTTATTTTCTCTAGTCCCATTGCAATTACACCCGCTGCAGAGCCAATGATAAGCAAGCTTCCTCCAACACCTGCACAATAGGTAAGCAACAGCCAGAACAATCCATTTTGGCTGAATGCCTGAAGATATGCCGGGTCTGCACTTGCGGCAATCATCTCCGGTGAAGCAATAGGGTACATGCCCATACAGGCAGCTACCAGCGGAACGTTATCAACAATGGAAGAGAGCACTCCAACAGCTGATGCTATTGTAAATACTTCATGAACCTGTGAATCAAGGAAATTGGCAACCGAACCAAGGATTCCTGCACTTTGCAGGCCTGCAACAGACATCAGGATACCCAAGAAGAACAGGATTGTTGGCATATCAATATGCTTGAGCACTTTTGATACCCTGTTCTTGATAGATTCTTCCAGGTCCCTTTTTCTTCCGTACAATATCTCTGTAAGTATCATCCTCCCGACAGGAAACTGTCGGGAAGAATATATTTTTGTGGGATAAGTAATGATACCTCAACTATATGATGAGTTTGCCCAGAAGAAATATATGTCTGTGGGATACAGTTATGGCAGGGAGGGAGTTGTGCAGCAGGCTTACCCTGTGCAGATGCATGCCACATCTGTTTGTTGTCTCCCCCTGCTTGAGGCTGTATTTGGAAAATGTATGCCCTGCAGACTTCCCTTCCTGAGGCTGCTGTATTGAGGAATTGCACTCTGCAGCCAGGGCATGGGAAGGAAATTCACTGCTGCTGTTGCACTCTTGCAGGTAGTATCATTTTGTAATAAGATGCCACAATGGGCCGTTGCCTTTTCCAATTTTCCTGGTACTTCCTTCAGCAATTGCTGCAGTTACGTATTCTTTAGCTTTGCTGATGGCTGATTCCAGCATGTCTCCGGTTACTGATGTTGCACCTTCTGCAAGTGATCCAGATATGAAAGTTGCTATTGCGGATGACAATGTACATCCGGTGCCATGCAGGTTGTTGCTCTCAATTTTGCGGTGGGAGAAGTGCCTGATTTCTCCGTGGGGAAAAGCCAGGACATCACACATTGTATCACCTGTGAGATGCCCTCCCTTTATGAGGACAGATGTCTGATATCTGTGTGCCAGTTCTTTTGCGGCCTGTTCCATTTCCTGGAATGACTCTATTTTCCTCCTCAACAATACTTCTGCTTCATGCAGATTGGGAGTTATGAGTGATGCTAATGGGATGAGGTTCTTTTCAATGCACTCCATTATGTCCTCATCAATGAGCCTGTGGCCGCTTGTGGAGACCATAACCGTATCAAACACCACAAACGGCGGGGCATATTCCCTTATGGATTGGGCTATGCATTTTACAATTTCAGCATCTTTTACCATTCCAATTTTTATGGCTTGGGGTTCTATGTCCTCCATTACAGCTTTTATCTGTTCTGATACTATTCTGGCCGGTATTGGGAATATCTCTTTTACCCCCAAAGTGTTCTGTACGGTAAGGGCTGTTATTGCACTTGCAGCATACCCTCCCAAAGCGGTAATGGCCTTTATATCTGCCTGTATTCCGGCTCCACCGCTGGGATCTGAGCCGGCTATTGTAAGCACCTTATACGTCTTTTTATATCTCTCCATAATCATTCATCTTATTAATTAAATTGCCCAGTTCTACAATGGCATCCTGCAGACTAGCCAGGTTCCATACCGTACCCAAAACTGCCGCACCGCCAAATGCCAATTTTTTGACTGATTGGATATTTGAACTGGAAATTCCACCGAGTGCCAATACTTTGTTGTCTATAATCCCTTTATCAGCAGCACTTAAGAGAATCTCTTCCGGGAAACCTGCTTTATATCCTTCCTTGGATATGCTGTCAAATACAGGGCTGAGAGTCACATAATTGCAACTGTCCTTATTGGCCGCAACCTCTTCCAGTGAATGGCAGGAGCGGCTTATGCTGCAACGGCTCCAATATTCACCTTTAAAGTTAGCCTCAGGATTCCTGGAATTGAGGTGCACCCCCTTAAGGCGGTATTTTGCAGCCAGAGGAAAATGGTCGTGAAGTACTATCCTGTTATGGAAGTTGCTGTTTATCTGCAGTATGATCTCTTCCGTCTCACTCTCCGTCAAGCCGGGCTTTCGCAGGTGAAATGTAAAATCATATTTCCCCATAAGAGCATTTATCCAAAGAGGCTCCCCATCAAAAACTTTTTCTTTACTGATTACAATCAATTTCATAATCCAATAACATTAAATTCCATTCTGCACAAATCCACTGTCATTAATTTTCCCGACAGTCTCTCTCCAAATCCGCAAATCAATTTAATGGCTTCATTGGCCTGCATGGCCCCGATGACCCCTGCACAGGTGCCTATGGCAGGGACTGCTTCAACTGTATGTTGTTCCTCCTGAGGCCACAAATCCCGCAGTCTCCTGAAGCGAGTGGCATCATTGAATACTGAAACATATCCGCAGAAACCCTCTATTGCCCCATATACGAACGGGATGGATAGGCTTTCGGTAATGTCACTTACAATATATCTTGTTTCCATATTGTCGCATGCATCAACCACTATATCGTAACATGAGATTATATTGCTGATTTGTGCAAGATTGTTGCGGCTGATTTTCTCTGCGTATGTGTTTATGCACACATCACTGTTGAGTCCCTGCAACCTGGCAGCTGCTGCCTTTACCTTCAGTTGTCCAAGGTTTTTCTCTTCATAAAGTACCTGGCGGTTGAGATTGCTTTCACTTACACAATCATAATCTATAAGTCCTATGGTACCTACTCCGGCTGCAGTGAGATATAGGGCAACAGGTGAACCAAGTCCACCTGCCCCTATAATAAGCACTTTGGCATCCCGAAGTTTCTGTTGTCCTTCTTTCCCTATTTCCGGAATGGAAATTTGTCGGGAGTATCTTTCAAAATCTTTCATAAGGCGGTATGCGCTATTAAATCAAACGATGAATCCCAATCTTTCCATACAGGCTCAAGTCCCAGCTCCTTCAGTCGGCGGCACACCTCAACTGCTGTGCGGGAGTCGCTTACTTCAAACTGTTCAAGGGCCTGTGGATAAGTATAATACCCTCCCGGTTCGGTCTTGCTCTCTGCGCTCATTGTGGTAACTCCCAATGTTGCCATATTGTCCCGGATATAAGGTGTTTCACGGGTTGAGTATGATATGTCCACGTCGTGGTCAAATATCCTCATTGCAAATGTGAGCTGGGCCAGTTCCTTATCATTCATTATCACATTGGGCTGGAATCCGCCGTTCTCGGCAGGGCGCATCCTTGGAAAGTTTACGCTGTACTTGGTTTTCCAGTATTTCCGTTGCAGATAGCGGAGATGGTGGGCCAGGAACGTTACATCTGTCCTCCAGTCTTCCAGCCCTATAAGTACACCCATCCCTATGGAGTGCACTCCCGCTTCACCCATACGGTCTGGAGCATTTACCCTCCATTCAAAATTGGCCTTCATGCCTCGCGGATGATAGATATTGTACCTCTCCTTGTTGTATGTTTCCTGAAAACAGATTACTCCGTTAAGCCCGTGGGTTGTCAGTTCCCGGTATTCCTCACTCTTGAGCGGCATAACCTCAATTTTCAGGTTTGAGAAATACTTTTTGGCAATATCCAGTGCTTTGGCCAGATATGGTACCCCGGCCTTTGCAGGATTTTCTCCCGTTACAAGGAGGATATTCTCAAATGGCCCCAACTGCTTTATTGCCTTGTATTCATTCTCCATCTCCTCAAAGGTGAGTATGGTGCGGGGCATTGGATTGCTGAAGTGGAAACCGCAATATACACACGAGTTTGCACATGAATTTGTCAAATACAGGGGTATAAACAGAGACATGGTGCGTCCAAACCTCTCCTGTGTGTATTTTTGGCTCAGCACTGCCATCTCCTCCAGAAACGGGGCCGCAGCTGGAGAAATCAGTGCCATAAAGTCTTCAACGGTGCAATTTTCCTGTCTCAATGCCCTACGGACATCGGTTGCAGTTTTGGAATGGATCTTTTCAGTAATTTCATTCCACGACAATTTTTCTATCTCTTCTGAAAACATAGTAGTCAGTCATTTAGAAACTGTGTAAGTGGTGATGATGCCGATGCTTTGAAGTTGTGGTCTACAGCGCCTAATCCCGCTTCCAATGCCCTGCGCCCCGCAATTACTGCTTCCTTAAAGGCCAGTGCCATTTCAACAGGATTTCCAGCCACGGCAATAGCTGTGTTTACCAGACATGCAGAGGCTCCCATTTCCATTGCTTCTGCCGCATGGCTTGGAGCTCCCAACCCAGCATCCACTATGACAGGCACATTCGCCTGCTCAATGATGATACGGAGGAAATCACGTGTCTGAAGACCTTTGTTGGTTCCAATAGGGGCACCAAGCGGCATTACAGTAGCAGCTCCAGCTTCTTCAAGATGCTTGCATAGGGTAGGGTCGGCCTGGCAATAGGGGAGAACAACAAATCCCAGTTTTACCAGCTGCTCTGTTGCCTTCAGGGTTTCAATGGAATCCGGAAGAAGGTATTTGGGATCTGGGTGGATCTCAAGTTTGAGCCAGTTGGTTCCAAATGCCTCACGGGCCATCTGGGCTGCGAATACAGCTTCTTCAGCATTGCGTACACCCGAGGTGTTTGGCAACAATTGGATATTTGGATTGAGGATGTGGTTCAACAAGTCATCTTCTTTATCATTTAAATCAACGCGCTTCATTGCTACCGTTACCATCTCTGTGGCAGAGGCAATTATAGCCTCTTTCATTTGTGCGTTTGAACTGAATTTTCCAGTTCCAAGAAACAGGCGTGAGCTGAATTCACGTCCTGCAATTATAAGTTTTTCCATGATTGTACAATTTTTATGATTCTTTTCATTTCCTCTACAGGATTTGCTGTATTTAATATGCTGCTGCTTAATGCGATGCCGTTGATTCCCAATTTCATTATATCGGGGATGTCGTCTTCTGTGATTCCTCCAATGGCCACTATGGGTATTGCAATGTTGTTCTCCTTCATTCTGGAGATGATCTGCCTGTATCCTTCAATGCCCAAGATGGGGGAGAGGTTGGCTTTGGTTGTGGTATAGCGGAACGGTCCGCACCCTATGTAGTTGGCTCCGGCCCGGTAAAGGTTTTCCACATCTTCAAATGTATTTGCAGTGCCGCCGATTATTGCTCTCTCTCCAAGAATCTCCCTGGCTTTCCCGATGGGCATGTCGAGTTTTCCCAAATGTACACCGTCGGGATGAAGTTCTTTGGCAATCTCCACATAATCATCTATGATGAAGGTTGCATGATGCTTGCTGCACAAAGATTTTACCTCTTGGGCAGTGGCATATATTTCATCCGGTGTGGAATTTTTCATCCTTAACTGAATCCACCGGCACCCTCCTTCAAGTGCCAGGAGGGCGGAATCTGCATATGAAAACCTTCCGTTGGTGTGTGTAATAAATTGTACCATGTCAACCTCCGCACACTGCTTTTATGATAATTAATGAATCTCCTTGGGAAATTGGGGAATTTTCCCATTCTGAACGGGGAACAATTCGGTTGTTTACCGCCACGGCAATTCCCGCCGGCGGCAAATTGAGCTGTTGTGACAGAAGAAGCAGATTGGATGCGGCAGTCTCCACCTCCCTGTTGTTTACTGTTACCTTCATAGCGATAATTTTTAAGTAAAAACTGCAAAGAGGCGATCCCTTAAACGAAAAAAACGTATATCCGGTGGATATACGTCAGCTCATTTTATTATCCACAATTCCTACGGCAGTACTGGCTGCATCAGGTTCGAGGGTATAATCTCAGCTTTTCGTGCATCCCGAAAAGCACCCCTTTGTTTCAAATTATCGATTTATAGAATATCGAGTTTTATTTTCGACGGCAAATTTACAGCTTTTTTGTTATATGACCAAAAGTTTTGGTTATAATTTGTAAATAAATTTTACGAAGTGAGGCTGCACTTCGGCAATCTAAAATAGATTTTGATTACTCTTGGTTTACACTCACTTTACAAATAAAATCTTCAATTAGTTGATTTATAGCTATTGGAGCATCGGTATTGGAGTTGTGACCAGCATTTGGAATCCATACGAGCGGTATGCCAGTGTTTTTGTGCCAAGCTTTGTTGTGACGGATGGATGAGCCTGCGTGGTCTTTTTCGCCACAGATGAGTAGGGCGGGACAATTGATTTTGTAAGGCAGATTGGCTTCGATAGCCTCGCCAAGCATCTTCATGCCATGGCCAGAGAGGCGTGTATAGCGCTCGTTGTCAGTAGCGTATGTCATCATCATATTGAGCATAAGTTGTCTGCCATATTGGGTTGTAGAGACACCTTTTGTGCCTGATTGCAGAAGGAGACTCCATGGATAGAGGCGATATACGGGCTCCATACGTTTCAAAAGCCATATTTCAAAAGCTGTAGTATATTCGCGTTGGAGAGGAGCTGAGTCGATGGAGATAAAACCATGGAGCGAGTTGGGGTAGAGTTGAGAGTAGGCTTGACCAACATAGCCACCCATCGATTGACCGATGATAATAGGCTTGTCGAAGCCCTCGCGGATGAATATTTCGTTCAGCCATTGTGCTTTATCCATTAGGTTGAACTGAAAATTGAAAGGTCAAGATGCAGCATGAGCTGGGGCATCCCATACAAAAACGGGGTATTTGCCCTTGAAGTATTCTATTTGTTTGTCGAAAAGTCGGTGGTCGGCAGTGAGTCCGGGCAGAAAAACCAATTGATGTGAGATGTTTTTTGCGTTGTTGTTGACCCAATAGTGAATATCGCCACAAGGGGTGGAGTGTGTTTTTTCTGTCATGCTAGAGATTTTTTTTATAAAAAAAGAGAGAAACTCGTGAAGAATTTCTCTCTTAGTACCCAGAGCCGGGATCGAACCGGCATGGAAGTGAATCCACTGGTGTTTGAGACCAGCGCGTCTACCAATTCCGCCATCTGGGCAATCATTAATTCATAATTCACAATCGAATTTGATTGCTATTGTGTTTTTGAATTCGGATGCAAAGGTAGTGCTTTTTTTTGAAATAGCAAAATTTTTTGATATAAATTTTGTATTTTTTTAATTGTTTGTTTTATTGTGTTGATTTATAAATATTTATTTTTAGAGTAAATGGTGAGTTTTTAGTTGTTGATTCCTAATTATTCATTTTTTATTGACTAAATGCCACATTTTGTGACCGAGAAAAGTGCGTTGTCCGACGCGACGGAAGCCAATTTGCGTGTAAAGTCGTTCGGCAGTGGGGTTATCGAAATCGACAATTAATCCGAAATGAGTATGTCCTTCGGCGAAAATTTTGTCGCGCATAGCTTCAATCAATTTAGTTGCAATGCCCATTTTTCTAAATTCAGGCAATACGCCAATAGAGTCGAGATAGTACTCTCCAGCTTCTGTTTCATCTTCGGTGATATTAATTTTATCTACATATTGTAGAATGATGTCGAATGTAGGTTGGCGTAGAGTGTGCAGTTGAGCCCCGTCGTAACCAATAATTGCTCCAGCAGGTTTGCCATTGATTTCGGCAATGAGAGCATTGCGATAGCTATATTGAGTGTTTTCGTGGCATGCAATGTGGGTTATGACCTCCATCCATGAATTGCCACAATAGAGAGGCATAGACTCCTCACCAATTGCCATACCCACTACTTTGGCAATGAGTTGTGCATCGGCTTTTGTAGCTTTGCGTATAGTTATGTTTGGTGTATTCATGAAAATAGATTGTTCTATTTGACTAATATTTTTGTCACTTTGGAGCCTTGTCGGCGGATGTAGATGCCAGGAGTTAGGTGGTCGATTGATACTTTGATGCCTTGTAGGTTGTAGTATTCAGACTCGAGTTGCTCATCGTATATATTCTCAATAGGAGTGCTATCTTCGGTTTTAATCTCTTTCAGACCGTTGAAGTTGTATATGCCATGATTGATGAGTTGTAAATCGGCAGTTTGTGAGCCTGAAGCATTGTTGAATATAATCATAGGGTTGACCAACAAGTCGCTGGTAGAGAATGAGTATTCCCACATAGAGAGTGTGGAGTTGTAGGTCATAGGTTTGCCAGGCCAAGAACCAAGATATTGTTTGTTGGAGTTGCCTCCGTCCCAAACATAAGTATGGATATTAGAATTCCAATTGGTGTCGTCGTAATAGAAAATCCAAGTGTATAAGTCGTGTGATGGTTCGTTTGGAGTGTCGGGAATATCGCCGGCCCCACTAATTGTTTTTACATATCCATTGGCATTGTAGTATCCACCATTGACGAAAGAAAGGTCGGCAGTTTGAGCACTGCCATTGTTGAATATAATGCCACCATTAATCTTTTGGGTGCCAGAGTATGTCCATTTCCATATGTTATTGCCAAGATAGGTGCATCGTTCGCCTGGCCAAGAGCCTGCGTATTGAGTAGAACCATTCCAAAGGTAAGCATTAATAGTTCCACCCCAATTGGCTGAGTTTTCGAAAAAAGCAGCTTGTTCGCCCTCTGTCATAGTAGGAGGAATAATTACATCTGGTTCTTGTGTAGAAGGATTACTTCCTCCGTTTACCGTAGATAGTTCTTCTTCGGTACCATCATATGTCGATTGTTGTTTGTTGACAGGCGATGTGGAGTAGATGTATTTTCCATCGGTGCCAATTTTGCCAGGGGCTGGAGTTAGAGTAGTACTGAGCACATATATTCGCAAGTTGCCTTTGCCTGAGCATGAGACTGTGAGTTTATTGTTGGTTACGGTTTTGATGTCGCCTGTTATGGCGTCTACATATGTGCCATTTTCGATACCAGAAAAAGTTGCTCCACCGCTAATAGAGACAAGTGCATATGAGTCGGTAGTAGCATCGGTGTAGCGACGTTTGAAGGCAAAGGTGCCAGAACAACCTTCGGTAGAGTATTGACCTTTGCGAAGAGCGGGTATGGCAGCACGAATGAGGTTGAGTCGTTGAATGTGTTGCGAGAGAGGATGAGATAGAGAGGCAGCAATATTGCCTGAAGCATTGGAGTATTGAGCGAAGTCGTTGACAGAAATTTCGCCTTTGATATAACCACCAAAGTAGGCACGACCAGTTTCGCGTAGAGGTTTGTGTGGACCTACGTCGATGATAGAACCTTTGCGAAATTCGATTTCAGAACCATAATATATACAAGGAATGCCACGGAAGGTGAACATGAGAGAGAGATTTTCGGCCCAAGTATCTTGTGATTGGTTGAAACGAGTGCTTTCGGGTGCACCATCTGGGGCATAGTCGTGAGAGTCGACATATACAACGTTGTAAGTAGCATCATTGTAGTATTTGTCGCCATATTTGACAGAGAAAGCTTCTTGTGCAGAGCGGAAATTCCAGTGCATAGTAAAGTCGATGACACTCAAGCCAGAGTATTGTGAGTGGTCGGGTGTGTGGTATTTGTTACCAGAGAGTATGGCATTGTTGGAGTTAGGAAGAGAAGAGTCGCTATTGTCGTCGCGACCTTGAGCATCGACAGATGAGATGTTGGTGTGCGAACCTTTAGAACCTTCCATGACAACGATATTGTTCCACGAAGTTTCGCTATAGTCCCAAGCGTATGATTTAGTCTCCTTCCAAGTGTAGTAGAAAGGAGAGCAATTTTCGTGGTTGCGGTAAACGACATTTCGTTCGCGAGCGCATACCTCGCCAAACATGAAGAAATCGCCACCACCACGTTTAGCCTTATGTTGTTCGGCAAGAGCTTTGAATTGAGGGATAAAAGCATTATTGAATGTAAGACGTGAGATGTGACCGCTAGTGTCGATGCGGAAACCATCGACACCCATTTCGATGAATTTGCCATAACAACGTACAAGATAGTTGGTTACGGCAGGATTTTCGGTGTTGAGGTCAACGCAGTCGCCAGCAATTTGACCATACCAACGCGAGTAGTCGTCCCAATTCCACTCGTTGCCTACGTGGTGCCAATAGTTGTTAGTGTCGTGGTTTTGACCGTCGGTATTTTTCATTTCGGCAAGGCGTTTGGCATATTGTTGGTCGCCAGAAAGGTTTTTGTAGTTGTCGGGAAGGCGACCGCCATCTTTTTGGGTGTAAGGCACCATACACTCATCGATAGAAGCTTGATTGGCAGACCAATCGCGAGTGAAGAGTTTGCAGAGATTCTCCTCACCGAAGTTGCCAGTGTGGTTGAGCACGATGTCGAGGATGATTTTCATGTCGCGGGCGTGAACCTCGTCGATAAGAGTTTGGAAAGAGACATCTTCGCTTTCGTAGCGATGGTCGACTTTAGAGAAGTTGAATGCGTGGTAGCCGTGGTAGTCGTAACCCGAAGCATTTTCAACTATAGGAGTGACCCATACGGTAGTGAAACCGAGGGCTTTGATATAATCGAGTTTTTCGATAAGACCTTTGAAGTCGCCACGCCAAGCAGGGTCGCCTTCGTTGGCAGCTTGATTGTCCCAACATTGAGTATTGTTAGAGGCATCGCCATCGTAGAAGCGAGTAGTCATAACGAAATATATGGTTTCGTCGCGAAAGTCGGTGCGGTTGCCAATGAAAGTTGATGCAAAAGAGGAGATTGTGTGACTTAATAAAAGAAAGAGTAGTAGTAATTGTTTCATCTTGATATGAGATTGTTTAAATTGATTGCAAAGATACGAAATAATTTATAAATTGTAATTTTTTTTGATGAGTATTTTTTTGCTATAAGTTATTGAAAGAATCATAAATTTTTTGTAATTTTGCAAAATATATTGATTGTTGACTCTTTTATTATGAAACCAATCTTTTTAATCGGATATATGGGCGCGGGAAAGTCGGTTGTAGGACGGGCTTTGGCGCGTGGTTATGGATTGGAGCATATTGATTTAGATTGGCGCATAGAGCAACGTTTTCGTCAGAAGATAGTTGATATGTTTGCCGAAATCGGAGAAGAAGGTTTTCGTAGAAGAGAGCGCAATATGTTGCACGAAGTGATGGGGATGGAGAATGTTGTAGTGTCGTTAGGAGGAGGAACACCTTGTTTTTTTGACAATATGGAGCAGATGAATGCCGAAGGGCATACCATATATTTGCAATGTTCGCCAAGTATCTTAGTTGAGCGAATAATGCGCTCACAAAACAAACGTCCTATAGTCGCAAATAAAACACAAGAAGAATTAACTCAATTTGTGGTAGAGCACCTCGCTGAGCGAGAAAAATTCTACATGCAAGCGCAAGAGGTGTGGAGTGCGGATGAACTAGACTTGAATAGAGTACAACTTGTAGATTATAGATAATAGATTACAGATTACAGATAATTTTATATTTTATCAAAGAATTACGATTTATACATTACTAATTTAATTAAATAAAATGAATACTTACGAAAGTAAACAAAAGCAATTGTTTAAGCCTCAGGCTGAGGTGTATGCGATGTTGAGTGACCTTACTCAACTTGAGAAATATATGGCAGCTGTGCCTGCTGAGCATAAGGAGAAGATTAAGGATATACGATTTACTACAGATTCGGTGTCGTTCACTGTAGATATGTTGGGCGAAGTAGTGTTGCGCATTGTAGATTGTGAGGCGCCAAAAATGTTGAAATTTGGAGCGGACAATTTCCCAATTCAGTTTAATTTTTGGATTCAATTTGTAGGTGTGTCAGAGTATGATACACGCATGAAATTGACTCTTAAGGCAGATATTCCATTCATGCTTAAACCTATGATTGGTAATAAATTAGATGATGGTATTGAGCGCATGGCGGATATGATTACCATGATGGTGAATAGATAGATTCATAGTTCTCTTTTTGTGTCAAAATTTATTTTATGGTTTTTGCTTTGTTTGGCAAACTTGATATTGCTTTCGCTTGTCGCAAAAAGTAACCAAAAGTATATTGCAGGATGCATATATAAAAATGTCCGATTAACACCAAAGTTAATCGGACATTTTTTTGTATGTTGTGGATGATTAGCGGAGACGGTCGAGGGAGCGCACGAGGGCTTCGTCTTTGGCTATAGCACGTAGTGCGAGGTAGGTGAGAATTGCACTAACGAGAGGTAATACAATTGGCCAAGAGAAAGTTGTGCTTTCCATAGCGTTTTGTTCGAGTATCACATAGCGAGTGAAGAAGAAGATTGCATAGTAACCAACGAGTAGCACCATATTGAACGACGAAAGACGCATTTGGATGACACGCCATTTGTAGGTGAAGATAGTTAGAAGAGAAATGATGAGAATGATTGCGTTGGTGAAAAGCAGCCACATAGTCACGCCAGTAATATTGAAACCACCTTGTTCGGTTGGGTATAATCCACGGAGGTTAGAGAATGCAAAATCGATGCCTTCGGGCGAGATAGCGCGCATTGAAGGTAGAGAAAGAGTAAGGCTCATAGCCACTACTACGATGAGTAGGTAGAGAGTTTGAATGCGTTGAATCATATTTTTTAGATTTTTAGTAGCGAGTAGCGAGTAAAGAGACTTGCTATTCGGTGTTATTTTAGATTATTAGTAGAGAATAAACGAGACCTGTCTCGTAACTTATTATTTTTTGAAGAAAGAGAATAGACCTTTCTTTTTTGGTTCTTCAGGTTGATTGCCGAGATAGCGAGCCGCTTCGACCGAAGTTTCGTTGTATTTAATCATGCGATAGATGATTCCCCAATCGGGTAGTCCGCCTATATTGCGGTCGTCAATCCACATGTCAGCAGTGAGTTTGCGTGCTGTATTATTGTCCCACACTTCTTCAGGGTAGTTTTTGTTGACAGCATAGAATTCGAGTCCGCGCTCGCGGCAATAGTTCACTGCGTCGTCGAGAAGTTCACCTTCGCGCACGGTCCATAGAATGAGTTGATGATGACACTCAGACTGTAAGCGTTTTAGTACATCTATGGCAAAAGGTATTGGTTTGCCTATGGCAGGATAGGCATGTTCTACAATAGTGCCATCAAAATCTACAGCGATAATCATAAATATAATTACTTTAGTTATAGGTTAGTGGTTATTTAGTCAGTTTTCGTTTTTGGTATCGTCGGTTTCGGGTTCTTCGGTTGGAGTGATAGAGAAGAGGTCGTCGTCGATGCGCTTGGTTGTTGGTTTGCTGAGGATTAGACCAATGATGCAAATACCAGCCAACCAGAATAGGTGTTTTACTTGGAAGATATAGAAACCGAGAATTGAAGCTACAAGTCCGAGTGTGATAATCATCATACGAATTATAGCATATGTTTTGTAGTAGTATTCGCGTGTGCCATCGTCAGGAAATTTTTTTAGGCGTTTCACTCCAAGACTGAAACCTTTGAGCGAGAGTGGCAATGTGATGATTACGTACCAAAGCACGATAGTGTAGTAGGTAGTTGCAATTGGACTATCGCCTTCGAAGAAAATGCCTTTGTTATATACAAAATGATAGCCTACCATTGCTGCAACAATAGTGAGTAGTAGGCATACATAGTAGCATGGGGTTAGTAGGTGTTTTGGGTGAGTCATAAATAGTGTTTTTATATTAGTTTTTGTATTTAATTGGGGGGTACTTATTGTATTTTAGTGGGTGTTTTGAAGGTAGGGTGAGGGTTGCTTGAAGGTTGCTGTATAGTATATTTAGATAAGGGAGGGGGTTATTGTATTTTTTGGTTATTTGTTATTGTAAGTTATACGGTTTAGGATTGAGCGTCCGAGTGTGATTTCGTCGGCATATTCGAGGTCGTCGCCAACGGCTACGCCACGAGCGATTGTGGTTACTGCAACAGGTAGGTGGGCGAGTTTGCGATAGATGTAGAAGCAGGTGGTGTCGCCTTCCATATTTGGACTTAGGGCGAGGATTACCTCTTTTATGTTGTTTTTTTCTACACGTTCGACAAGTGATGCTATTTCGAGGTCATTGGGAGATATACCATTCATAGGGGAGATTACGCCTCCAAGTACGTGATAGACTCCGTGATATTGCGAAGTGTTTTCGATGAGCATGACCTCTTTGATAGATTCGACAACGCAAATTGTTGATTTGTCGCGTTTAGGGTCAGCGCAGATTTCGCAAACAGGTTGGTCGGATATGTTGTGGCATTCCTCGCAATACTGAATATTTTCGCTCATTTCGCTGATAGCATTGATGAATTTGCTAGCATTGGCTGGACCTTGACGGAGGATGTGAAGCGCCATACGGAGAGCAGATTTGCGTCCGATGCCAGGTAGTGAAGCAAATGCATTTACTGCATTTTCAAGTAGTTGCGAAGGATATTTTTGTTGCATAATTTAAACTGCAAAGATAGTGATTTTAATTTATACTTCATAATTAGTAATTCATAATTTTTGTTAACTGATTGTTTTTTGGCTGCAATGCTTGCAGTTTTGGGTATTTTTTTGTAACTTTGCAAATTGTATTTTGAATAATAATATCTAAACGAAAAATATTATGAATTTTGTAGAAGAACTTACTTGGAGAGGTATGGTGCAAGACATGATGCCTGGCACTGAAGAACAATTGAATAAAGAGATGACAACTGCTTATTTGGGTATTGACCCTACGGCAGACTCGTTACATATTGGACACTTGTGTGGTGTGATGATGTTGCGCCATTTTCAACGTTGTGG
>JAZRQU010000004.1:0-1821 GCA_045650045.1 Candidatus Egerieisoma sp. | reverse complement strand
TTCCTTTTTAGAGTCCTACAATAAGTTTTTACCAACTGACTTCATGGATGGCTGCCTTCTACGCAAATGTTCATTATCTAAAGATGGGAAAACCATACATTACGATCTAAAACTCTATGGTGGTGATACGCCTGAATCTCTGGCAGAATTAACACCAGAGCGCATGAAAGAACATATTATGCAGACTATTCTTCCGAATATATTAGGAGACCCTTCTATAGATCTTGCTATAAGGAATCAAATGAACATTTCATTCGACCACACATCCGAGGATGTTAGTTCGTGGAAAGTTAACATACTCGTTGAACCTAGCGAATACAATCAGCTTCTGAATCAGTAATGAATCTCACGCATTAAGAATACTGAGCCAACCTATCCTCTTATGGGTAAGTTGGCTTTTATAACTAGGAGAATTGAAATGATCAAAAAGACATTACTGCTATTCACCTGTTTTACCGCACTTATTTCATGCAAACAGCATTCTGAGAGCCATAATTTTGATGTGGATGGGATCTACTATAAAATCATAGATAAAGATTCCAGATTGGCGATGGTCACTTACAAGGGTAAGGATTGGAACGCTTATGACCATGAATATCGTGATACTATATTGATTCCCAATACTGTCACCTATAGGAATAAGGTTTATCGCATTACAGAAATTGGCGATTATGCTTTTCGAGGTTGCAGCGAAATGACCAGCATAGCAATTCCAGAGACTGTGTGGCATATAGGACTTGGGGCGTTCTCAGGATGCGAGGGATTGAAAGAGATTCATATCAACAGTCTGTCCTCATGGTGTGAAATGTCTTTCTATGATGTGCTGGATGATGCTGGCGATACTCCATTACACTATGCGAGTGAGCTATATCTTGATGGAGAACTGATAACTAACCTTATTGTTCCGGAAGATGTTACCGAAATCGGGGCACATGCTTTCGAGGGATATGAAAAGCTTAGAAGTGTTGTTTTGCACAATGGCATTGAAGCTATCCATAAATCTGCGTTTTATGACTGTACCAACCTTACTGACATAAACTTTCCTGACAGCCTGTTCTATATCGGTCCTTATGCATTTAACGGAACACCTTGGTACGAGAACCAGCCTGACGGAGAGGTTTATATAGGCAAGTTGCTATATAAATATAAGGGAGAAATGCCCCTCAATTCTAATATTGTAGTCAAGGATGGCACAGAAACCATTTGTGAATCAGCATTTGATGGCTGCAAGGGAATAACCAGCATTTCATTGCCAAGCAGTTTGAAGCAAATTCATAATTACGCCTTTTGTGGTTGCGACAACCTTAAAGAGATATATTGTAAGGCTCTTACTCCACCATCCATAAACTGTTACTACAATAACTTCCACGATGATGTGGTAATATATGTGCCTAAAGGAACACAAGAAACATATAGAGAGGATTGTCAGCTCCTTGAGAATGTGGTAGAAATATTTTAATACATATCCAGATATGAAATCATTTTACGCAGGAAAATCATTATTTACGTGGGCAGGTGCAAAGGTCAACCGCACTATTACTCTGATGTGCAAACTCAGAGTTCATCAGGACGTGGATTACAACACTCTCATGATATTTGGAATTTCTCCAAAACACATCTCTGATATCCTTTCACAAGAGAAGCCAAGCAGCGACGAACTTGCTGCACTGGTGTCTCGTGAGGATAAGGAGGAACAATTTGATCGTTGCTTATCGGAGGAGCGACTTAATCGTGAGTTTGCAAGCACTTGTCTAGATGTGGATAAGGCTTGGGCTAAACTCCAGAAATTGTCGACACAGTTCGGCTCTGAGGATTTCTATA
>JAZRQU010000003.1:0-1957 GCA_045650045.1 Candidatus Egerieisoma sp. | reverse complement strand
TTCCAGTACAATGAGTCAGGGTATTAAGATTGACCCAAAATCTATTGAGTAATTTATTTAATCGAAGACAAGTATGAAGAAGGAAGATAAAAACGCCATTATTGCTTCATTGCAAGAGCAGTTGGGTCAATACTCACACTTCTACCTCACCAACATTGAGGGCTTGAACGCAGAGAAGACCAGTGAGTTGCGCCGTGCTTGCTTCAAGCAAGATGTAAAATTGCTTGTAGCTAAGAACACTCTGCTGCAAAAGGCACTTGAGGCAAAGGGCATCGATGCTCAAATTTTTGAGGCTCTCAAGGGTAATACTGCTTTGATGTTGTCTAACACAGGTAATGCACCTGCTAAACTCATCAAGGAGTTCACCAAGAAAGAGAAAAATAAAGAAGAGGCTAAGCCACAGTTGAAGGCGGCTTACGTAGAGGAAACCGTTTACGTAGGTGCTCAAAACTTGGATTTCTTGGCAACTATCAAGTCAAAGAACGAACTCATTGCAGATTTGGTTGCTTTGCTCCAATCTCCTGCAAAGAATGTTGTTTCTGCACTCCAATCAGGAGGTACAACCATCCACGGCGTTTTGAAAACGCTGGGTGAACGCGCTGAATAATCAGCAAACCAAATTAAATTAACATTAAAAAATAACATTTTAAAATTATACAACAATGGCAGATTTGAAAGCTTTTGCTGAACAATTAGTAAACCTTACAGTTAAGGAAGTTAATGAACTCGCTCAAATTTTGAAAGAGGAGTATGGTATTGAACCTGCTGCTGCAGCTGTTGCAGTTGCTGCTGGCCCAGCTGCTGCTGAGGCAGCTCCTGCTGAGGAGAAGACATCTTTTGATGTAGTTCTCAAATCAGCTGGTGCTAACAAGCTCCAAGTAGTTAAGGCAGTTAAAGAGCAAACTGGTCTCGGTTTGAAAGAGGCTAAGGACATCGTAGATGCTGCTCCTGCAACTGTTAAGGAAGGTGTTGACAAAGCTACCGCTGAGGCTCTCAAGAAAGCTCTTGAGGAGGTAGGCGCTGAGGTAGAGTTGAAGTAATACCCACTGACCTAATAATGGTAGGTTTAGACCCTGAAATGGGGTCTAAACCTTTTTCTCTGAATAGAGGAGAATGTTGAAAAAATGTTAATTTCTGATAATAAAACTGCGGTTCTGATAAAATAAGGTAAAAGACATAGAACCATCTATTTAGGTCTAAATAATTCATTATCAGGCATTTTATTGATGTTCGAAACTAATTAATTTTAAAAATAATGGCAAATAAAAACAAAGAACAGAGAATCAATTTTTCGGCAATGCAAAAGCAGATGCCATATCCTGATTTTCTGGAGATTCAATTAAAGTCTTTCCATGACTTCTTCCAGATGAACTCTACTCCTGAGGTTCGTCATACGGAAGGTTTGTTCAAAGTTTTTTCTGAGAACTTCCCTATCGAAGATACTCGAAAGAACTTCCGACTTGAGTTCTTGGATTATCACGTAGATCCTCCTCGTTATTCGATTGAGGAGTGTCTGCTCCGTGGACTCACGTACAGTGTGCCTTTGAAGGCTAAATTGTTCCTTACTTGTACCGATCCAGATCACGAGGATTTTGAGCCAGTGATGCAGGATGTATTCCTTGGAACCATTCCATACATGACTCCTAAGGGTACTTTCGTTATCAACGGTGCAGAGCGTGTTGTAGTTAGTCAATTGCACCGTTCACCAGGTGTGTTCTTTGGTACATCAATGCACTCTAATGGTACCAAGTTGTACTCTGCTCGTATCATCCCATTCCGTGGTTCATGGATTGAGTTCGCAACCGATATCAACCGTGTGATGTATGCTTACATCGACCGTAAGAAGAAATTGCCTGTAACCACATTGTTGCGTGCAATCGGTTTTGAGAGCGATAAGGACATCTTGGATTGCTTCGGTTTGGCAGAGGAGATTAAGTGTACCAAGGAGAACTTGGAC
>JAZRQU010000002.1:0-1333 GCA_045650045.1 Candidatus Egerieisoma sp. | reverse complement strand
TATTTTTGCGAGCCATCGTATCGAGTTTACGACAGGCTATCGCATTGATGCTGCTAAATGGGATGCAGACAAACAGCGAGTGAAGAACGGCTGCACAAATAAACTCAAGCAGAGTGCTTCGGATATCAACACCGACCTGCTCCGTTACTATACCATAATGCAGGAGGTATTCAAGGAGTATGAGGTAAAGGATATTATGCCTACTCCGCAAGAAATCAAAGATTCGTTTAACAACAAAGTAAACCCAACCGAGGAGGCACAGGAGGAGCAGAAAGGTTTTTGGGAGATATTCAATGAGTTTGTTGCTGAGAGTGGTAAGCAGAACAATTGGACTGATTCGACATACGAAAAGTTTGCAGCTGTTAAGAACCATATCAAGGAGTTCAGGGCTGAACCTACCTTTGTCTATTTTGATGAAGAGGGCTTGAACAACTATGTTGATTTTCTCCGCAAAACAAAGGATATGCGAAACAGTACCATTGGCAAGCAGTTGGGATTTCTCAAATGGTTTATCCGTTGGGCGTTCAAAAAGGGCTATCATCAGAATATTGCATTCGAAACATTCAAGCCCAAATTGAAGAACACTCCGAAGAAAGTAATCTTCCTCACTTGGGATGAGTTGAACAAATTAAAGGCTTGTAATATTCCGCAGAATAAGCAATATCTTGAGCGAGTGCGTGATGTGTTCTTGTTTTGCTGCTTTACGGGATTGAGATATTCCGATGTCTATAATCTTCGCACAAGTGATGTTAAGGCTGATCACATAGAGATTACCACCGTCAAGACTGCCGATAGCTTGGTTATTGAGTTGAATAACCATAGTAAGGCAATCCTCGAAAAGTACAAAGATGTACATTTTGAGGGGAACAAGGTGCTGCCCGTTATCAGCAATCAGAAGATGAACGATTATCTGAAAGAGTTGGGCGAGTTGGCAGAGATAAATGAGCCAATAAGAGAGACCTATTATAAGGGCAATCAACGCATTGATGAGGTTACACCTAAATATGCACTACTTGGCACACACGCAGGGCGACGCACATTTATATGTAATGCCTTGGCCCTCGGTATTCCTGCACAGGTGGTAATGAAATGGACGGGACACAGCGACTACAAAGCAATGAAACCCTATATTGATATTGCCGATGACATTAAGGCTAATGCAATGAGTAGATTTAATCAGTTGTAAGCCTGATATTTTATTCATCCTGAATGCAATTTTTCAGCCGATTGTGAATTATATTTGTACCGAACAGACAATAATAGAAAGCCTATGACCCAAATAACAGACTTCATACCGCAGTATCAAGAGGTAAATGTTATCTTCTCTCGTTTT
>JAZRQU010000001.1:0-1986 GCA_045650045.1 Candidatus Egerieisoma sp. | reverse complement strand
TCTTGCACCTAGAAGCCCCTACAGGCATTGAATCCAGCATTTCTAATTCTTCTTCCGAGAAGTCTTCATCTGTTACCTCGCAAATTTCTAAACTGACACTATCGCTGTATTCAAAACAGTCATATTCAGGAATGTATCTGTTCTCTATAACACCAATGTAATCCAACAGTAGGAGATCATCCCACATTACAAGTTTGTTTTTCATTTCTGCACCTTATTGATTGGTTCTTGACAAAGGTACAAAAAACTCCACCTGTGGGAAACAAGTGGAGTGAAAATTATAGGCTGTTATGCCATAGAGAACGTATCAGTAAGTTTATCCATCTGTTCACCAATGCACTTGTCAACCAGCTTGGCATAATGCGTGGTCATTCGGGTGTTGGTGTGCCCCATCATCTTTGAGACCACTTCCAATGATATGTTGTTTGCCAATGTCACGGTGGAAGCAAATGTATGTCTGCTGGTGTGGAATGTTATCCGCTTGTTGATCTTGCAGAGTATGGCAATGTCCTTTAGATATTTGTTTATGTCTGCTGGGTCTTGGATGGGTAGAAGTTTGTCACCTCCTTTGTACTTCTCCAAGATCAGTTTCGCAACAGGGAGAAGTGGAATCCTTGACAGTACGCCTGTCTTTACTCTGCGCTTCTTGATCCATATTCGCCCTGCTCCATCCTTTTCAAAATGTTCAGGAGCCAATGTCTTTATATCAATGTATGATAGCCCTGTGAAGCATCCGAACAGGAACATATCCTTAGCACGTTCCAATCTTGGCAAAGGTGTGTCAAAGTTTATGATCTTGCGGAGTTCTTCATCATCAAGGAAATCTATTTCCACAGGTTCACGCTCTACCTTATATGTAAGGAACGGATTGAATGTCATATAAGAGTTGGCTATCGCCATGTTGATAATCTTCTTTAACAGTTTCAAATGCTTGGTAGATGAGTTCTGCGACATTCCTTTGTCTGTTAATAAAAAGGTGTGGAAAGACTGAATAAACCCTATGTTAAGTTCACGCAGGAAAAGGTCTGATCGCTTGTATTTCTGCTCCACGTACTCCTTTAATAATCTGTAGGTATATTCAGAGAGCCAATGAGTGGACTTTGATATTCCTTTACCTACCATCTTGCCTTGCTCCTCGTTATGCTCTGTGAAGACTTGGAACAGGGTCTTTTCGTTCAGGACTTCAACCTTATCTGTTACTGCATCACGCAGAAGTCTCGCTGTAATGAGGAACCCCCTTTGCATCAGTTCTATTTCTTTCAGATAGACCTTGTTCCTCAGTTGGCTCAGATAAGCGTTAAGGAGCTTGGCTTCAGCTGTCTTGCCCTTTGCCTGTTGCTTGGCATTATCCCAATTCTCAGGTTCGATCTTCCTGCCTGTCTGAAATTCTGTTCTTTCTCCGTTTGCTGCAATCAACATGATGATTGGAGACTTACCATTTTTGTCTGTCCGCTTCTTTAATCCAAAGAAGATTGTACTGCAATGTTTTATCATAAAAATAAAGTTTACGGAGTATAATCCTCAATAAATCAATGATTTAAGACACTTTTTGTTGCCACTTTTCAAAAATGGCAAATGTGGCAACAAATTGGCAACAGAAACATGTCATTTTTTAGCCAATTCTCAACCTGTCACAGATGCTTTTCTCAGATAAAGAACACTACTGAAAAATTCAGATTTCTTTACTCCATGAGCTAACTTCCATTATCTATTGCAACCCATAAAAGATAACGGAAGCAAGTATCAGCAACCTCTGCAATCTACAATCTATCATAAAACAAAAACTCCCGTAACCTTGTGAGTTACAGGAGTTTGGTGTATTTAAGTAATGTAGATTACTTGTTGAGCGCAGTAGCAACGTCAACCGCACAAGCAACTGTACAACCAACCATAGGGTTGTTACCGATGCCGAGGAATCCCATCATCTCAACGTGTGCTGGAACTGATGAAGAACCTGCGAACTGTGCGTCAGAGTGCATACGACCC